>NZ_JBIBHR010000019.1:0-165410 GCF_042957125.1 Streptomyces sp. NPDC008125
ATCTGTCCGATTCCCGGTCGAAGCGGGTCAAGCAATTTTCGCTTTCCAGTTCTTCGCTTTCGCGTTTCCCTTTCCGGCGAGTCCGACTCTATCAGGCAATTCCTTGCCCTCCGACCAGGCCGCCGCAGGCATGCGGAAGCCCGAATTCGGGCAGAGTTTCGCAGGAGAGTCGCCACCGACCCCGGGACCAGAAGTCGCGGTGGGGCCAGGCAGATCTACGACAGTACAGCCTCGTCGGGAGACGAGGCAAATCGTTCGCGGTGCACTTCTACGTCAGCCAAACGGGACATCTCGCGCGGAATCGTGACTTCCCATGACTTACGCTGCTGAGGAGTGCGCCGCCCCGCGACACCGGGGGATGGCCATCCAGCAGCCAGGCTCCCCAGCTCCACTTCCCGGAGGCATCCATGACCCACGTGACGTCCCCCCTCAGCGGACAGGCCATCGGGCTGGCCGCGGTCCCCGACCCGGTCTTCTCGGGAGCGATGGTGGGGCCCGGCACGGCCATCGACCCCGTCCGGGAGCCAGGCGAGGCGGTCTCGCCGGTCGACGGCGTCGTGGTCTCCCTGCACCCGCATGCGTTCGTGGTGGTCGACAGCGAGGGGCACGGTGTCCTGACGCACCTGGGGATCGACACCGTCCAGCTCAACGGCGAAGGGTTCCAGCTCCTCATCAACAAGGGGGACACCGTGACCCGCGGGCAGGGAATCGTGCGGTGGAACCCGGTCGAGGTCGAGGCGGCGGGGAAGTCCCCGATCTGTCCCGTCGTGGCCCTGGAGGCCACGGCCGACTCCCTCTCGGACGTCCAGGAGTCGGGTGACGTGAAAGCGGGAGGCACCCTCTTCGGCTGGCAGTGACCCTGCCCTTCCGTCACGAGCCAGTCGGACATCCACCGCGGGGGTTCCCGCCGCACAAACGGAGACGGGTGACATGGAGACAACGCTGCGAGGCGTCGGTGTGAGCCACGGGGTGGCCATCGGCGAGGTCCGGCACATGGGGACGGCGGTCCTTGAGCCGCCGGTCAGGCAGATCCCCCCGGAGGAGGCGACGCGGGAGCAGGGACGCGCCCGGCAAGCGGTGGAGGCCGTCGCGGCCGACCTGATCGCGCGCGGGAACCTCGCCGGCGGTGAGGCGCAGGGGGTGCTGGAAGCGCAGGCCATGATGGCGCAGGACCCGGAGCTGATGGCCGACGTGGAGCGCCGCATCGCTGAGGGGAGTACCGCCGAGCGCGGTCTCTACGACGCCTTCGCCGCGTACCGCACGCTGCTGGCCAATGCCGGGGAGTACCTCGCCGGGCGGGTCGCCGATCTCGACGACGTACGCAACCGGATCGTGGCCAGGCTGCTCGGGGTGCCGATGCCGGGGGTGCCGGACAGCGACCATCCGTACGTGCTGATCGCGCGGGATCTGGCTCCTGCGGACACCGCGCTGCTCGATCCGGCGCTGGTGCTCGGCTTCGTCACCGAGGAGGGCGGGCCGACCAGCCACAGCGCGATCCTGGCGCGCGCCCTCGGGGTGCCGGCCGTGGTCGCGCTGCCCGGCGCCGGTGAGCTGGCCGAGGGCGTGGTCGTGGCCGTCGACGGCGGCACCGGCGAGGTGTTCGTCGAACCCAGCACGGAGAAGCGGGCCGCGCTGGAGGGCGCTGCTGCCGCGCGCGAGGCGGCGCTCGCCGCCTCCAGTGGGCCGGGCGCCACCTCGGACGGGCACAAGGTGCCGCTCCTGGCCAACATCGGCGGTCCGGGGGACGTGCCGGCGGCGGTGGAGGCGGGCGCGGAGGGCGTCGGGCTCTTCCGTACGGAGTTCCTGTTCCTGGACGACAGTGAGCAGGCGCCTTCCGAGGAGAAGCAGGTAGCGGCGTACCGCGCCGTGCTGGAAGCCTTTCCCGAGGGCCGGGTCGTCGTCCGGGTGCTCGACGCCGGAGCGGACAAGCCGCTGGCCTTCCTCACCCCGGCCGACGAGCCGAACCCCGCGCTCGGAGTGCGGGGGCTGCGCAGCCTGCTGGACCACCCGGACGTCCTGCGCACCCAGCTGACCGCTCTGGCCAAGGCTGCCGAAGGGCAGCCGGCGCAGTTGGAGGTCATGGCGCCGATGGTCGCCGACCGGGCCGATGCGAAGGACTTCGCCGACGCCTGCCGCGAGGCGGGGCTGTGGGCGAAGGTGGGGGCGATGGTGGAGATCCCGTCGGCCGCCCTGCGGGCGCGCTCGGTGCTGCAGGAAGTGGAGTTCCTCTCGCTCGGTACCAACGACCTCGCGCAGTACACCTTCGCCGCCGACCGGCAGGTGGGCGCGGTGTCCCGGTTGCAGGATCCGTGGCAGCCGGCGCTCCTGGACCTGGTGGCGCTGTCGGCGGACGGGGCGCGCGCCGAGGGAGCGAGCTGTGGGGTCTGCGGTGAGGCGGCGGCCGATCCGCTGCTCGCCTGTGTATTGACCGGGCTCGGGGTCACCTCCCTGTCGATGGGCGCGGCCTCGCTCCCCTACGTACGGGCGATGCTCGCGCAGTACACACTGGCGCAGTGCGAGCGGGCCGCCGCGGCGGCCCGCGCCGCGGACTCCGCGGAGGACGCGCGGAGCGCGGCCCGGGCGGTGCTGGAGGGCGCGTAGCCGCGCCCACTTGCCGGGCGACCTGACGCAGGGGCTCCCCGCAGTGGTCGCGGGGAGCCCCTGCGCGTGCGCGCCCGGTGCGTGGGCCCGGTGCGTTGGCCTGGGGCGTGGGCCTGGGGCGTGGGGCTCCGGGTATGGAGGCGGGTCAGTGGTGGGGCCGGGGCTCCTCCGCTCCGATGTCGAAGCCGGCGCGGTAGTCCACGCCCGGTTCGGGGCCGACCGGCTCGCCGGTGCCGGCGTCGGTGCAGTAGGCGGAGAACACCTCTCCCGCGGTCAGGGGGAGCAGGCTGCCCCGGTCGAGCCGCCAGCCGTGGACCCGGTCCGGGGCGTCGGGGGTGGTGGTGCGCAGGACGACGCCTCCGGGGGCCTCCAGCGCGACGCCCACCGCGAGCACGGTCGCCAGCTCCGTCCCTTCGGCGGCTGAGAGAACGGGCGGGCGTCCCCCGTCCTGGCGGGTGTGGAGGACGGCGAGGAGCCGGTCGTCGGTGGAGCGGATGGAGCAGACGACGTGGTGCGTACCGGTGCCGGCGGTCTCCAGGAGCCGGAGCAGAAGGTGCGAGGCCCGGTCGAAGGCGGCCCCGCCGATGTCCTGGCCGCAGTCCGCGCAGGCCCCGAGGTCCGCCAGGAGCACGGTGGCGTATTCCCAGGTGGCACGGCGTACGACGCGGGAGACGAGAAGCGGGAGAATCCGGTCGAGCGGCTGCCCGGTGTAGGGGACCGTGACGCCGGCGGTCGCGATCTCGGCGGTGAAGCGGGTGCGGGCGTCGGCGCTGTCGGGGTCGAGCCGGTGCTCCGCGCAGAACTCGCCGAACTCCGACGGGTCGAAGAGCGCGAGGCTGGTGTGGAGCCCCTCGGCCTCGAAGCCTTTCAGCAGGCCCTCGACCTCGTGGAGATAGGCGGCGTGGTCCTCGAAGGGGAAGGTGCGGTAGGCACGCATCGCCGCGAAGTCCTGGGGGTCGACCAGGACGCCGACGGTGCCGGGGACTTCGCGGCGCAGCGCTCGGCGGGTGGACCGGGGCCGCCGGTCCGGCGGGGCCCCGGTGCGGCGGGCGCGGCGGGTCGGGTCGGTCGCGCGGTCGGTGCGTCCGTTGCGTCCGGTGCGGTTCATGAGCGGTGCTCCCCCTGAGTACGGCGGTCTGGTACGGCGGTCTGGTACGGCGGTCCGCGCGCGTTCGGCTCGCGGAGACGTACGGTCGATCTGTGCCTACTCAGCGTAATCAGGGGGTCTGACAACGGCCTGCCCGCCGCGGTCCGTCTCAGTGGCGGGTGCGGGCCAGCTCGGCGTAGTGGCGGAGAAGGCCGACGTCGTCGATGGAGCCGGCGTTGACCGCCTGGTCCAGGGGGGTCCCCTGGAGGAGGCGCTTGACGGGGACCTCGATGCGCTTGCCGGTGAGGGTGTGGGGGATGCCGGGGACCTGGATGACCTCGTCGGGTACATGGCGGGGCGAGAGGTTCTCGCGGAGCGTGCGCGTGATCGCGGTGCGCAGGTCGTCGTCGAGTACGGCTCCGTCGGCGAGGTGCACGAAGAGCGGCATCCAGTAGCCGCCGTCGGGCTCTTCGATGCCCACGACGAGGGATTCGCGGATCTGCGGCAGCCGCTCGACGGCCTCGTAGATGTCGGCGGAACCCATGCGCACACCCTGGCGGTTGAGGGTGGAGTCGGAGCGGCCGTGGATGATCACCGACCCGCGTCCGGTGAGGGTGATCCAGTCGCCGTGGCGCCAGACGCCGGGATACGTGGCGAAGTAGCTGTCGTGGTAGCGGCTGCCGTCCGGGTCGTTCCAGAACCGCAGCGGCATGGAGGGCATGGGCGCGGTGACGACGAGTTCGCCGACCTCCCCCAGGTGCGGCGTGCCGTCGGCGTCCCAGGACTGGAGGTCGGTGCCCAGGCACGGGGCCTGGAGCTCCCCGATGTGGACGGGGAGCGTGGCCACGGCGCCCGCGAAGCAGCTGCAGACGTCGGTGCCGCCGCTGACCGAGGCGATCCACAGGTCGTCGGTGACCTCGTCGTGCAGCCAGCGGAAGCCGTCCGGGGGCAGCGGCGAGCCGGTGGTGGCCACGCACTGCACGCGGCTGAGGTCGAAGTCGCGCCCCGGGTGGGCGCCCGCTTTGCGGCAGGCCATGACGTAGGCGGCCGAGGTGCCGAAGAAGGTGGCTCCGGTCTGTTCGGCGACGCGCCACTGGGCGCTGATGTCGGGGTGTCCGGGGCTGCCGTCGTACAGCACGACGGTAGTGCCGGTGAGGAGGCTGGAGACGAGGAAGTTCCACATCATCCAGCCGGTGGACGTGTACCAGAAGAAACGGTCCTCCGGGCCGAGGTCGCAGTGGAGCCCGAGCTGCTTGTAGTGCTCCAGCAGGATGCCGCCCTGGGACTGCACGATCGCCTTGGGCAGTCCGGTGGTGCCGGAGGAGTAGAGGACCCAGAGCGGATGGGCGAAGGGGACGTGCTCGAAGCGGGGTTCGGTGTCGGCGGCGGTGACGTCGGCCCAGGCGAGGGCCCCTTCCGGGGCGGGGGTACCGAGCAGCGGAACGTGGACGACGGCGCGCAGGGTGGGGAGTTCGCGGCGGAGTTCGGTGACGGTGGCGGTCCGGTCGTGCTCCTTGCCGCCGTAGCGGTATCCGTCGACCGTGAACAGGACGACCGGCTCCACCTGCTGGAAACGGTCGAGGACGCTGCGGGCGCCGAAGTCGGGGGCGCAGGAGGTCCAGACCCCGCCGACGGCGGCGGTGGCGAGGAAGGCGACGACGGCCTGCGGGATGTTCGGGAGGTAGCCGCTGACCCGGTCGCCCGGGGTGACGCCGAGGGCGCGCAGTTCCGCCGCGAGGGAGCCGACCTGACGGCGGAGTTCGGACCAGCTCATGACCGCCTGGGCCTGCGTCTCGTCGACGTGGAAGAGCGCGGGGGCGTCGGCGCGGAGCGGGTCCTCGGCGGTACGCAGGGCGTGTTCGGCGTAGTTGAGGGTGGCGCCGGGGAACCACTCGGCGCCGGGCATGGCGCGGCTCGCGAGCACGGTCTCGTACGGGGTGGAGAACCGGATGTCGAACCATTCGGCGACCGCCTGCCAGAACGTGTCGAGCTCCTCGACGGACCAGCGGTGCAGTGCCGGGTATCCCCCCTCGGCGGGCGCGCCGTGGCGTTCGGCCGCCCAGCTCTGGAAGCGGGTGACGGCCGCGGCGGCGACGCGTTCGGGGCCGGGCTGCCAGAGGGGTGTGTCGTCGGCTGCTGAGGTCATCGGGCGGCTCCTGGCTGACGGGTGCGCGGGGTGGGCGTCGACGCGCACGTGCAGGGGGTGGTGCGCGCGAGCACTGAGGACGATGCCATGTGATCGTCCGCCGCACCAGGGTCGGCCGGGCGGGTCCCGGCGTGGCGGCCGTCGGGCCGTCGCGGCGCTCGGTGCGGTGGGGTTCGTGTACGCCTGCCGGGGCCCGGGTGAACGGAGGTTGAACGAAACGCCCGTCAGGTTCGGCTGGTGGCAAGGTGTGCGCCATGGACGGTCATGGCCTGGTGCGCTCGGTGAAGTTGATGGGTTCGGTCGGTGGCATGCGGACGGCCTGGCGGTCGTGGCGCGGGGACTCGTGGGTGTCGCCGCAGCGCGGTCCGGAGCTGGCCAGGGTGCCCGGGGCGTTGCTGGGGGCAGAACCCGGGCCGGGGGGCGGCGTGGTGCGGTTCGCCCGTTCGGAGCTGAGCATCCGGGTGGCGGCGGGCGGAGCGGTGTTCTGGTCGTGGGACGGGGCCGGGGGGCGCCCTTCGCACGGTCTCCCGGGGACGGAGCCGGCGCCCGATCCCCGCGCGCGTCTGGAGCCCGGCACGGACGGTGGCTGGCAGGTGGTGTCGGAGCGTCTGACGGTGTCGGTGTCGCGCGTCGGGGCGGTGGAGCTGCGGACGCCGGGCGGCGTCCGGTTGCGGCGGGAGCTGCCGCCGCGCTGGTGGGAGGCGGCCGGCGGGGGCCCCGCCCGGTGGGTGCAGCGGTCGCAACTCCCTGCGGACGCGCGGTTCTTCGGGCTGGGCGGGCCGCCGTCGGGCCCTCGGTTGCGGAGCGGTGCGTACCCGCTGGTCGTCGCCACGGATGCGGGGCGGTACGGCCGGGGCGGCGGGGCGGGCGGCCCGTCGGCGCCGGTGCTGCCGGTGCAGTTCGTGGTCTCGGACGCGGGAACGCACCTGGTGTTCTACGACAGCACCGGGACGGGGCGGATGACCATCCGGGAGGGTGAGGAGGGCGCGGGTTCGGGGCACGACCGGCCGGGCGGCAGCGAGGTCCGGATGGACGGCGGGCCGTTGCGGTGCTGGGCGGTGGCGGGGACGCCGGCCCGGGTGCTGCGCGGCTGGACCGGGCTTGCGGGTGCTCCGGCGCTGCCGCCGCCGGGGGCGCCGGAGCCCCGGCACGCGGTGGAGGGCGGGGTGGGCGGGGAGCGTGAACGGGACGTGCGGCGGATCGTGTCCGGAGGTGCGGCGGACGGCTGGCCGGGGTTGCGCGCGGCGCTGGCCACCGTCATCGGGCTCGGCCTGTGCGGGGTGCCGTACTCGGGGCCGGAGCTGAGCGCGTTCGGGGACGTGGACTCGTCCGAGCTGTATCTGCGGTGGCTTCAACTGGGTGCGCGGCTGCCGTTGTTCCGCACCGGGGCCGTGGCCCGGAACGGTACCGGGGAGGAGATGCCGGCCTACGGGAGAGCGGCGTTGCTGGAGCGGGAGCGGCTGGGCCCGTACTTCCTGACGCTGGCGCACGTGGCGCGGCTGACGGGCGCGCCGTACGTACGGCCCCTCTGGTGGGACGCTCCCCGTGACCGGGCGCTGCGGGACTGCGAGGACGCGTTCCTGCTGGGCGACGGGTTGCTGGTGGCGCCGGTGCTGGAGCCGGGAACGGTCCGGCGGACGGTTCGGCTGCCGCGGGGGCGCTGGTACGACACGGGGACGGGCCGGTCGTACGAGGGGCCGGGGCGGGTGACGGTGGAGGCGCCGTTGTCGCGGATTCCGGTGCTGGCGCGGGCGGGCGTGGTGATTCCGGTGCGGGGCGACGACGGCGGGACGGAGCTGGAGGCATGGGCGCCGCGGCCGGGGCGGCGGGGCGGCGGGGTGCTGGTGCGGGGCGCCGGCACGGGGCGGGAAAAGCCGGTGGTGGAGCGTTTCCGCACGCGGTGGGAGGACGGGCGGGTGGTGGTGGAACGGGACGGCCACGCCGGGCCGGTGCCGTACCCGGTGCGGGTGCGGGGGGTGTGACCTGGGGCCGCGTGCTGGTGGCCGGTGTCCCGGCGTCCGCCGGGCCTCAGGCGTAACGGCCCCCGAACCAGGCGCGGGCGGCCTCGGTGTGCAGCGGGAACGCCAGCTCCCGGGGTGCGCGCAGCACGTCGTACCCGGCGGTCTCATCGGTCGGTACGGACGGCGGGAGCCGGTCGGCGGGACGGGTGGGAAGGAGGCCGAAGAGGAGGAGGTGACCGTCTCGGGAGCTGAGCGCGTCGGCGAGGGTCACCTCGTCGACGGCGGCCTCGATGCCGGTTTCCTCGCGGAGTTCGCGGACGACGGCGTGCCGCCAGTCCTCCCCGTGGTCGATGAACCCGCCGGGCAGGGCGAGTCCGCCGCGCCGGGGTGCGATGGTCCGGGTGATGACGACCAGGCCGCCGCCCGCGTCGTCGGTGACCGGGAGCAGGGCGACGGCCACCGGGAGCGGGTTGCGGTAGGCGGTCGTGCCGCAGGCGGCGCAGGGACGGGGCCATGCGCCGGCGCGGACAACGGATGCGGCGTACGGGGCTCCGCAGGCGGCGCAGTGGGAGTCGCGTACGGGCGTAGCGAGGGGCTCGGACACGGGCGGACTGTATCCGATCACGCTTCCCCGGGGGGCCGGAACCTGATAGCGATGTGCCCATGACAACAACGACCGCCGCATCCGGTTCCGTGCTCCGCGCCCTCACCGTCGTCGTCGCCGCCCTGCTCGCCGCCACCGTATCCATCCCCTCGGCGCGGGCCCGGCCGGAGCCGAAGGCGCCGGACGGCTTCGTCGCGCTGCGCTCCGTGGACCCCACCATCATCGAGGAGATCCGGTACGCCACGCCGCACACCTTCATGGGCGTCCCGGTGGACGGCTACCGGAAGCCGGTGTGCCTCGTGACCCGCCCCGCCGCCGAAGCCCTGCACCGGGCACAGACCGCATTGCGACACGAGGGCTACTCCCTGAAGGTGTACGACTGTTACCGGCCCCAGCGGGCGGTGGACCACTTCGTGCGCTGGGCGACGGACCTCGACGACCAGACCATGAAGGACGAGTTCTATCCCCGCGTCGACAAGACGCGGCTGTTCGAGGACGGTTACATCGCGGAGAAGTCCGGACACAGCCGGGGCAGCACGGTCGACCTGACCCTGGTGAGGCTGCCCGCCGTACCGACGAGGGCGTACCGGCCGGGCGAGCCGCTCGCCCCCTGCTACGGGCCCCGGGACGCGCGGTTCCCCGACAACTCGGTGGACATGGGTACGGGCTACGACTGCTTCGACACGCTCGCGCACACCGACGATCCGCGGATCCAGGGCGCCCAGCGGGCAAACCGGCAGTTGCTCAGGGGGACGCTCGCCGGTCTCGGGTTCGTCAACCTGGCCGAGGAGTGGTGGCACTACACCTTCACGCCGGAACTCTTCCCGGACACCTACTTCGACTTCCCGGTGGACGGGCGCTCGGTGCGCGGCCTCTGACGGCGCCGGGCGGACGGCACAGGACGGTCCCGGCGGCCGCTCCCCCGCATCTGGCGGGCGGGACCGTTTCCCGGCGGGGCGGGAGCCGATACCTTGCCCCCATGACGCAGCAGACGTTCGATTCGTACGAGGAGTTCTGGCCCTACTACGTCGCGATGCACTCCAGGGCCGCGACCCGCTGGGTCCATCTGACCGGGACCCTGACCGGGCTCGCGATCACCGCCTACGGGCTGGCGCGCGGCCGGAAGCGGTACGCGGCGGCGCTGCCACTCATCGGGTACGGGACGGCCTGGCCGGCGCATTTCCTGATCGAGGGGAACAACCCGGCCACCTTCGGCCACCCCGCCTGGTCGCTGCGCGGGGACGCGCAGATGATCCTGACCATGCTCGCCGGGCGCGACGCCGAGCTGGCGGAGACCGCCGCGAAGTGGCTGGCGGAGAACGCGGACCGGCCCGCCGCCGGGTGACGGCGCGGACGAACCCCTCAGGTGCCGGCCGGCTCCCGGAGCCGCCCGGTCCGGGTCAGCGCGTGTTCGACCAGCTCGACCAGGACGTCCCGGACCGAGGACCGTTCGCGGGCGTCGCACAGCAGGACCGGGATGTCCGGCCCGAGGTCGAGGGCGGCCCGCACGATGCCGGTGGGGTAGGTCTCGGCGCCCTCGAAGCAGTTGACGGCCACCGCGAACGGGATCGCCCGGCGTTCGAAGTAGTCGACGGCCGAGAAGCACTCCTCCAGGCGGCGGGTGTCCGCGAGGACGACCGCGCCCAGGGAGCCCTGGGCCAGTTCGTCCCAGAGGAACCAGAAACGTTCCTGCCCGGGAGTGCCGAAGAGGTAGAGCACCAGCTCCTCGCGGAGGGTGATGCGCCCGAAGTCCATCGCCACGGTGGTGGTCCGCTTGGTCTCCATCCCGGAGACGTCGTCGACGGGCCGCCCCGCCTCGGTGAGGTGCTCCTCGGTGCGCAGCGGTCTGATCTCGCTGACCGCGCCCACCAGCGTCGTCTTGCCCACGCCGAAACCGCCCGCCACCAGGATCTTCAGGGTGACGGGCGCGACGGCCCGCTTGCGGCGGCTAGAGCGCCCGAAGGCCATTGATCACCTCGCGCAGAAGGTTCACGTCCGGCAGTTCGGCCGGCGGAACGGGTCGGGTCACCTGCACCAGCTCCTCCTCGACGAGATCGGCCACCAGGACCCGTACCACTCCCACCGGGAGGTCCAGGCCGGCGGCGAGCTCGGCGATCGACTGGGGCACGGCGCAGCAGAGTTCGACGATCTCCACGTGCTCCGGGGAGAGGGTCGCGTCCCTGTCGGGGTCGTCGGCGGCGGGCTCGGGGACGACGACCGCTATCAGGTCGAGCCGGAGGCTGACCGCGCCGCCGGTGCGCCCGCGGGTCATCGCGTACGGGCGTACGACCGGCCCCGCGTCCGCGTCGAACCAGGGCAGGGGCCGGACGCCGGGGGCGGCGCCCGGCGATCCGGGGACGGTGTCGCGGGCCGGTTCTGCGCTCATGCCATCCCCTCACCCTCCTGCGGACGTACCGGACGTACGGGGCACGTTGACCAGGTGGGCCCCCACGCGCTTGACCATGAGTGTCATCTCGTACGCCACCTGGCCCACGTCGGAGTCCGCGTCGGCCAGTACGGCGAGACAGCTCCCGTCGCCGGCCGCGGTGACGAAGAGGAACGCCTCGTCGAGCTCCACGACGGTCTGGCGGACCTGGCCGGCGTCGAAGTGACGGCCCACGCCCTTGGCCAGGCTGTGGAAGCCTGAGGCGACGGCGGCGAGGTGTTCACCGTCCTCGCGGCTCAGGTCCCGGGAGGTGCCGGTGGCGAGGCCGTCCCTGGACAGAACCAGGGCCTGGCGGATGCTGGACACGCGGTCCACGAGTTCGTCGAGCAGCCAGTTGAGTTCGCCGGACCCCCTGCGTTCGGAGTCGTGTGCGGCGGCGTGCGGTGCGGTCATCGACCGTCCCCTCCCGGTGGTGTTCCTGGGTCTGAGTCGCCCGTGTCGGTCGTCTCGCCTGCGTTCTGCCGGCGTCCGCGCTGCCAGCCGCGCTGGAGCGAGGCCATGCGGTCACGGACGTGTTCGGCCTCGCGCTGGATGTCGTCGCGTTCGATGGCGGGGGGCTCCGGCTCGGTGCGGGCCTCCGTCTCCTCGCGGAGCTGCGGTACGAGGCTCGCCTGGCGGATGCGCCGGGGCAGGCCGCCGACGGTGTCGACGGACCGGATCGTCACCGGCTCGGCGTCCGGCTGCGGGAGCGCGGGCGCCGGGACCGGGGCCGGTGCGGGGACGGGTGCCGGTGCGGGTGCCGGTGCGGGGACCGAGCGGGTCGGTCCGCCGGAGCGGGGGGCGCCGATGCGTCGGCCCTGCTCGGCGACGAGCGCCGGGGGTGTGCGGCGGGGCAGCGGCGCGGGTCCGTCGAACCGCATCGGGCGGACCGGTGACACCGGGCCCTCGTGTTCGTCGCCCGCCTGCTGGTGCTGCTCCGGTCCGTCGCCCCGGCGCGTGTCGCGGGCGCGGAAGAGGCCGCCGCGCTCGCTGTCGCTGTCCTCCAGGTCGCCGAGGCTGCCGAGGACGGGGGCGAGAGCCGGGTCGAGCGCCCGGTCGCGGTCGCGTTCGAAGGCCGCGCGCTCGCGCGGGCCCATCGGCGCCTCCAGCTCGACCGGGCCGTCGATCGGGCCCGGCGGGAGCGAGGACGCCGCACCGGCCGCGTTCTGCTCGGAGCGCGGGCCCGGCAGGGCGCGCTCGGTGCGGCGGTCGAGCCGGAACCCGGTGCCGTGGGTCTCCGGTGCCTCGGTGAGCAGGTTGGCCGGGATGAAGACGACCGCCGTGGTGCCGCCGTACGGGGACTTCTGCAGGGAGACCCGCACCTTCTGGCGCTGGGCCAGCCGGCTGACGACGAAGAGGCCGAGACGGTCGGTGTCGGAGAGTTCGAAGTCGCGGGTCTCGGCGAGCCGGAGGTTCGCGTCCAGCAGGATCTCGGGGGTCATGCCGAGTCCGCGGTCGTGGATCTCGAGGGTGAAGCCGTTGGAGACGCGGTCCCCGTGCACCTGTACACCGGTGTGCGGCGGGGAGAATGCCAGGGCGTTCTCCAGGAGTTCGGCGATGAGGTGGGTCAGGTCGGCGACGGCGGGTCCGCCGACGCCGATGCGCGGGAGTCTGCGGACCTCGATCCGTTCGTAGTCCTCGACCTCCGCGACGGCGGCGCGCACCACGTCCATCAGCTGGACCGGCTTGCGCCACTGGCGGGAGGGGGCGGCCCCGGAGAGGATCACCAGGCCTTCGGCGTGCCGGCGCATACGGGTGGTGAGGTGGTCGAGGCGGAAGAGGTCGGCGAGCTCCTCGTCGCTCTCGGTACGCCGTTCCATCGCGTCGAGCAGGGTCAACTGGCGGTGCAGCAGGACCTGGTTGCGGCGGGCCAGGTTGACGAAGACCTCGGAGACGCCGCGCCGCATGTCCGCCTGTTTGACGGCGGCTTCGACGGCGGCCCGCTGAAGGGTGTTGAGGGCCTGGCCGACCTGCCCGATCTCGTCGGGCTCGTAGCTCAGGGTCGGGGCCTCGGTCTCCACGTCGATCTGCTCACCCGCCGCGAGCCGCCGCATGACGCCCGGCAGGCGTACGCCCGAGGCCTCGTGGGCCTCCTTGCGGAGCCGGGAGAGGTCGCGGACCAGCTCGCGGCCGATGCGTACCGATACGAAGACGGAGACGAGCAGGGCCAGGAAGCCGAGGACCCCCGCGACACCCGCGAGGGCGAGCACCCGGTAGCCGGCGGGATCGGCGCGGTCCTGGAAGCGGTTGGTCATCTCCGTGTAGTCGTTGGCCAGCCGGTCCAGCACGGGGGGCGCGGCCCGTTGCCAGCGCGCCGTGTCGATCCCGGCGCGATCCCGTGCTTCGCCGCCCGCGATGAGGGCGTTCTCGGCGGTGCGCAGGGGTTCGGTCTCGGGGCTGGCCCAGAACCGTTCGACGCGCAGGCGTTCGTCGCTGGGCAGCATGTCCAGGTTGACCTGGTAGAGCAGCTGGCGCTGGGCGACGAGGGCGGCGAGCTGGCGCAGATCGGCGTCGGTGAGCCGGGAGGTGAGGAGGCCGGAGGCGACCAACGCGTCTTCGCGGGACAGGAGTTCGCGGGCCCGGGAGACACCGACGAGCGCGCGGACCTGTTTGTCCAGGGAGACGTGCTCCATGGTGCTCAGGCCGTTGAGGAACCGGTAGGCGGGGTCGACGAGGCCGTCGTAGAAGTCCATCGCGCGCAGCCGGGTGATACCGCGGTTCTCCACGGACTGCCGGAGTGCGGGGAGTCCGTCGGCCGCGCTGAGCACGGCGTCGAGGCGGCCCTGGGCGTCGCTGCTGAGCTCGTCGCGGATGCCGCCGCGGCCGGCGCCGACCCTGATCTCGGCCACCGTCCGGTCGGTGATGGCCTGTTGGCGGCGGAGCAGCGGCAGCGCGTCGGAGGCTCGCGGGTCGGCGAGGAAGACGAGGGTCTGGCGGCGTTCGTCCTGGAGGGAGCGGACCGCCTGCTCCAGCGGGTGGCCCACCTTTTCGACTATGGCGCCCGCGTCCATCATCTGGCTCGCCTGGCGCCCGGTCACGTACGTGGCGAACGCCCAGAGCGCGGTGAGGGAGACGAGGGGCACGAGAAGCAGTGCCGCGATCTTCCTGCGGATGGACTTCCCGCGAAAGCGCATGGCCTCCCCCAGCTCGACCCCCGCACGCGGGGGTGTGTCCGTCGGTCACGCCTCTGCAAACGGCGCGAGCCTACTACTGACACTCTGACAACTCGAAGGACCGTCCGGGCGTTTTTCGGCCTTCCCGAACGGAGTTGACGCGATTCACTCCCGCTTTTCGGCTCGCAGAACTCGGCGTGCGACAGAAATACAGGCGCCGGACACCCGGAAATCCGGTACCGGACACTTGGCCGGAATTACGTGTTTCGTGACCCTTGACCGGGCTGATCGTTGCCAACTCGCGGGAATCTTCGTACCCACGTATTCGTCCGTACGTACGGGGCAGGAGTCACGCCGGAGGCCGGTGCGGCGGGACGGCGGGGGTCCGCCGTGCGGTTGGCCCGGCCGGCCCGCGTAGAACGACGGCGAGCCGGGCAGTCACCCTCAAGTCGGTCAGCGGTGGGGAGTTGAAGGTCCTTTGAGCACTCGGGAACGCCGGGGCGCCGCGTCGTCGGACGCCATGCCGGTGCAGGACATGCGTGTGCCTCGGCAGTTGTGGGTGGAGGAGCCGGCGGTCCGCAGACGAATGCCCGATCCCGTCCGCACGGCGGCGGTGCGCGCCGTGATGATCGTGTCGCTGACGCTCATCCAGGCCATGGTGGCGTTCCTGTGCACCATGGCGGGGTCCTGGCTCGCCTTCCCCATGGTGCTCGGCGGGGTGGCCGGCACGGTCGGGGCGACCTGGTCGGTGCTGGACGTCTGGGTGACCCGCCAGGTGTGGAACCAGCGCCACGGCGTGGTGTCGGTGCCGAGCAGCACCGCCCGGCGGGTGCGGCGCGAGCGTCGGCGGGCCCGCCGCGCGGAGCGCGGGGCCGCGCGCGAGGGCGGGTCGGGCATAGGGGGACAAGGGGAACACAGGCAGGGCAGCACGGGCCGAGGGCGGCTCTCCCGGGTGTGATCCCGGTGGCCGGGCTCTCCCGGGCGTGATCCCGGGGAGTGCCCGGCTTCCCGGGTGTGGTCCCGGGGACGCCGCCGTACGGGCGCGCTCCGTGCCGTCCCGCCGGATCAGGCCGTCGCCTGCTCCGTGCTCCGCCGGAACATCCGGGTGGCCGTGATCTCCCCGTGCACGGTCTCGCCCTCCGGGTCCTGCTGGGGCAGTCCCGGCCGCAGGTGCTCCTCGACGCTGATGTACTTCAGCCCGGCCCGCAGGTCCGCGTCGTTGCGGAGCCTGATCACCAGCGGGAACTCCGCGAGCGCGGTGGTGTCGAACAGCCCGGTCGTGTAGAGGAGCTGGACGCCGAGCGCGTCCGAGACCGCGCGCTGGAGCTCCAGCAGGTACGTGGCGTTGGCACGGCCGATGGGGTTGTCCAGGAAGAGGGTGCCGGCGTGCCGGTGCTTGTCGCGGCCCCGGTCGTTGCTGCGGAGCGCGGCCATGGTGCAGTACAGGGCGATGGCCGCGGTGAGCAGCTGGCCGCCGGAGAAGACGTCCCCCATCTGTCCGACGGGTACGCGTTCGGCGCGGAGCACCGCGTCGGGCTTGAGGATCTCCACGGCGATGCCCTTGGGCCGCAGCGCCGCCTCGACCCCGCGCAGCAGCAGGGACATGCCGTCGCGGCGCAGGTCGGCGTTCTTCTTGAGGGCCGAGTGGGTCGCCTCGTCGATGACCTCGCCGAGGCGCTCGGTCAGGGTGGCCTGGTCGGGTTCCTCGAAGCGGATGCGGAGGAACTCCTGTCCGGACCACTCCCCCAGTCCTTCGGGCAGCCGGGACAGCCGCTGCGCGGAGCGCAGGGTGGCGAGTGAGGATTCCACCAGGCCGCGCAGCCGGTCGACGATGGAGTCGCGGTTGCGTTCCAGCTGGGCGAGTTCGTCGGTGAGGACGCGGAGCCGGGGGGCGAAGGCGTCGGCCCACTTCTGCGCGTGCTCGGGCAGGGCGGAGGCGGGGAGTTCGCGGATCTGCTGGCGGGCGGGGGTGCGTACCTGCTCGTACCGCGTGGAGTTGGCGTGCCGTACGAGGATGTCGCTCGCCTCCCGGACCGCGGCCTCGGCGGCGGAGAGGTCGGCCGCGCAGCCGCGCAGCGAGCGGCGGGCCTCGGCGGCCGAGGTCCGGGCCTCTTCGAGGGTGCCGGGGTGGGGCTCGGGGCCGTCCTCCTCGTCCTCGGGACCGTGGTCGCGCAGGAGGTCGCGCAGCAGGGCGGCGGTCTCGTCGAAGCCGCCCGCGGAGTCCTCGGCGGTGCGGTGGGCGTGCAACAGCTCGGCGTGGGCGGCGCGCGCGGTCTCCAGGGCCGCGGTGGCGGCGGAGAGTTCGCCGGTGGCGGTACGCAGCAGGGTCTGGGCCGCTTCGGCGTCGGCCGGGACGAGATCCTCGGGCAGTTCGGTGTGGTGGGGCGACTCGTCCTCCGGGGCGAGGCGCTCGGCCTCGCCGCGCAGCCGGCCCAGCTGCTCGCTGGCGGTGGAGGCGCGGGTCTCCAGGAGCTGGACGAGCGATTCGGCGCGGGCCGCCGCCGCCTGCCGGGAGGGACCGTCGGCGCCGTCGGTACCTTCGAGGAGCTGGGCGGCGCGAGTGCGCACCTTGTTGCTGAGGCGGTCGAGTTCGGAGAGCGCGGCGCTCTCGTCGCTCTCGGCGCGGGCCTGTTCGGCGCGGAGGTCGGCGCCGACGCCGACCTTCTCGTACAGCTGGGAAGCGGCGCGGTAGGCCTCGCGGAGGGTGGGCAGTGCCTGGCGGGCGGTGTGCTCGTCGGGCTCGGGCAGGGTCTCCGGGGCGCCCGCGATCTCGGCGCGTTCGGCGCGCAGCGCGCGGGCGGTGCGGCGGGCGTCGTCGGCGGCGCGCTGGGCGGCCCGGCGGTCCTCGTCGGCGGCGCGGGCGCGGTCCAGGAAGGTCTGTGCGCGGGCCTCGGACTCGGCTCCCTCGTCGACGAGTTCGCGGAGCCGGAGCTGCCAGCCGGCTCGTTCGCGGAGCCGGTGGGCGAGGCCGGCGAGGACGTCGGCGACGCGGCGGGCACGCTGGGCGGCCTCCTGGCGCTCTTCGCGGACGCGGGCGGTGTCGGCGGCCGCCTCGTCGGCCTCGGCGCGGACGGCCCGGGCCTCGGCGAGGGCTTCCTCGGCGGTCTCGGCCGCCGTCCGGGCGGTGGTGGCGGCGGCGGCGAGTTCGGCGAGCATGCCGGGCGGACAGTCGGAGCGCCAGGCTCCGATCCGGGCCGCCAGCGCGCGGTCGCCGGCCAGCCGGGCGGCGAGGGCGCGGATGTCCTCGTCGCGGTCGGCGGCCCGGGCGCGCAGGGCCTGGCGCTCCTCGTCGGCGGCGAGTTCGTCGTGCATGGCCGGGTTCGGCGGTACGAGGAACACGTCGTCGGCGCCGCTGCCCGCGTCGGGTACCGGGGCGAGCAGCGCGGCGGCGGTGCCGACCGCGACGGTGGAGCGGGGCAGCAGGGCGGCGCCGCCGAGCACCTCGCGGGCCCGGGCATGGGCGCCGGGGTCGGTGATGACGACACCGTCGACCAGTTCGGGGCGGGCGGCGAGGACGCGGGCGTGGTCGGCGGGGTCGACGGCCTGGGCGAGGTAGCGCCAGCCGGGCAGGGCGGGGATGCCCTGCTCGCCGAGGTACTCGACGGTGGCCAGGACGTCGGGGCCGGGCGGCAGCAGCCCGCCGTCGCCGAGGGCGCCGAGGATGCGGGAGTCGTCGGCGGCGGCCGTACGCAGGTCGAAGAGCCGGCGTTCGGCGGTCGCGATGCCCTGGTCGAGGAGTTCGCGCAGCTCGTCGGCGCTCCGGTCGAAGTCCTCGGTCGTCAGCGTCCGGGCGGTGGCGGTGCGACGGTCGGCCAGGGCGACCCGGCGGTCGGTGCCGTGCTGGGCGGACCCGGCGTCACCGGGGGTACGGGTGCCTCCCGGCGCGGTGCCGTGCGGTTCGTCGGGGCCGGTGCCGCTGCGGGGCTGGGGGACGCCGGTGGCGGAGGGCAGGCCGAGGAGATCGGCGAGGCGGCCCTCGGAGGCGAGGGCGTCGGCGGCGGCCCGCTCGTCCTCCCAGGACTGCTCGGCGGCCTTGGCCGCGTCGGCGGCGCGGGCGGCGGCGAGTTCGGCGCGGCTCTCGACGGCGGCGGCCTCCCGGGCATGGTCGGCACTGGCGCGGGCGGCGTCGCGGGCCGTGTCCCAGGCGGCGACCGCTGCCTGTTCGGCGTCGCTGGCGGCGAGCGCGGCGCGGGCCGGGTCGGCGTCGGGGGCGGTGTCGTCGAGCCAGCCTGCCCGGACCGCCTCGGCGGTCTCCTGCTCGACCTCGGCGAGGCGCTGGCGCAGGTGGCCGGCCTCGCTGCGGGCGCGCTGGGCCTCGGTGGCGGCGGTGGTGGCGTCGCGGTGGGCGCGCTCGCCCTCGGCCTGGAGGGTGTCGGAGCGCTCTTCCTCCTCGTTGGCCACCCGCTCGCCGTCCTCGGCGGCGGTGTGCAGGGCGCGTACCAGGTCGGCGGCGGCGGTGGCCCGGGCGGCGAGCGCGGGCGCGGCGTCGCGTTCGGCCTCGCGGATGGCGGCGGCGACGCGCGCCGAGCGGTCGGCGGCGGCACGGTGGCGGAGCACGGCCTCGGCGGCCTGCCAGGCGGAGTGCAGCGTACGGGCGTCGCCCAGCTCGCGGCGCTGGGCGGCGGCGGACTTCTCGGCGGCGGCCAGCGCGAGGGAGGCGTTGCGGTAGGCGAGTTCGGCGGCGACGAGGGCGCGGTGGCCCCGGGCGCGTTCGGCCTCGGTGACGGTGTGGGCGGCGGCGGTGACGTGCTGGGCCAGCTCGGCGGTACGGCCGCGTTCCTCGGCGGCGCGGGCGGAGAGCCTGCGCGCGAGGGTGCGGGTGCGGCGTTCCGCGCCGGCGTGGACGTCGCGGCTGCGGGACCGGGCGGCGGTGGCCTCGACGATCCGGCCGAGGAGGTCGGCGGAGCCCGCGGTGAAATCGCGTTCGGCGGTGAGCTCGGCGCGGCGGCCGAGCTTGTTCCCGAAGCCGCTGACGAGGTCGGCGAGGCCGTCGGTGTCGCGGGTGTCGGTCACGGCCCGCAGCAGCAGGTCGGTGAAGTCGGAGTCCTTCTTGACCGCGAAGAGTCCGGCGGCCTCACCCTCGTCGGCGTTCATCTCACGCTGGTAGCGGAAGAGTTCGGGGTCGAGTCCGAGGTCGCCGAGGTGCTCGTTCCACCGGTCGTGGATCTCTTCCCAGTGCACGTCGAGGTGCTGGTAGAACTTCCCGGCGTCCATCAGGGCGTCGCGGAAGCCCTTCATGGTGCGGCGCCTGCCGCGGGCGCCGGAGGTGCCTTCGGCGGGGCGTCCGACGGCGGTGGCCTCGGCGACGGGGAGGTTGTCGAGGCTGAGCCCCGGTCCGGGGCGGAAGGAGTACCAGGCCTCGGCGAACCGGCGCGGGTCGTTGGAGACCTGGTGGCCGCGCCACTCGCTGACCTTTCCGACGACGACGCATGCGCCGGTGAGGGTGTGCTGCCACTCCAGGGCGACGTGCCCGCAGTCGTCGGCGAGCAGGAACTTGCGGAGTACGCCGGAGCTGGCGCCGCCGAGGGTGTTGCGGTGGCCGGGCAGCATCACCGAGAAGATGAGCTTCAGCAGGACCGACTTGCCGCCGCCGTTCTCCAGGAAGAGGACACCCGCGGGGGCGGGCCGGCGCGGCGGGCCGACCGGCTCGTCCTCGAAGAACTCGGCCTGCGCCGGGGCGGGTTCGGGTACGGGCGCTCCGACGCCGCGCAGATCGAGAACGGTGTCGGCATAGCGCGCACCGGCCGGTCCGATGGAGTAGAGGCGGACCCGGGACAACTCGTACATGGCGGCGGACTCTCGTCGTTCGTGAAGCGGAACGGGCAGAACAGGTGGGGCGGAGCGGCGGGCGCGCCGGGCGCGTCAGCCGTGGAAGGGCAGGCCGGCGTCGGCCGTGAGTTCCAGGTCTTCGGTGTCGCGCGGGGGCAGCAGGGTGGCGCTGCCGTCGGTGACGGGGACGACCCCGAGCTCGAGGAGTTCGGCCATGGCGGCGCTGCCCGCCATGTCGCGGACCTGGAGCTGGTAGCGCGCGGTGGTGCGGTAGGTGCCGCCCGCGTCGTCGCCGGTGCGCTGGAGGAAACCGGAGTCGGTGAGGAAGGCGACGGCCTTGCCGATGATGCCGGTGGTCGATCCGGCGAGACGGCGGGCGTCCTTGGTCGCGCCGGTGGCGCTGCGGCGGGCGTAGACCCGCCAGCCGGCTTCGAGGCCGGGGGCGTCGCTGGTGGGGTCGGTGTTCTCGCCCTGCTCGGCGGCGCGTTCCTCCAGCCGCAGGCACGCCTGGCGGACGAAGGCGTCGACGCCGTTGACGGTGATGCGGCCGATGTAGGCGTCGTCGGCGAGGTCTTCGGGCCGGGGAAACGCCATGGCGGCGACGGCGAGGTGGGCGAGGCCGTGCAGGAACCGGTCGGCGGCGTCGGAGGAGGCGCGGCGGGCGTAGTCGCCCATCCGTACGGCGAAGACCGAGTCCTCGTCGGCGGTGACGGCCATCCCGGCCCGGGTGGAGACCTCCAGGACGACCAGGCCGAGGCCGGTGGCGACGGCGTCCGCGAGCCGCCCGAAGGCGGGTTCCTCGCGGTAGCGGCGGAGCAGGTCGGCGTACTCGGCGTCCCGGGCCGGCACCAGCTTGGGCTGGAGTCCGAAGGAGACCAGGCGTGCGGCGTCGGCGGCGTCGGCCGGGGTGACGGCCGCCTGCCCCGGGGCGGGAGCGGGCTCCGCCGCGGGGGGGACGGCGGGTTCGTCCCACGCGTCGGTGTGCTCGGCGCGGTGGTCGCTCACGGCTGGGGCTCCTCGGTGCGGAGTTGCTTCGGTACGAATACGGGTTCGGGTGCACCCGCGAGGGCGCGTGCGGGGGCGCGCGAGGCGCTCATGAGGCCTCCTTGCGGTCGGCGGCCATGCCCACCGCGTCGAGCAGGGCGGTCCCCACGACGAGGTCGGCGCCGCCGAACTCGGGGTCGTCGAGTTCGGCGCCGTCGTCCACGGCGAACAGCAGGCGCCGCTCCCCCTGGCGGTAGGCGGTGCCGACCGGCGGGCTCGCCGCGTGGACCGCCAGCAGGGCCACCAGGTAGGGCAGTTCGGGGTCGTCCTGGTGGATGGCGCGGGCCTCGGCCAGCAGTCCCGAGAGCCGGCGGGGGGCGTCGTACTCCAGGTCGAGCAGAGCCGTCGCCCGGGCGAGCTGGTCCTCGCTGAACCGGCTGTCGTCGGGGGTGGCGATCAGGTCGGGCTCGGGCATCTCGGCGCCGAGGTGCTCGCGCTCCACGGGTGGGGCCAGGAGCAGGTCGACGAGGTCGCCGACGCGTACGGAGGTGGGGGTGCGCAGTCCGGTGCCGCGGGCGAAGAAGGCGTCGGTGGCCCGAATGGACTGATCGACGGGGAGCGGCAGGATCGGCGCGAGGAGTTGCCCGTAGAGGTCGAGGCCGGTGCGCGAGGCCGGGGTGGCGAAGGCCTGCCGGTCCTGCTCGGCGCGGAAGAGGGGTCCCGCTTCGAGCAGCCGGGACTGGAGCTGGGTGTGGCGGCGGATGCAGTCCTTGACGATGTCGACGAGCTCCGCGGCGCGGCGCTTGTTCTCGGGTTCCTCGGCCTCGTCGCGCGCCTTGCGGATGTTGGTGAGGATCGCGTTCTCGTGGCGGTAGCGGTCGGCGACGTGGTCGAGCGCCTCGGCGATCATGTCGGGGACGGCGTTGAGCCAGTCGACGGCGCGGACGTTGCGGCGGGTCGCCTCCAGCGTGCGGCGGAGCGTCTCGGCGTACTGCACGGTGCGGTAGCGGGCCTGTTCGGCGGCGAGTTGCGCGTCGGCGAGGCGGCCGCGGCTGACCAGCACCTCCAGTTTGACCTCGGCGGCGATCTGGGCGCTGGTGACGTCGGTGTCCAGGGCGCCGACGAGGACGTTGACGGCCTCGTCGGTCGCGCGGAGGAAGACGGTGCCGCCGTGGCCGGGGACCTCCTCGACGAGCTTGAAGTCGTAGTCCCTGCGGACGTACACGCCGTCGGGTCCGAAGGTGCCGTAGACCGCGCGGAAGCCGCGGTCGACGCTGCCGACGTTGATGAGGTTGTCCAGCACCCAGCGGGCGACCCGCTCGTGCTCGGCGGAGGGGCGGTCGGGTGCCTGGGCGTGGACCCGGGGCAGCAGCCTGGTCACTATCTGTTCGTGGTCGGCGCCGGTGTCGAAGTCCATGTTGAGGGTGACCACGTCGATCGCGGCGAGGGCGACCTCGGCCATCGAGTAGACGGTGTACTCACCGGCGAGGTTCGCCTTGCGCACGTCGAGATCGTGCAGCGGCGCGGTGCAGGCGAGCGCGCGGAGCCGCCGCGCGAGCCCCTCGTCGGCGGCCGGGCCGGGTGCGGGCCGCGGGCCCGCGCTGAGCTGGGGCGCGGCGTTGTCCGTGTCGGCAGGCGAAGTCACGCGTCACAGATTAGGTCCTCACCCGGACAACGGTCGAAACGGCGCAGATCCGACCGCCCCGCCCGGACCGCGTCCCCCCTCGTGGGAGGGCTCCGGCGGGCATCCGTCGACAGCCCGGGGCGCCGTTCACCGGCGGTCGCGGACCCGGCCGCCGGCCCCTCGGGACCCGGCCGGAGCCGGTCACGGGCTGTCCCGGTCCGGCTCCCCGCCCACGCACGGTGAGCAGGGGCTCCGCGAGCAGGGGCGGGTCCTGGTCCACCGGGGCGGTACCGGCCGTACGGCGGTCGGCGCGGCGAGCACCGTACGGCGTCGGCGCCCCGGGGGTGTCACGGCCCCCGGGGGCGGTTCGCGCGGACCGGCCGGGTCAGACCCCGGTGGCCTCGGGTTCGATGCGGCTGCGCACCGCGGTCTGCACCTCGGCCTCCTCGGCGGGGTCGGCGGCGAGCCGCCGCAGCCGCTCGGCGACGCGTACGTCCCCGGTCTCCGCGTGCAGGGCGGCGATCTCGCGGGTCGTCTCCTCGCAGTCCCACAGGCACTCGACGGCGAAGCCGGTCGCGAAGGACGGGTCGGTCGCGGCGAGCGCGCGGGCGGCGCGCCCCCTCAGGTGCGAGGAGGGGGTCTCCCGGTAGACGTGGCGCAGGACGGGGGCGGCGCAGGCGATACCGAGGCGGCCCGCTCCGTCCACCAGCGGTCCGAGCCGCAGGGTGTCGGGCCGGCCCGCGCGCACGGCCTCGCGCAGCGCGCCGAGGACGAGGGGGGCGTCGGCGGGGGTGCCGCGGCGGGCGAGGGTGCCGGCGGCCGAGGCGCCCAGCGCGTCGGGCCGGTGCGCCCAGCGGCGGGCCCGCTCGACGGCGGCGTCGCCGGGCATCCGTTCGAAGGCGGCGACGGCGGCCTCGGCGACCGTGCGCGACGGGTCGGCGGCCGCGGCGTCGATCAGGTCGAGCACGGCGGAATCCTGGGCCTCGGCGAGGTAGTGCAGGGCGGCGCAGCGGGCGCCCTCGGGACCGCTGCGGGCCGCTGCCACGATCGCGGGCCGGTCCTCGGCGCCCGCGACGGCGGCGAGGCAGCGGGCGGCGGGCACGTGCAGGGCCTTGCCGCGTTCCAGGGCCTGCTGGGCCCAGTCCAGGACGGCCTGGACGCTCCATCCGGGGCGGGGGCCGCCGGGTGACATCTGCCGTTGCCAGCGGTCGAAGGAGCCTCGCTCGGTGGCGGTGCGGATGCGGGCGCCGACGGCGGCGCGCGGGTCGTCGGCCCAGAGTCGCCAGGGGCGCGGTTCGAACGCGTCGCGTACGGCGGCGGCGAGCTCGGCGGCGCCTTCGGGGGTGTCGGCGAACCGGGCGAGGACGGGCAGCGCGAGGGAGCGCAGGCCTGCGTCGTCGTCGCGCAGGGCAAGCTCGTCGAGCGCCCAGGCCCAGTTGGCGCCGGTGGCGGCGTACGTCCGCAGCAGCGCCAGGGCGTCGCCGCGTCCGTACGAGGCGAGGTGGCCGAGGACCGCGAGGGCCAGGCCGGTACGCGAGTCGTCGGTGTCGAGGTGGTCCTCGGGATGGGCGAGGTGGCGCTCGATCTCCTCCAGACCGCCGTCGAGGTCGATGTAGAGCCGGGCGTAGTACAGGGAGCGGTTCTCGACCTGCCAGTCGTGGCGGGGATCGCTCAGAACGCAGTGGTTGAGTGCCGCGAGCGCCTCGGTACGGGGTGCGGCGAGCGCGTGGAGCGTGCCGTCGCCGCGGCCCCTCTGCAGCAGGCCGAGCAGGGTGCCGCTCGGCGCTATGAATGGATCGAACATGGAGAAAGCCTCACATCAAGCTGTCGACGCAACCGGGACTGTGCAGTTCCTGGGTGGTGTCCGAAGGATCAGGGCCGGGAAGGGCACGGCCCGTGCCGTGGTCCGGGGAACACCGCCTGGTGCCGGAGCACCGGGGCGTGTGCCGAAAGTAGCGCCGTCCGCCCGGAGGGCGGGTCCTGCGGGGTCCGGTGCGTGCGGTCCCGACAACGCGGCGAGCGTGCGTGCCGGGTGTCGCAGGACGGGCGGGACTTTCGGCACACGGCCTAAACCGCGCAGCGACATGATCGGCCGACCGTCGTCTTCTGCCTGGTGTAGAGCATCTTCCTCTGCCTCTCGTCGGTGGTCCGGAGCGGACCCGCGACGTCATGATGACCCAGCCATTTCGCCACCGCGACCACATTTCCGACGGACCGGTCGCCGTGGGTCGCGCCGCCCGTGCGGGCGGCCGTCTCAGCGGGCACCGAAGAGTTCCAGC
Organism: Streptomyces sp. NPDC008125; assembly: GCF_042957125.1. NCBI lineage: Bacteria > Bacillati > Actinomycetota > Actinomycetes > Kitasatosporales > Streptomycetaceae > Streptomyces > Streptomyces sp. NPDC008125. The sequence continues at coordinate 24,594 of NZ_JBIBHR010000019.1, forward strand.
AGGTCGGCCTTGCCGAACATGCGCGCGGTGTCCACCGCGGAGGGGGTTCCTCCGGCCGGATCGGCGCCCGCGGCGAGCAGCGCCTCGATGACGGCGCCCTCGCCCTTGAACACGGCTCCGGCGAGCGGGGTCTGGCCCCGGTCGTTGGCGCGGTCGGGGTCGGCGCCCCGGGCGACGAGGGCGGTGACGGCAGGCGCGTGGCCGTGGTAGGCGGCGAGCATGAGCAGCGAGTCGCCCCGGTCGTTGGTGAGGTCGGCGGGCACGCCCGCGTCCACGTAGGCGGCGAGGGTGTCCGTCTCGCCGCGGCGAGCGAGGTCGAAGACCTTCGTGGCCAGCTCGACCACCTCGGGGTCGGGGGTTTCGCTCATCGGTCGGACCGCCTTCCTTGACCGCTGTCGTTGCCGTTGTCGTCGCCGCTGCCCGGCCGGGGCGTACGGCCGTGGGCCGCGCGGGTAAACCGACAGGGTACTGCCCCGCAACCGCGCGGGTCCGGGACATCTGGAGGGCCGGGACCGGGGGCGCGGTGGGGCGGGGGCTCCGGCACGTGGCCCTCGGCCCCGGTGCGGTCTTCCTCACATCCGGGGCGGCCTCCGGCGCACCCGGCGTACGGCCGAGTGGCCACCTTTCCTGGACCGGTCGGGTGAAAACACCATCTCCTCACCCGAATGCATCTTTTATCGTATAGATACACCGGGTGAGCCTGGAAGGACTCATGGTGACCGTCCCTCATCACCCAGGAGAACCGCTCATGATCCTTTCCATCTCGGGCGTCGTACTGCTCGGCATCATCGTCTTCCTGTTCTTCAAGAAGGACGGGCTGAAGGCGTCCCACGCACTGATCTGCGCCCTGTTCGGCTTCTACCTCGCCGGCACCGCCATCGCGCCCAGCATCACGGCGGGCGGGGCGAGCCTCGCCGGACTGCTGGGCGGGATCAAGTTCTGACCCTCCAACCGAACCCCCACCCCCGCCCAGGAGACAGACGTGGCCCGGCGACCCCTTCCCCGCATTCTGAGCAGCGGCGGCGCTTCGATCACTCGCGGTCGCGAGCTCGCGCGCACGGCCGCCGACAGCGCCACCGACGTACTCCACCCGCTGATCACGATCACCCGTGGTCTGCGGCTGCTGGCCGTCGCGGGACGGCAGAGATGGGCCGCGACGCCCAAGGACCGGCGCGGTTCCAAGCTGTTCCTCGTCGCGGCCTGCCTGACCGCGGTGGCGCTCGTCCCGCACGGGCCGGTGCTGGCCCTGATCGCGGTGATGGGCGCCGCCGCGTGGAAGGGCCGTGACCGCACCTCCGCGAAGACCGGCCCGGGCGAAGCGGAGGAGACCCGGCTGCGCACCCTGTACGAGGCGCTGGTCCCGTACTTCTCGGTGGCGGACGACCCCGCACCGCTCTTCGCCCACGGCGGTGACTGGGAGCAGTCCTTCGGCGACTACGCCTTCGACGGCGACGGCCGGCTCGTCCGGCTCCGGGTCACCTACCCGGCCTGGTTCACCGACGGCGAGCGCGAGGCCCGGACCCGGATCGAACAGGTGGTGCACGCCAAGTCCGGGCGGGGCCGCGAGTACCACTTCGTGTGGGACGAGGAGGCCAACCAGCTCACCATGGCCGTGCTCGACCCGCTCCCGGCCACGATCGGCGCCCAGCGGTTCGTCACCGCCCCCGGCGAGACCGTCCTCGGCTTCACCGACCCGGGCTCGGTCGGGCGCACGGTGCCGGTCCAGGACGGTGACGCGCACCACGACGCCTCCCCCGTCGTATGGCGGACGGGCCCCCGCTCCGGGGAACCGCATCTGCTCGCCGTCGGAACGCCGGGCAGCGGGACGACGACGCTGCTGCGCTCCATCGCGCTGCAGGCGCTCCGGGACGGCGACGTGCTGGTCGTCGACGGCGGCGGCACCGGCGAGTACGGCTTCCTGGCCGGGCGCGAGGGCGTCCTCGCCGTCGAGAGCGGCCTGGCGGGCGCGCTGGCGACGCTCGAATGGGCGGCGCACGAGACGGAACGGCGGCTCATCGACGCCAACCGCGAACGCCAGGCCGGACGCCCCGCCTCCGAGACCACCGGGCGGCCCCTCTGGATCCTGCTGGACCGCCCGTCCGTCCTCGGACACCTGGCGGCGGCGGACGGGCGGCCCGACCCGCAGGACCTCCTCCAGGTGCCGCTGCGGCACGGCCGGGCGGCCGGGGTCACCGTGGTGCTCGCCGACCAGTTCGACGCCGTGGACGGCCTCTCGGACGCCGTACTGGCCCACACCCGGGCCCGTGCCGTCCTCGGCGCCGCCTCGCGCGAGCAGGTGGCCGCCGTCCTCGGCGCCGGACCGCACACCACGCCCGTGCCCGGGGTGCCCGCCGGACGCGGCTACGCCCGGCTGGGGGCGGGCGAGGTGCTGAGGCTCCAGGTCCCGGCCACTCCCGACCCGTACGACGAGGCCGCCTGCGAGGCGGACCGCACGGCCGTGCTCGCGCTGCTCCCGGAGCGCACCGCCGGGGAGGGCGCCGCCGAGGCACCCGGGGCTACGGCGGACGACCCCTTCGGGAAGCGGGACGCGTTCCGCGCGCCGCAGCCGGCGGTCGCGGAGGGCTGACCCGAGCACGACCGGCGACGTGAAGGGCGGGCGCGGACCAGGAAGTCCGTGCCCGCCCTTCACGTGCTCAGGCCACGAAGGTCCGCGGTGCGTCGGCGCCCGCCCCCGCGCCGGCCCGGACCAGCGCCGCCGCCGCGGCCAGCCGCGCCGCCGCCTCGTCCGCCACCGGCCCGCCCACCGTGAACGGCAGCCGGACGTACCCCTCGAACGCACCGTCCACCCCGAAGCGCGGCCCGGACGGCACCCGCACGCCGACCCGCTCGCCCGCCACCGCCAGGCGCGACCCGGAGAGGCCGCCGGTACGCACCCAGAGGGTCAGGCCCCCGCGCGGCACCTGGAACTCCCAGTCGGGCAGCTCCCGGCGCACCGCGGCGACCAGGGCGTCGCGGTTGCCGCGGGCCTGTTCGCGCCGGAGTCCGACCGCGTCGGCCCAGCCGCCGGTGCGCAGCAGCCAGTTGATGGCGAGCTGTTCCAGGACGGGTGTCCCCATGTCCGCGTAGGCGCGTGCGGAGACCAGGCTGCGGATGGTGTCGGGCGCCGCCCTGACCCAGCCGATCCGCATGCCGGCCCAGAACGCCTTGCTGGCCGATCCCACGGTGATCACCGTGCTGCCGGCCGGGTCGAACGCGCAGACCCTGCGGGGCATCTCCACGTCTTCGTCGAGGGCCAGTTCGTGCATCGTCTCGTCGACGACCAGGACCGTGCCGGCCGAGCGCGCCGCCTCCACCAGGCCGCGCCGCTGCTGCTCGTCGGCGAGGGCGCCGGTGGGGTTGTGGAAGTCGGCCACGACGTAGGCGAGGCGGGGGGCGGCGTCGCGCAGGACCTGGCGCCAGCGGTTCATGTCCCAGCCGCCGAGCCCGTCCCGCATGGCGACGGGCACCAGCCGGGCGCCCGTCTCCCGCATCAGCTGGAGGATGTTGGCGTAGCTCGGCGACTCGACGGCGATGCGTTCGCCGCGCCCGGCGAAGAGATGGCAGATGGCGTCGATGGCACCCATCGCGCCGGTGGTCACCATGATCTGCTCCGGCATGGTGGGGATGCCGCTGTCGGTGTAGCGGTCCGCGATCATCCGGCGCAGGGCGGGCAGCCCGGCGGGGTAGTCGCCGTGCGTGTGGGCATACGGCGGAAGCTCTTCCAGGGCCCCTTGGACGGCCCTGGTCAGCCAGGGCTCCGGGGCCGGCAGCGAGGCGCAGCCCAGGTCGATCATCGCGCCGAGCGCCTCGGGAGGCAGCGGTTCCAGGCCCCGGGCCGGCAGCGGGTTGCCCGCGGGGACGGCGGTCCAGCTGCCGGCGCCGCGCCGTGACTCCAGGAAGCCCTCGGCGCGCAGCGCCTCGTAGGCCGCGGCGACGGTGGTGCGGCTGACGGCCAGGGCCAGGGCGAGCTCGCGTTCGGCAGGCAGGCGCGCGGCGACGGGTACCCGGCCCTCCAGCACCAGCAGCCGCACCCCGGCCGCGAGAGCGCGGTAGGCGGGCGGTTTCCGGGTTCCGGGGAGGCTGCGGCGCGAGAGCGGGGCCTGGAGCTGCCGCGCGAGCTGGGCGGCCCCAACAGTCGAAGTCCACTGAGCCATGAAATCAGTCCACCTTCCTCGGATTGGCCATGGCTGGCGGCCAATCTCCCGCCACAGAGTGACATGAGTCAGTCCACCATCATCACAGCAGGGGGTACCCCGTGTCCGCCACCGCCGTCCCGCACCACTCCTCTCTCCTCCGTCGGCTGGTGCGGCTCTACGCGGGCCTGGTCCTCTACGGCGTGAGTTCGGCGCTGCTGGTCGTCGCCGGGCTGGGGCTGGAGCCCTGGGGCGTGTTGCACCAGGGGATCTCGGAGTTCACCGGCATCGCCATCGGGACGGTGTCGATCGGGGTCGGCGCGATCGTGCTGCTGCTGTGGATTCCGCTGCGGCAGCGCCCGGGACTGGGCACCGTCTCGAACGTCTTCGTGCTGGGCCTGACGATGGACGCCACCCTGGCCGTCGTCCCCGAGGCGCACGGGTGGGTGGTCCGTACCGCGGTGATGGTGCTCGGAGTCGTACTCAACGGAATGGCGACCGGCCTCTACATCACGGCCCGGTTCGGCCCCGGGCCGCGCGACGGACTGATGACCGGTCTGCACCGGGTGACCGGCCGGTCGGTGCGCCTGGCGCGCACGTCGATCGAGGTGGCGGTCGTGGTGGCCGGGTACGCGCTCGGGGGCTCGCTCGGGATCGGGACGGTCGTGTACGCGCTGGCGATCGGGCCGCTCGCCCAGTTCTTCCTGCGCCTGTTCGCCGCCGGGTCCCCGGGAGCGACCGGGGCCGTTGCCGGGCGGTCACCGGAGGCGGCGATACTTCCGCAGTGACCTCAGGACGCCACCCGTACCTCGACCATCCGTCGGCGATCCCGTTCGCCCACCGCGGCGGCGCGGCCGGCGGGCTGGAGAACACCGCCGCCGCCTTCCGCCGGGCGGCGGCGGAGGGATACCGCTATTTCGAGACCGATGTGCACACCACGGCGGACGGCCGGCTCGTCGCCTTCCACGACGCGACCCTGGACCGGGTCACCGACGCCGGCGGCCGGATAGCGGACCTGCCGTGGAGCGAGGTCCGGCGGGCCCGGGTGGACGGGCGCGAGCCCCTGCCGCTCTTCGAGGACCTGCTGGAGGAGTTCCCCGGGGCCCGCTGGAACGTCGACGTGAAGGCGGAGTCCTCGCTCGCGCCCCTCCTCGCGCTGATCCGCCGGACAAACGCCTGGGACCGGGTGTGCGTCGGCTCGTTCTCGGAGGCCCGGGTGGCCCGCGCGCAGCGGCTCGGCGGCCCCCGCCTGGCCACGTCGTACGGCGTGCGGGGCGTACTGGCCCTGCGGCTGCGGTCGCTGGGGATCCGGGCGCCGCTGCGCCGGGGCGCGGTGTGCGCGCAGGTACCGGTGAGTCAGAGCGGCATCAGGGTCGTCGACCGCCGTTTCGTCCGTACCGCGCACGCGCTGGGCCTCCAGGTCCATGTCTGGACGATCGACGAGGCGGCCGAGATGACCGCCCTTCTCGACCTGGGCGTGGATGGCATCATGACCGATCACATCGGAACGCTGCGTACGGTGCTGAGCGAGCGTGGGACCTGGTCCTGACGCGGGTCCGGCCGGACACGAACGGAACAGACCGAGCAGGGGGCGCGGGTTGAGCACCGGAACAACAGGAACGGCGGAGCCGACGGAACCGGCCGGGCGACCGGCGGACGCGGCGGAGGCCGTCGCCCGCAGGCGGGAGCAACGGGGCTGGTACTTCTACGACTTCGCGTGTTCGGTCTACTCCACGAGCGTGGTCACCGTCTTCCTCGGGCCCTATCTGACCTCGGTGGCGAAGGCGGCCTCCGACTCGCGGGGGTTCGTGCACCCCCTCGGCATACCCGTGCGGGCCGGGTCGCTCTTCGCGTACGCGGTCTCCGCGTCGGTGGTCCTCGCGGTCGTGCTCATGCCGATCGTGGGCGCGGCAGCGGACCGTTCGGGCCGCAAGAAGCCGCTGCTCGCGGCAGCCGCTTACACGGGTGCGGCGGCCACGACCGGCATGTTCTTCCTGGACGGCCACCGGTACCTGCTCGGCACCCTCCTGCTGATCGTGGCCAACGCGGCGATCTCGGTGTCGATGGTGCTGTACAACTCCTACCTGCCGCAGATCGCGGGACCCGACGAGCGGGACGCGGTCTCCTCGCGGGGCTGGGCGTTCGGCTACACCTCGGGCGCGTTCGTCCTCGTGCTCAACCTGGTCCTCTACTCCGGGCACGACTCCTTCGGCCTGACCGAGTCGGAGTCGGTGCGCGTCTGCCTGGCCTCCGCCGGCCTGTGGTGGGGCGCCTTCACGGTGGTGCCGCTGCGCCGGCTGCGCGACCGCCGGACGGCGCCGGGCGGCGAGGGGGCCGTCGGCTCCGGCTGGCGGCAGTTGCTCGCCACCCTGCGCGACATGCGGCGCCACCCGCTGACACTCGCGTTCCTGCTGGCGTACCTCGTCTACAACGACGGGGTGCAGACCGTCATCTCCCAGGCGTCGGTGTTCGGCTCCGAGGAACTCGGCCTGGAGCAGACGACGCTGATCACCGCCGTCCTGCTGGTGCAGATCCTGGCGGTGGCGGGCGCGCTCTGGATGGGGCGGCTCGCCCGGGTGTACGGCGCGCAGCGCACGATCCTGGCGTCGCTGGTGGTCTGGACGCTGATCCTGGTCGCCGCCTGGTTCCTGCCGTCCGGGGCGCCGGTCCACTTCTACGTCCTGGCGGCGGCGATCGGTCTCGTCCTCGGCGGCAGCCAGGCCCTCTCCCGCTCTCTTTTCTCGCATCTGGTCCCGCGCGGCAAGGAAGCCGAGTATTTTTCCGCGTACGAGATGAGCGACCGCGGACTCAGCTGGCTGGGCCCGCTGGTGTTCGGCCTGGCGTACCAGCTGACCGGCAGCTATCGGCAGGCGATCATCTCGTTGGTGGTGTTCTTCGTCATCGGTTCGGTGCTGCTCGCCAGGGTGCCGGTACGGGCCGCCGTGGCCGCCGCGGGCAATCCCGTACCGGAACGGATTTAGACGTTGAAGTAAAAGGGCGGTAGTGTACGCCTTTGGCCTGCCCGGAAAGACCGTTACTGCGCGTGGATGACGTCAAACTGTTGGGTGACACATCCGTTCAAAAGTGACAAACCGGGCAGCGGTGGGTATTCAACCCTGATACAGCAGCGGCAAGACGGGCGACGCATGTCCGGCAACGGGAATCTTTACCGCCGAGCGGACGTTGACCGGATGACGACGACAGCGACACCTGTCCTGTGGGCGACAAGCCCGGGAGGCACGATTCATGAGTGAGCGAGCTCTCCGCGGCACGCGACTCGTGGTTACCAGCTACGAGACGGACCGCGGCATCGATCTGGCCCCGCGCCAGGCGGTGGAGTACGCATGCCAGAACGGGCATCGATTTGAGATGCCCTTCTCGGTAGAGGCGGAAATTCCGCCGGAGTGGGAGTGCAAGGCGTGTGGCGCCATGGCACTCCTGGTGGACGGGGATGGCCCCGAGGAGAAGAAGGGCAAGCCTGCGCGCACGCACTGGGACATGCTCATGGAGCGGCGCACCCGCGAGGAGCTGGAGGAGGTGCTGGCCGAGAGGCTGGCGGTCCTGCGCTCCGGTGCCATGAACATCGCCGTGCATCCGCGGGACAGCAGGAAGTCCGCCTGATCCGCGCATGCACCGAACGGACGGTCGCACCGCATGCGACCACGACAGCCGCGGGCCGTGACACACCTTCTGTGTCACGGCCCGCGGCTTTGTGCGTCCCGGTGTTCCCCTACGCCCCTCGGGGGTTCCGTACGTTCCCCGGGACCGGCGCGTTCCCGCCTACGCCCCTCAGGGGGTCAGCGGGGGACGGGGGCCCTGGGGTCCGTCGTCGCCGCGCGGGGGCGGCTGCGTGCCGTCCTCGCGGATGACCTCGCCCTGGACCACCTTGCCGTCCGGGCGGTGCATACGGGCCTGCTGGAACGCGCCGGAGAGGCCTCCCGGGGCGGCGGCGGTCATCCGGCGCTCCAGGGCCCGCTCGGTGACTCCGCCGAGGGCCTTGCGGACGGGCGGCACCAGGAGCAGGAGACCGGCCAGGTCCGAGAGCATGCCGGGGATCATCAGCAGGATCCCGCCCAGCATGAGGAAGCCGTTGCCCCGGGCGGCCGGCTGCGGTTCCGGCGGCTCCGTCCCGCCGCCGGGCTGCCCCGGCGCCTGCCGGAGGGTCTCGGTGAGGTTCGAGAAGGCGCGGCGCCCGGCCTTCTTGACCACGGCCGCGCCGCACACGAAGCCCGCCACCAGGAGCAGCAGAACGGTGAACCCGCCGGCCGCGTCGGCCACCAGGATCAACAGCCAGATCTCCAGCACCAGCCAGGCGGCGATGGCCGGCGGCAGAAATCTGCGGACGCGCGAGCGCCGGGGACGGTTCGGGGGCGGTGTGCCGGTCGTCATGCCCCCAGTGTGCCTGCACGGCGGTACGAGCGGCGCGGGCGGGGGGTCGGCCCCGGGACGCCCCAGGGATCTTGCACCTCGGTTCCACCCAGGTTCCGCCCTCGGTTCCGCGTCCCGGGGTAGGCGCGCGTCAGGAAGGGTCGGTGTCCGGGGCGGTGGCGGCCGGGGCTTCCGGGGCTTCCGGGGCGGCTTCGCCCCGGGTGGCGGCGCTCGGTGCGTCCTCGACCCGGGCGTCCTCAGTCCGGGCGTCCTCGGCCCGGGCGTCCGCGTCGGCGCCGACCGGGCGGCCGGGCTTGCGGCCCAGCACCTTGTCGGTGACCTTGCTGGTCCGGGCGGTGATGCCCCAGCCGGTGACCCGGAACAACGCCTCGACCAGGATGTCGCGGCTCATCTTGGAGTCGCCGACCTCCCGGTCCACGAAGGTGATCGGCACCTCCACCACGTGGAATCCGGCCTCCACCGCGCGGCGGGCCAGATCGACCTGGAAGCAGTACCCCTGGGAGGCGACCTCGTCCAGGCCGAGCCCCTCGAGGGTCCGGGTACGGAAGGCCCGGTAACCGCCGGTCACGTCGCGTACGTCCAGGCCGAGCGCGAGCCGCGAGTAGAGGCTGCCGCCGCGGGAGATGACCTCCCGGCTCTTGGGCCAGTTCACCACCCGGCCGCCCGGCACCCAGCGCGAGCCGAGGACGAGGTCGGCACCCTTGAGGGCGGTGAGCAGGCGGGGCAGTTCCTCGGGCTGGTGGGAGCCGTCCGCGTCCATCTCGACGAGGACGCCGTAGCCGTGCTCGGCGCCCCAGGCGAATCCGGCCAGATAGGCGGCGCCCAGCCCTTCCTTGCCCTTGCGGTGCAGCGCGTGCACGTGGGCGTCCTCGGCCGCGATCTCGTCGACGATCTTGCCGGTGCCGTCGGGGCTGTTGTCGTCGGCGACCAGGATGTCGGCCTCCGGGACCGCGGAGCGCACCCGGTCGACGATCGGCTTGATGTTCTCGGCCTCGTTGTAGGTCGGGATGATCACCAGGACTCTGCCGAGCGGGTCGTACCGCCGCTGACCGCCGTCGTTCACTAACTGCCCCTTAAAGGTCCGTACGCAGGTGCACACCATATCGACCGTCCGGGTCCCGCCGTGCGCCCCGGGCGCACGGCGGCGCCCCGGCCGCGGGACAGACCAGTGGAAGTGAGGACAGATCAGCGCCGGACCGCGGTGGCTTTCCGGTGAACGTGGGGCGAACCCTCCGGCGGGGTCCCGGTCCCCACGCCGACGGCGGTCCTGCGGATCGGGGCCCGGCGCCCTTCGGGCCGACCTGGCGCCCGCTGGCTGCGGGTCGACCGAAAGCCGTTGTCTACTGGACGTCCGGGCCCCACCCGGGTCGCACCCGCCGACCGGCGAAACCTTCCCTCGCCCCCGAGGCGCGGGCGCTGAACCTGGCTGTCAGTGATGGTGGGCCGGTGCGGCTCACCACCCCGTGACCCAGCGGCGTTCGACGACTGCATGGAGGTTCGACCGGTGGACGTCCTGTGGTGGACCCGGCCGAACCTACCGGCCGGTGACCGCTTTCTGTCAACAACGGCCTGACCAGCGGTCTCGTCTCATATTGCCTGGTCAGCGGCGAAGATCCGCAGGTCGCGTGCGACCGCTCCCCCCATCGATCGGCGGTACGGAAGATCGTCTCATCACTCGTTCGGTCGTACGTAGACAGTCTGTCCGCCCACGACGGTGCTCAGGCAGACCGGGAGATGGGCCTCCGGAGAGAGATCGGGCAGGCCAGGGGTGCCGGAGCGAGGGTCGGTGGACCACCGGGCGACCCGGTCGTCGGGCGCCTGGACGACCAGTTCCGAGGTACGCCAGATCGCGTAGTCGGCCGGAGCTCCGGGCACCAGGATTCCCGCGTCGTCGCGGCCCGCGGCACGCCAGCCGCCCCGGGTGTGGGCGGTGAATCCGGCGCGTACGGAGATCCGGTGCTCCGGGTTCCGGTGGAAGGCGGCGGCCCGCACGGTGCCCCACGGGTCGAGCGGGGTGACCGGGCTGTCCGAGCCGAAGGCGAGCGGCACGCCCGCGCGCAGCAGGGCCGCGTAGGGGTTGAGCGTCGCGGCGCGCTCGGCGCCGAGGCGGCGGGCGTACATCCCGTCCTCGCCACCCCAGGCCGCGTCGAAGGCGGGCTGCACGGAGGCGGTGAGGCCGAGTTCCGCGAAGGCGGCGATCGTCTCCGGGGTGAGCATCTCCGCGTGCTCGACGCGGTGGCGCGCGGCCCGGACGCGGGCCAGGCCGACCCGCTCGGCGGCGGCGCGGATGCCGTCCACGACAGCGGTGATCGCGGCGTCGCCGATGGCGTGGAACCCGGCCTGGAGCCCCGCCTCGGTGCAGGCGGCGACGTGGGTGGCGATCCGGGCGGCGTCCAGATGGGCGGAGCCGGTGTGCGGGGCGTCTGCGTACGGCTCGTGCAGGCAGGCGGTGTGCGAGCCCAGCGAACCGTCCGCGAAGAGGTCGCCGGCCGCGCCGACGGCGCCGAGCTCGCGGACGCGCGCGGCCCCCTTCTCGTCCTCGACGTGCTCGGCCCAGAGCCCGAGGACCCGGGGGCCGGGCTCGGCGCCGGCCAGGGCCAGCAGGGAGGTGAAGTCGTCCTCGTCGGAGATGTCGGGGCCGCCGCACTCGTGGACCGTGCCGATGCCGAGCGAGGCGGCGTGGCGCAGGGCGGCGCGCTGGGCGTCGGCCCGCTGCCGCACGGTCACGGAGGCGTGCGCGGCGGCGCGTACCGCGTGGTGGGCGTCGCCGGTCAGCGGACCGTCGGCGCGGTAGCCGGACAGCGCCGTGACCCCCGGCACGCGGTCCAGGAGAGCCGTGGTGACGACCGCGGAGTGGACGTCGATGCGGGTCAGGTAGAGGGCCCTGCCGCCGGCCGCCTCGTCCAGCTCGCGGCGCGACGGGGGCTGCCGCCCGGGCCAGCGGGCGGCGTCCCAGCCGTGGCCGAGCAGGACCGCGTCGGCGGGCCGGCCGTCGGCGAAGGCGCGGACGAGGTCCAGCGCCTCGGAGAGGCCGCGGGCGCCCGACAGGTCGAGCCCGGTGAGCGCGAGACCGGTGGAGGTGGTGTGCACGTGGGCGTCGGTGAAGGCGGGGGTGACCAGGGCGCCTTCCAGGTCGACGACCTCGTCGGCCGCGCCCGCGAACGCGTCGGCCGCCCCCTCCGAGCCGACCCAGGCGACATGCCCCCGTTCGACGACCATCGCGGTGGCGAACGGGTCGGCGGGGCTGTGGACGTCTCCACCGCGCAGCAGCACGGTGCGGTGTTCGGGGGCGCTTCGACGGGCGGTGCTCTGGGTCATGGGACCAGTCTCCCGCGTCCCCTCGCGGCACCGGTCCGCGCCCCCTCCCGTGAACGGGCGCGCCGAAGGAGTCGGCGCGGGCCTGCGTGCGGCCGGCGCGGACCGGCCGGACGGGCGGGGCCGGGCCTCGCACGGGCGGAGCGCTCAGATGCGCGGGGGCCGCGCCTCGTACGGGGTGGACAGGACCACGGTGGTGCGGGTGGAGACCCCGGCCAGCGAACGGATGCGGGTGAGCAGGTGCTCCAGCTCCAGCGGCGTGGCGACCCGCACCTTGAGGATGTAGTTCTCGTCCCCGGCGACGCTGTGGCAGGCCTCCAGTTCGGGCACGCCGGTGAGCCGCTCGGCGATGTCGTCCGGGGCGCTGGGGTCGAACGGTTTGACCGAGATGAACGCGGTGAGGGGCAGGCCGACGGCCTCGGGGTCGACGACCGCGGCGTAGCCCCGGATCACCCCGCGCTGCTCCAGCCTGCGGACACGCTGATGAACGGCCGATGTGGACAGGCCCGTGGCCTTGCCCAGGTCGGTGTAGCTCATCCGCCCGTCCTTGACGAGCAACTCCACGATCTGACGGTCCAGCTCCTCCATGCGGTCAACCTATTGCCCAGGGTCCTGTCCGCAAAGTCCCGCGACACGCCCGCCGGGACCGGAGCGGGGTGCCCGGTGCGCACGGGTGCGGGGCGAAGGATCGTTCACGCGCCGGACATGTGCAGACATGTACGGCGAATCGATGCCCGGGCGCGCCAAGTTCCGCGGGCCGGACGTGACTTTGCGGACACGGCACCGGCCGCTCGGGGAGGGCGGTCCCGAGTAGGCCGGAAGGACCCTTGCGGACCCCGTGTGACCAAGGCCACATGTTTACCGCCTGTTGCCGCCCCCGCCGGTGGTTACAGCGGAGTCGCGGAGGGAAGTGCTTGCTGTGGTCGGGGCCACAGTGCCTCACCGGCCCACTGAGGGGGGACTTCCCATGCAGAGCCTGAAGCTCACCGGTCACAGCGAACCGGAGCCCGTCGATACGGACGAGGACAGAGTGTCCGACGCGTACGACACCTTTGAGATGTACCGGGTCTTCTGCCCGGACTGCGAGCAGCCGATCGCGCTCCTGGCCGACGAGGACGTGTTCCCCGAGCACGCACTCTGCCCGACCCCTTGGAACCCGTTCGTGCTCACCGTCTGCGCCGGCACGGGCCGCGACGCGGCCGAGGCCGAGCCCGCCGACGAGACGCTGGAGGTGCAGGAGCAGGAGACCGCGCTGCTGCTGACGCTCCCCCAGGGGCTCGACTGGCGCATGCAGCCGTTCTCGCACGCCGGGGGACCCGGCTCGCGCCCGATGCGCATGCCGCAGATGCGCCGCGCCGCCTGAGTCACCGAGCCCGCCGATCCCGTACCCGCGCACCGCGACGGCGCCGTCGGCGTGGTGCGGGTACCGGCCCCTGAACCGGCCCGAACACCCGCGCGCATCTTTCGTACGGTGACCCGGCGTCGCCCGGAACGTTGGTCCGGTATGACCATCCCGGACACCGCGGCGGGCCCCGGTCGTCGCCGTCTCGTCGCACCGCCATCCGAAGAATCGGTTACCCGGCCCACGGCACCGCTGCGCCCGGAGCCGGAACCCCGCGTCGCCGCGGGGCGCCCCGGCGTGGGCGCTCCCCCGGCGGGGACGCGTCGCGGGGTCCTACCGCCCGAAGCCAGGACCCCGCCCGCCGCTCCTCCCTCCGATCCCCCCATCTACGTCGCGCTGCTTCGCGACTGGGAGGGGTCCGGGCGCACCCTGCCGGGCGGTCACGACCAGGAGTGGAACCGGATCGTGACCACGCCGGTGTGGTCGGGACTGCCCCAGCGGATCAGTGCGATTCGGGGCCGGCGAGGTGGCGGGCGATGACCATCCGCTGGATCTGGTTGGTGCCCTCCACGATCTGGAGCACCTTGGCCTCCCGCATGAGTCGTTCGACGGGGAAGTCACGGGTGTAGCCGTAGCCGCCCAGTACCTGCACGGCGTCGATGGTGACGCGCATGGCCGCGTCCGTGCAGAACAGCTTCGCCATGGCGGCCTGCCGGGAGAAGGGCTGTCCGGCGTCGCGGAGCCGGGCGGCCTCCAGGTAGAGCGCCCGGCCGGCCTCGATCTGGGTGGCCATGTCGGCGAGCAGGAAGCGCAGCCCCTGGAAGTCCGCGATCGGACGCCCGAACTGCCGCCGGTCCGTGGCGTAGCCGACGGCCTCGTCCAGCGCGGCCTGGGCGACGCCGATCGCGCAGGCCGCGATGCCCAGGCGGCCGGAGTCGAGCGCGGAGAGCGCGATGGCGAAGCCCTGGCCCTCCTCACCGATCCGGCGGCCGTCCGGGACCCGTACGCCGTCGAAGTGCAGCTGGGCGGTGGGCGATCCCTTCATGCCCATCTTCCGCTCGGGGGCGGCTGCGTTCAGCCCCTCCGCGTCACCGGGAACCAGGAAGGCGGTGATGCCCCGGGGGCCGTCGACGCCGGTGCGGGCCAGCACCGTGCAGAAGTCGGCGATGCCGCCATGGGTGATCCACGCCTTGGTGCCGGTGAGGACCCAGTCGTCGCCGTCCTTCACCGCCCTGGTGTGCAGCGAGGCGGCGTCGGAGCCGGACGCGGGCTCGGAGAGGCAGTAGGCACCCAGGAGCCCGCCGGAGAGCATCGCGGGCAGGTGCGCCTTCTGCTGCTCCTCGGTACCGAACCCGGCGAGCCCGTGGCAGGCGAGCGAGTGGACGCTGACGCCGAGTCCCACCGTGAGCCGGGCGGCGGCCAGTTCCTCCAGGACCTGGAGGTAGACCTCGTAGGGCTGATCGCCGCCGCCGAAGCCGGAGTCGTACGGCAGGCCCAGCAGGCCCGATTCGGACAGGAGCGAGAAGAGCTCGCGCGGGAAATGGCCCGACTCCTCCTCGTCTGCCGCCCGGGGCGCGATCTCGTTGGCGACGATGTCGCGGACCAGCGTGAGCAGCTGCCGGGACTCCTCGGTGGGCAGACGGCGTTCCACCTGCTGCGGGGCTCGGTCGGGCATGACGGCGCTCTCCTCCCTGTCGGGCGTGACGGCGGACGGCCCGGGGTGGGTGGCCGCGTCGCCGAGTGGTCCGGGCGGGGCCCGGCACAAGCGGTGCGTGCCCAGCCGATCCTGCCCCTCCGGATCGCGGAAGATGCCGGTCAGCGGCTGTGGCGCGTCGAGTATGCCCGATCGGGGCGCCGCCGTCACGGGGTCGCGGGAGCCGTGATCATCCGTCAGGGGAGTTCGCCCGTCGGCCCGTGCGCGCCGCACCCGGCCCGGTGCGCGCGTCCCGGTCGGCCGTCCGGACGCGTCACATGAGTCCCGCCCGGGTGACGAGGAGGGCGAGGACGACGACGAGGGTCCAGCCGAGGACGTGTTCCAGGACCTTCGGTCCCCTCTCCCCCGGACCGCCGGTACGGGCGCGACGCGCGCGGCGGGAGAGGCGGAGGTGTTCGGCGGCTGCGGTGGTCGCGGTCATGGCATCTCGCTCGGTCGTACGGCAGTGGAGTGTCCCCCGACCGCACCACAGTGCCTGAGAGTCGGCGCCCGGCGGAAGGAGATCCCCGTCACCGTGCCCCACGCGCACCGGCCTCCGGGAACGGACGGACCAGCGGGCACAAGGGGCGGTGCGCCGAGGAGCACCCGGTGCGGGACGGTGGCTGTGCCCGACGCCACAGGCGGTGCGCGCGGTGGGCGCGGTCCGGGAAGAGCCGGCCGGGCGCCCGGGCGTCAGCCGGCGGGGGGAGCGTCGGCGCTGCCGGCCGGCGCTGCGTGCGCGGTGCCCTGCTCCGTCTGCCGCACCGTCTCCTGCGCGGCTTTGAGGGTGGCGAGTCCTCGGCTCAGGAGGGAGAAGGCGTGGTCGGCGTCCGCGAGAGCTACGGGACGCACGTCCCGCGCCGACCCGCCGTCCACGATCCGCTGCCAGTTCGCCATGGCCAGGATGCGCTGGGTGGCGACCAGCTGACCGGCCAGCAGCCGGGGCGTGACCTCCCGGGACTCCGCGCCGAGGGTTTCGGCGAGGGCGCGGGCCAGCTCCTCCTCGGCGCGGGCGAGGTACTGCGCGGAACGCGCCACGAGGCCGGGCGTGGAGTGGAGGAGGCGGTGGAAGGCGAGAACGGCCTCGTGGTCGCTGAGTCCCGTGACGGGGTCGCCGGCTTCCAGACCCTCCACGAAGTGCCGGTGCAGGGCGTCGAGCGGGCTCACTCCGGCCGGGCGGTTCCGCACCACCTCGGCCGCCTCGTCCTGGTGGTCGGCGAACCGCTGGACGACCAGGTCCTCCTTGGTGGGGAAGTACCGGAAGAGCGTCGGCTTGGAGACCTCGGCGGCGGCGGCGACGTCGGCGACGGAGACCTGGTCGAATCCGTGCTCCAGGAAGAGCGCGATCGCGACCTCGGAAATGGTCTCCCGCGTCCGCTGCTTCTTGCGCTCACGCAACCCCATAGACCCGTCCACCCGGCAAGTCTAAGGGCGGCCCTTGCCGAGGGGACCGGCCCGGTGCGTGTCCCGGTACGCGCCCCTGCACGGCGGTCCGGGCAGGGCGGCGGCGCTCCGCGGGAGCGTCCCCACCACGACCACCTGGTCCCCGGCGCTCCACACGCGCCGCTCGCCCTTGGGCGGATTGAGCCGGACACCGTGGTCCGTGCCGGGGGCGGACCGGTCGTGGCAGCGGTAGCCGATCGCGCAGTCGCCCCGGTCGCGGGCGGCTGCGACGACGGTGGCGAAGGTGGCCTCGGTGCCCGTACGGACGTAACTGCCGGCGGGGCGGAGCAGGACGTTCGCGCCGTCGCCGGAGAACAGTTCGTCGAACACCGGTGCCAGATGCCGGTTCTGGGTGATCTGGGCCATCAGCAGTCCGGTCAGTTTGCCGCTGACGATGACGTCGGAGCCGTGGTTGACGGGGGCCAGCGGGCGGTTGCGGTCGTCGGTGAGCTCGGTGACGACGCGCAGTTCCCGCCCGGCGCGCTCCTCCAGCAGGCGCAGGGCCAGCAGGGTGACCAGGGTCCAGTCGTCGGGTCGGTCGGGGCCCTCGTCCGGATCCGGTCCGAGGACGACCAGTCCGTCGTACGGGGTGAGGTCGAGTCCGAGCAGTGCCTCGGGCCGGGACAGTGCGGCGGAGCGGAACCGCACGGCCGCGCCCGCGGAGGTGCCGTTCGTGGACGCGGTCGCCGTGGGTGCTCCGCTCCCGGGCTCCCTCGGAGCGGGGACGGCGCTGTCGGTGATCACGTCCACGACGGAGCCGGGGCGGGCGGTGTCCCTCAGCTGGCCCACGACGAGTGGGGCGCGCCGGTTCCAGCCGAGCACGAGCAGGCGGGTCGGGTCGTCGGGCGGGGGGTCGTCCGTGGTGATCGCGGCGGGATCGACCAGGTGCCGGCAGTCCTCCACCCGTGTGCCGGCGTCGTCGAGGGCGAGCACGATCAGACGGCTGCCCGGCTCGACCGGGGTGCCGGCCGGCGGGTTGAGCAGCGTGCGGCCGTCGGGCGTGAGCAGACCGACCGCGCAGGAGTCCGGGTGGCCCAGCAGGGCCGTGCCGAAGGTGTCCCCGTGGAAGGCGGTCGCGTCGGCGAGGTGGAACTCGTCGCCGGCGAAGTCGAGGAGGTCTCGGAGTACGAGGGAGAGCCCCGGCCTGCCGACGCACTGGGCGATCAGACGGGCGGTGACGGTGTCGGTCTCCAGGACCGTGCCGCGCGGGCCGGCGGCCAGCCGCGCGGGGGCGCGGTACCGGTCGTCGCGCACCGCGGCGAGCACCGGCGGCCCGTCGGTGCCCTCGCCGAGTACGGCGCGCAGCGACAGCAGCACCCGGAGCACCTCGGCGTCCGCCGCCGCTTCCCCCGAGGGCAGCACCAGTACGGTGCTCGCGGTGTGCGGGCTGACGAGCGCGAGCACGTCGGGATCGCTCGCGGGGCCGCTGCGGCAGATGATCCGTCCGCGGGCGGACGGCGGGAGGTGGGCGGCGAGCGCGCGTTCCATCTCCGCCTTGTCCCGGTCGGCGAGCAGGACGACGGCCCGGGGCCGGTGCGGTGCCTGGGCCGCCACCAGCTCGCTCACCACGGTGGTCGCCTGGTCCGACCAGCCGAGTACGACGACGTGCCCGTGCTCCAGGACCCGCGACCGGCCCCTGCTCAGCTCCGCCATGCGGTCGGCGAGGCCGGTGGTGACCACCCCGACCAGGGTCGACACGCCGAGCAGGGCGACCAGCCCGAGCAGAGCCGAAAGGGCCAGCCGGAGCGGGGCGCCGTTGGCCGAGCCCAGGCGGAGCGTCTCCGCGCTGGTCCGCCACACCACGGTCAGCCGGTCCGCCAGCGTCCGGGGCGCGGCCGGGTCGGTCCACACCAGCACCGTGCTCACCGGGACCACGACGGCCAGGCAGATGAGGACCAGCCAGCCCATCAGGGTGCCGGTGGACCGTGCCAGCGTCCGGTCGAACCGGTAGCGCGCCCGGTCCCGCAGCGGCGCCGGTGGCCTCCCCTTGAGTGGTTCCACGGTCACTCCCCTCATGCCCATGCCCGCTCCCGCGCTGCCCGCGCCCGGCGCGGAGGTGACGGCACCACCCGCCCCTTCCGCACCGTGGTGCCTGCACTGTTGGGACACGCCGTATTCGGGGGTAGGTTCACCCTTTCGAGCGGGGCTCCCCGGGCCGGCGGGGCGGCGATCCGGTCCGCGGAGTCGTATCCGGGTCAGGTCCGGGGTCCTACGGCTCCGGCCTCCGGGGCCGGCGCGGGTTCTCGTACGGAGCAGGGGTCGCGCACGGATCCGGGACCGGTCCGCGGCGCGCGTACGGCGCAGGCCGTCCGGGGGCCCATCGGCTTCCGGTCCGCCCGGTCGCCCCCGCTCCTCCCGGTGGCACACGACTGGGCACGCACCTGACGACCGGTGAGCACCGTGGCGAGCGGCCCGGCCGCACCCGGCCCGGCGCCGCCGCGCGCGAGCACGCCGCCCGGGGCCCGGACGCGGCCGGCCACGACCTCGGTCGCGCGGGATTCCCGGCCGCCACCCGGGACGCGCTGCGCTCGGTGCTCGGGCCCGGCTCGCTGAACGGCAACCCGCTGCTCGAACGCCCCCTTTGAACGCGAGCGGGCGTGGGCCCCGTCGGGCCACACCCCACGGGGCCTTCAGCAACCGGCCGCAACGTGCGCACACCTCAACGGAGTTCGTGCTCCGTACGGCGTGCCCGAAAGGTCTCCAGGGCAGAAGCGGGCGCGCACACGGCGGAGTTCGCCCCGCCGGCCGGAACCGAGGTGCCGCACGACCGCATCGGGCCCCCGGTCCCCGTGACGTCGGCGGGCCTGAGCCGTTGGACATCCGGTGCACCGGTCGGTGCACCCCGGCCGACGGCGTCGGACTCCGCAACTCCCGGCGCATCGGGGGGAATGGCGTACCGGCGGCGGGCGTTCGGTCCGGACGTACCGGCGTGCGGGAATGGCCGCCGGACGAACGAAGGGACAGAGATGTCGGCAGCAGTGGTGATCGGGGCGGGGCCCGGAATCGGGGCTTCGGTGGCCGATCGGCTGGCCCGCGAGGGTATGTCCGTGACGGTGGTCGCGCGGAACCGTGAGACCGTCCGGGGGGTCACCGACCGGCTCGAACGGAGCGGTCGAAAGGCGCTGGGGCTGACCGCCGACAGCACGGACGAGGCGGGGCTGCGGGACGCCCTGGACACGGCTGCCGCCGAGAACGGTCCGACCGAACTCCTCGTGTACAACGCGGCGTTGATCCGCCAGGACGCGCCCGGGGAACTCGACGCCCAGGGACAGCTCGACGCCTGGGCGGTGAACGTCGTGGGCGCGCTGACCGCAGCCGCGCACCTGGCTCCCGGCATGGTCGCCCGGGGCAGCGGGACCATCCTCATCACCGGCGGCATGCCCCGCGCCAATCCCACCCGCATCAGCCTGTCGCTCGGCAAGCTCGGGGTACGCAATCTCGTCGAACTGCTGGATGGCGCCTACGGGCCCGCCGGAGTCCACGTCGCGTCGGTGACCGTACCCAACCAGGTCGTCCCCGGCACGGACCACGACCCCGACGACATCGCCGAGCACTACTGGCGGCTGCACCTCCAGCCGCGCGAGCGCTGGCAGCACGAGGTCGTGCACGGCGTACGGCCCGCCGTCTGACGGGAGTCGGCCGCCGGCCGCGTGCGGGCCCGTCCCGCACGCGGCAACCGGAGCGCACGCGGTGGCCGGGGGGCGCACGCGGTGGTCCGGCCCCGTACGCGCCCGGGAGATGTCCCGTCGCCCGTAAGGGATCGGCGCGTCGCGCACCGGCCAGGAGGTGCGGGACGGCCTTGGGGCGTCCGCTCGCGGGAACCGGCGTGCGCGGGCGCGCCCCGGGCCGGGGCGAGTGCCTCTCCGGCCGGGGTCAAGGGCCTCGTTTCGGCCCGACGTACCGCGCGGAGGCCAAAGTGCGTCTTTCCCGGGCCACCCCGGGTGAAGCAGCGTCTTCTGGCGTGACGAGCCATTCGTCCGCGCGCAACATCCCCACGCCCGGGCCCCGGGGAAGGGCCGCTGACGTGCCCACCTGTCCGGCCGTCCGCCCAGCGGACGGACCGGGCGCGGGGCCGTCACATCAGCATGAACTGTTTGTGAATCCGTTCTCCAGGCCAATTGTGACGAACCGTCAGCTGCCTGCTGCGCCCGGCCGAACCGTCCGGTCATGGCGTACTCGCTGCGCCCTTGCCCCGGCCGGGCGGCTTTCCGGTGCGACCGCGCACGGTCACCGAGTGTCATTGTTGCGTGGCGATGATGTCCGAAACGCTTCTGCTCCTCCACCGCGATTTTCTACAGGCTGAAGTGACTGTCGGAGCACGGTGAATCGGGGCTGAATCCATGACTGCCTTAACGCTGCACAATTTTCCCGCGACGGCCACGGCCGGCCGGTCCGGACGGCCGGCGTGCCGCCTCGACGCGGTGGCGGACGCGTCGCAGAAGAACGGCGCCCGGCGCCGACGGCGATTCGCCGTTTCGCGGGGAGGCACCATATGAGTGCGCTCCGTGCGAAACCACCCCGCCGGGTACGGATTCTGCGCACGCTCGAACCCGAAGGAGAGCGGCCCGCGCCCAGTTGGGCCGAGCTGGTCGCCACCACCTGCGGCCCGTTGGAGGTCCGTCCGTCGCGTGCGGACGGGTTCGACGGGACGATCACCTCCGGCCGGTTCGGAGCGGTTCAGCTCGCCTCGGTGAGGGCGGAACCGCACGCGGTCGAGCTGACCGCTTCGCGGGCCGGCGGGGTGGTCTCCGGCGAGCTGTCCCTGACCTGCGTCCTGGACGGCGAGGTGCGGGTCGAGCAGGGAGGCACCAGCGCGGTGGCACGCGGGGGCGGGCTCTTCTCGTACGATCCGGCGCGCCCGTTCACCCTCCGGATGAGGCACCCCGTCCACATGATGTCCGTGAAGTTCGACCACCGGCTGCTCGGTCACTCCTCGGTCGGCGAGCACATGCTGAGGCCGGCGGTCTGGTCCGGACAGGAGGGCTCCGGGGCGCTGCTGGCCGGCCTGCTGCGCACGACAGCCCACCACATGACCGAACTCGACCCGGTTGCTGATCAGTTGGGCAGCAGCGTGGCCAGCCTGGTCAGTGCGGTGTGCGGGGAGCGGCTGGCCGATGCCGACGGAGGTCCCGCAGCGGCACGCAGGGCCCTTCTGCACCGCGTGCAGGCACATGCGAGAGCGCGGCTGGACGACCCGGACCTGACGCCGCAGCAGCTGGCCCGGGCGCACCACGTGTCCATCCGCTACCTCCAGCTGCTCTTCCAGGAGGAGCGGACCAGCCCGGCCCAGTGGATCCGCAACGAACGTCTGGAACGCTGCCGCGAGGAGCTGCGCAACCCCCGCAGCGCCCACCTGACCGTGGCCAACATCGCGCAACGGTGGGGCATGCACGGCGCGTCGCACTTCAGCAGACTCTTCCGGGACCGCTATGGCGTGACGCCGAGGGAGTGGCGCAAGACGGCTTTGCAGCCGACGGGCTGACCGCGCGAACGGGTGGGGTGGCGCCGTGCGCCGAGCGCCTGGGCCATGTGCGCCATCCCGTCAGTTCGCGTGCGTACGCATGCCAGCAACGTCCTTTCCTCCGTACGAGACTGTTCCCGATCGGCAGAGGGATTTCCCCGCCGCAATTGCCGTGCCGGTGTTTCCCCTTATCCGGTGGTCGCCGTGATCGCCGCGACCGCCCGTAATGCTGCCGCTCGATTCGCCATCGATCCGTCTCGCCATGCCCTTCACGCACTGTGACGAACGGAGTTCTCTCCATGTCCACTCCGCCCGGAATCGGGATCATCGGGGGCGGCGCGTCCGCCGTGTGCCTCCTCGACTCGCTGAGCCGTGGCCCCAGAGCACCGGAAGCGGTCACGGTGTTCGACCCGTCGCCGCACCTGTGGCGCGGACGTGCCTACCAGCCCGACAGTTCCGCGCTGCGGGTCAACGCACCGCCCGAGGACATGACGGTCCGGGCGGACGGCCCGGAGCACTTCATCGGCTGGCTGAGCGCCCGTCAGGCCGTCCTCGGCGACACCACCGACCACACCGACCCTCTCTCGGGCATCCCTTTTCCGCCGCGCTCCCTCTACGGGGACTACCTGGAGCAGTCGGCCCGCGGCGCGCTCGGGCGGCTCGCCTCCCGCGGCTGCCGGATCCGCCTGGTGCGCGAGGCCGTGACCGATCTCGTCCCGGACGGCGGGACGTTGACGGCCGTGACCAGCACCGGCGACCGGTACGCCCTGGCCCACGCCGTGCTCTGCGTGGGGACCGGTGTGCCGGCCGATCCGCACGGGCTGGCGGGTGCTCCCGGGTTCGTCGCCGACCCCTACCCGGTGGCACGGCGCCTCGACGGCATCGGCGCCCAGGACCGGGTGGTGGTCGTGGGCAGTGGCCTGACCGCCGTCGACGTGGTCCTGTCGCTGGCGGCGGGCGGACATCAGGGGTCCGTGGTGCTGGCGTCCAGAAGAGGCGTGCTGCCCAGCGTGCGGCAGCAGCCGCTGGAACACGCCCTGCGCCACTTCACGGCCGAGCGGTTCCGTTCGATGGCCGCCCGGGGTGAGACCTGCACCCTCGGCCAGGCCGTCGCGCTGATGGAGGCCGAACTCACCGACGCCGGCTCCTCGATGGCCGCGGTGGACCGGGAGATCAGCGCGGTGGCGGCCGAAAAACCCCTCGACCGGCTCCGTAGACAGCTCGGGTCGGTCCGCGACCGCGACCCCGGACTGCGTATCCTCCAGCGCGCCGTGCCGGACACCGGCCCGGACATCTGGACCCTGCTGCCCGAAGCGGACCGGGTGGCCGTGCTGCGCCGGCACTACCGCACGATCATGAGCCTGTGCTGCCCGATGCCGCCGTCCAGTGCCGAGATTCTGCTGGGGCGGGCGGAGAAGGGGCTGCTGGAGTTCTCCGGCGGACTGGAGCGGATCACCGCCCGGCCCGGCGGGGGGTTCGACGTGTGCGCCACCGGCGGTACGCGGCGTGCGGACGTCGTCGTCAACGCGGTGAACCCCCCGGCGCACCGCGTCCCTCCGGCGGCGGATCCGCTCGTCTCCTCGCTGATCCGGCGCGGCCTGGCCACCGCCCATCCGCGTGGCGGTCTCCACGTGGACCGGGCCACGAGCGGGCTGGTCACCGACGGCGTACCGAGCCGTCGCATCCACGCCCTGGGCGATCTGGCCGCGGGCTCGCTGTTCTTCACGTTCGGGGTGCCCTCCCTGGTCGACCGCGCGGTCGACATAGCGGGCGCCGTCCTCCGGCAGGAGGACCCGGCCGCCGGGCGGCGTACCGGCTCCGTTCCGGCCGTGTGACCGGCGGCCGTACCGTGCCCGCCCGGCGCGGCGCCCGCGCGCCGCCCGCCAGGTCCCGGACACGCCTCGCCGTCATCACTCCCGCATCGGCGCGTCCGCGCATCCGGCATCCGCACATCCCGCATCCCGCATCCCGCATCCCGCATCCCAAGGAGCAGTACGCATGACCGAGAGCGTGACACAGGAACGGGCCGGCTATCTGGCGGACACCCACACCGGGCTGCCGCTGCCGACCGAACCCGTCTTCGCGTCCGTCGACGACGAGCGCAGGCACCGCAAGCAGCGCCTCGCGGCCGCCCTGCGGCTGTTCGGCAAGTACGGCTACGGCGAGGGCATTTCCGGGCACATCTCCGTGCGCGACCCGGAGGATCCGGAC
Source organism: Streptomyces sp. NPDC008125 (assembly GCF_042957125.1). Lineage (NCBI taxonomy): Bacteria > Bacillati > Actinomycetota > Actinomycetes > Kitasatosporales > Streptomycetaceae > Streptomyces > Streptomyces sp. NPDC008125. Next base: position 48,581 of record NZ_JBIBHR010000019.1, read on the forward strand.
CGGTTCTGGGTGAACCCTTTCGGTGTCGCGTTCAGCCGGGTGAAGGTCCGCGACCTGATCCTGGTCGACGGCACCGGCCAGGTGGTCAGCGGGCGGCACCGGGTCAATCCGAGTGCCTTCGTGATCCATTCGGCCATCCACCGCGCCAACCCGGACGCCACCGCCGCGGCTCACGGCCACACTCCGCACTCCCGGGCGCTGGGAGCCCTGGGCCGCCTGCTGGAGCCCCTGGACCAGGAGTCCGCGGCCTTCTACCAGGACCAGGTTCTGTACGAGGAGTACGAGGGGCCCTCGATCGACATCGCCCAGGGCGAGGACATCGCCGCGCGACTGGGCGACAAGCGTGCCATTCTCCTGCGCCACCACGGACTGATCACCGTCGGAGGCTCGCTGGACGAGGCGGTGCACTGGTTCTTCACCTACGAGAGCGCGGCGCAGGTGCAGTTGCTGGCCGCTGCCGCCGGCACGCCGAAGCCGCTGGGCCACAAGCAGGCGCTGGCCGCGCGCGACGGATTCGGTGACCGTCAACTGGGCTGGTTCAGCTTCCAGTTGCTGTGGGACGAGATCACCCACGAGCAGCCCGACCTGCTGGAGGAGTAGCACCTGCGCCCCGCCGGGCGCCGCGATGCCGAGGCCGCCCCCGCGGGGGCGGCCTCCTGGCGTTCCCGGCGTACCGGACTCCTCCGGCACCACCGGGTCCCGGACACGCCGATCCCCCGCCCCCTTCCCCGAACAGCGGCGAAGAGGACGGGGGTTGGCCAGAAGCCTTTCAGCTGACGTGTGTTCCCGCGGGTGACTCCTCGGCCGCGGCCGGAGTGCCGCCGGGAGCGACGGCGGAGGCTTCGCCGGAAGCGGCGACCGGGCCGGCGTCCCGGCGGCGCAGCCGCCCGTAGGCGGCAGCGGCGACGACGGCGAGGGCGGAGAGGGCGGCGATGACGAGGATCACCCAGGTCCCCTGGTGGTATCCGGTGAGTTCGCGGGCGCGGGCCGATCCGGTCCCGTCGTCCCCCATGCGTACGGTCACCACGGCGAGCACCACCGCGGCGCCCACCTGGTAGCCGGTCTGCAGGATTCCCGCGGCCAGGCCCTGTTCGGATTCCGCGACGCCCGCGGTCGCCTGGACGTTGGCTGCGGTGAAGGCGAACGGGAAGCCCACACCGATCAGCACCATGCTGGGCAGCACCACGTACCAGTAGGAGGAGTCGGCGCCGACCCGCAGGAAGAGCGCGAAGGCCACGGCGTAGGCGAGCATTCCACCGAAGATCATCAGGCGGATACCGAGGCGGCCGAGCCATTGGCCGGCGCGCGGCGCGAAGGTGAGGATCATCAGGCCGACCGGCAGGAAGGCGAAGGCCATCTCCAGCGGCGACCAGCCCCGGTAGGACTGGAGGTAGAGGCTGCCGACGAACTGGTAGCTCATGTAGGTGCCGAGAATGGCCGCGGCGATGAGGCTGGCCCCCACGAGGGAGGGGTTCCGCAGCAGACCCAGCCGGAGCAGCGGCTGGGGGGACCGGGTCTCGATGACGGCGAACGCGGCGAGCAGCAGGGCCGCCGCGGCGAATCCGCCCAGCGCGGCACCGGACAGCCAGCCGGTCTCGGGTGCGCGCACGATCGTGTAGACGAGCAGCAGCATGGCGGCGGTGACCGTGACGGCGCCCGCGGCGTCGTAGTGGCGCTTGGATCCGTCGTGCGGGGCGTCCTTGGGGACCAGGATGAGGGCACCGATCAGTGCGGCGAGGGCCACCGGTACGGAGAGGATGAACGTCCACCGCCAGCTGACCTGGGTCAGCGAGCCACCGACCACCACGCCGATGGAGTACCCGACGGCGCCGCAGGCCGTGTAGATGCCCAGGGCCCGGTTGCGCTGCGGGCCTTCCGGGAAGTTGCCGACCACGATGGAGAGGGCCGACGGCGCGGTGAGGGCGGCGCCGACGCCCATCACGAGGCGTCCGATGACGACGACGATGCCGTCGGTCGCGGTGCCGCCCGCGAGGGAGCCGACGATGAGCACGACGAGTCCGACGAGAAAGACCCGCCGCCTGCCGAGGAGGTCCGACATCCGGCCGCCGAGCAGCAGGAACCCGCCGAATCCGAGGACGTAGGCGCTGACCACCCACTGGGCCGCGGAGGTGCTCATGTCGAACTCCGCCTTGATCTGCGGAGTGGCGATACCGACCATGATGTTGTCGAGCGCGTCGAGGGAGAAGGCTCCGCAGACGACGATGAGCATCAGCCAGGCCCGGAGCCCCCAGCGGACGGTCTCCTCCCCCGTCGCCCGTAATGTCCCGTTGGCCGAGGTCTCGTCCGGGATAGCCATGAACAACTCTCCTTGTCATGATGGTCGATCGGGGGTGCCGTGCGCGCCGGTCGGAGCGGGCGCCGCACACGCAAAGGGGGCGCGTCGTTCCGACGGCGCACGGATGCCCCGGGCAGCACACATCCAACTTCTGTACTAACCTCTACATAAAGCTATCGACCGGCTGACCAGCCGTCAAGGAGGTCCTGTGGCACGGCTCGGACGTCCCCGTTCGTTCGATCGCGAAGCGGCTCTGTACACCGCCATGCTGCTGTTCTGGGAGCGTGGCTACGAGACCGCCTCGACCAGCGAGCTCAGCGCCGCCATGGGTATCAACCCACCGAGCCTGTATGCGGCGTTCACCAACAAGGAACAGCTCTTCCGGGAAGCCATCGGCCTGTACGAGCGCACCGAGGCACAGAGCGCGCGCAACGCCATGGAAGCGGCGCCGACCGCCCGTGAGGCGGTGGCCGCGCTGCTGCACCGCAGCGTCGACCAGTTCACCGCCGAGGGCAAACCGCGCGGCTGCATGATCGTCCAGGCCGCCACCCACTGCACCGACGACCACGAGTCCGTCCGCGACTTCGCACTGCGTTGCCGCGCCCGCACCAAGTCCGTCCTCAAGGAACGGCTCGACGCGGCGGTGGCGGCCGGCGAACTCCCGTCCGGCGCCGACACCGACCGGACCGCCGCCTTCTACACCACCTTTCTCAACGGCGTCTCCGTGCAGGCCCGGGACGGCGCGGAGGGCGCCCAGCTGCACGTCCTGGTGGACATGGCGATGGCCACCTGGGACTTCGTCCCGGCGCCGGCGGGGGCGACCGCCGGAAGGTGACCCACGCCCCCCTCGCGAGGTGAACCGGGCGCTCCCACAAGGCGGGTCGACGCGAACGGGGCGACACGTATCGCAGTGTGAGACGGCTGCGGTACGCGGAACAACCTCGCTGCCGCCCCGGTTCGTCCGGACGGCACTCGCGCGCCCGTCCGGGCAGCGCGCTGACCACGACACCCCGTGGAGGCACCGTGGTTCCGTCTCTCCCCCCGCCCTCGCTCCACCTGGCCCTCGAAGCGGACGGCGACGGGGCGCATCCCGCCGCCTGGCGTGCCGCTCCCGGCGCGCCGTCCGCCGTCCTCTCGCCCGCCACCCTGACCGGCGACGTCCGGCTCGCGGAGTCGGCCGGTTTCGCCCTCGTCACCTTCGACGACGGCCCGCTCGCGCCGTACCCGTCGCCGGACGCCGCCGGGCGGATCGAGGCCGGTGTGCGCGCGGCCTTCCTCTCCACCCGGACCGGCGCCGTCGGGCTCGCCCCCACGCTGCACGTCACCACCACTGAGCCGTTCCACCTCGCCACCCAGCTGGCCGGGCTCGACCACCTCTCGCTGGGCCGCGGCGGCTGGGTGGTCGGCGCGACCGACCACCCGCGCGCGCTCGCCACCGTGGGCGCCCCGCCCCGCACGGCCGAGGAGACCCGGCGGGAGACGGCTGAGGTCATCACGGCCGCCCGGCTGCTCTGGGACTCCTGGGAGGACGACGCCGTCATCGCCGACCGCGACTCGGCCCGCTACCTGGACGCCGACCGGGTGCACCGCGTCGGCTTCCGGGGCGAGTTCTTCTCGGTCGTCGGTCCGCTGATCACCCCCCGCCCTCCGCAGGGCCAGCTCGTGGTGGCCGGTGCGGACACCTTGGGGGTCACCGGCCTGCTGGACATCGCGTTCGTCGCCGCGGACGGGCGCGCGGCCCTGGAGGAGCGGGCCGGCCGGGCCCGCCGGGAGGGCGCTCCCCTGGTCTTCGCCGACGTCGACGTGGTCCTGGACACGCCGGAGCGGCCGGCGGACGCGCGGCTGCGCGAGCTGGACGCCTTCACGCCCTGGCCCGGGGACGGGCGGCTGCGCCACACCGGTTCGGCCGAGGGCCTGAGAGACCTCCTGGAGGCGCTGGCGCACACGGTGGACGGTGTACGGCTGCACCCGGCCGTGCTCGCGGTCGACCTGCCCGTACTGGCCACCGGGGTACTGCCGGCCCTGATCGCACGCGGGGCCGTCCGCCCGCCCGTTCCCGGGGCGCGGCTGCGCGACACCCTCGGACTGCCGAAGCCCGCCAACCGGTTCGCCGCCGGGACCACTCCCACTCCGTCGAGGTGACCATGGAAACCGAGTTCCCGCCCTCCGGACTGGGATACGACCCCGCCGCCCAGGTGCACCTGGGGCTGTTCCACACCGGAGTGGGCCCGCAACTGCTGTGGTCGGCACCCGATTCGGCGCCCCATCACCACCGCGACACCTTCCTGAGGGTGGCGCGGACCCTGGAACGCGGCCTGTTCGACGCGTACTTCCTCGGCGAGGGGCTGCGCGTGCGCGAGAAGCGCGGGCGCGTCCTGGAGACCGACGTGGCCGGGCGGCCCGACGCCATCACCCTGCTCTCCGCGCTGGCCGGGGCCACCGACCGGATCGGCCTGGTCGCCACCCAGAACACCACCTACAACCAGCCCGCCGACCTGTCCCGCAGGCTGGCCTCGCTCCACCTGCTCTCCGGGGGCCGGGCCGGCTGGAACATCGTCACCACGGACAACGCCTGGACCGGCGAGAACTTCCGGCACGGCGGCTGGCTCGCGCACGAGGACCGCTACGACCGGGCCGAGCAGTTCGTGCGCGCGGCGAGGGGCCTCTGGTCGGCCTGGCCCGAGGACGCCGTGGCCGACGACGCGAAGGCCCCGTCCTGGGCCCGCCCCAGCGCGATCGGAACGGTCCGGGCCGACACGCCCCTGGTCCGGATGGCGGCGGCGCCGACCCTGCCCACGGGTCCGGACGCGCCGGTGCTCTTCCAGGCCGGTGACTCGCCCGGCGGCCGCGACCTGGCGGCCCGCCACGCCGACGTGGTGTTCACCTCGAACACCACGTACGACAAAGCCCTTGCCTACACCCGCGACCTCACCACGCGGCTGGCCGCGTACGGCCGCGACCGGGAGTCCCTGCGCGTCATGCCGGGAGCGGTGGTCGTGGTCGGGGACACGGCGGCCGAGGCGCGGGAGCGGTACGAGTGGACGCGCGCCGAGGAGTACAACGGCCCCCGTTGCCTGGCCTTCCTGGAGCAGTGGTGGGGCCGGGACCTGTCCGGTTACGACCCCGACGGGCCGCTGCCCGACATCGAGCCCCTGGAGCAGGAGCTCGACCCCTCGCGCGGCACCATCGCCGTGGCCCACCGCACCGGCAAGCTGCAGACCATCGCGCGATGGCGCCGGATGGCCGGGGAACGCGGTCTCAGCATCCGCGGGCTGGTACGGGAAGTGGGCCCCGGGCACGACGTCTTCTGCGGGACTCCCGGCGAGATCGCCGACACCTGGGGCCACTACGTGCGGGAACGGGTGGTGGACGGCTTCAACATCACGCCGCAGGTCGTCCCGGGAACTGTGGACGACCTGGTGGACCGGCTCGTACCCGCCCTCCAGGAACGCGGTCTCTACCGGACCGCCTACGAGGGCACCACCCTGCGGGAGCACCTCGGGCTGGCCCGGCGGGAGGGCTGACGCCACCGGCCCGGGCCCCGAATCGGGGCCCGGGCCGGTGCCGGGCGGTCCTGAGCCCGACGCATGCCGGGTGTCCTCCTGACGGAGACCACCCGGCGGTCCGTCAGCCGGTCTCCTCGCCCTCGGTGATCCGCTTCAGCCAGGAGGCGGTCGCCTCGGGCGACTTGACCGCCTCCCACATCGCCTCCGGGTCGTTGAAGTTGCGGACGAAGGCGTCGGCCACCCGCTGGTCCTCCGTGGCGGTGACGAAGATCTGGCCGAGGTGCTCCGCCGGCGGCCCGATGTTGAGGTTCGACCACCCCACCACCGGTTCGGCGATCCGCCACAGGCGGGCGGCGGCGCGGCGGGCGAAGTCCTCGTCCAGCGGCCCGCCCTCACCGATCAGGTCGGCCAGTTCGAAAGCGCTGCGGGAGCCCAGGTTGGCGCCCTGGCCGGTCAGCGGGTCGTTGACCACCCAGGCATCGCCGAGTGCCAGCGCGACGCGCCCGGAGGGCAGCACGGTCCAGCTCTCCCGGACCACCGGCGTGATGCCCCCCTGGAGGGCGTCCCCGGGCTTGGCCAGGCCGAACTCCCGGGCGTCGACGCGCTGCCGGAGGTCGGGGGCGTACTTCTCGATCAGCCCGAGGAGTTCCGCGGCGAAACCGGCCGGGTCGGCGAGGTGGTCGAACGCGGCGAGCCGCTCCAGCGGTCCGCCGGGCAGGGCCTCGACCACCACGCCGTGCACCGGCCCGTCGGCGGTGAGGATGCGGGTGGAGAAGATCTCGCCGCCCTCGGTGACCTGGAAGTGGATGTGGCCGGGGTCGACGGGGGCGATGCCCCGCAGCAGCCCGGCGGTCAGTACCCGCTGCGGGGTCCGGTACGGCGAGCGGGCCTCGTCGCGGGCGAAGAGCCCGGTGGCGGCCCGGCCCGCGGCCACCACGACCAGGTCGTGGCGGGGCGCTATCCGGTCGATCTCCGCGGGCTCCGGCTTCAGCACCTCCACCCGCCCGCCGCGCTCCAGGTAGTCCGCGGTCAGCCTGGGCAGGTAGAGCCGGAAGTCCACCCCGGACGCCGGCTCGTCGAGCCGGCCGAGGAAGCGGATGTCCGGCTCACCGCCTGCCACGAGGTTGACCCCGTAGGTGCCGTTCTCCCGGCCCTCCCAGTGGGCCACGCCCAGCTCGCGCTCGCGCTGCCGGGTGCGGCCGAAACGTACCGGCAGATGCAGCGGACGGCCCGCCGCCACCTCCTCGGACGTGCGCTCGGCATACAGGGTCGTGGTGACGCCCGCCTGCTGGAGGCGCAGGGCCAGGTGGAGGCCGGAGATGCCCGCTCCGACGATGGCGATGTCTGGCATGGTGCTCCTTCACGATCGGGTTGTACGGGTACGGGGGCGGCCGGGTCCTACGCGAACTGCGGGATGACGTGCTCGGCGAACGCGGCCAGGGAGCGGCGCGCGCGTTCGGCGGGCAGGCCCGGTGCCCGGCCGAAGAAGATGACCCGCTCGACGTCGCCCAGCGGCTTGACGCGCTCGCGGATCTCCTCGGCGACCCGGTCGGGCGGACCGACCAGGAAGAGTTCCCGGGGGAGGTCGTCCGCCGAGGGGATGCCGGGCGCTCCGAACCACTCCTGGAAGGTGTTGAGCAGGTAGTGGTAGTGCTCCTTGATCTCCGCCCAGCCCTCGTCGGCGTCCTCGCAGATGTGCACGCCGGGCGTGACGATCGCGGTGACCGGGAAGAGCGCCGGGTCGTGGCCGTGCGCGGCCAGCGTCTCGCGGTAGATCTCCAGGACCTCCGGCGGAGTGCCGAGGTCCGGCAGGAAGCGCAGTCCGTGGCGGCCGGCCCGGCGCGCCGCGGCCTTGCCGCCGCCGCCGATCCACAGCGGGATGTCCGAACGCCCGGGGACCGGGGTGACGGTGACCTCGTCGAAGGTGAAGTGCTCGCCGCTGTGGGCGAAGGGCTTCCCGGTCCAGGCCTTGCGGAGGATGCCCACCGCCTCCTCGGTGCGGGCGCCCCGGTGCGCGCGCTCGACGCCGAGCGCCGCGAACTCCTGCTCCCGGTAGCCGGGGGCGAGCCCGAGTTCGAGGCGGCCACCGGCGAGCAGGTCGGTGACGGCGGCGTCCTCGGCGAGCCGCAGCGGGTGGACCAGGCTCGCCAGGACCATGGCGGTGCCGAGGCGGACCTGCCGGGTGCGGGCGGCGATGGCGGCCAGCGCGGGGAAGAGGGAGGGCAGGTAGCCGTCCGCCGTCAGGTGGTGCTCGGAGAGCCACACCGATTCAAAGCCCAGCTCCTCGGCGGAGACCGCCAGATCGACGGTCTCCTCGTACACCTGCTCCCAGGGCTGCCGCCAGCGCTCGGGGTTGCGGAAGTCCAGCCAGATTCCGAATTTCACCGGTTCTCCTTGGTGTCGGCCGTCACGCGGTGCGGACGGGTTCGTGGGGTACGGCCGGGCGGTGTCCGACGATCCGCGTCGGACAGGCGGGGTCAGACCCCGCCCAGGGCCCTCATGGCTCCGTCGAGCGCGACCAGCGGGGGCCGCCTGCGGTGGCCGCCGGTGCTGAGCACCTCGCCGATGAGCAGGGTGTGGTCGCCGAAGCGGCGGCTCTCGCGCAGCGTGCATTCGAGCCAGCCGGGAGCGTCGATGACCAGGGCCCCGGTGCGCGGCCCCGGCGAGGTGGAGCAGGTGGTGAGCGCCAGGGCGCGTGTCTCGCGGTCGCCCTCGAAGGCGCGGGCCAGGTCGTCGCCCGCCACGTCGAGGATGGAGACGGCCCACACTCCGGTGGCGAGCAGGTCCGCGAGGACGTCGCAGTCGTCGGGCAGCGTCAGGGAGACCAGTGGCGGGTCCAGCGAGACGGAGACCAGGGAGCCGGCGGTCACCGCGTCGTGCCGGGTCCTTCCGGCCTCCTCGGCGAAGGTGGTGACCACGCACACTCCGGTGGCGAAGGTGCGCATCGTGGTGCGCAGGTCCAGGGACACGTGCGGGACTCCTTGTCGGCGCGGGCGGAAGGGGAGCGGGAGGGGGAAGCGGACGGAGTGTCAGCCAGGCAGCCGGGCGGTCAGCGCCGAGCGGCGCAGTTTGCCGGTGGGGGTGCGCGGCAGGTCGTCCTCGGCCAGTGCTTCCAGGTGGTCGACGGTGGCTCCGAAGTGCTGTCGCAGGTGTTCGCGCACCCGGCGTCCGGCTTCCTCCGGGTCGGTTCCGGCCCGGGGGCGGAAGAAGACGGCGAGCGCTGCGGCCCCGCCGGGTGCGGGGCCGTAGCCGCGCACCACGGTGAACGACGGGTGGACGCAGCCGAGGCGGTCCACCGCCTCCTCGATCTCGTGTCCGTGGTAGCGGCGGCCGCCGGCTTCAATGAGGTCGTCGGCCCGGCCGGTGACGGTCAGCTCGCCGTCCGCGACGTAACCCAGGTCGTCGGTGACCAGCCATCCGTCGTCGGTGAGCGGAGCGGGCCGCAGGCGTCCACCGGTCATGAGGTGCTGTGCCACCGGCACTCCGCGGACCTGGACCCGCCCCAGGTCCCCGCGTCCGAGCAGCTCTCCTTCCTCGTCCACCACGCGCACGGCCACTCCGGGGTGGGGCACGCCGACGGAGACGTAGCGGCGGGGCGGTCCGTCGTGAGGGGTGTAGACGGAGTCCACCACCCCCGAGGAGGTCTCCGGCATGCCCCAGCCGGGATGGAGGGCGCCGGGCGGCAGACCGTACGGGGCGAGGGCCGCGAGGAAGCGCCGGGCCACCCGGTCCTTGACGGCCTCCCCGCCGTTCATGACGTACCGCAGCCGGGTCAAGTCCCAGCCCCGCTCGACCGGTTCGTCCTCCAGTCGCTCGGCGACCCGGGCGAAGGCGTGGTTCGGGGCCCAGGTGGTGTCGATGCGGCCGGTGGACGCCAGGTCCATCCAGCGCAGCGGGTCCTCGCGGACCCACGCGGTGTCGGCGTGCGTCTGGCGGCAGCCGAGGAAGACGTCCCGTACGTGGAACATCACGATGCCGCTCACATGGTCCAGCGGCATCCAGTTGAGGGTCCTGCTGGTCGCGTCCAGTCCTCGGGCGAGTGCGGTGGCCCGGGCCCGGCCGAGGACGTTGCGGTGCGTCAGCGGGACCGCCTTGGGCACGCCCCCGCTCCCCGAGGTGAGGGTGAGCAGCGCCGTGCCGTCCGGCAGGGCACCGGAGTCCGGCACCCCGGCCCCGCCGTGCAGGCCGTCCACCGGACCCAGCGGGCGCAGCCCGGGCGGCAGTCCGCCTGGCGGCGCGTCGCCGAGGAACAGGCGGGCGCCCGCCGCCGAGGCGGCCAGGGCCGTCTCCTCGCGACCGCCCGGGGGTACGGGCAGCGGCAGGGCTCCGGCGAGCACGCAGGCCCAGAAACCGGTCAGCAGCTCGGCCGGGCGTGTCGTCGTCACGACGACGGCGACGCCTCGGTCCACACCGGCTGCCCTCAGCCCCGCCGCCGCCCGCAGCGCGTTCCCGTACAGCCGCGCGTACGGAAGGAGGGTGGCGGCGCCCGTGCCGTCGATCAGGGTGACCCCGTGCGGTCCTCGGGCCGCGCGGACCAGGGCCTCTCCGAGGGTGGTGACCGGGTGGGGCGGCAGCGGGCCGCCGTCCAGCAGGGCGGGCGGCGGCGGGGCTCCGGTCATGCCACGATGCCCAGGCTGAAGCTGTTGTGCGGGGTTCCGCCGAGGATGTGCGCGCCCGCGGACTGGAGCACCTGGTCCTGGGCGATCACGTGTTGGCGCATCGTCGTCAGGTCGCGCAGCCACCGGTCCATCGGTGAGGTGGTGCGGTAGATGGCCGTGGTGGCGACCAGATCGTAGAGCCGGGTCACCACCGAGCGGGCGGCCCGGAACGCGTTGACCCGGGCCAGCACGGTGTCCACCCGGTCATCCGGACCCAACTCACCGGTGTGGCTCAGCAGTTCGGCCTGGCGGCGCAGACTGCCGTAGACGGCGTGCCGGGCCGCTCCCAGCTCCATCTCGGCCTCGGCAATGGCCATCTGCACGCGGTAGGTCTCGGCCCACGGGGTCGCGGCGGCCCGGTCGACGCGGTTCGCGGCGAGCTCCCTGACGTAGTCGAGGGCGGCACGGGCGACACCGAGCGGAACGCCCGGCATATTGCGCAGGATCGCCTCCGGTGTCGCGGAAGAACCCTTGGCGCGAGGAGAGTTGAAGCTGAACGAATGCTCCTCGGGGACGAACAGGTCGTCGGCCCGGTAGTCGCAGCTGCCGCTGCCGGCCAGCCCGGTGGTGCGCCAGGTGTCGATCACCTCGAAGTCCTGGCGCGGCGCCAGCACGATCCGCCAGTGGGCGGGCGACCCGTCGGGGCCCGGCTCGGGTTCGCCCTCCTTGTACACGAAGCACCCGGCGACGACCCAGTCCGCGTGGTTGATGCCGCTGGCGAACTGCCAGCGCCCGGTGACCCGGTAGCCGCCGGGAACGCGCTCCGCGCGGCCCACCGGCAGGATCAGCCCGGCGGTGACGGTGTCGGGGTCGCCGAGTTCGTCCCGCGCCACGGATTCCGGCAGGAACTGGGCGTACAGCGGTGTGTCCATGCCGATCATGGCGCACCAGGCGGCGGACGCGTCACCCCGCGCCAGGAGTTCCACCACCTCCGTCTGCTGCACCGAGTCCAGCTCGGGGCCGCCTCGTTCGACGGGCACCGCCATCCGGAAGACGCCCGCCTCCCTGAGGCGCTCCACCACGGTGGGTGGCAGCCGGCGCGCCTGCTCGATCTCGTCGGAGGCGGCGCGCAGGACCGGGATGAGCTCACGGGCCGACCGGAACAGTTCGTCGGCGCTGACCGCGCGCCGGCCGCCCGGGGGGCGCGGGACGGGTGCCGTCTGGGAAATGGCCATGGTGTTCCCCTGTCTCCTGGGATGCGGTGGGGTGTCGCTGATCAGCGGTAACGGCCCGCTGCTATGGCGTTGTTGGGGTCGATCAGCGTCTTGAGGCGCCTGGTCAGAGCCACTTCGCCGGGGTCGGAGGCGAAGGCCTCGCGCCACTCGGCGTGGTCGATGTCGAGCCGGTAGGGGGCGTAGCCGGCCTCGGCGAAGGATGTGTGGAGCAGGTCCAGCGCGCGGTGTGCCCGCCCGGCCGAGTCGGCGTCCCGGGGGAACTTGACGGCGACCACGCAGTCCACCAGGTCCGGGCCGAGGATGTGCAGGGTCGCCGAGGGGCGGACGCCCGTCTCCTCCCCCGCGCGCCGCAGCAGCGCGTCGGCGTGCGCGACGGCCTCGCCGGTGAAGGGCAGCAGGGGGAGGAAGAACAGGAATCCCGCGCTGTCGTCCACGTGGTCGGCGGTGACGCCCATCTTGGCTTGGAAGATGGCGTCGGAGACGTCCGGGTCGCCGGTGTAGCCCCGCTCCACGAGCCGGGCCGACTCCCGGGCGTCCGCGCCCTCGGCTCCGTCGGCGGCTCCCTCTGCTCCGTCGGCGCCTTCGGTTTTGGTGTCCGAGACGCCGGTGAACAGTCCGGTGCGCCCCGCCTCGGCGGTCAGGAGGCCGGTCAGCGCGGCCACCGACTCAGCGGTGCCGTCCACCGGCAGGTGCACCAGGAACTCGCCGTCGGGGGCGCCATAAGCACGTCCGGCGAGCGGGTCGAAGATCCGCGGGACGCCGTCGACGAGGCCCTGGGCGACCCAGCGGCGTATCGCGGTGGTGGCGTCGGCCAGCACGTCGTGGGTGAACGTCAGGCGCACCACACGCAGTGCCTCGGGGCGGACCGGCAGGCGCACCACGGCGGCGGTGACCGCCCCCAGGTTCGACTGGACGAACAGCGGCAGGGTCGACGGCCCGAGGCCGGGCGCGTAGACGGGGGCCGTGCGGTTCTCGGTGGGCCACCAGCCCACCCGGACCGACGTGCCGTCCGGGAGGGCGACTTCGAGCCCCGCGAGGTCCTCGGTCCGCTGGCGGCGCAGCCCGACGCCCCGGTCGAGCGCGTTGCCCAGGATGCTGGTGGCCGCCGCCGAGGAGGTCACGTTGACCATGCGGGACGTACCGTCCAGCAGTTCGGAGAGCTGCCCCTGGGTGACCCCGGGTTCGACGACGGCCCAGCCGGCCTCCAGGTCGAAGGCCCTGACCCGGTCGAGTCCGCCCAGGTCGAGCACGACCGTGTCGTCCTGGGCGGGTTCGCCTGACCCCAGACCCCAGTTGCGGCCGGTGCTGATGACGTGGAGGCTGCCCGAGTCCGGGTCTCGGCCGAAGAGGGCCACGAGCTCCGGCACCTGGTCCGCGGTGGCGGGACGGATCACGGCGGCGACGCGCCGCTGGCGGAAGAGGCTGGTGTTGGGGCCGAGCGGACCGGGCCGGTCGGCGTCCGGAGCCGTACGCAGCACGCGGTCGGCGCCGAGCAGGCGCTCGGCCTCGTCGAGCGCCTTGTGGAGGGCGGGCCGCCGGGGCGGGGCCGCCTCGGTCGGGTGGTCGGACATGGTGAACTCCCCTGCGTTTTCGGCTGGTTCGTGTTCCGGAAGGAGCGCCGGACACTCGGAGGGCGGGCCGGGCGGCGTCCGGTGCGTGCGATCGCACGGCGGAGGATCACCCGGGTACGGGAGGTACACGGGCGGTCCGACGACGCCGCGAGGTGCCGGGCGCCGTCCGCCCGACGGGACTGGTCGGGCCCGGCCGGGGGGCGGGCGGGTGGTGGCGCGGTGACGACTGCCGTACGGGACCGGGAGTCGGGGCCGGCCGGCGCGGTGGGGGTCGCGCCGGCCGACGGGGTCGGGGGCGGGCCGGGGCCGAGGGGTGTGTCCGGCGGCCGGACCACGGCTGGGTGGCGTCCGGCGGACCATGGCCGGACGTCGCCTAACCGGCCGCCGGGGCGGGGCTCATGACGCCGTTCAGGAAGACCAGACGTCTGCGGGACGGGGTGACTCCGGTGGCGAGCGCCCTCCCGATCACCATCAGGTGGTCGCCGGCGGTGAAGGACTCCGTGAGGGCGCACTCCAGCCAGCCGGCGCCCTCGAACACGAGCGCCCCGGTGTGTTCGCCCGGCGCGGAACGGAGTTCGGCGAGCGCCTCGCTCCGCTTCTCCCGGGGACGGGCCAGCCGGCCCGCGGTCGCCGCTCCGTCCGCCCCCAGGATGGATACGGCCCACTTCCCCGCCTTCAGCAGGTCGGCCAGGAACGCCGAGTCGTGACGCAGGCAGAGCGAGACCAGGGGCGGGTCCCAGGAGACGGGCGCGAGGGAGTTGACGGTCACGGCGTCGTGCCGCCGCCCGCCCCCTGCCGACGGTTCTGGCGTCCACACGCTGACCACGCCGACACCGGTGGCGAAATGCCGCATCACCGTACGCAGATCGGGTTCCACGGCTCCTCCTGGACGAGTGGGTGCGAGTGGGTGCTTGACGTGCCACCGGGTTCACCGGCCCCGGTGCCGCCGGAGCGGTTCCGGCCGGCGAGCTCACGCTAGGGGGCCGTCCGGGCCGGCTGTTGCGTCCGGGCGCACGCCCTCTGCCGCGTTCGCGTAACGGCGGTGCCGACGCCCCGAGGGGGCGGGGGCCGGGACCGGTGTGCGCGTTTGTGGCAGTTCCGGTGCGCCCGCGGGCCGCAACCGGAGCCGGGTTCGTGGCCACACTGCGGCGGACGGCCGGAACATTCCGCGACCACGGAGGGCACAGATGACAGTCAGCGAACCGGCGGCGGTACGCGCGCACTGCGGCTCCTGCCGGGAGCCCGGTTTCGACGCCGGGCCGCGACCGGGGCACCCCCGGCCCCTGCGGTCCCGGCGCCCCGTGGCCCTCCTCGGCCGTACGCGGAGGGGGTCCCGGTGATCCGTACGGTCGCGGTGGTGGGCACCGGGCTGATCGGCACGTCGGTCGGTCTGGCACTCGGCAGGCACGGAGTGCGGGTGCATCTCGTGGACTCCGATCCGGCGGCCGCCAGGGTCGCGGCGGCCCTGGGCGCCGGAACCACCCAGGTGCCGACCGCGCCGGTCGACCTCGCGGTGCTCGCCGTGCCGCCCACCCGGGTGGCGGAGGTCCTGGTCCAGCAGCAGCGGCGCGGGCTGGCGCACGGCTACACGGACGTGGCGAGCGTGAAGTCGGCCACGGCTCAGGCGGTGCTGCGCAGCGGCGCCGACAGCACCCGCTTCGTCGGCGGCCATCCCATGGCGGGCAGTGAGCGGTCCGGTCCGCTGGCCGCCCGCGCCGACCTGTTCGAGGGCCGTTCCTGGGTGCTGACCCCGGCCGAGAACACCTCGCGGACGGTGCTCAACCACACGCTCGCCGTCGTGGCGCTGTGCGGCGCGGTCCCCGTGGTCATGGAACCCGAGGCGCACGACGAGACGGTGGCTCTCGTCTCGCACCTGCCCCATCTGGTCTCGGCGCTGCTCGCGGGGCGCCTGAGGGACGCCCCGCACGAGGTGCTGCGGCTGGCGGGGCAGGGGGTACGGGACGTCACACGGGTGGCGGGCGGCGACCCCGATCTGTGGGCGGACATCCTCGGGTCCAACGCCGCCGCGGTCACGGACGCGCTGGGGGCCCTGGCGAAGGACCTGCTGACGGCACTGGACGCGCTGGAGGGTGTCGGCGACGCGGGTGCCTCGCCGGCCGCCAGGGAGGAGAGCCGTGCCGTGGTGCGCGAACTGCTGGCACGGGGCCGGGAGGGGCGGCGGATCCTGCACGACCGGAGGGATGCGGGGGCTCCTTCGCACTCCTCGACCGTGTGGGTCGAGCTGACGGGCCGTACGGGAGAGCTGGGCCGGCTGCTCCTGGAGACGGCGGAGCTGGGTCTCGCCGAGGACGCGCTCCGGCTGCTGCCGGACGAGGGCCCCGGAGGTCTGACGGCCCGGATCACCGCCCCGTACGCCGAGGCGGAGGCGCTGCGGCGACGGCTGTCCGAGACGGGCTGGCCCGTCCGTCTCCCCGACGGCCTTCTCCCCGGCGCTGTCGAGGCCGCCGCCCCGGCCTGACCGTCGGCCCGGTGCCGCCCCCTGGCCCTCGGCCCCGTGCCGCCCCCGCCCCGGCGCGGGCGGCCCGGGGCCGCCGTCAGTGCGCGGCCCCGCCGCCCGGCAGGCCGTAGGCGTCCGCGATCAGCTCGACGGAGCGCAGGCGCTCCGCGGTTCCGTGAGAGTTGGTCGCGAGCATGATCTCGTCGGCCCCGGTCCGCTTGTACAGCTGGTCGATGCCGGACCGGACCTCGTCACCGGTGCCGTACAGGGCGTTGTCCAGCCAACCACCCAGCACCGCACGTTCCTGGCCGGTGAATTCGTGGGCCGCCGCTTCGTCGGCCGTCGGCACGAGGCCGGGCCGCCCGCTGCGCAGCCGCACCGTCGCCAGCGCTCCGGTCAGTGCCTGGCGGCGCGCCTCCTCGGGGTCCTCGGCGGCGAACGCGAACACGCCGACCAGCGCGTAGGGCCGGCTCAGGAAGGCGGAGGGCCGGAAGCTGCCGCGGTAGAGGTCGAGTGCGGGCAGGGTGTTCTGGGCCGCGAAGTGGTGGGCGAACGCGAACGGCAGTCCCAGCTCGCCGGCGAGCCGGGCGGAGAAACCCGAGGAGCCCAGCAGCCACACCTGGGGCTGTCCGGTGCTCCCCTGCACGGGGCCGGGCACAGCGTGGATACGCCCGTACGGGTGTCCTTCCGGGAAGTCGTCGGCGAGGAACGCCAGCAGCTCCCGCACCTCGGCGGGGAAGTCCTCGGATCCGCCGCGCCGCAGCGCGGAGGCGGTGGCGCCGTCGGTTCCCGGTGCCCGTCCCAGCCCGAGGTCCACCCGGCCCGGTGCCAGCGCCTCCAGGGTGCCGAACTGCTCGGCGATCACCAGTGGGGCGTGGTTGGGCAGCATCACTCCGCCGGAGCCGAGCCTCAACCGCCGGGTGTGGGCCGCGAGGTGGGACAGCACCACGGCGGGGCTGCTGCTCGAGATGCCCGGCATGGAGTGGTGCTCGGCCACCCAGTAGCGGGAGAAGCCTCGTGCGTCCGCCAGCTTCGCCAGACTCACCGAGGTACGCAGAGCCGCCTCGGCCGTATATCCCTGTCCCACAGCCACCAGGTCCAGCACGGACAACGGTACGGGGGCCGTTCCCTGGGCCCCGGCCGGAGCGGGAATGGAGTTCTCGTCAGTCATGGGGCGAGCAAAACCCATCCGGACGGCGCGCGTGAGACCACGCTGTCGTTTCCGGACAGGGTGTGCGGGGGCCTCTTCGGGCGGCGCGTGAACTGCCGGGCCGGGCGGCCGGTACCGCTCGGTGCGCCATCGGCGCAGGTCCGCCGGGGTCTCGGCCCCCGCGCCGCACAGGCCTCGACTCCCGTGCGCGGCCCCAGTGTTGCGGGAGGATGACGGCCGTACGAACAAGTGCGCCCCGGCCGCCGGGAAATCGGGCGGAAACACAGCGGGCGGAGCCGCCCCCGCCCTCGGGTGCGCTGTCCCGCCGCCCTTCCCCCGGCACGCCGACGGCGGGTGGCTGCCGTGGCATCCACCCGCCGTCGGTGCGTCACCCGCGCGGACCCGGCCCGTTCGCCGGGGGCCCGCGCGGGGTCCGCCCTGTTACGCGCCCGCGCGGTAGACCGAGATCCCGGTCAGGCTCGGGGTGTACTGCTCCGTGGCGATCCGGCTGGTGAGGGCCACCCGCAGCTTGGTGCTGGTGACGGTGCCGAAGCCCGTCACCGTGAGGTCGTGCCCGACACCCGTGTCACGGGTGGCGAAGGTGACCCAGGAACCGGTGGCCGCGTCCCAGCGCTGGAGCTCGAAGGACCGCACCCGGGGGTTGGTGCCCGAGTCGGTGTACTCGTCCAGGTAGACCTGGTCGAACGTGGTGTCCGCACCGAAGTCGACGTCGAGCGTGATCGGGTAGGCCGCGTCGTCGGCGGCGGCCCAGCGGGTCGACGGGTCGCCGTCGGTCAGCTTCTCCGCGCCGAGCGAGCCGTTCGCCCCGGGGTGGGTCGAGCCGGCGGTCACGGACTTGCCCAGGGCGAGGTCCACCCTGTTGTCCGTCTCCTCCTCGATCGGGTCGGTGTCGACCGGGTGGGCCACCTTGCGGCCGGACCCGGACTCGGCGATGCCGATGTCCGGGGCGTCGCCGTAGTAGAGGTGGGTACCGAGGAAGTCCTCGGTGCCCAGGTGCGCGTTGTAGCGGCCCGCGTCGATCAGGGGCGAGTCCTTGCGCAGCGCGAAGGGCGCGGCGGCCTTGCGGATCTTGTCGACGCCCGCACCGGTGACGTGGTGGGCGGGGTCGCCGACGAACATCGGGTCGGTCCGCAGCCCGTCCGGGTCGGCCGGCTCCTGGGCGGAGTGGATGCCGGACGCCTCGTAGTAGTCGTTGTTCGAGAACACGGCCTGCCGCAGGGCGCCGGTACGGCGGTACCACGGCGTCGGGGTGGTCTCCGAGGTGTTGTAGAAGATGTTGTTCAGGAAGTAGACGCGGCTCAGGAACGTCTCGTCGTGGACGGTGTTCAGGTCGGCGCCGTCGTAGACGAAGGTGTTGTTGGTGAAGTACGTCGGCGCGTAGTTCGTCGACAGCATGTTCTTCACGAGCACGCCGTTGTCGTCGACGCTGAGGTTGTAACGTGCCACCGAGTTGGAGCTGTTGCCCATGTAGGCCATCCAGCCCGCGGCGTTGTCGTGCGAGTAGTTGTACTGGTAGGTGACGTTGAAGTTGGTGTACTCCAGGTCCCAGGGAGTGCCGTCGTACTCGTTGTCCGGACCGCCGTAGACCTCGTTGTACTGCATGGTCGAGTCGGCGCCGGCCCACAGGTAGAGACCGCAGGAGACCGCGTTGTAGCGCTCCAGGAAGCCGTTGACCTCGTTGTACTCGACCGTCATCCGCTGCGAGTCGGCGAGCTGGAAGGCGCCCTGACCGATGCTCCTGGCGTAGTTGTGGCCGATGTAGACGTCACGGCTGTACAGGTCGCGGGTGCGCACCCAGAGCTGCTCCCAGCCCTCGTGCCACTTGCCGGCCTCGTCGTACTGGCCGGAGTCGGCACTGTCGGCGGCGAACCAGTTGAACGCGAACTGCACCGCGTGCAGTTCGACGTTCTCGAAGGTGTTGTTCTCGATCCGGACGTCGCTGAAGTGGTATCCGCCGGCCGGGTACGCCTTGTAGCTCTTGCTGCCGAAGACCTGGAAGTCGACCGCACCGTAGTGGATCTTCTGCCAGCTGCTCGGGCCGTCGAGATTGTGGACGTAGATGTCCGATATACGGAAGTGGTCCATGACCGTGTCCGCGCCGTCCGGGAACAGGTCGGCGTTGATCGAGACCATGATGCCGTCGCGGACGTAACTGCCCGTGGTGATGTCCGTGGTGAAGTCGTCGTCGTTGGACAGCTCGACGTTGTCGATGTCCCAGTACTGCTGGTTGCGCAGCACGATGGCGCCGGTCAGACCGACGGTCTGCGGGTTCTTCGTGCCGTCGGCGTTGAACGGGCTGGGCACGTTGCCGTTGGCCGCGATGTAGGGCCGGCCGGCGCGCTTGTCGCCGTACGCCGAGATGGTGATCGGCTTGCCCGCGCTGCCGGAGCCCTTCGGCCACAGCTGCTCGTTCTGCCACTGCTCGCCGGCCTTGAGCAGGATGCGGTCGCCGGGCCGGAACGTCGTCGCGTTCGCCTTGGCCAGGCTGCGCCAGGCGTTCTTCGGCGAGGTGCCGGCCGCGGTGTCGTGGCCGAGCGTGGCGTCGATGTAGTAGTCCTTGCCACCGGTGGCGTTGTGCTTGTTGCCGGGCCAGGACTTGCCGGCGGCGGAAGCCGCGGGGGCGGCGGGGCTCTGCGGTCCGGCCGCCGCGTGCGCGGCCGGGGCGAGCGACCCCACGAGCAGCGCGGCGAGCACGGAGGCGAGGCCGGTGCGAACCGTCCGCGTGGTGAGCCACGGGCGCTTCACCGACGTCTCGTCGGCGGGCGGGCCGATGTCGGCAGGTCTCATTGCTGCACGTCCTTCGCGTTGATGGCGGCCACCGCCGAGTTGTCGACGTGCATCGAGGCGTCGTCGGCCCGGCGCTGGAGGTAGGTGGCGTACTTCTTCTCGACGAGCGACTGGCGGATCCGCCCGGAGTACTCGGTGAACGCCTTGTCCTGGTCGGTCTTCACACTGTCGAGCTGGTAGTACGTGATCTGGCCGGTGCCCTTGACGGGCCCGGAGACCTGGCCCCGGTGGAGGTCCCCGAGTACGGAGACGAGGTCCTGGTCGTGGGTGCTCAGCCCGGTCGGGCCGCTGCCGCCGTAGGTGCCGGTGGCGAGCTTCGTGTCCGGCACCCCGGTGACGTCCGCGAGGTGCCCGGCGGCCTTCACCCGGCGCTGGAGGCCGGCGGCGAAGTCCGCGGGGGCGTCGTCCGGCACCTGGACCACGAGTTGCGTGTACGCGTACGTGGTCGCGTTGGCGCTCCAGGAGTCCGGGTCCGCGTCGAAGGCCTCGCGGACCTCGGCGTCGGTGACGTGGAGCGGGCCCGCGGCGTCCTTGCCGAGCAGGTCCTTGAGGCTGGTGGTGAGTTCGGTCAGCCGGTGGGTCCAGTACTCCTCGGGGGAGAAGTCGGTGACCCCGTAGACCGTCTGCCCGGCCCGGACCGCCTGGGCGCGGGCCTCGTTCTCCGCCGTGCGCTCGGCGGAGAGGTCCGCGAAGTCCACGGAGTCGACGAGACCCCGCTGCTGTGCGAGGACGAGGGTGGCCCGGTCCTCCCGGATCTCGTCGAACGCGCTGCTCTCCAGGCGCTGGAGAGCGGTCTTCGCCCCCGCCTTCGCGTTCCAGCTGAACGGGGTTGCCAGGTGGTAGGTGGTGGTCAGCTCGTTCTGCACGGTGGGGGCGAGCCGTCCCATGTGGAAGAGGAGCTCCTCGCGGGTGACCGGGCGCCCGCCCAGGGTGGCGACGTCGTCCCCCCGGTGGCCGCCGGACATCCCCACCGTCGCGACGACCACCGCGACGACGGCGAGTACGGCGCCGGCCACCGCGGCGAGGGTCCGCCGCCACGGGCGCCGCGGTGCCTGTGCCGTGCGGGCGGCGCCGCCGGTGCCGCGCGCGGCGGCCGGCCGACGGGAGCCGGGCCTGCCGGAGCCGGGCCTGCGGGTGCCCGCCGGGGGGCGCGGCGCCCGTGTGCCGGGCGCCGCGCCCTTCACGACCCCGCCCCGATCGCCGCCACCCGCGCGACGACGGGGGTGTCCCGCGTGGCGGTGATCTGGAACTCGACCGTGTCGACCTCGGCGGCCGGGAAGGTGAGGATGCGCTGGTAGCCCACCGCGCTCGTCTCGGCGAGCGTGGTCCACCCGCCTCCCAGGCCGCCGCGGACGACGACGTGCTCGACGCGCTGGCCCTGGGTGATGTCCTCGCCGAGCACGACCGCCTCGATCCGGCGGGGCCCGTCGAAGACGAGGGTCACGGCGGGGCAGGTGTCGGTGCCGTCCGGGCGCCAGGGCGTCTCCGCCTTGCCGGGCCAGGCGGTGGCGACGTCCCCGGGGCTGCCGGAGGTGACCGTCGCGGTCGCCCCGATCCGGCGGGAGCGGAACTCCTCGATGCGTCGGCCGAGTCCGCTCAGGGCTGCCACGTCGGCGTCCCGCAGACGTCCGTCCGCGGCCGGGGGGACGTTCAGCAGGAAGCAGGAGTTGCCGCCGACGGCACGCTGGTGGATGGTGAACAGCTCGTCCACCGAGCGGACTTCGGTGTCCTCGGCCGTGTGGTGGAACCAGCCGGGCCGGATCGAGGTGTTGACCTCGGCCGGGTACCAGACCAGGTCCGACCCGTGGCCGGCGAGCGCGGCCCGGCTGCCCAGGTCGCGGTCGTCGCTGCGCACGAGGCGGGAGAACTCGCCGTCGTCCGCCTGTTGCGAGACGGAGGCGGTCCGCTCGGCGTCCTGGAGGGCGCGCGGGACCACGCTCCACTCGTCGGGGCGGGTCTCGCCGGCCTCGTTGCCGCACCAGCGGACGTCGGGGCCGCACACGTTGATCACCGCGTCGGGCTGGAGCTCGCGGACCACCGCGTAGTAGCGCTCCCAGTCGTAGACCTGGCGCTTGCCGTTGGGGCCCTCGCCGTTGGCGCCGTCCAGCCACACGGAGAACACCGGGCCGTAGCGGGTGAGCAGTTCGGTGAGCTGGGCGACGTAGAAGTCGTCGTACGCGCTCCCGGAGCCGTAGGACGCCTCGGTACGGTCCCACGGGGAGAGGTAGACGCCGAACTTCAGGCCGTGCCGGCGGGCGGCGTCGGCGACCTCGGCCACCACGTCGCCCGTGCCGCCGCGCCACGGCGAGGAGGCGACCGAGTAGTCGGTGGCGTCGCTCGGCCACAGGCAGAAGCCGTCGTGGTGCTTGCAGGTGAGGATGACGCCGGTCATCCCCGCGCTCTTGAGCGAGGCCACCCACTGGTCGGCGTCGAGGCCGGCCGGGTCGAAGAGGGCCGGGGCGTCGTGTCCCTCGCCCCACTCCCGGTCGGTCATCGTGTTCATGCCGAAGTGGAGGAAGCCGTAGAACTCCATCTCCTGCCAGGCGAGCTGCCGCTCACTGGGCCGGACGTCGGCGAGCGCCCGTGCGGACGCGGTCTCGGTGGTCACCGGTACCTCCGGTTGTACGAGGCGAGCAGGGCCATCAGCCCGGCCAGCGCGAGGAGCATGACGCCGAGGTGTCCCCAGCCGATCGTCCTGCGCTCCACCACGACGAGCGCCACGCAGGCCGCCGCGACGAGGGTGCGCACGCCGACGAGCAGCGCCGTACGCGTCGAGTCCTTCATGTCGGTTTTCCTTCCACCGGGGCCGCTCGGCCCGGTCGCTGAGATGTCGGACACGGCCTGGGCCCGTCAGCCCTTGACGCCGCCGGATGCCATGCCCTCGATGAGCCGCTTCTGGATGAAGGCGTAGACGATCAGGACGGGGACGATGACGATGACCATGCCGGCGTACAGGCGTCCGTAGTCCGCCGCCGCCTTCTGTGCCGTGAACAGGTTGAGCAGGCCGACCTGGACGGTCTTCCCCTCGCCGGGAAGCAGGGTCAGCGAGATGATGAAGTCGTTCCAGTAGGCCAGGAAGTTGAACAGGATCACGGTGGTGATCGCGGGCCGGGCCATCGGCAGCATGATCCGGGTCATGATCCGGAACCGGGACGCCCCGTCGATCGACGCGGCCTCCTCGTAGGCGACCGGGATGGACCGGAAGTACGCGGTGAGCAGGTAGATCGTGAACGGGATCGACGTGGCCGCGTAGACGAGCGAGAGCACCGAGGGGTTGTCGAGGAAGAACCCGCCGGGGAAGACGTCGACGAGCGCCTTGTCCCAGTCGACCAGCATCAGGAAGATCGGGACGACGATGTAGTTGACGTTGACGAACAGTCCGCCGAGCAGGAGGAGTTCGACGAAGCCCTTGCCCCTGAACTCGTAGCGGGCGATGACGTACGCGGCCGGCACGGAGACCGCGAGGACCAGGACCAGGCCGAGCACGGTGACGAACACCGAGGTCGCGAAGTACTGGCCCATGTGCGCGTCGGTGAACGCGTCCACGTAGTTCTGCAGGCGCAGCCCCTCGGGCAGCGTCCAGGGGCTGCCGAAGAACTCGCTCTTCTTCTTCAGCGAGGCGAGCAGCACCCAGGCGACCGGCACCGCGATGGCGAGGGCGAGGGCGACGACGAGCAGGTACGTGAGGACGCGGCCGATCCGCGAGCGGGCGGCGGGGGGGCGGGGTGTGTTGATCACGGTCATGGTGTCCGTCCTCAGAACTGAAGGGGCTCGCGCTTGGTCGCCCGGCTCATCAGGAGCGACACGAGGAAGGAGAACGCGAAGATGACGACACCGATGGCCATGCCGTAGCCGTACGAGGAGTTCGTGTACGCCTGCTTGTACATGTAGCTCAGCAGGACCTCGGAGGAGCTGTCGGGACCGCCGCCGGTCATCGCGCGGACCAGCACGAAGCTGAGGTTGACCGCGCTCATGATGAAGAAGGTCAGCGAGGTCCGCAGGTTCTGCCAGATGAGCGGCATCGTGATGGAGAAGAACTGCCTGGTGGCGGAGGCTCCGTCGAGCCCGCTGGCCTCGTAGAGCTCCTCGGGGACGCTCGACATGCTCGACATGTAGAGGACCATGTAGTAACCGAGGGACTGCCAGACCATCGCGATGCCGACGGAGTAGAGCACGACCTTCTGGTCGCCGAGCCAGACCTGCTGCCAGCTGTCGAGGGAGACCAGCCGCAGCGTGCTGTTGAGCAGACCGTTGTTCTGGTCGTAGATGGCGGAGAAGACCGCCGCGATCACGACCACGGAGAGCACGTTCGGGATGTAGAGCACGAACCGGAGGAAGTTGCGGCTGCGCAATTTCTGCCGCGTCATGATCGCGGCGAGGAACAGGCCCATCCCCATCGTCACGGCGGTGACCACGACCAACAGCGTCACCGTGTTCTGGAACGCCCGCACGAACTGCTCGTCGTCGATGAGGTGGCGGAAGTTGTCCAGCCCCACGAACTTCATGTCCGGGGAGAAGCCGCTCCAGGTGTAGAGCGACATCCGGAAGACGTTCACGGTCGGATAGACCATGAACACCGCGAAGAGCACCAGGGCCGGGAGCAGGCAGGCCAGCACGAAGCGGGTGTGGCCGGGCCGGCGTGCCGGGGACGTCTTGCCGCGCCGGGATGCACCGGCGGACGTCCGTGTTTTCGCTACGGGATCCGCTGAGTCTTGGGGTGGGGTGGAGAGGGTCGTCACCGTGCCGGTCCTTCGGTCGTACGAGGCGGTCCTGAGTGGGCCGGGAAGGTCTCCCGGCGGGCGTGCGTGCCGGGCGTCGCCGGACAGGCGGGACGTTCGGCACACGCCCGGGTGGCGGCGCCGGCGGCGGCCCGGGTCGGCCGGGTCGCCGCCGGGCACGTCAGTTGCCCGCCTGGCGCAGCTTCTCGCTGGCCTCGTTCAGCGCGGACTGCCACTTCGCTTCGGTGGTGTCGCCGCTGATGATGCTGTTGGCGGTGTCGAAGAGCGTGGACTTGATGTCGACGCCCTCGACCGGAGAGGTGCTCGCGAAGCCGCCGACGAGCGCGGAGACCGACGGGTCCTCGTAGAGCTTGTAGAACGAGGCGCTCTCGCCGGTCAGGCTGTCGGCGATGCCCTGGATCGGCTGGATCGCGTTCGACTTGGCGAAGATCTTCGCGGCCTCGTCGGAGTACAGGTAGGCGACGAATTCCTTCGCCGCGTCCTTGTGCTGGGCGGCGCTGGGGACCCAGACCGACTCGACCGAGGTCGTCAGGTAGCGCTCGGCCCCGGCGGTGACGGCCGGCAGCGGGGTCAGGCCCCAGGTGAAGCCGTCGGCGCGCGGGGCGTCCGCCATCTCACCGGTGATCCAGGTGCCGTTCGGCATGAACAGCGCCTTGTTGTCCAGGATCGACTGCTGGTTCTTGGTGAAGTCCTGCTCGTTGGCGTAGCCGACGGTGGTCGGCGCGGCGTAGCCGAGCAGCTTGGAGGTGATGTCGAGCGCCTTCTTCGCGTTCGGCGTCTTCCAGACGTCCTTCTTGTACGTCATGACGTCGGTGTAGAACTGCTCCCCGCCGACGTCGGCGAGCAGCGCGAAGAAGTACGAGTCGAGGTAACCGGCGGTCGGGTAGGTGAAGAGGGGTATGCCCGCCTTCTTCGCCTTGTCGCCGAGCGCGAACATCTCGTCCCAGGTGGCCGGGGTCTTCCAGCCGTTCTTCTCGAAGAGGCCCTGGTTGTAGAACAGGCCCGTCGGCGCGTAGTACATCGGCATCAGGTACGTCTTGTCCGTGCCGTACGGGTTGGTGTTCAGGTTGCCGACGATGCCCGGAGTGAGTTTGTCGCCGACCGTCCTGGTCTCGCCGGGGACCTTCGCCTTGAGGACCGGGGTGAGGTCCTCCACGGCCTTGTCCTTGACCAGGGTCTCGGTGAGCGCGGCCTTGCGGCCCTGGCCGAGCACCACGACGTCCGGGTACTTGCCGGCCTTCATGTTCGGGGTGATCTCGTCCTCGATGCTCTTCGAGATCTGGAGCTGGACGTCGACGTCCGGGTGCGTCGCCTCGTAGGCCTTGATGACCTGCGTGTACATGTCCCGGCCGTAGCCGCCTTCGAGGGCCGCGACCTTGAGGGTCGTCCTGCCCGAGTCCGCGCTGTCCCCGCCTCCCGAACATCCGGTGGCGAGCAGCCCGAGCACCGTCACAGCGGTGCCCGCAAAGGCGAGCGACTTCCTCATTCTGGGGGTCCTTCCCGTGGACAACTGCCCACCTGACTGCGAGTGGCAGAGCGGGCCGGGTGAGGCCCCTCTCGGGGGCCGCGTCGCCCGGCGCCGCGCCACCGCAGGGCCGGACCTGGATCCTCGTCGATCCGGCGTTGTTACGGTGGCACCGATAACATGGTGCGTACGATGGCATCGATCACATGACGGCGCAAGGGGTCAGATGAGGTCGATTCGCCGAACCCGTCACATCGGGCCCACGCGGACCGCCGCGCCGGACCCGCCCGGAGCCCCGGACGCGGGCGCGCGGGGTTCGCGATCCCGCGTCAGCGCCCCGTGCGCGCAAGGGAGTTCCGGCGAAGCGTCCGGACGCGCGGGCCGGTCGGCACGCGCACGGGGTACCGGACCGGCGCCCGTGATCCTTTTGTCCGGACCGCCCGGAAGCGGCGCCGGAACCGCGCGAACCACGTGCGAGCGGGACGAAAGGGCACGGTCGGGCGAGCTCCGGACCTCATGAATCCAGGGTGTTCGTGGCTCATGGCGACGCATGGCGGTGAACCGGGCTCCCCCACCGACCGGCGGCCAACGGGCCGTCCGGTGATGCAAGAGGCCGGACACGGGCGAACCGGACGGCCGGAGGTGAGACCCCGGGGCCGGCGCCGCCCGGTCTCACCCCCGGCGCGGCGCGGCGGTGGAGCCACGCACGGACAGGGACGCCGTGACGGCCGAGTCCTCGACGCCGGCCTCCCCCTGGAGCAGCAGCGCGACGGCCGCCGCGCCGTACCCGTAGAAGTCCTGCCGGACGGTCGTCAGGGGCGGCGCGCAGTAGGCCGCCAGCGCGATGTCGTCGACGCTCACGATGGAGACGTCGCCGGGCACCGACCGGCCGCGTTCGCGCAGGGCCCTGATCACCCCGAACGCCATCTCGTCGCTCGCGACGAAGACCGCGGTGATCTCCGGGATCATCGCGATGATCTGCCCCTGCCGGTACCCGGAGTCGGGCGACCAGTCCCCCTCCAGGGGGGTCGGCGGCTCGATCCCGGCCGCGTCCAGGCACTGCTGCCAGCCCTGGCGACGCTGACGCGCCTCGATCCACTCGTCCGGCCCGGCGATGTGCCAGATCTGGCGATGTCCCAGGTCGAGGAGGTGCTGGGTGGCCAACCGGCCCGCCTCCGCCTGGTCGATCCCGAGCACCCGGGCCCCCTGCGTCCGTGACCCGTCGAGGGTGACGGTCGGGATCTCGCGGGTGAGGTCCTCGATCTTCTGCGTCACCGACAGGAGCGGCACGGCGATCACCAGACCGTCGACGCCCTGGTCGGCGAGTTTGGCCAGGGACCGCTCCATCAGACCGGCGTCGAGCCCGGCGATGGTGGCGATGCTCACCGCGTACCCCGCCGCACCCGCGGCCGACTCGACACCGGCGGTGACCGCCGAGCGCGAGTAGTACCCGCCGGATTCCAGCAGCACCAGCCCGATGGTGTGGCTGCGCCCCGAAGAGAGCGCCCTCGCCGCGCTGTTGAAGCGGTATCCGACCTGCTCCACCGCCGCGAGCACGCGCCGGTTGGTGTCCGGAGTGACGTTGGGCGAACCACGCAGAGCGCGTGACACCGTCTGCGCCGACACTCCGGCGATCCGGGCCACGTCGGCCATGCTCGGCTGCCTCGGCCTCGCGATGTCCTCGTTCAAGAGATGTCCTCGCTCAAGACGCTCCATCCTCCGGGATCGGCTGTTGGACTCTACCAAGCTTGTTATACATGTCATCGATAACATACGCTCGCGCCGTGACTGAGTCGCCCACGACACACATCCCCCCGGCACGCCCCACGGACGATGCGGCGGCGAGCCCCGCCACCGCCGCTCTGTCCTGGCGCGAGGGCCGCTTGTACCGCGACGGCGTTCCGCACAGCATTCTGTCGGGAGCGCTGCACTACTTCCGGGTTCATCCCGATCTCTGGCGGGACCGCATCCGCCGGATCGCCGATCTCGGGCTCAACACCATCGACACGTACGTGGCTTGGAACTTCCACCAGCCGCGCGAGGACCGGGCGCCGGGCTTCGACGGCTGGCGCGACCTCGAACGCTTCATCCGCACGGTGGGAGAGGAGGGCCTCGACGTCATCGTCAGGCCCGGCCCCTACATCTGCGCGGAGTGGTCCAACGGCGGTCTGCCCGGCTGGATCACCGGCCGCGACCTCGCCCTGCGCAGCTCGGACCCGCTGTTCACCTCGGCGGTCGGCACGTGGTTCGACGAACTGATCCCCCGCATCGCGGCGCTCCAGGCATCCGAGGGCGGGCCCGTCGTCGCGGTGCAGGTGGAGAACGAGTTCGGCAGTTACGGCGACGACCACGCCTACATGCGCTGGAGCCGCGAGGCCCTGCTCGAACGGGGCATCGACGAGTTGCTGTTCACGGCGGACGGCCCCACCGAGCTCATGCTGGACGGCGGGTCCCTGCCGGGCACCCTGATGGCCGCCACCCTGGGCTCCAAACCCGAGGCCGCCCGCCGGCTCCTCGCCGGCCGGCGCCCCGAAGAGCCCTTCCTGGTAGCCGAGTTCTGGAACGGCTGGTTCGACCACTGGGGCAAGCGGCACCACGTTCGCGGCGTGGAGAGCGCGGTGCACACCCTGCGCGGCATCGTCGCGGACGGCGGCAGCGTGAGCATCTACATGGCGCACGGCGGCACCAACTTCGGCCTGTGGGCGGGTGCCAACGAGACGGACGGCCGACTGGAGCCCGTGGTGACCAGCTACGACTCCGACGCCCCGATCGCCGAAGACGGCACGCTCACCCCGAAGTTCTTCGCCATGCGCGAGGCGCTCGGCGCCGAGGGACCCCTCCGGTCCTCCGAGCGGCTGCCGACGCTCCCGCCCTCCCGCGTGCCGCTCGCGCACCGGGCCGGCCTTCTCCCCGGGCTGCGCGCCGTGCCGCCGACGACCACCAGCACCGCACCGCGTCCCGCCACCTTCGAGCAACTCGGCCTGGACGCGGGCATGGTCCTGTACACCGCGCACCCGCGCATCCCGGCGGGCACGCACCAGCTGACCCTCACCGATGTACGCGACCGCGCGCTCGTCTTCGTCGACGGTGCCTTCCTCGGCATCGCCGACGCCGGTTCCCGTGAACTGCCCGTGACGGGAACCGGCGGGACCGTGAAGCTGGAGGTCCTGGTCGAGAACCTCGGCCGGATCAACTACGGACCGGCCGTGGGCGGGCACAAGGGCCTGCTCGGGCCGGTCCTGGTCGACCGGCGCACGGTGCAGGGCTGGGACAGCGCGCCGGTCGCGCTCCAGGAGTGGTCCGGCGCGGAACTCGTCCAGGCACTCGCCTCCGGCCCCGCGCCCGCCTCCGTTCCCGGTACGCCGGCCACCGGGTTCGCCGTCGGACGGTTCGACGTCGGCACTCCGGCGGACACCTTCCTCGCGCTGCCGGGGTCGCGACGTGGCTTCGTCTGGGTCAACGGGTTCCTGCTCGGCCGCTACTGGGAGATCGGGCCCCAGGTCACCCTGTACTGCCCGGCGCCGCTCCTTCGGTCCGGCGAGAACACCATCACGATCCTCGAACTGGAACAGCTCGGCGAGGAGATCGAGTTGCGTGACCGTCCCGAACTCGGCCCGCCGGAGGAGTACATCGAGGAGTTCGACTGACCGGTCCCCGCGTCCGGTCCGGCGAGCGGTCCGGCATCCGGTCCGGCTTCCGGTCCGGCGAGCGGTCCGGCATCCGGTCCGGCATCCGGTCCGGCTTCCGGTCCGGCGAGCTGGACACGACGGATCGGCGACCGGGACGACGGCGGACAGGCAGGGGCCGGCGGATCGTGCGCGTTCCGCCGGCCCTTCACGACGAGGGCGACGGCGCGATGCGGTGCGGCTCACGGGTCCGCACCCCGTCCCGCACGGCGGAGAGTGGACAGTCCCGCCGGGGCAGGTGCATCCAGCCCTCCACCATGGCCCTGGCACGCTCCTCGTCGGATACCGGCGGGTGGGTCATCCCGCACGCGGCGGCCCGGGCGACCACCGCCGAGATCAGAGCGTCCAGGTCGTGGTCACTGCGCGTGCACCTGTCCCGTACCCGTGCGCCGAGATCGAGGCTCAAGCCGTCGGCGAGACCGGCGAGGATCCGGGCCCGCGCGGCCAGAGCGGCAGGCGTCGATTTCTTGTAACTGCCCTTGCCCGCAAGCCCCCACTGCATCAGCGCGTACGCCGGATAGACCTCCACGACCGAACCCGAACCGTCCCGTGGAACGGCGGACGCCGCCCCCGCCAGCCTTTCCAGGAGATCCACCGCGCGCATGGCGACGACACCCAGCTTGTCGGCGGCCACCGAGAGCGGGCGCTGCCTCCCCGCCCCGGTGCGTTTCCATGCCACGTCGTCGGTCAGCCTGTGCGTGAACCGGCTCAGCCCCTCGCGGCCGTCCGAGCACGGTGCGTACCGGGTCCGTACGGGCAGTTCCGTGCCGGCCCGATGGGCGGCGAGCAGGGACGTGAACTCCATCGGCCATCCGACGGGCGAATCCAGGCCGGTCCTGTCGGCGGTCCGCATCGCCGCCAGCAGATCGTCGTCGTTCCTGGCGTCGAGGAGTTCGACGACCGGTCGTCCCGTCCAGGTGACACGGCAGACGCCGGTTGTTCCGGTGTAGCCGGCCAGGTCGATGCCGACGGTCACCATGGGCGCGTCCGCCACGGGGTCGCCGGGCACACCTGGGTCCGGCACGCACGGGTCCGGCACAGGTGGGCGCATCGCCGCGGTCTCCGTCCACTTGCCCGAGGTCATCTCCCGGCCCCCGCCTTCCGCGCGCCGGACTCCCCGGCTGCCGCTCCGCCACCGCCCGACTCGGCCCCGGCCCCGCACCGCGATGTTCTGGCACCGCCGCGGCTCTTCGTCGTGCCGGGGAAATCCTCGGCCAGTCCACGAACCGGACAGCGGCAGCGGGCCTCCGCCGTCCCGCAGTCCGCCTGCTCCCGGGAGTGATACTGGCACCGCCGGAGGGCCACGGTCCACGCCTCGGGACCGGCTGGATCGGGCAGTCGGCGGAGCAGATCCGATTCGACGGTCGGACCCCGGGCGACCAACAAGTCGGGCTCGTCGTGGTCCGACACCTCCGTCGTACCGCACCACCGGGAGCAAGTCGACCGACGGGTCACTTCGCAGGAACGAATCCGCCGTACACACCGAGCGGAAGCCCGGGCACATCGAGATCACCCGATGCTTGGCGCGCGAGCCGATCAGGAAACAGGATCACACGGACAACGGAATGCGTCACACATTCCCGGTACCGGAGCGGTCCGATCGAATCCTGATTCGAGGCGCCTCCTTTCGTCACGGTCATGAACGAAGCGGCATCCGTCGTACCCGAGACCTTCGAAGGTCCACATCTCGGGCAGGTCACGCCCGGCACGACGACAGGAGAACTCCACCATTCCGCAGTCGACATGCACCCAGGAGTGATACTGCCGCCGACCGGGAACCACGGTCCACGTATCGGGAAAGCCCGAATCGGTACGCCGGCGTAGCAGGTCCGCTTCGACGGTCAGTCCCCATGCGATCGACCGCTCGGGATCGTCGTGCTCCGTCTCCTCGGCCGCACGGCGGGCGTCACCGGTCACTCCGCGAACCGTCGAGACCGGGTCCAGCGGATGGACCTCCTGGACCGGCGGCCCGACGCCAGGGAAGTCGTCGAAGAGTCCTTGAACATGGATCTTCAGCGCCCCACGGCCGCTTCCCGTTCACCGCTCGTCAACGGAGGCCGGCCCGCCCCGTCCGCTCCCGGCTCCCCCGTCCGGCTCCGTCCGGACCGGTCCGGCCTACGGCCGCACCTGGATCAGCGCGTGCGTGCCGCTCGTACGCCAGGAGGCCCCGGACTGTTCCAGGGCGTCCAGCACTCCTTGCTCCAGGCCGACGACGACGTCGGACTTCAGCGTCCGGAGTGCCGCGACGGCCCCCGGGAAGTACGCGGTGAGATCGCCGAAGGAAACGGTGGCCCCCCACCGCCGGTCCCCCACCAGACGACGGTAGTTGAGGTCGCCCTTCAGGATGGTCAGCGTGGCGTCCGCGAGCTCCCGCCGCAGGTCCTGCGGCATCTCCTCGTAGCCGAACGGCGCACAGAAGAACGGGTGGGTACGGATCTCCAGGCTCCCTCCGGCCATGGCGGTCCAGAGCCGGTCCCCCGTCCGGCCCGCCTCTCCGGGCGCCTCGGCCAGGCGGCGGAGGCAGTCGACCACGTCGGCGGTCATCGCGTCGGAGACGAAGTACGGGGACGGCTTGACGTACAGCACGACCCGCTCGGCACGCCCGTGTCCGAGGAGGTGGTCGACGAGGACGAGATCGGGGATCAGCTCGCGTCCCGCGTTGTCGGCCACCACGGCCACGGTGGCCGGGGCGCCGACGGGCAGGAGCTGCCACAGCACGGCGCTGTCGTCGGCGACCAGCGCCGGGTCCACGGCGCCACCCGCCGCCGGCTCCCCCGCCGAGATGCGGAACCCGAGGTCCGCGCGATTGCCCCAGAGTGAGGCGTTGAGCAGCGCCGCGCCCCGCTGGGCGGCCGGAGCGCCGGCGAGCGCGTCCAGGGCCCGCAGCTCCTCCTCGACCGCCCCGCCCCGCAGTTCGGCCCGCTTGAACGGCGCGAAAGGGTCGACTCCGCACCACGGCCCCGTACCGAAGTACCCGACGGCGCCCAGAAGTCTGCGGTAGAAGTAGTTCTCCGCCCAGAGGAACGGCGCGGCGTACCACGAGCCCCCCACGTACTCCTTCCCCCAGGCCGCCCAGTGCTCGTGGTCGGGGTCCGCGGGGTCGAGCGGTCCGACGACGTCGTCGGCGATCTCCTGCAGCAGGGCATCGAGGGCCTCGTGCTGTCGGCGGCCGTACGGGAAAGCGTCCCGTACCTGCCGGATGAGAGCGGGGTGGCGCTCGGCCAGCACACCCCGGGGGAACGAGCCGGGCTCGTCGCTCAGGACGACGGGAGCACGACCGCCGGAAGCGCGGACGACGGGAGCACCACCGCCGGGGGCGGCGTACGGGACACCGACGGGGGCCGCGTGCGGGGCGCCGCCGCGGACAGCCTCTTCGCCCGGGGTGCGGGAGTTCTTCTCTGTCATGTGCCCAGGCCCTTCGCGCGTCGGTCGCTCACCCGGCCATGATCGCAAAGAGCTGTCCGCTGTCGGCCCGGCCCGCCGGGACTCCGACGGGGCGAGAAGGGCGGCAGCCGACCGCGGGTCCGGGGAGGTGAACGACGAGCGCGTGCCGGTCGGGGGGACGTTTGCAGGTGCGGAGGCGGAACGGGCCGTGAGCGGCCGATCGCCACGACCCGGCCACACCCCCGCCCACCGGCGCCCGCGCCCGGGGCGCGGCCCCGACGGGTTGGCGGGGACGGCCCGCCCCGAGGTGCCGCGCCACCCCGTTGGCCAGCGGGAGATCATGACCGCGCCACGGCCACCGGCTCCCCCGGCGCCCCGTACGGACCGCCACCGCCGCCCGCCCGGTGCCACCGGACGGGCTCACTCCCCTTACCTCCGGCCGGACACGGAGCGGTCTTCCGTTACGCGGATGCGAACGGTCCCGTACCGAGGCCGCACACCTCGTCAGGTGTTCACCTCCGGCAGGAAAGGCGCCGCTCCCCATGGCGCGTCCCGCCACTCCCAGCCGTGTGTCGAATTCATTCGACGAGTCACAGCGCGTCGAATGAATTCGACAGGTGACAACGTGTGTCGAATTCATTCGACGGCGACAGGGTGCGTCGAATTTATTCGACGGGTTGCAACCTCACCTGCAACAAAGCCCGTTCAAGGTGTGGTCGCGTTAACGCGCCCGTAAGACAGTTGTGATTCAAGTCTTGACAGGTGCTCGCCACCACGCCACCTTGGGAGCGCTCCCACAGCGATACCCACACAGTCCACTCACCCCTCCCTCACCAGCACCAGGTGGCGGAGGGGGCGTGGCGAGGCGCGCCCCGCCACGCTCCACGCTGCCCGGCAGAGGAAGGCGTTTGTCATGAGCTCGATGAAGCGCTGCAGACACGACCGCGCCAGAGGGATCCCGACCCTCCTGGCCGGAGCGCTCACCCTCGCTCTCGCCCTCGCGAGTGGGCCGGCGACAGCGGCCCAGCAGGGCACGCACCAGGGCACCCTGCATGAACTCGCCGTCGCACAGGGCAAGTACTTCGGCTCCGCCACGGACAACCCCGAGCTGACCGACGCCGCCTACACGGCCCTGCTGGGCTCGGAGTTCGGGCAGATCACCCCCGGCAACTCCATGAAGTGGGACACCACCGAGCCCGTCCAGGGCCAGTTCGACTTCGCCAAGGGCGATGTGATCACCGACTTCGCGGCGCAGCACGACCAGACCGTGCGCGGCCACACCCTCGTCTGGCACAACCAGCTGCCCGGTTGGGTCGGCGCTCTGCCGTCGGCACAGGTCGAGGCCGCGATGACCCGTCACATCACCGAGGAGGCGACCCACTACCGTGGCGCGGTCGCCGCCTGGGACGTGGTGAACGAGCCGTTCAACGAGGACGGGACCTACCGCACGAGTCCCTTCTACACCGCGATGGGCACCGGCTACATCGCCACCGCCCTGCGTGCCGCCCATGAAGCGGACCCGGACGCCAAGCTGTACCTCAACGACTACAACATCGAGGGGCTCGGCGCGAAGAGCGACGCCATGTACGCCCTGGTCACCGAACTGCTCGACGAGGGTGTACCGCTCGACGGAGTCGGCATGCAGGCTCATCTGGCCGTTCAGTACGGCTTCCCGTACCAGATGCAGGCGAACATGCAGCGGTTCGCCGACCTCGGCCTCGACGTGGCGGTCACGGAACTCGACGTCCGTATGCAACTGCCCGCCGATGCCGCCAAGTCCGCCACGCAGTCGTCGTACTACCAGCAGGTGACCGAGGCCTGCCTGGCGGTCGGGCGCTGCGTGGGCATCACGGTCTGGGACTACACGGACAAGTACTCCTGGGTCCCGAGCACGTTCCCGGGTGAGGGCGCCGCCAACCTGTACGACGAGAACCTGCAGCCCAAGCCCGCCTACTCCGCCGTGCGCACCGCGCTGGGCGGCGGGGACGGCGGGGACGGCGGGGACGGCGGCGGACCGGCGGCGCTCAAGGTCCAGTACCGGAACAGCGATTCATCGGCGGGCGACAACCAGATCAAGCCCGGTCTCCAGCTGGTGAACACCGGCGCGGCGGCGGTCGGCCTGTCGGACGTGAAGGTCCGGTACTGGTTCAGCGCCGGCAACGGGGCCTCCACGTACAACACTTGGTGCGACTGGTCGCCGATCGGCTGCTCCGCGGTGACCCACCGGGTGGTCGCCGCGGACACGCCGAAAGCCGGCGCCGACCACTACCTCGAAGTGGGCTTCGGCAGCGTCGGCCTCGCCCCGGGCGCCACGACGGGCGAGATCCAGCTGCGGCTGAACAAGACGGACTGGTCCACCTTCGACGAGTCGGACGACTACAGCTACGGCCGCGGCACCTCGTACGCGGACGCCCCCAGGATCGCCGTGTACGTGGGCGGCGAGCGGGTCTGGGGCATCGAGCCCTGATCCCCGGTCCCACCGGCCGCACCACCCCGCTCCCCTCGACGCCCCACCCCCCTTCCTCACCCCCTGCTCATCCCCTCGCTCACCCCTCGTCCCCCCGACGACACCCCCCAGCGGAGGATTTGTGTCGATTTCACGGAGAACATTCAGCAGCGCCCTGGGTGGCAGCATCCTCGCCGCCGGTATGGCGCAGGGCATCGCCGTCGCCACCCCCGCGTCCCGGGCCGGCTCCGGCGCCGTCGCCACCACCGCCGCGGCCGGGGCCGCGGCCGACGACCCGTACACCCAGGCGTTCCTGACCCAGTACGCGAAGATCAAGGCGCCCGCCAACGGCTACTTCAGCCCGGACGGCCTGCCGTACCACTCCGTCGAGACCCTGATGGTCGAGGCACCCGACCACGGCCACCAGACGACCTCCGAGGCGGTCAGCTTCTGGATGTGGCTGGAGGCCGCGTACGGCAGGGTGACCGGCAACTGGGCGCCCTTCAACGCGGCCTGGACCGTGGCCGAGAAGACGATCATCCCGCAGCACGCGGACCAGTCGACCGCCGACTCCTACAACCCGTCGTCCCCCGCGACCTACGCCCCGGAGCACCCGCTGCCCAGCGGCTACCCGTCCGCCCTGAACGGCACGGTCAAGGCCGGCGCGGACCCGCTCGCCACGGAACTCGCCGCGTCCTACGGGACGATGGACGTCTACGGCATGCACTGGCTGATGGACCTGGACAACGTCTACGGATACGGCAACAAGCCGGGCACCGGTGGCGAGGCCGGCCCGGGCGCCGGTGCCTCCTTCATCAACACCTACCAGCGCGGTGCGCAGGAATCGGTGTGGGAGACGGTCCCCCAGCCCACCACGGACCTGTTCAAGTACGGCGGTCCCAACGGATACCTCGATCTGTTCGTCGGCGACTCCAGTTACGCCAAGCAGTGGAAGTACACCAACGCGCCGGACGCCGACGCCCGCGCGGTGCAGGCTGCCTACTGGGCGTACCGCTGGGCCACGGCCCAGGGCAAGGCGAGCGAGGTCGCGGGTTCGCTCGCGAAGGCCGCCAAGATGGGCGACTACCTCCGCTACGCGATGTTCGACAAGTACTTCAAGCGGGTCGGCGACTGCACCGACCCGGCCTCCTGCCCGGCCGGTTCCGGCCGTGACTCCCAGCACTACCTGCTCTCCTGGTACTACGCCTGGGGCGGCGCCGCGGCGGGCAGCGGCGGCGGATGGGCCTGGCGCATCGGTGACAGCGCCTCCCACCAGGGCTACCAGAACCCGCTGGCGGCCTGGGCGCTGTCCAACGTACCGTCGCTGACCCCCAAGTCGGCCACCGCCAGGGGCGACTGGTCCAAGAGCCTGACCCGGCAGCTGGAGTTCCTGACCTGGCTGCAGTCGAGCGAGGGGGCGTTCGCGGGCGGCTGCACCAACAGCTGGGAGGGCAGCTACAGCAAGCCGCCGGCCGGTACGTCGACCTTCTACGGCATGGCGTACGACTGGCAGCCGGTCTACCACGACCCGGCGAGCAACAACTGGTTCGGTTTCCAGGCGTGGGGCATGGAGCGCCTCGCGGCGTACTACCACGAGACGGGCAACGCGTCCGCGAAGGCCGTGCTCTCCAAGTGGGTCGCCTGGGCCTCGTCCGAGACGACGGTGGGCGCCGACGGCAGCTTCCGCTTCCCCTCGACGCTCAACTGGTCCGGCCAGCCGGACACCTGGAACGCTGCGTCCCCCGGTACCAACGCGGGTCTGCACGTCACGGTGGTGGACTACTCCAACGACGTCGGTGTGGGCGCCGCGTACGTCAAGACGCTCACCTACTACGCCGCCAAGTCGGGTGACAAGAACGCGGCGGCGCTCGCCAAGGCGCTGCTGGACGCGATGGCGCTGAACACCACCACCAAGGGCATCTCGGTGCCGGAGGTCCGGCGCGACTACAACCGGTTCGACGACGAGGTGTACATCCCCGCCGGCTGGTCGGGCAAGATGCCGAACGGCGACGCCATCAAGCCGGGATCGACCTTCATCGGCATCCGCAGCTGGTACAAGAACGACCCGGACTGGCCGAAGGTGCAGACCTACCTGGACGGCGGCGCGGCGCCCACGTTCACCTACCACCGGTTCTGGGCGCAGGCGGCGCTCGCGCTGGCCTTCGCGATCTACGCGGAGCTGCTGGTGGCGGGCGGCGGCCAGCCGAGCGGGGACACCCAGGCACCGACGGTCCCGGCGGGTCTCGCCGTGACGGCGACGACCGCGAACAGCGTCTCGCTCTCCTGGTCGGCCGCCACCGACAACGTCGCCGTGACCGGCTACGACGTGTACCGCAACGGGGTGCTGGCGGGGAACGCCACCACCACGACGTTCACGGACTCGGGTCTCGCCGCGACGACCGCGTACAGCTACGCGGTCGCCGCCCGGGACGCGGGCGGCAACACCTCGGCGCTGTCGGCCCCGGTCTCCGCCACCACGAAGTCGGGCGGCTCGACCGGCAGCGGCGCGGTGAAGGTCCAGTACAAGAACAGCGACTCCGCCGCCACCGACAACCAGATCAGGATGGGCCTCCAGGTGGTCAACACCGGCAGCGCCCCGATCGACCTGTCGACGGTGAAGCTGCGGTACTGGTTCTCCTCCGACGGCGGCGCGAGCACCTTCGGCACGTACTGCGACTACGCCGCGCTCGGCTCGTCCAACATCACCCACTCCGTGGTCGCGGTCTCCAGCCCGAAGACGGGCGCCGACCGCTATCTGGAGGTCGGGTTCACGGGCGGCGCGGGCACCCTCGCGGCCGGCGCGTCCACCGGTGAGCTCCAGTTGCGGCTCAACAAGAGCGACTGGTCCAACTTCAGCGAGTCCGACGACTACAGCCGCGGCACCAACACCGCGTACGCGGACTCCTCCAAGGTCGGGGCCTACGTCGCCGGCGCCCTCGCGTGGGGCACCGCTCCCTGAGCCCTCGCACCGTGACCGGCCGCCGACCGCGCCGGGCCACCCCACCCACTCCCGATGGCGGGTCACCCATCGCCCCGCGGAACCCGCCATCGGGTAGTACCACCGTCCCCCACGACACCACTGTCCCCCACCGACGCACGACGGGCCCCGTCCGAAGCGGCGGCGGCCCGACGGGAGCGGTGAGCCCTGACCCGGCCACCCGCTCATGGTCGGAACCCCATGAACCCGTCCGCGGCGAACATCCGCGGGCGTTCGAGAGGAGCACGGAGCCGCAATGAGTACAAGAGGCACCATCAAGAACGGCTTGCGCCGGAGACTGGCCGCAGTCTCCGCCCTGGCCCTGGGCGCGGCGCTCGCCGTCGCCGTTCCGGCCACCCCCGCTTCGGCCGCCGCCACGGCGCGGGTCGACAACCCCTACGTCGGCGCGACGGCGTACGTGAACCCCGACTGGTCCGCCAAGGCCGCGGCCGAGCCGGGCGGCGCCGCCATCGCCAACACGCCCGCCTTCGTCTGGATGGACCGCATCGCGGCCATCTCGGGCTCCTCCGAGGCGAGGGGCCTGCGGGCGCACCTCGACACGGCGCTGGCCCAGGGCGCGAACCTGTTCCAGGTCGTCATCTACGACCTGCCGGGACGCGACTGCGCCGCGCTGGCGTCCAACGGTGAGCTCGGCCCCACCGAGCTCGGCCGGTACGAGAGCGAGTACATCGACCCGATCGCCGCCATCCTCGCGGACCCGGCGTACGCGAGCCTGCGCATCGTCACGATCATCGAGCCCGACTCGCTGCCCAACATCGTCACCAACGCGGGCGGTACGGCCGGTTCGACCGACGCCTGCGCGACGATGAAGGCGAACGGCAACTACGAGAAGGGCGTCGGCTACGCGCTGCACACCCTGGGCGCCATCCCGAACGTCTACAACTACATCGACGCCGCGCACCACGGCTGGCTCGGCTGGGACAGCAACATGAGCCCCGCCGCGGCGGAGTTCAAGAAGGCCGCCACGTCCGAGGGCGCCACGGTCAACGACGTCACGGGCTTCATCGTGAACACGGCCAACTACTCGGCTCTCAAGGAGCCGAACATCAAGATCACCGACTCGGTGAACGGCACCACGGTGCGCCAGTCCAAGTGGGTCGACTGGAACTACTACGTCGACGAGCTGTCGTTCGCCCAGGCGCTGCGCACCCTGCTGGTGAGCCAGGGCTTCAACTCCAACATCGGCATGCTGATCGACACGGCCCGCAACGGCTGGGGCGGCTCCGCGCGGCCCACCGCCGCCGGTCCGACGACCAGCGTGGACGCCTATGTGGACGGCGGCCGGGTCGACCGGCGCATCCACGCGGGCAACTGGTGCAACCAGAGCGGCGCCGGCATCGGCGAGCGTCCCACCGCCGCCCCGGAGACCGGGATCGACGCGTACGTCTGGGCCAAGCCCCCGGGCGAGTCGGACGGCAACAGCGCCCCCGTCGCGAACGACGAGGGCAAGGGCTTCGACCGGATGTGCGACCCCACGTACACCGGTAACGGCCGCAACGGCAACAGCCTGACCGGCGCACTGCCGAACTCCCCGCTCGCGGGACACTGGTTCTCCGCGCAGTTCCAGGAGCTCGTCCGCAACGCCTACCCGCCGATCACCGGCGGCGGCACCGGCACCGACACCACTGCTCCCACCGCCCCGGCCGGCCTGACGTCCACGGCGAAGACCAGCACCAGCGTCTCGCTGTCCTGGACCGCGTCGACCGACAACACCGCCGTGACCGGCTACGACATCTTCCGCGCCGGAGTGAAGGTGGGCTCCTCCACCACCACCTCGTACACGGACACCGGCCTGACCGCCTCGACCGCCTACAGCTACACGGTCAAGGCCAAGGACGCCGCCGGCAACGTCTCGGCCGCCTCCAGCGCCCTCTCCGTCACCACCTCCGCGACCAGCGGCGGCGGCACCGACACCACCGCTCCCACCGCCCCGGCCGGCCTGACGTCCACGGCGAAGACCAGCACCAGCGTCTCGCTGTCCTGGACCGCGTCGACCGACAACACCGCCGTGACCGGCTACGACATCTTCCGCGCCGGAGTGAAGGTGGGCTCCTCCACCACCACCTCGTACACGGACACCGGCCTGACCGCCTCGACCGCCTACAGCTACACGGTCAAGGCCAAGGACGCCGCCGGCAACGTCTCGGCCGCCTCCAGCGCCCTCTCCGTCACCACCTCCGCGACCAGCGGCGGCGGCACCGGGACGGGCACCCTCAAGGTCCAGTACAAGAACACCGACTCCTCCGCCACCGACAACCAGATCCGGCTGTCCCTCCAGCTGGTGAACACCGGCAGCACCGCGGTGAACCTGTCCACGGTGAAGCTGCGCTACTGGTTCACCCCCGACGCCGGGGCCTCCACCTTCGGTACCGCGTGCGACTACGCGGTCGTCGGCTGCGGAACCGTGACCCTCGGCGTGACGGGCGGCGGTTCGGCGACCGGCGCCAGCCACTACCTGGAGGTCGGCTTCGGCAGCGGCACCCTGGCCGCGGGCGCCTCCACCGGTGAGGTCCAGCTGCGGATCAACAAGAGCGACTGGTCCAACTTCAACGAGGCGGACGACTACAGCCGCGGCACCAACACCTCCTTCGCCGACGCGGCGAAGATCGGCGCCTACGTGGGCGGCACGCTCTCCTGGGGCACCGCTCCCTGACCCGGCCGCCCATGGGCCCGCCGCCGAACTGACGCGGTGACGGGCCCGGGCCGGGTCCCCTTACGACACCGCCCCCCGCCGGACTTCCGGCGGGGGGCGGTGTCGTGCTCCGGCAGCGGGCTGCGTGCGCCGGAGGCCACGGCTACAGCTACGGCACGGTGACGGAACGGGTCAGAGCGGTGTACGCCCCGGCCAGCGCCGCGGTGACCTTTCCGACCTCGTAGGAACGGCCGTCCACGGCGCTCACCGGCTGCACTTCGTACGCCGTGCCGGTGAGGAAGACCTCGTCCGCGCGGTCCAGTTCGCCGGGCTCGACGTGCCGTACGTGGACGGCGATCCCCAGGTCCCGGGCGAGGGCCATGACCGTCTGCCGGGTGATGCCGTCGAGGAAGGTGTCCGCGGTCGGCGTGTGCAGGGCCCCGTCGATCACCAGGAAGAGATTGGCTCCGGTGGCCTCCGCCAGGTGTCCGCGGAAGTCCAGGAGGAGGGCGTCGTCGTATCCGGCCTCCTCCGCCTCGTCGCGGGCGAGGGTGCAGATGTTGTACAGCGACGCCGCCTTGGCCCGTACCGGCGCGGTGTCGGGGGAAGGGCGCCGCCACCGGGAGGTGCGCAGCCGGATGCCGCGGGTGCGCGCGTCGTCGGAGAAGACGTGCGGCCACTCCCACGCGGCGATCGCGACGTGCACGGACGTCCCCGCCCCGGACACGCTGATCTGCTCGCTGCCCCGCCAGGCCACGGGCCTGACGTAGCCGTCGGCGATGTCCCCGTGCCGGATGGTCTCCCGCATGGCGGCCTCCAGCTCCCCGGGGCCGAACGGGACGCGGAAGTTCAGCTCCCGTGCCGAGGCGTGGAAGCGTTCGAAGTGCTCGGCGGCCTTGAAGGCCCGTCCGCCGTACACGCGGATGCCCTCGAAGATGCCGCCGCCGTAGTGCAGCCCGTGGGACAGGACGTGGAGCCGGGCATCGCGCCACGGCACGAGAGCTCCATCCAGCCAGATCACGCCGTCACGGTCGTCGAACGCGGTGGTGGTCACGCCTGCCCCTCGTGGCTGTGGTCGGTGTCGTCGGCGTAGTCGATACGGACGGCGCTCTCCAGGTAGCGATGGAATTCCTCGGTCTCGGCGGTGTTCGCGTGCCGGGACAGGACGAACGCCGGGTAGCCGGTGAAGTCCGGGTAGGGCTTCACGACATCGCCGGGGAAGAGCATCTGCACGACATGGTCGACCCTGGGGTCGTCCCGCAGCTCGTCCAGACCGGAGATCGCGGTGATCCGTCCGTATCCGCCGCAGGGCACGATGTAGTTGGCCGCGGCCCCCACGGGCTCCGACGGCCGTTCGGAGCCCGACAGCGTTGCCGGGCCCGGCGGTTCCGAGCCCAGGGGCCCGGGGGCGATTCCGGCGGCGATCCGTAGTGCCTGCGCCGCGAAGTCGATGCCGGTCACCCCGGAGGCGATGTAGTGGGACACCCCCGACCCCCCGATCCGGGCCCCCATCTCCAGCAGGTAGGGCGTCACGCCTCCGCGCAGCCGCAACTCGGTGTGGGTCGGACCGTCCGTGATGCCGAGAGCCTCGTGGGCGGCGGTCACCTCACGCCGGATGTCGTCCTGGACCTCGTCCGGCAGGGTGGCCGGCGCACGGTAGACGCCCTCCTCGAAGTGCGGCCCCTGGGGGTCGCCCTTGTACCCGATGGACAGGACGCGTACGTCACCGCGGTACGCGAGGGACTCGACGGCGAACTCGGGGCCGTCGACGTACTCCTCGGCCACCAGGCCGTCGACCCTGCCCAGCTTGCTCTCGCTGGTCCGCCACACCTCGTCGACGACGCTCTTCAGACTCCGGGCGGACTCCGCCTTGGTGACACCGAGACTGGAGAAGCCGTGGGCGGGCTTCACCACGACGGGGAAGGTCAGGGCCGCCGCCTTCTCCCAGTCGGCCGGCTCGTCCAGCCGGACGAATCCCGGCACGTTGAGGCCCGCGGCGGCCAGGCGTTCCCGCATGACGCGCTTGTCCTGCGCGCCGAGGGCCACGTCGCGGCCGATGCCGGGCAGCCCGAGCAGTTCGGTGACCTCGGCGACGAAGGGCACGGCGGGGTCGTAGAGAGTGACGACGCCCTGGAAGGGGCTCTCCTCGTACCGTCGCCGCAGGGCCTCCAGCGCGCCGGCCCGGTCGGCTTCGAAGTCGAGCCGCAGGACGTCCACCACGGCGGGCGGCAACCGCTCCTCGGACACCGCCTCGTCGGGCCGGGGAACCAGCACGAGGCCGATCCCGGCCCGCTCCGCGCTCTCGAAGACCCAGGGGAGCGAGGTGCGCTGGTAGACCAGCACCAGGGTCGGTCGGGGACTGTCCGTCGTCATCACAGAATCCTTTGTCATCGCACGTTCCTTACGCTCCATGCCGGGTGCGCTCTCCGGTTCCTTCCCCGGTGTCCGCCCCGGCCTCCGCCGCCCCGGCCCCGGCGCGCCCGGCACCACGGCCACCGGCGATGGTGAGCCACACACCGCCCGCGCAGAGCAGGAGCAGCAGGATCACGAGCGGTCCCGGCGCGGTCTCCCGGCCCAGCGCCCACTCCCCCAGCCGCACCAGGAACGGTACGACGAGCGCGAGCGCGGAGGTGAACAACGGCCCCTTGCGCAGGATCAGTTCGTGCGAGATGAGGAAGACCGGGGCGGTGAGGAGCACCCCGAGGGCCGCGATGCCGCCCCAGTCGGCGAGGGATACGCCGCCGAGCGGGACGAACAGGGCGACCGTCAGCCCCAGCATGACCGTGCCCGCCCCTGTGATGGCGGGCAGGGAGGCGACCGGTGCCAGGTCCGCCATGCGCCGCCGGTAGACGTAGCCGTACACCGCGTAGGTGAAGGTGCCGCCGAGAGCCAGCAGGCCTCCGCTCACCAGAGCGCCGCCGTCCGCCCCGGAGCCCTGGCCACCGCCCGCGGAGCCGTCGGCCAGGGCGTACCCGAAGGCCGCGACCACGGCCAGCGCCGTGCCCAGGACCTTGCGCCGGGACGAGGGCTCGCGGAAGGCGAGGACACCGATCACGAAGGTGATGCAGGGCAGCAGGGAGACGATCAGACCGACCCGCGAGGCCCCGATGAAGCCCGTCCCGAGGAGCGTTCCGGAGTAGTACGCGAAGAAGCCGAGGAAAGCCAGGAGCGCGACGCTCCCGCCCCGGGCGGTGGCGGCCCGGGCCTCGGACCGCATCCGGGGGTGCAGCAGCGCGACG
Source organism: Streptomyces sp. NPDC008125 (assembly GCF_042957125.1). Classification (NCBI taxonomy): domain Bacteria; kingdom Bacillati; phylum Actinomycetota; class Actinomycetes; order Kitasatosporales; family Streptomycetaceae; genus Streptomyces; species Streptomyces sp. NPDC008125. The sequence goes on from NZ_JBIBHR010000019.1 coordinate 92,792, forward strand.
ACGGTGATGACCACGAAACTGGACGCCGTGCGCCCCGCCGCGACCGCCAGCGGAGGTGCGCCGTCGACCAGATGGCCGGCGAGCACCCAGCCGGCTGCCAGCAGCAGGACCATCAGCGCCGAGAGGGCGGGCACCGCGAAACGCTCACCCCGGCGGGCGGGGGGTGTGTCCGTCACCATTCCGCGCGCTCGAACTCCAGCGCGGGCATCCTGTCCAGCCCTTGCTTGGCCCGCAGCAGCACCCGCTGGTCCTCGGTGAAGGCGTACCGCTGCCGCGGCGTACCGGCGGGAGCGGGCTCGGGGGCGGGGAGGTGGCGGCGCACCAGAGCCCTGGCCGCCGCACGGTACTCGTCGTCGGTCGTGACCTCCGCCTCCAGCTTCTCGACCGTGGTGACGAACTCGCGCAGCGCGTCGAGGGCCTTGACCCGGTCGAAGCCGAGCAGGGCGCCGTCGGCCGGGGAACCGGTCAGCGCACCGTGCTCGCGCAGCCAGGAGTAGAGGAAGACGCCGGTACCCGAGTCGAAGTTGCGGGTGGCGTCGTCCGCCTGCGGGTAGCGGAAGATCCGCTCCAGCAGAATCATGTCGATCTGTTCGTCGGCGAACGGGACGACGCCGCTGTCCGCGCAGGCCAGCACGGTCCTGGCGTCGACCTTGATCTCCTCGAGCAGTCCGACGAACCAGTTCATCTTCAGCGAGATGTGCTCGTCGAACGGCCAGAGCCCCTGGTAGTGCATCGAGTCGTGCAGATAGCCCCAGATGGCGCGGGCCTCGAAGCAGACGTCCGCGTCCAGACCCGTGGACGCCCGGGGCAGGGTCTCCGGCGTCAGGACGGCCTCCGCTCCGGAGAGCGCGTAGGTCTCGTGGATCTTCCGCATCTTGTTGTAGAAGAACATGGCGTACGGCTGCTCGGTGATCTTGTCGTGAGCGGCCACGTTCTCCGGGAAGAACACCAGGCAGTTGCCCTGCCTGAATCCCGCACTGCCGGTGAGGAGAACCAGCGACTGGCAGTTGTTCTTGGGGTGCGGGTAGGACACGGCGAGATCCGCCAGCGCGGCGGGCTCCTTGCGCAGGGCGAAGAAGCAGTCCAGTCGCTTGCCCACGGGCGGCGCGCTGTTGGTGCTCTGCAGCGGTGCGACGAAGAAGACGTCCGAGCCGTCCTCGGGCACCCGCAGGGCGTCCCGCGAGCGTGCGAAGTGGGGCGGGGTGTCCAGGCCGGCCGCGAGCCAGCCGTCGACGTCGGCCGCCAGGGCGAGCGCCTGGCCGTCCCGGCCTCGGCGCCCGTACCAGGCGCACGCCTCGTCGCGGATCAGGCCGAGCAGCTCCAGGTCCCCTTCGGTCGCCTCGGGGACGGACCCGTCGTCGAGCTGCCGCTGCCGGAAGCGGTCGACCTTCGGGATGAGGGATCCGGTCAGTTCGTCGGCGTCGGCCAGCAGGCCGGCGGGGACCGGGGCGGTGGCGGCGGTGGTCACAGCGCGGCCCCCGCCGGCACCAGCTGGTCGTTCTCGGCGTCGACCGCCAGCACCTGGTGGATGGTGAACACCATGGGTACGGCGCCGAAGTCCCGTACCACGCGCAGTCCGTGGTTCTCGGCGGCGACGTGGGTGGTGATGCAGCCCTCGACCCGGCCCTCGGCGCAGTCGATGGCCGCCTGCGAGTTGCTCAGCACCTCCCGGATCTCCGTGCCGGCGGGTATGAGCCTGGTCGGCGCCGGGTGCGAGGCGACGGTCGCGGGCCGGTCCGCACCGCGGCTGGCGAGCACCATGTGGTGCGTCGGCATGACGAAGCTGTCGACCATGTGCAGGCGGTGCAGGTTGCTGAAGACCAGCGTGTGGAGCGCGGGATAGACCGCGCAGGCGACGAGCGCGTGCTGTCCGTCGTCGGGAACGGCGTCGAGCGCGGACTCGATGGAGGAGTGCAGCTCCACCGTTCCCCGGATGTCGTTCCGCCGGAGCCATTCGTGGGACGCGGCTTCCAGGTTGGTGCCGTGCGGTCCGAGTGTGTGCAGATGCCGGATGTGTTCCGAACCGTTCTTTTCGTTCCCCATGAGCTCCCCCGGTTATCAACGATGAATTCAGTGGCCACGCCAGGTGCTCCCCGGAGGCCTCGTGCAGGAAATCACGCCCCCTGAGAACGATCAAGTTTCGATAAACGAGGTCTCAGACTTCGAGACCTCCCTTGCGCGCACCCGTCCGGGAATTCCTCGCACAAGCGCTCCTTACCAGCGGATTCCCTCGATTCGATCACCGAGGGGTGGCGGCAGCGAAGCGCTCCGAGCGGGAGTTCCGGTCCGCCCACCGGACAGTCCGACGGTCAACCGCATCTCCCAGGAGCGCTGTTGATCACCCGTTCCGTCATGGGGGCCCGCCGGCCGCACCACCGTCGCGGGCCACCCGTACGGAACACGGAGTACGTTCCGGCGTCCGCCCCCGCCCGGAACCCACGGCTTCTGCACCCTTCCGGTCGCCAGCTGTGCCACCGCGCGGAACACGCCGGACAAAATCTCCGAATCCGCTGGTGAGCGCGGAGCGATCCCCGCGGTCACCCCGTCGGTGAAATCGGGGCACGTCTCTCCGGGAAAATGTTCCTGGTGACGGACGAATCCGGTCGTTCGCGACCTGATCGGGGAGACGACAAAAGGGACCTCCCGCAATTCCCGGTCGATGGATCAGGAGGAGACCGGGGCGACGTCGTCGGAAGCCTCCGCGGGCGCCGGGCCCCGCATGCCGAGGTGGCGCAGAGGGCGGACGCCCGCGCGGACGGCCGCGCACCTCAGCCGGACGGCGTCGCCGTCACGGCGCCACGTCATCTCGCCGAGGACCGTCCCCGCCGCCGGCCCGAACGGCGATGGTGCCCCGGGGCCGGAGGCGGTGCGTCGGTCGCGGCCGGTGTCGGCCGCGCGCTCCCCCGCGGAGATCCACGGGGGAGCGCGACGGCCTGCGGGACGTGCGGGCGGGTGCCACCGCGCGGCACCCGCCGGGTCAACCGTCCGTCGGCCGGTCCCGCGGGATCAGCCGGACCGGCAGGTGCTCGATTCCGCCGATGAGGTTGGAGCGCATGCGCCTCACCTCGCCGGTCGGCTCGGCCCGCGCCACCCGCTGTCTGAGCACGTCGAAGAAGATGTTCAGCTCCGTGGTGGCGAGTGCCGCGCCGATGCAGAAGTGGCTGCCGTAGGCGAACGTGAGGTTGCGGCTCACCTCCTGCCGCCCGATGTCGAACCGGTCGGGATCCGGGAAGACCGACTCGTCCCGGTTGCCGGACGCCAGCCACACCGCGATCATGTCGCCCGCCTCGATGCGCCGCCCACCGAGTTCGGTGTCACGGGTGGCGGTGCGCAGCACGTGCATGGCGGGCGTGGTGTAGCGCAGGATCTCCTGAACCGCGGTCGGCAGCACCTCCGGCTCCGTCCGGAACCGGTGCCACTGGCCGGGATTCTCGATGAACGCGAGAAGTCCCCCGATGGTGGCGTGCCGGGTGGTCTCGTTGCCGCCGGAGATCAGCCCGTTGCAGTTGAGGATGATCTCTTCCTCGGTCAGCGGACGGCCGTCGATCCGGCCGTGGACGAGCGCGCTGATGATGTCCTCCTGCGGCTCCCTCCTGCGCAGGCGCATCAGTTCGTCGTAGTAGACGAAGATGTCGGTGTGGGCCGTGGCCATCCGCTGCCGCTGTTCCGGTCCGGGATCGCCGCCCACGCCGAAGGCCGTCATCGTGCGGGACAGCATGTAGTCCCAGTCGGCGCGCGGTACGCCGAGCATGTCGCAGATCACCGACAGCGGCAGGCGGGCCGCCACTTCGGTGAAGTCGCAGCTCTCCCGCTCCAGGGCGTTCTCGATCACCTCGACCGAGATCGTCCGCATGGTCTCCTGGAGCCGCTGCACCATGCGCGGGGTGAAGGCCGCGCTGACGACCCGCCGGATCATGCCGTGCCGCGGGGGATCGGTGATGACCATCATCTTGCCGGTCGCGGCCCTGGTCGCCACCGGGTCGGCGTCGAGCCGCATCCCGCCGGTGGAACTGAACGTAGCGGCGTCGGACAGAACCCGGGTGATCAGGTCGTACGTCAGAACGGCCCAGAACGTCGAGCCGTCGGCCCGGCGTATCCGGCACACCGGTTCCTCCCGCCGCAGCCGCGCCAGGGCCGGACCCGCCTCCCCCCTCTGGTGCAGCAGCGGGTCGGACAGGTCCGGTACGGAGGGCCGTTGGGCCTCCTCCATCACCGTCGTCACAGTGTGTCGCCCCCGTTCGCGATCCCGGCCAGAGCCGGCGACAGCCGGCTCCGCAGCGCTTCCAGCAGCTTGGCCAGGGATTCCTGGAAGTAGAAGTGTCCGCCCGGGAAGACGTCGAAGCTCGTGTCGGCCCGGGTGAGTTCCGACCAGCGGGCCATCTCGTCGGCGGGAGCGCTCGGATCGTCCCGGCCGGCGAAGACCGCGATCGGTACGTCCAGCGGTCCGCGCTCGACGTACGTGTACGTCTCACAGGCGGCGAAGTCGTCCCGCAGGATCGGCAGGACCAGTTCGAGCAGGGTCGGGTTCTCCAGGATCTCCGGCGGAGTGCCCTGGAGCCCCTCGACGTGGGCGAGGAAGTCCTCCTCCGACAGGGTGTGCACGGAGGTACCGGCGCGCGCGTGCGGTGGTACGTAGCCGGAGACCGCCAGGTGGGCGGGCGGCCGGCCGGCCGCGGAGAGCGCGTGGCTGAGGTCGTAGCCGAGGAGCGCGCCCATGCTGTGGCCGAAGAACGCGAACGGCCGCCCGTCGGCCCGTTCGAGGACGGGCCCGGCGAGTCGCTCGGTGAGGGCCGTGAGAGAGCGCTCGGCGGGTTCGGCCAGTCGCGCTTCGCGGCCCGGCAGTTGTACGGGGACCACCTCGACGTCCGGACCCAGCAGTCGCTGCCAGTCCCGGAAGAACGATGCTGCCGCGCCCCCGTGGTGCAGGCAGAACAGCAGGCTGGAAGGCTCGTCGGCGGCCTCGACCGGGTACGGGAACCAGAGGCTGGTGCCGTGCGGGGCCATCAGCGGCTCGCGAGGAAGAGCCGGCCGGTGGGGAAGCCGAGCTCGACGACCTCCACCGAGCTGAACCCCGCGGCGAGCAGCTTGTCCCGCCACTCCTGCTCGGTGAGCAGCTTCCGCTTCATGAACTGCCGGTGGTAGTAGGTGACGATGGCGCTGAACGCCCGCTCCCGGGGGTTGCGCAGGTAGGGGACGGCGTCGGTGATGGCCATGACCCCACCGGGTCGCAGCGCCTCGCGGCACTGGGCGAGGACCTTGTCGGCGACGCTCTCCTCTTCCGGCATCATGTCGTGGAAGACGAATCCGGCGTGGATGACGTCGGCTCCGGCGAGCGGGCCCGGGTCGTCGGCGACGGACTGGATGGGCCGTTCGACGACGGTGAGACGGTCGCCGACGCCCTCCTGCACGGCGGCCTTCTCGGCGGCACGACACGATGCGGGGTCGAGGTCCAGGCCGACGGCGGTGGAGCCGGGGAACGCCTGGAGCACCTCGATCAGCAGGCGGCAGGTGCCCGCGCCGAGGTCCACCACATGTTCCGGTTCGAGGCGGAAGATGGCGTCCAGCGCGGCCGGGTAGAACGCCTGGGCGCCCATCCACTGCGAGCTGATGGCGACTTGGCGGCCGTCCCGGGTGTAGGCGCCGGTGGGCTTGGACTGGTCGGTGAGGTAGGCGCGGGCGTTCTCGATGAACGGGCGGTTCGCGTTCATGGTCCAGGACAGATACCCCGCCTGGTGCTGGATGCGCTCGTAGTCCGCGGCCGTGCGGAACCGGGCGGGCTCGCCGGACGCGTCCACCGCGTCGATGATGCCGGCCGATTCGAGCGCCTCCAGGTATCCCGCCACGCCCTCTTCGGGGAGGTCGGTGGCGGCGGCTATCTCCGCGACGGTGAAGTCCTTGCCCACGGTGATGACGTCCGTCACGCCGAGCCGGTCGCCCATCTCCATCAGTGCGGCGACGGCGGCGAGGGCGGGGGCGGGGCCGCTGGCCTCGACCTCGGTGGCGAGGCTCCGCTGAAGAGAAGTGTCGAATGCCATGTTTCTTCCTCTCTGGGGTACCGGGACAGCCGTCAGGAGAGCTCGACGGCCAGGTCTTCGATCGTGGGATGGAGGTAGAGGGTGCGGGCGGAGACGTTCAGGCCCAGCTCTCGCCTGAGGGCGGCGAGCAGTTGCGCGGCGAGCAGGGAGTGCCCGCCCAGCGCGAAGAAGTCGTCCCTCACCCCCACGGGTTCCACGCCCAGCACGTCTCCCCACATCGCCGTAAGACGCGCCTCGATGTGCGTGCGCGGCAGGGTCAGGGGGGTGGTGAGGCCGCGGGCGACGCGGGTGGCTGCGGGCAGGGCCTTGCGGTCGACCTTGCCGTTCCGGTTGAGCGGGAGCTGGGACCGGAGCAGCACGGCCCACGGCACCATGTGCGACGGCAGCTCCGTGCTCAGAGCCTCGCGCAGGCGTGCTCCGAACTCCGTCCCGTCATAGCCGTCGGCAAGGGCCGCGGCCGGCTCGGGGAGGACGTAGGCGAGCAGGCGCTTGCTCCCGGAGGCGTCCTCCTGGGGGACGACGACCGCTTCGCGTACGTCCGGATGCCGGGTGAGCACCGCCTCGACGTGTCCGGGTTCGACCCGGAAGCCGCGGATCTTCACCTGGTGGTCGACGCGCCCGAGGAACTCGACGAGGCCGTCGGGCCGCCGCCGGACCAGGTCGCCGGTGCGGTACATCCGGGCGCCGGGTTCGGAGGCGTACGGATCGGCGACGAACCGGGTGGCCGTGGCGGCGGGCCGCCCGAGGTACCCCCGGGCGAGTCCGTCGCCGGCCGTGCAGAGCTCGCCGGCCTCCCCGTCCGGCACCGGCCGCAGGTCCGCCCCGAGAATCGCGACGCGGGTGCCGTTGACGGCCCGGCCTATGGGCACGGGCTCGTCCGCTGCGGGCGGGGTGGCCGTGGTCCAGCACGTCGTGAAGGACGTGTTCTCGGTGGGCCCGTAGCCGTTGGTGAACAGCAGCTCGGGGTACGCGGCCATGAGCTGCCGCACGTGGCCGGCCGAGGCGACGTCACCGCCGGTCAGGACGTGGCGGACGCCTGCGAACGCTTCGGGATGCCGGGTCACCATCTGGTTGAACAGGCCGGTGGTGAGCAGCAGTACGGTGACGCCCTCCTGCTGGACCACCTTCGCCAGTTCGTCCAGTTCACCGGTCCGGCCGGCGTGGACCACCAGGCGGGCGCCGTTCACCAGGGCGCCCCAGATCTCGATCGTGGACGCGTCGAAGGCCACGGGGGCGAGTTCGAGGAGGACGTCCTCGGTACCGATCTCCATCCAGTCCGGCGTGTACAGCAGCCGGGCGACGGCCCGGTGGGGAACCCCGACGCCCTTGGGTTCGCCGGTGGAGCCCGAGGTGTAACTCACGTAGGCGAGCTGGTCGGGATGGGCCGGCGGCGGTTCGTCGCCTGCCTCCCGCCGCTCGGCCGGCAGGCTGGTGTCCGGCATGGCCAGCGTGCGGCAGTGCGGTGGGACGCGCCCGGCTTGTCCTTCCTCGGCCACCACCACGCCCACGCCCGCGTCCGCGAGCAGCCCGGCGCACCGGGCGTCCGGGTCGCCGGGGTCGACGACCAGATAGGCGGCACCGGCCTTGAGGACGGCGAGCAGGGTGACGATCAGGGCGGTGGACCGATGGGCCAGTACGCCGACGACGGTGCCGGCCTCCACGCCGTGGGCCCGCAGGACGCGGGACCAGTTGTCGGCCTGTATGTCGAGCTGCTCGTACGTGAGGCTTTCGGATCCGCACACGACAGCCGGCCTGTGCGGGTGTACGACTGCCTGCCGCGCCACTTTCTCATGGATACAGAGCGGATTCTTTCCGGGCTCGTAACCGTCCAAGGCCGTTCCAATCCCTTCGCTTTTCTGCGACCCACTGCGGATGTCATCACGGTAAACCGGCGAGCAAGCTCCGGGTAAGGCCTGGTGGCCGCCACCGAATACCGGAGCAAGAACACCGGCATCAGTTTCGCGGCACCGCCGAGAAAGCTTTCGGCCGAGAGCATACGGGCCTGCCGCAGGAGGTCCACCGGCGCATTCTGGCCAAGATCTGCAGTGGACCGGCGCATGACCGCCCATCAGTCGGTGATACCAGACATCGCGAGCCGTGAGGTACGTTCAGCTGTGCGGCTTTTCCCGCCTCGATTACCGGATGTGCATTCCGATAGTCGAATCACGACGTGGCCCGTTCCTTTCCTTCCCGGGGCTCCGCAGGGAGGCCCCAAGAAACAGAATTTGCCCTTCCGTGAGAGTTCGATGCACCCCACTCACTCTGTGTTGACCGACCCTCGAACGCCGTGTTTTGCTGATGGAGCAGAGCCCGCCGGTACCCCAGGAGGCAGTTATGCGCTTTTCCTTGCACAGCTCGATCGGCCACATATCGGACGCAATGATCGCGAGCTACGCGGAACTTCCTGCCGACCAGTTCCTGAAAGAGGGCGACCATTTCCGCTTTCGCGCTTTCGGACGTGCCGCGATCAAGGGTGACAAGATCGACTGGCTCGACAACCTCTCCTTCTTCCAGGCCAAGAAGATCAACCACTACGCGGGCGGTTTCACCCGGCAGGCCACCCCGCTCGGCCCCGCGGCACGTGACTTCACGGAGCGGCTCGTCCGTGACCCGCGGACCCGGGAGCTGCTGAACTCCGAGGAGTTCGAGATCAACTGCCACCAGATCCGCATCGTCGCCACCGACGACGAGGTCGGCCTTCCCGTGCCCGAGGGCTTCCACCGCGACGGCTACGACCTGGTCTCCGCCACCTGCATCGCGGTCGGGAACATGAGCGGCGGGATCTCGCTCGTCCGGGAGGCCAGGGTGGACGGAGTGGAGAGCGACGAGGGCGACATGCTGTTCGAGCGGGTGATGACGCCCGGCGAAACGCTCTACTTCGCCGACGAGGACGTGGTGCACTACGTCACTCCCATCACCCCGAAGGTGCCGGGCCGGCCCGCTTACCGGGATGTGGTCGTGACGACCTACGACGTCAGTGGACGCGGCGGCCTTGCGGACGAGGAATGCTGAACCACGCCGCCGCCGCGGACAACGGCGACCGCTACCTGTTGCTGCTGGGAGCCGACATCCCCCTGCGGGAGCGTGCCGTCGTCTCGGCGCTGCGCACCTACCCGGGCCCCGTGCTGGGAATGAGCACGAGCCCGGCCACCCCGTTGGGCAACCGGTTCTTCGATCACGTGCTCAAGGCCGACTACTGCAACGCCGGGCAGGCCCTCGCGGCGGTCCTGGAATTCGAGCAGGAGACCGGCCTGCGCCCGGACGCCGTGGTGCCCGTCATCGAGATGAACGTGCACGTGTCCGTCGCGATCGCTCGCCACTACGGCCTGCCCGCCCTGTCGGACGACTGCCTGGAACTCGTCCGGGACAAGCACACGATGAAGCTGGCGTTCGAGAAAGCCGGTGTGCCCTGCGCGCGGCACCGGACGTTCGGCACCTTGGACGAACTGCGGGAGGCCGCCGCCGAGCTCGGCTTCCCGCTGGTACTGAAGCCGCGCGACTTCGCCGGCAACGTCGGCACCGTCATGGTCTCCTCGGCCGGGGAGCTCCCCGCGGCCTTCGACTACTGCCGTGCCTCACTGCTGGAGGTCGCCCCTCTGTACGACTTCTCCGACGGGCGGTACCAGGCCGAGGAGTTCGTGGCAGCCCCGCACGAGGTCTCCGTGGAGGTCGCCAACCTGGGAAGGGAGCGTGCCGTCCTCGCGGTGACGGACAAGTCCAAGGCCGGGGCCCCCTACTTCTCGGAGATGGGCCAGATGGTGCCCAGCGTGGAATCGGAGAACCGGGCCCTGCGCCAAGTGGCGCTGGACGCGTGCGAGGCCCTGCTCATCGACCGCGGTGTCGCGCACGTGGAGGTGCTGATCGACGGGGAACGGCTCAGCGTGGTCGAGGTCGCCGCCCGGCCCGGCGGGGACGGCATCATGGACCTGGTCGAGCGGGTCTACGGCTACAGCCCGTACGACTTCCACATCGCCTCCTACCGTGGCCGGCTCGACCGGCTGCCGGACTTTCCGGCCGTCCCCCGGGGAATCGGTGCCACGGCCTTCCTCAAACTGCCGCCCGGCACCATCACCGAAGTGGGACGGCTGCCCGACACCACGAGCCTGGAGACCGTCCTCCACCCCACGGCCAAAGCCGGGGACCGCTCCCGGCGGGACGGTTCCTACCTGGCCCGCGCCGGGATCCTGGAGTGCTTCGCCCGGGGCACCGGGCACGATCCGCAGTCCTTCCGCGCGGAGGTGGACGCGCTGGCGAAGTCCCGTGCCCAGCAGATCTTCCGCGTGGAGCGCGAACGGGACGACGGTGGGGCCCCGAGCTGACCCGCCCCGCGGGCGCCGGCGCCGATGCCCGGGGCTCCGGTGGCGGACGGAGCCCCGTCCGCCACCGGGCGCGCGGCCACCCGACGCGGCCGCTCGCACCGGCCCGGTCAGACCAGCCCGAGCGCCCTCAGGACGCGGTGCTGGCCCGCCGCCGGGACGACGGGCCAGTAGAGGTAGCAGACCCCGCCCGTGCCGCTGCGCACGTTGCCGTTCGCGTCGTACCGCTTCGTCCGGAGCCAGATCTGCTCCCATTCGGCGCGCGCGTAGATCCGGCGCACCGCGTCGTCGTCCTTGGAGGCGGGGTCGTTGGCGATGACGTCTCCGTCCTCGGTGAAGCCGATCACCGTCATCAGGTGGCCCGAGGTGCCGTAACCGGCGCCCGTCAGCTCCTCCTTGAGGAAGGACTGCGAGGTGATGACGGGAATGCCGGCCCCGACGAGGGTCTCCACGTCGGTGAGCGAGCCGAGGCGGGTGACGGCGGAGGACATGTCCGGGTAGGTGGCGGCGTAGGCGGCGTTGAAGGGCCAGTTGCCGCAGCCGTCGTACTGATAGTCGAACGTGTAGCGCGCCGCGTGGCAGACCTGGGGGTCGGGGAGGCCCGGCTTGACCCAGGCGAGCTGTTCGGCCGTGGGCTTGCGGCCCCAGTACTCGATGATCATCTGTGAGGAGGTGGGGCTGCACCAGGCCTCGCCGCCGTTGTCGTACTCGGGGTACTGCCCCGCGTGGAGGTTCTGCGAGTAGCGCGGCACCGCGAGCTCGTGACCCCGGCCGGTGCCGGGGGTGCTGGCCGGGACGGTGAAGCGGTCCGGGACGTCCGAGGCCATCGCGCCGACGCGCCACACCGTCGGGGTGAGGCGGGTGCCGGGCCTGCGGTGGAGGGTGAGGCGGAGCCGGTAGTGCGTCAGGCGCAGGCCGCTCGCCGCGTCGTCGAGGGAGAAGGTGTCGGTCCAGATGGAGCTCTTCCCGTCCGTCTGGTCGTCCACCGAGGTACGGCGGATGTCCTCGTCCCCGGCCGCCCAGCGGCCCATCACGTACCAGGGGGTGTCCGTGCCGTCCGAGTAGCGGCCGAGCAGTTCGATCTGGATCCAGGTACCGGCGGGGGTGTCGGCGTTCCAGGAGGCGATCACCTCGGTGGCCGGTACGGCGCTGCGGTGCGACGGGGAGGTCCAGGTGGCGTACTCCCACGCGGCGGTCGTGCCGGTGTGCGGGTCGGTGTGGTCGGTGGTCCCGGCCGGGGTGCCGATCACCAGACCGGGCCTGCGCCCGGCGACGGCCCGGGTTCCCGCGGCGGAGCCGGAGCGCCAGTCGGTGTACGTCGTCCAGGAGTGGTTGTCCACTGCGGTGTCCGGGGCCTTGGAGGGGAAGGCGGCGCGGCGGAAAGAGCCGGAGGCGGTGCGTGCGGCGGCGGACGCGGGTCCGGCGGCGGACGCCACAGCGGAGGCTGCGGCGACGGCCGCGAAGGCGGCGAGAACGTTTCTGCGGTGGTGCGGTCCGGTCATGGGGGGGCTCCCGAGTCGTTGGCGGACGAGGGCGTACAGCGGGTGCGGGGGCTTGCGTGTCCAGCGGGTGCGGCGTGCGGGCGTGTCCCGCCGATGCGGTGTACGGCAGGTGCCGCACGTGCACGGCGCGCGTGTCCGACGTCGATCGGTGCGCCAACTATCGCGGGTCCCGGCCCCGCCGGGCCAGTGATTCACCCCGCGCGGACGGAGCAACATTGGACTGGTCCGGTGGCGTCCGCGCGTGCTCCCACCCGCCGGCCGCGAGCCGTCGGCCCCCGCGTGACCTGCGGCGGGCCGGGGGTGGCCAAAGCCCGGCCCGTATTCTGGAGCCATGAACGACCTGGCCGGACACGCCCGCGGCCTCCTGGCCCTCTCCCCCTCCCTGGGTCCGGTGCGGCTCGTGGCGGTCGACGGGCACGCGGGCTCGGGGAAGAGCACTCTGGCCACCCGGCTCGCCGCCGCCCTGGGAGGCGCTCCCCTGCTCCGGCTGGACGATCTGGCCACCCACGAGGAGTTGTTCGCCTGGACCGGCCGGCTGCACGAGCAGGTGCTGCTGCCGCTGTCGCGCGGGGAGCGGGCGTGCTACGCCCCGTACGACTGGACCGCCCGCCGCTTCGGGCCCGAGCGGACGCTGGATCCCGCGCCGGTGGTGCTGATCGAGGGGGTGGGAGCCGGACGCCGGTTCCTGCGGCCCCGGTTGGCGGCGCTGTGGTGGATGGAGCTGGGCCGCGAGGCCTCCTGGGAGCGGGGGCGGCGACGGGACGGACCGGCGCTCGGAACGTTCTGGGACGGCTGGACGGTCGCGGAGGACGAACACTTCGCCGCGGACCCCTCCCGGCCGTACGCGGATTCGCTGGTACGCCAGTTGTCCGACGGCTACGAGTGGCTGGCGGGACCCCGGGCGACTGCAACCGAGGGTCGGAATGCTACGGAGAGTGAAGGCGGCTGGTCATCCGGCTGAGCCCCGGAAATCGCCAGGCGCATGTTCCAACTCGGCTTCACCGGCGGGGCTTACAGGTCTTACGTTCTCAATGTGCGGCTTTCCGGAGCCCCTCCAGGACACGAAGCCCCCGATTGTTCCCCCGTGATCGGGGGCTTCGTTCTGTCCGCAGCCCCCCTCCGTCCGCACCGCACAGGCCCTGCCCTTCACCGTCCGTCACGAACGACACCGTTCCGGTGGTTTCCGGGCTCGGTGCGACACTCGGCGGCTCGGTCAATTCCCGCCCGCGAAACGGTGATTCGGAACGCTTCCGTGGGCATGCTGTGCGGGCGGGACATCCTGGGGCACAGTCGTGTGGGGGACCTGATGGACATCGGCACGCAGGGCGCGCACGCCCCTGCCGAACTGGCCTGGCTGCGGGGCGTGGACGCCTACACGGTGGGCGCCTACCCGCACGCCGAGGAGGAATTCCGGACGGCGGTGGGACTCGATCCCGGCATGGCGGACGCCTGGCTGGGCCTCCACGCGCTGCGCATCGACACCACCACCGCGCTGCTGAGCATGTACAGGCACCGCGACCGATTCGGCGAGCAGCGCACCCGGCACAAACGCACGCTCAACTCCTGGTACTGGCTCGGCTGGTGGGTGCAGCCGGTACTGGAGACGCCGCGCGATCTGCTGCTGGCGCACGCCTCGCACTGGCTGGACGGCCGCCATGTGCCGGAGCTGGACCGGGCGTTGGCCGGGCTCCCGCCGGTCGACACCGACGCGCAGGTGCGCTTCCTGCACGCGTGCCGGGCCTATCTCGCCAAGGACTGGGAGCAGTTGGTCCGTTATACCGAACGGCTGGTCGACGACCCGTTGCTCGGGATCGAGGCGCGGCTCTTCGGCGGGATGGCCAGGGTCCGGCTGGAGATGTACGGGCAGGCCGAGCCCCTGCTCGCCGCGGCGCTGATGCGCTGTCGCAGCGAGCAGCCGCAGCGCAAGGAGCTCCGGTACTGGCTGGCGCGGGCGCACGAGGGGACAGGGCGCAGCGCCGCCGCGCTCCCCCTCTACCGGGCGGTGCACCGGGTCGATCCCTCGTTCATGGACACCTCGGCCAGGCTTGCGGCCATCACCGATCACGACGGGTTCGACGAGCCGGCCGGCCTCGCCCCGGCCGCCAAAAGCGGCTACGGCGCGGACGAGCTGGGTTCCGAATCCCAGCCGGACGGCGACGCACTGCTCGGTACGGACCTGGTGGACGGCGGCCGTGACCCGTGGCTGGGCGTCGATCCGCTCGGTCCCGTCGCCCCGGTGGTCACGACCGCCCCGGAGGGTGCGCGCGCCAAGCGGTCCGGGTCCGGCCGGGCGGGGCGTCCGGTCCCGCCGACCGGGCCGAGCGACCCCGCGCTGCTGGCCGACGCGCTCGCCGAGCTGGAGCGGATGGTCGGGCTCGATCCGGTCAAGCGGCAGGTCAAGGCGCTCTCGGCGCAGCTGAACATGGCGCGGCTCCGGGCCGAGCAGGGTCTGCCGGTCCAGCCGCCCAAGCGGCACTTCGTCTTCTCCGGCCCCTCGGGCACGGGGAAGACGACGGTCGCCCGCATCCTGGGCCGGGTCTTCTACGCCCTGGGCCTCCTCGGCGGCGATCACCTGGTGGAGGCCCAGCGGTCCGATCTGGTGGGCGAGTTCCTCGGCCAGACGGCGGTCAAGGCCAATGAGCTGATCGACTCGGCGCTGGGCGGGGTGCTCTTCGTCGACGAGGCGTACAGCCTCGCCAACTCCGGTTACAGCAAGGGCGACGCGTACGGTGACGAGGCGCTCCAGGTCCTGCTGAAGCGGGCCGAGGACAACCGGGACCACCTGGTGGTCATCCTCGCCGGTTACCCGGAGGGCATGGACCGGCTGCTGGCCACCAACCCGGGGCTCTCCTCGCGGTTCACCAGCCGGGTCGACTTCCCGAGCTACCGCCCGCTCGAACTGAGCGCGATCGGCGGGGTGCTGGCCGCCGCCAACGGCGACCTCTGGGACGAGGAGGCCCTGGAGGAGCTGCGCAGCATCAGCGGCCATGTGGTCGAGCAGGGCTGGATCGACGAGCTGGGCAACGGACGCTTCCTGCGCACCTTGTACGAGAAGAGCTGCGCCTACCGCGACCTGCGGCTCTCGGGGTACGCGACGGCGCCGGGCCGCGCCGATCTGGCGACGCTGCGGCTGCCGGACCTGATGCAGGCGTACGGCGAGGTGCTCTCCGGCCGTGGCCCGGTCGGCCGGGGACAGACGGAGGCTCCCGGCGCTTGAGGACCCGTACGCGACGGTGGGCCCGCCCGGCACGCGCCGGACGGGCCCACCCGCGGGGACGAAGGTACGACCGCCCGTCAGCCGATGTCGGCCATGGCCTTCGGCTCTCCGTGCGCCCGGTGCTCCGGGACCGCGTCGACCGTCCGGCGCGGTACCGAGACGCGGTGGGCGGGGTCGCGGACCTCGCCCACCAGCATTTCCAGTACGTCCTCCAGGGCGACGAGTCCGAGGACCCTGCCCTGCGCGTCGGCGACCTGGGCCAGGTGGGTCGCGGCCCGGCGCATCACGGCCAGGGCGTCGTCCAGCGGGAGTTCGGCCCGTACGGTCGCCATCGGGCGCCAGACGTGCTGGGGCACGGCGCGCTCGCCGTCCTCCAGGTCGAGGACGTCCTTGACGTGCAGGTAGCCCATGAACGGGCCGCCGCGCTCGGCGCGCACCGGAAAGCGCGAGAACCCGGTCCGTACGGTGAGCTCCTCGACCCGGCGCGGGGTGACGGACGGGTCGACCGTCACCAGTGAACCGTTCTCCAGGAGCACGTCCGTGACGGGCCTGCTGCCGAGTTCCAGGGCGTCCTCCAGCCGTTCCTGGGCCTCCGGCTCCAGGAGCCCGGCCTGGCCGGAGTCCTCCACCAGCCGGTTCAGCTGCTCGCTGGTGAAGACGGCTTCGACCTCGTCCTTGGGCTCGACCCGGAAGAGCTTCAGCACGAGCCGGGCGCAGGCGCCGAGCGCCGCGGTGACCGGACGGCAGAGCCGGGCGAAGCCCACCAGGGCGGGGCTGAGCCAGAGAGCCGTCCTCTCCGGGGCGGCCATCGCCAGGTTCTTCGGGACCATCTCTCCGACGACGAGGTGGAGGACGACGACGAAGACGAGGGCGAGGACGTACCCGAGCGGGTGGACGAACCCCTCGGGTACGTGTGCCGCGTGGAAGACGGGTTCCAGGAGGTGGGCGACGGTCGGTTCGGCGACGGCGCCCAGGGTGAGCGAGCAGACGGTGATGCCGAACTGTGCGGCGGCCATCATCTGCGGGAGGTTCTCCAGGCCGTACAGCACCTTGCGGGCGCGGGCCGACCCGCTCGCGGCGAGCGGTTCGACCTGGCTGCGGCGGACCGAGACGAGCGCGAACTCGGCGCCGACGAAGAAGCCGTTCGCGAGGACGAGGAGCCCGGCGAAGAGCAGTTGGACCACGCTCATCGGCCGGCCTCCTGCAGGGTCCGGCCCATGGTCCGGCCGGGGGTCGCGGGAAGGGCTCCGTCCGGATGGTCCGTGCCGTCCGGCTGCCCGGACACGTCCGCGGTGCGGACGAAGCGGACCTGCTCGGCGCGGTAGTGGCCCACCTGGCGGACGGAGATCCGCCAGCCGGGCAGTTCGGTACGGTCGCCTGGGGCGGGGATGCGCCCGAGGAGGTCGGCGACGAGTCCGGCGACGGTCTCGTACGGTCCGTCGGGTACGTCGAGGCCTATCCGGCGGAGGCTGAGGACTCGGCAGCTGCCGTCGGCGTCCCAGGCGGGGCGGCCGTCCTCGCCGGTGACGGAGACCAGCTCGGGCCGGTCGGCGCCCTCGGCGTCGTGCTCGTCGCGGACTTCACCGACGAGCTCCTCGATGATGTCCTCCAGGGTGACGACACCGGCGGTGCCGCCGTACTCGTCGACGACGACGGCTATCGGCTGCTCGTTGCGGAGCCGCTGGAGCAGTTGTTCGACGGGCAGGGACTCGGGGACCAGCAGCGGCGGGACGGCGATCCGGCCGGCCGGAGTGCGCAGCCGCTCGGCGGCCGGGACCGCGAGGGCGTCCTTGAGGTGGACCATGCCGACGACCTCGTCGATGCGTTCCCGGTAGACGGGAAAGCGGGAGAGGCCGGTGGCGCGGGTCAGGTTGAGCACGTCGGCCGCGGTGGCGGTCGACTGGAGGGCGCTGACCCGGACCCGGGGGGTCATGACGTGCTGGGCGGTGAGACCGCCGAGCGACAGGGTCCGTACGAAGAGGTCGGCGGTGTCCTGCTCCAGGGTGCCGGCCTCCGCGGAGTGCCGGGCCAGCGAGACCAGCTCGCCCGGGGTGCGGGCGGAGGCCAGTTCGTCGGTGGGCTCGACGCCCAGCAGCCGGACCAGCCGGTTGGCGAGCGTGTTCAGCGCCGTGATCACCGGGCGGAGCGCGGTGGCGAAGCGGTGCTGGGGGCCGGCGACGAACCGGGCGACCTGGAGGGGCTTGGAGACGGCCCAGTTCTTGGGCACCAGTTCGCCGATGACCATCTGCACCGCCGAGGCGAGCAGCATGCCGGTCACCACGCTGATGGTGGGTACGGCTCCGGCGGGCAGTCCGGTGGCGGTGAGCGGTCCGGTGAAGAGCTGGGCGAGCGCGGGTTCGGCGAGCATGCCGACGACCAGCGAGGTGATGGTGATGCCGAGCTGGGTGCCGGAGAGCTGGAAGGAGAGTTCGCGCAGCGCGTCGACGACCGTGCGCGCGCGCCGGTCGCCTTCCGCGGCCGCGCGTTCCGCCTCGGGCTTCTCGACGGTGACGAGGCCGAACTCGGCCGCCACGAAGAAGCCGTTGGCCAGAATGAGAAGGAATGCCGCGATGAGCAGCAGCAGGGGGGTGGTCATGCCGCCGCCTCCGGGGAAGGGGCGGCGCAGGTACTACCGGACGATCCGTCCATTGCTGGAAGGAGTCACTCCTCGGGTCGCAGGAAAAGCCCCGCCGGTCTGCGGACCGTCTGGGCGGGGCGGGGCGCCACTCGGCGCCGCCGAACCCCAGAGTAGTCAAGAATCGGTGTGTCCGGGCAGGGGCTCACGGCCATCGGCCGGGCGCCCCCGTGCCCGCCCGGGCGGGCGGGCCTGAATTCCCGTCGCCCCCGAGGGCACGTTCAGGCCTGGACGCTGCTGCCGTGTGCCGCGACGAGCCGGCGCAGCTCCCCCGCGTCCCGTACGGCCTGCTGCTTGGAGAGGCCGGGCTGGATACCGAGGGCGGGCAGGCTGGTGCCGTCGCTGAGGCCGAGGAAGAGCCAGGGGTCGCCGGCCCTCAGGTTGACCTGGAGGATCTGCGCCCAGGCGAGCCGCCGGGTCCGGGTGAGGTTGACGACGGTCAGCCCGTCCTCGTCGGCGACGATCTTGGGCCGGGCGAGCATGACGAGGACCCCGGAGAAGAGGGCCGCGAAGACGATGAAGGTCACCCGGTCCCCCGGACCGAGGCTCTCCAGCATCAGCGCCATGACGGTGATGACGACGAAGAGCGCCAGCGCGATGGTGAGCAGGACCAGCCGGGTGAGTCCCGGCCGGAACGTCACCGGGAGGGCCGGCTGTCCGGTCCGGGGCGTGGGGGCGGACATCAGGTTCTGTCCTCTGCTCGGGGTGCTGGGTAGGAGGGCCGGGCTCCGGTCAGAGCCGGCAGGCGTGGATCGCCGTGGTGAGGATGGCGCGGGCGCCGAGCTCGTACAGGTCGTCCATGATCCGCTGTGCTTCGCGGGAGGCGACCATGGAGCGGACGGCCACCCAGCCCTCGTGGTGCAGCGGGGAGACGGTCGGCGACTCCAGGCCCGGGGTGAGGGCGACCGCGCGCTCCAGGTGCTCGACGCGGCAGTCGTAGTCCATCATCACGTACGTCCGGGCGACCAGGACACCCTGCAGGCGGCGGAGGAACTGCTGGACCTTGGGCTCGTCGGCGTCGGCGCCGGTGCGGCGGATGACGACGGCCTCGGACTTCATGATCGGCTCGCCGATCACTTCGAGCCCGGCGTTGCGCAGGCTGGTGCCGGTCTCGACCACGTCGGCGATGACCTGGGCCACACCGAGCTCGATGGCGGTCTCGACCGCGCCGTCGAGGTGGACGACGGAGGCGTTGACGCCGTTGTCCGCGAGGTGCTTGGCGACGATGCCCTCGTAGGAGGTGGCGATCGTCATGCCGTCGAAGTCCTGCGGGCCCTCGGCGGTGCCCGGCTTGGTGGCGTACCGGAAGGTCGAGCGGGCGAAGCCGAGCTGGAGGATCTCCTCCGCGTCGGCGCCCGAGTCGAGCAGCAGGTCACGGCCGGTGATGCCGATGTCGAGACGGCCGGAGCTCACGTAGATCGCGATGTCCCGGGGCCGCAGGTAGAAGAACTCGACCTCGTTGACGGGGTCGACGAGGACGAGCTCCTTCGACTCCTTGCGCTGCTGGTAGCCGGCCTCATGGAGCATCGCCATCGCAGGCCCGGAGAGTGAACCCTTGTTGGGGACGGCGATGCGCAGCATGAGCTCGGGTTTCCTTTGTACGAAGGAGTGTGCGGACGGTTCTGCGGGCGTGCGGGGGTTCCGGCGGTACGGGGCGTGCGGCGGGGAGAGGCGTTGCTCAGAGGTGGGCGTAGACGTCGTCGAGGGAGATCCCGCGCGCGACCATCATCACCTGGACGTGGTACAGCAGCTGCGAGATCTCCTCGGCGGCCGCTTCCTTGCCCTCGTACTCGGCGGCCATCCAGACCTCGGCGGCCTCCTCGACGACCTTCTTGCCGATGGCATGGACCCCCTTGCCCACCAGTTCGGCGGTGCGCGAGGTGGAGGGGTCGCCGTCCGCGGCCTTGAGCGTCAGCTCGGCGAAGAGTTCTTCGAAGGTTTTGTTGGCCATGATGGTCCCTAGAATACGGGGTCCCCGCCCGCCCTCAGCGCCAGGGTTCGCTGACGGTACGCAGCGTGGTGGCGGTGGCGACGGCGGCGGTGACCGCTTCGTGGCCCTTGTCCTCGGACGAGCCTTCCAGACCGGCCCGGTCCAGCGCCTGCTCCTCGGTGTCGCAGGTGAGGACGCCGAATCCGACGGGAACGCCGGTGTCGACGGTGACCTGGGTGAGGCCGGCGGTGACGCCCTGGGAGACGTACTCGAAGTGCGGGGTGCCGCCGCGGATGATCACGCCGAGGGCGACGACCGCGTCGTAGCCGCGACCGGCGAGGACCTTGGCGACGACCGGCAGTTCGAAGCTGCCCGGGACGCGCAGCAGGGTGGGTTCGTGGATGCCGAGTTCGCCCAGCGCGCGCAGGGCGCCGTCGACGAGGCCGTCCATGACCTTCTCGTGCCACTGGGCGGCGACGACCGCCACGCGGAGGTCCTCGCAGTTGCTCACGGACAGTTCGGGTGCGCCCTTGCCGCTCATGTCTGCTCCTACCGTTCTTTCGGTTCTGTGGGTCTGTCCGAGGGATTACTGGTTGCCGCAGGTGGAGGCGGGCACGCCGTCGAGCCAGGGCAGGTCGTGCCCCATCCGGTCCCGCTTGGTACGCAGGTAGCGCAGGTTGTGCTCGCCGGCCTGTACGGGCATGGGCTCGCGGCCGTTGACCGCGAGGCCGTGGCGGACCACGGCGGCGGTCTTGTCGGGGTTGTTGGTCAGCAGCCGGAGGCTGCGTACCCCGAGGTCCTGGAGGATCCGGGCGCCGGCCGCGTAGTCGCGGGCGTCGGCGGGCAGGCCGAGTTCCAGGTTGGCGTCGAGGGTGTCGGAGCCTCGCTCCTGGAGTTCGTAGGCGCGCAGCTTCTGGAGCAGGCCGATGCCCCGGCCCTCGTGGCCCCGGAGGTAGACGACGACGCCCCGGCCCTCGCCGGTGATCCGCTCCATGGAGGCCCGCAGCTGGGGACCGCAGTCGCAGCGCTGGGACTGGAAGATGTCGCCGGTCAGGCATTCGGAGTGGATGCGGACGAGGACGTCCTCGCCGTCGCCGACGTCCCCGTGGACCAGGGCGACGTGTTCGACGCCGTCGGTCACGGAGCGGTAGCCGTAGCCGGTGAAGTCGCCGAAGGCGGTCGGCAGCCGGACCTCGGCCTCGCGGCGGACGGTGGGTTCGGCACTGCGACGGTAGGCGATCAGGTCCTCGATGGAGATGATCGTGAGGCCGTGCTTGCGGGCGAACGGCACGAGTTCGGGGAGCCGCAGCATGATGCCGTCCTCGCCCGCGATCTCGACGATCGCGCCGACCGGGCGCAGTCCGGCGAGCCGGGCGAGGTCGACGGCGGCCTCGGTGTGGCCGTTGCGGACGAGCACGCCGCCGTCCCGGGCGCGCAGCGGGAAGACGTGGCCGGGCCGGACGAAGTCGCCGGGCCCGGCCGTGCCGCCGGCGAGCATCCGCAGGGTGGTGGCGCGGTCGGCGGCGGAGATGCCGGTGGTGACGCCGTACTCGGCGGAGGCGTCCACCGAGACGGTGAAGGCGGTCTTCATCGACTCGGTGTTGTGCTGGACCATCTGCGGGAGTTCGAGCCGGTCGAGCTCGTCGGCCTCCATCGGGGCGCAGATCAGTCCGCGGCACTCGCTCATCATGAACGCGATGACTTCGGGCGTGGCCTTCTCGGCGGCGATGACGAGGTCGCCCTCGTTCTCGCGGTCCTCGTCGTCGACGACCACCACCGGGCGGCCGGCGGTGATGTCACGGATCGCCTGCTCGACGGGGTCGAGCGCGAGTTCGCGGTCGTGGTGCGAAGGGGTGGCGGGCTGGGCTGTCATGCCGTGGCTCCTTCCAGACCGGCGGTGCGCGTACGCAGCCACCAGTCGCGCATGCCCCACAGGACCAGGGCGCCGTAGATGACGTAGACGAATCCGGAGAAGGCGAAGCCGTTGGCGAAGTTCAGCGGGACGCCGACCAGGTCGACCAGCAGCCAGGCGAACCAGAACTCGACCATGCCGCGCGCCTGGGCGTACATCGCGACGATGGTGCCGACGAAGACGTACGCGTCCGGCCACGGGTCCCAGGACAGCTCGGGGAAGGCGGTGAACAGGCCGCCGACGGCGAGGGTGCCGACCGCCGCGCCCGCGAGCAGTACGCCGCGTTCGCGCCAGGTGGCGAACCGTACGGCTATGGAGCCGTCCTGCGCCTGCTGCTTGCCGCGGGTCCAGGAGTACCAGCCGAGCAGCGAGACGACGATGACCACGATCTGCTTGCCCGCGCTGCCGGACAGGTGGGCGGAGGCGAACGCGAAAAGCAGGATCGCGCCGGACAGGAGCTGGGCGGGCCAGGTCAGCACGGACCGCTTCCAGCCGAGGGCCAGGGCTATCAGACCGATCGTGTTGCCGATCATGTCCGACCACTTGATGTGCTGGTCGAGGACGGTGAACGCCTCGGAGTTGAGCCAGTCGGCGGCGTTCACTTCGCGGTCTCCTCTTCGGTGTCGCCCTGGTTGCGGAGGTAGGTGTCGCCCTGGTTGCCGGAACGGCCGCCGAGCAGGCGCTCGACGTACTTCGCGATGACGTCGACCTCCAGGTTGACCGGGTCGCCGACCTGCTTGAGGCCGAGCGTGGTCAGCGCGAGGGTGGTGGGGATGAGGCTGATGGTGAAGTGGTCGGGCCCGGCGTCGACGACGGTGAGGCTCACGCCGTCGACGGTGATCGAGCCCTTCTCGACCACGTACCGGGTCAGTTCGGCGGGCAGCGAGACCTTGACGATCTCCCAGTTCTCCGAGGGGGTACGGGCCAGGATGCGGCCGGTGCCGTCCACGTGCCCCTGCACGATGTGGCCACCGAGCCGGCCGCCGAGCGCCATGGGGCGCTCCAGGTTGACGCGGGAGCCGGCGACGAGCGCGCCGAGGCTGGAGCGCTTCAGGGTCTCGGCCATGACGTCGGCGGTGAACTCGTGCGCGCCGGTCTCGACGACCGTCAGGCAGACACCGTTGACGGCGATCGAATCGCCGTGCTTGGCGCCCTCGGTGACGACGGGTCCGCGCAGCCGGAAGCGGGAGGAGTCGTCGAGTTCCTCGACGGCGGTGACCTCACCCAGTTCTTCGACAATTCCGGTGAACACTAGTTTCCCTTCCGAGCGGTGGAGTCCGCGGCGACGGTGGCGGGGACGGCGGTGATGCGGAGATCGGGGCCGATGCGCACGGTCTCGGTCACATCGAGCCGCAACGCCCGGGCGATGGTGGAGATTCCGGCCTCGGCGAGGGCGGCGGGTCCCGCGCCGAGGAGGACCGGGGCGAGGTAGCCGACGACCCGGTCGACGGTCCCCGCGGCGACGAAGGCGCCCGCCAGGGTGGGGCCGCCTTCGAGGAGTACGGAGCGGACGGACCGCTCGTGGAGGGCCGCGAGGAGGGCGGTGACGTCCAGTCCGGTGCCGGTGGCGGCGCGCGGCAGCCGGAGCACGTTCTCCTCGGGCAGGTGGCGGGTGTCGGCGTCCCCGGCGACCGCGACCAGGGTCGGTGCGGTGGCGTCCAGGACCCGGGCGCCGGGCCGTACGGCGGTGGCAGTGGTGTCCACGACGACGCGCAGCGGCTGTGTGGCACCCTCGACGCCCCGGGCGCCGAGCTGAGGGTCGTCGGTGCGGGCCGTACCGGAACCGACGATCACGGCGTCGGCCTCGGCGCGCAGCCTGTGCACGTCGGCGCGGGACTCCGGCGAGGTGATCCAGCGGCTGGTGCCGTCGGCGGCGGCGATCCGGCCGTCGAGGGTGGCGGCGTACTTCCAGAGGACGTACGGGCGTCCGAGGCGCACCGAGGTGAGCCAGGCGGTGTTGCCGGCCTCGGCCTCGGCGGCGAGGAGCCCGCTCCCGACCTGGACCCCGGCGGCGCGCAGGGTCTCGGCGCCCCCGGTGGCCTGCGGGTTCGGGTCGCCGACGGCGTGGACGACGCGGGCGACGCCGGCCTCGATCAGCGCCTGCGCGCAGGGGCCGGTGCGTCCGGTGTGGTTGCAGGGTTCGAGGGTGACGTACGCGGTGCCGCCACGAGCCCGTTCCCCGGCCTCGCGCAGGGCGTGGATCTCGGCGTGCGGTCCTCCCGCGCGCTGGTGGAAGCCTTCACCGGCCGGCGCTCCGGCGGCGTCGGTGATCACACAACCGACGACCGGATTCGGGCTGGTGGAGCCGAGGCCGCGGGCGGCGAGCTCGATCGCTCGGCGCATGGCGGTGATGTCGGCTGCGGTTGCCACCGGGTCCTCCTGCCTCTTCGGGCACGGACTCCGGGGCCTGTCGATGACGACAGATGAAGCGGTACGCAACAGGGATGGCGCCTGGACCGCGAAAACCGAACGCGCCGCCCGGAATTCTCCGGAACACGCGTCCGCCCACGGCGGCGTACCCGATGACGGACCGCCGCGCACTGCCTCCCATCCGGACTTTCACCGTCGGTCCAGGAATCTCACCTGGTCAACCGGCCGCTGGATGCGGACGGGTCGCGGACTATAACCGCCGGTTCGGAATTACACCGACCCCGGAGTGCGCTGCTGCTGGTACCCCCTCAGTCTGCCACGTCTTGCGTCCGGCCAGCAGGGGGGTAGCTGTGCGGTGGCTCACAGTGAACGTTCCGTGAGGGGCGCGGCCACCGGTACGAGGGAGGCCCGGCGCCGCCCGGGAGCGCGGGTCAGGAGCCGGCGGGGGCGAAAAGCGCGTCCTGGGCCGCTTCCCGGGCGGTGAAGAGCGCGCCGCGCAGGATCGCCGTGCCGCCCAGTTCGCCCGCCCGGACCTCGGTGCGCAACGGTGACAGCACGGCCAGGCGCTGCTCGACGAGGGCCGCGAGTCCGGCGCCCCCGGCGTGGCCCACCTCCCCGGCGAGCACCAGGCAGCCGGGGTCGAGGACCGAGACGACGGAGGCGGCACCGAGGGCGATCCGGTGGGCGAGGGCGCCGAGGAACGCCTCGCCGCCCAGCGCTCCGGCGAGCGCGTTGCGGACGTACGCGGCGGCGGCGTACCCCTGCTCGGGGCCGGACGCCGCGCACCGCGGTTCCGTACCTTCCCCGCCTTCCCCGCCTTCCTCGTCCGGGCGGGTCCGCGGGGGCTCCATGCCGTGGGAGGCGGCGAGGGCACAGATGGCCTCCGAGCCCACGAGCGAGTGGAACCCGCCCTCGCAGGTGGCGGCCGAGAGGGTGCCGACCGCGCCGGGGACGGGCATGAAGCCGATCTCCCCCGCGCCGCCGGAGGCCCCCCGGCGCAGGGTGCCGTCGAGCATGAGCGCGGCGCCGATGGCGTGGCCGAGCCAGAAGAGGGCGAAGGTCGGCCGGTCGCGGGCGGCGCCGACGCGGTGTTCGGCGACGGCGGCGAGGTTGGTCTCGTTCTCCACGAGGACCTTGGCGGGCAGCCGCTGCTGGAGGGAGGTCACCAGCTCGCGGTGCCAGGCGGGCAGTCCGATGGTGACCCGGAGTTCGCCGGTGGCGGGGTCGATCAGCCCGGGTGCCCCGATGCCGACGCTGTGCAGCGGGGCGTCGCCCGCCGCGCGGGCGGTGCGTTCCAGCAGGGCGACGGCCCGCTCGACGGCGGGCGCGGTGCCGGTGTCGCTGCCGATGGGCACGCTGGCCTCGGCGAGCGTCCTGCCGAGGAGGTCGGCGACGATCACGGAGACGCTGCCGGTGCGGATGTCGAGCGCGGCGAGGTGGGCGCGGTCGGCGACGATCCCGTACAACCTGGCGTTCGGGCCCCGGCGTTCGGCGCCGGCTTCGCCGACGACCTCGATGAGACCGGCGTCCTGCAGCCGTTCGACCAGGTCGGCGACGGTCGGACGGGAGAGCCCGGTCGACGTTTTGAGCTGGGTGGCCGTCAACGGGCCGTCCTGCTGGAGGAGACGCAGGGCGAGCCGGTCGTTGATGGCCCGGGCGGTGCTCGGTGAGGCGGGCATGCCGGAATCCTTCCAGATCGCCTCCGCGCCCCTGGACGCGGGCTTTTTATCAGGCAAGGTTCCTGATAGTTTACGCCTCGATCCTGGCACAGGAGCACCGGCCGCTCTGCGGGCGCCAATGGGGAGGGAACCTCGCGATGTCATCGGACTCGACCACCACAGCCTTCGGCACCGCGCAGGTGAAACGCGCCCGATACGCGATCGCCGCGGTGTTCACCGTGCACGGCGCGGTCACCGGCAGCTTCGCCACGCGGGTCCCCTGGATCCAGGACCACGCAGGGGCCAGCGCGGGACAGCTGGGCCTCGCCCTGGCCTTCCCGGCGATCGGCGCCTCGCTGGCGATGCCGCTGGCCGGCCGGATCAGCCACCGGTTCGGCGCCCGGAACGCCCTGCGCGGACTGCTCGCCCTGTGGACGCTGGCGCTGGTCCTGCCCGCGCTCGCCCCCGACCTGGTGACGCTCTGCGCGGCCCTCTTCGTCTACGGCGCCTCGGCCGGCATGTCCGACGTGGCCATGAACGCGCTGGGCGTGGAGGTGGAGAACCGCCTGAACCGGTCGATCATGTCCGGCCTGCACGGCATGTGGAGCGCCGGGGCCCTGATCGGCTCGGCGGCGGGCACGGTGGCGGCCCACGTCGGCGCCGACGCGCGCCTCCACCACGCCCTGGCCGCGCTCGCCCTGACCCTGCTGGGCCTCATCGCCTGCCAGGGGGTGCTCGACCTGCGCAGCGAGGCGGACGAGGAGCCGCCGCCGCGCTTCACCCTCCCGCCCAAGTCGGCGCTGGTGATCGGCGCGATCGGCTTCTGCGCCGTCTTCGCCGAGGGCGCCAGTATGGACTGGTCGGCCGTCTACCTGCGGGACGTCGTCGACACCTCCGCCGGTCTCGCGGCCGCCTCCACGACGGCGTTCGCGCTGACGATGACGGTGGCGCGCCTCGCCGGGGACAAACTCGTGGACCGGTTCGGAGCGGTCCGTTCGGTACGGGCCGGCGGAGCGCTCGCCACGGCGGGCGGGGCGCTGGTGGTCTTCTCCCCCGGCGGCGCGGTGGGCGTCCTGTGCGGCTTCGGGCTGATCGGCCTCGGGGTGGCGGTCGTCGTCCCGCTGGCCTTCGCGGCGGCCGGGCGCAGCGGTCCGAACCCGAGCCAGGCCATCGCGGGCGTCGCCACCATCACCTATACCTCCGGGCTGGTCGCACCGTCCGCGATCGGTTCGCTGGCGGAGGCGACCTCGCTGGTCGTCTCGTTCGGCCTGGTGACCGTGCTCGCCTTCGGCCTGGTGCTCGGGGCCGGGGTCCTGCGGGGCGCCGACCGCAAGGTCGCCGACGGGGCGCCCGCCCCGGCCGGCGTGGTGGCGAAGAGCCCGTCCGAGGGCTGAACCGCCGACCGGACCGCGGGGTACGTCAGGCGAGGTGCAGGCGGGCCTCGTCGGCGCCCCGCGCGGCGGCCACCGCCGCGGCCTCCTCCTCCAGGGCCCGGCGGACCGGGGCGGCGAGCGGGGCGAACGGTGTGACGGTGATCGCGACCGCGCGTCCGGCCGCCTTGGCCCGCCAGGTGCCGGCGGGTTCGGCGCCCACCAGCAGCACGCCCGGGTTGCCCATGGCCCGCCAGATCTCCTTGCGGCGGGCCTCGTCGGGGACGAGGAGCTCCCGGTCGCGGCCCTGGAGGAACGGGTCGCCCGGCGGCAGCAGCCGTACCGTCCCCCGGACGTCCGGCGCTTCGGCCGCCCCGGGCTCCGGGGCGGCCGACCAGGCGGTACGCACCGCGCCGCCCGCTTCGGCCACCTCCACCTCCAGCAGGCCCCCGGGCCACGCCGCCCGGACGACCGGGGTCCGCACACCGAGGTACTTCGCCACGTCGGCGGGGCCGGCCGGACCGTGCAGTCGCAGGTAGGCGCGGACCAGGGCGTCCGTACCGTGCGCGGCCTCCGGCAGCGCGAACCCGGGCTCCAGCGGCGAGAGCGTCGTGCCGCCCTCGGAGGTGACCCGTACCGCTCCGAAGAGCCCGGCCTGCTGGAAGAGGAGCCCGGAGATGTGCCGGGCCCCGCAGGTGGCGCAGTCGAAGGTGAGCGAGGGGTCCACCAGCGCGCTCACCTCCCCGCTGACCACGCCTTTGGGCTTCGGTCCGGTCACCACCGACCGGAAGGCCTCGGCGGTGGTCCGGAAGGCGCGCAGCCCGAGCTTCGCGCCCTCCTTGATGACCGTCGTACGGATGCGGGCCCCGGCGTCGGCGTCGTCCAGCGGCCAGAGCGCCCCGGCCAGAGCGGGGAGCGCGTCCGGCCGGTGCAGGTGCGGGGCGCCCCGGAACGTCCAGACCCGCTCGAGTCCCTCGGGCGGGACCCCGCGCGCGGCGAGCGCGAGCCGCGCCGAACCTGCCGGGGTGTCCTGTACCCCGAGCAGCCCGAGCGGGCCGGGACCGGGTGCGCCGGAGGACCGGTCCAGCCCGTGGGCCGCGAACCGGAGGGCGAGGACCTGCGCGCGGTCCATCCTGCTCGCGGGCGCTTCCGTCGCCGTCGGCCGATTCGTGCGCACCATGATCCGTCCACCCTTCGTCGTGCGGCCATCATGCCCGGCTGCGGCGCCCGGGACGACGGGTCGGTCCGGCTCAGTGTGGCGGACCGGTTTTCGATGTCCGGTCACCTCTCCCGCCTCTCCTGGGACACCGAGGTCCTCCACGACAGCGCGGGGGCCTCGACCGGGGGCGGCATCCGCCCCGGTGGGAGGGGTGTGCCCCGCCCGCGCCGCCCGGGGCTCAGCCCCGGTCGTACCCCGGGTTCTCCGGCTCCCGCAGGGGAGGTTCGCCGGTCATGTGGGCCGGCGCCAGGGCCCGCAGGGCGTGGTAGCCGAGGACCACGACCAGGGTCCCCAACGCGATGCCGCTCAACTCGAAGTTGTCGGTGAAGGTCAGGCTGACGTTGCCGATCCCGATGATGACACCGGCCGCGACCGGCACGAGGTGCAGCGGGTTGGCGAGGTCGACGCCGGAGCGGACCCAGATCTGGGCGCCCAGCAGGCCGATCATGCCGTAGAGAATGACGGTGATGCCGCCGAGGACCCCGCCGGGGATCGCCGCGACGAAGGCGCCGAACTTGGGGCAGAGCCCGAAGAGGATCGCGAACCCGGCCGCGCACCAGTAGGCGGCGGTGGAGTAGACGCGGGTGGCGGCCATCACCCCGATGTTCTCCGCGTACGTGGTGGTCGCGGGACCGCCCACGGAGGTCGCGACCATGGTGGCCGCGCCGTCCGCCATGATCGCCGTGCCGAGCTGGTCGTCCAGCGGGTCGCCGGTCATCTCGCCGACGGCCTTGACGTGTCCCGCGTTCTCCGCGATGAGGGCGATGACCACGGGCAGGGCGACGAGGACCGCCGATCCGGAGAAGCTCGGGGCGTGGAAGTCCGGCAGGCCGATCCAGCTCGCGTGGCCGACCCCGGACAGGTCGAGGCGCCAGTGGTCCACGGCCTCGGTACCGCCCGCCGGCGAGTGGATGCGGCCGAAGATCCGGTCGAGCACCCAGGAGAGGACGTAGCCGAAGGCCAGTCCGAGGAAGATCGCGATGCGGGACCAGAAGCCGCGCAGGACGACCAGGGCGAACCCGGTGAAGGCCATGGTGGCCAACGCGGCCCACTGGTCCTGCGGCCAGTAGGTGCCGGCCGTCACCGGGGCGAGGTTGAAGCCGATGAGCATGACGACCGCTCCGGTGACCACCGGAGGAAGCACCATGTGGATGATCCGCGCGCCGAGTGCGCGCACCACCGCCCCGCAGAGGAAGAGCACGGCTCCGACGACCAGCAGTGCGCCGGTGAGGGTCGAGGCGTCACCGCCCTGCGTCGCGATCACGGCGGCGACGCCGACGAACGAGAGGCTGCTCCCCAGGTAGCTGGGGATACGGCCCCGCGTGACGAGCAGGAACAGGATGGTGGCGACACCGGACGCCATGACGGCGAGGTTGGCGTCCAGGCCCATCAGGACCGGCGCGACGAAGCACGCGCCGATCATGGAGACCACGTGCTGGGCTCCGAGCCCGACGGTCCGGCCCCAGGTCAGCCGCTCGTCGGGCTTGACGACCTCCCCCGGCAGCAGATGCTTCCCGTCACCGTGCAGCTTCCAGCCGAAGCCCGCCATGATCACCCCTCAGCTCGTGTCACACCCCCGGAAGGCACCGGCGCGGGCAACGTCGCACGCCCTTCGCCCACCGGCGCTCCAGGTCGGGGCAGCACGAACGCACCCCGCGGAACCATGACCGGAAAAGAACCTTTGTAGCCCAATTCCGGCCGCGTGGCCAAAACGTTCATCCTCGCGTACGGGTGACCGACCCGCAGGAGCTCGTACCTGCCGGGGCGTAGGAGGAACCGCGACGGACGGCTCCAGCCCGTCGCGAGGGCTACGCGTACTCCGTGCTGAACTCCCCCGCCTCCGCCGGGCAGCCGTTCGCCGGTCCGTCGCCGAGCCCGGCTGCGGACCCTCGCATCCAGGTGTCGTACGAGCGGGGGTCCGGCACCCCGCCCCCGGAGGTCCCGCCGCAGTCACGGCCGGCGAGGGCGTACGCGCGGCGCCTCCGCCATACCCGGGGAAACCTTTCTCGCGCCCCGGGACTTCGCGGACGCGGTCCGGCGCTCCACACCATCCTTCCGGGGCACCGGGGTTCGTCCGATCCGATGAACTCCGGCCCGGCCGGCGCCGCGTCGGGAGTACGGCTGGGACGCTGCTGCCATGGCGCAGTCGGAACAGATCGCGGACACGGCCCCGCCCGGCCCGGACCGGGCCGTGGAGACGGCACCCACCAGCATCGCGGACGTGGTCGGACGCATGCGCGCCCTGGGGGCGCTGTGCCCCGAAGGGGACGGCGTGGGGGTCTTCAACGACGTGTACCTGGCGGTCACCGAGGCCATCGGCGGGGAGCTCGGCGCGGGCGGCTTCCCCGACCGCGCCGCCACCTCGGTGCTGGACGTCCGGTTCGCCGAGCACTACCTGACCGCGATCGGCACCGCCGACCGGGGCGGCCCCGCACCGGAATGCTGGCGTCCGCTCCTCCAGTTCCGGCGTCATCCGGGCGTACGCCCGATTCAGTTCGCCCTGGCGGGCATCAACGCGCACATCGGCCACGATCTCGCGCTGGCGGTGGTGGACAGCTGCCGTACGCTCGGCTGCGCCCCGCCGGACCTGGAGGACGAGTTCGAGCGCGTGGGCGACCTCCTCGTCACTCTGGAGGAGCGCATCCGCGAGGATCTGATGCCCGGACCGGATCTGCTGGAGATCGCCGACCCGCTGACCCATCTGCTGACGTCCTGGAGCCTCCAGCGGGCCCGGGAAGGCGCCTGGTCGGCGGCGAAGGTGCTCTGGCGGCTGCGGGTGGTCCCGCCGCTCGCCGAGGAGTTCCGCCGGCGTACGGACGCGACGGTCGGCCTGGTGGGCCGCTTCCTGCTGACGCCCTGCGGCTGAACCGCGGCACGTACCCGCCCCCCGGTCGGCCCGGTCCGGGAGGCGGGTACGGCGTCAGTCCTCCGGCAGTTCCACCGGGGCGATCTCGTCGAAGAGGTCGCCGGGGCCCGGGTTGGCCGGGTCGGTGGAGCCGCCGAACTGGGTCATCACGCCCCAGACGGCGTTGAGGGCGGTCTGCACCGCGCCCTCCGCCCAGCCGGCCGTCCAGGAGATGTCGTCGCCGGCCAGGAAGATCCCCCGCTTCCCGGCGGGCAGCCGGTCCTGCATGAAGTGGGTGAACAGCCGCCGCTGGTAGCGGTAGTGGCCGGGCAGGTTCGCCTTGAACGCGCCCATGAAGAAGGGCTCGTTCTCCCAGGAGACGGTCACCGGGTTGCCGATGACGTGCTTGCGGATGTCGACGTTCGGGTAGATCTCGCCGAGCGACTTCAGCATGACGTCCATGCGCTCGTTCGGGGAGAGCGGCAACCACTTCAGGCTGTCGTCGCACCAGGTGTACGAGAGGCAGATGACGGCCGGCTTGCCGGGCCCGTCGTCCAGCAGGTACGTGCCCCGGGTCATCCGGTCGGTCAGCGTCATCGACATGGTGTCGCGGCCGGAGGTCTCGTCCTTGTCCAGCCAGAACGGCCGGTCGACCGGGACGAACAGCTTGGACGACTCC
Organism: Streptomyces sp. NPDC008125; assembly: GCF_042957125.1. Lineage (NCBI taxonomy): Bacteria > Bacillati > Actinomycetota > Actinomycetes > Kitasatosporales > Streptomycetaceae > Streptomyces > Streptomyces sp. NPDC008125. The sequence continues at coordinate 124,480 of NZ_JBIBHR010000019.1, forward strand.
ATGTAGTGGGTGCGCTCCATCGCCGTCCAGTGGTCGATCGGGAAGAGCTCGTCGTCGCAGGCGATCTTGGAGAGCAGCAGCCAGGACTGTCCGGTGAAGACGACGGCGCGGTAGGTGCGGATGTCGCCGTCCGCGTCGGTGACCGTGACGCGGTTGCCCGCGGTGCGGTCGAGCCGGGTGACGGCGGGCCGGGGGTCGCCGCCGTGCAGGGAGGAGAGCGAGGTGCCGAGCGGCCAGTGCACCATCTTCACCGGTTCGCGGTCCCACAGGCGCAGCGGCAGCTGCTGGCTGCCTCCGACGATCCCCCGGTGGTGGTCGTCGGCCTCGGTGTAGACGACCCGCAGGATCTCCAGGATGGAGTTGGGGAAGTCGGTGTCCCAGCCGCCGGTGCCGAAGCCGACCTGGCCGAAGATCTCGCGGTGGCGGAAGGACTTGAAGGCGTCGGAGGCGCACAGGAAGCCGTAGAAGGTCTGGTTGTCGAGCTGTTCGACCAGCCGGGCCCAGATCTCGCGGATGCGCGGGACGTCCCGTTCGCGCAGGGCCCGGTTCATGTCGGAGAAGTCGGCGCCCTCCTCCAGACAGGTGTTCCAGGCGTCCATCACGTCGCGGTAGACCTGGGGCAGGTCGTCGACGGTGCGCGCGTAGTGCGACTCACCCTTGAGGTCCACGACGGTCGAAGGGGTCGTCGGGGAGAGCGGGTTGGGAAACGGCCGGGTCTCCAGGCCGACCAGGTCGATGTAGTGCTGGAGCGCGGTGGAGGAGGGCGGGAAGCGCATCGCGCCCATCTCGGCGGTGAGCGAGGGGTCGCAGCCGTCGAAGCCCACGGTGCGCAGCCGGCCGCCGATCCGGTCGGCCTCGTAGAGGACGGGGCGCAGGCCCATCTTCATCAGCTCGTAGGCGGTGATGATGCCGGAGAGGCCGCCGCCGACGACCGCGACCTCCTGGCCGTGCTCGGTGGCGGGGATCTGGCCGAGGCCCGCGGGGTGCGCGAGGAAGTCGTCGTACGCGTACGGGAAGTCCGGGCCGAACATGGTGATCGGCGGGGCGGTGTCGGCGTGCGGGACGGCGTTGGGCACCGTGGACGTCATGGGGTACGGACTCCTGGTGGGGACGAGAGGGGAGACGAAGAGGCGGGAGGGCCTTCAGGCCCGGCGGGCGAGCGCGCCGTACAGCTCCGGGCGACGGTCGGCGAGGTACGGATTGGCGGCGCGCGAGGCGTCGAGGAGGGCGGGGTCCACGTCGCCGGTCACGAGCTCCTCGCCGCGTCCGGCCCGGGCGCGCACCGCGCCGTCGGGGCCGGCCAGGCAGCTCAGTCCGACAAACTCGAACTCCCCTTCCGGGCCGGTCCTGTTGACGTAGGCGATGTACATCTGGCTCTCGAAGGCGCGCACCGGCACGACGGCCTCCGCGACGAACTGGAAGGGGTGCATCTGCGCGGTGGGCACGAGCAGCAGGTCGGTACCGGCGAGGGCGTGCGCCCGTACGTTCTCCGGGAACTCGACGTCGTAGCAGATCAGCAACCCGACGCGGACGCCGTCGAGTTCGGCCTGGACGACGGCCCGCTCCCCGGGGGTGAACCAGGTGTGCTCGAACGCGCCGAAGAGGTGGGTCTTGCGGTAGTGGGCGAGGGGTGTGCCGTCGGGGCCGATGAGCTGGGTAGCGTTGTGGATCAGCTCGCCCGCACGCTCCGGGTAGCCGTACAGGACGGCGATCCGGTGCCGGGCGGCGAGGGCGGCGACGGCCCGGGCGCCGGGGCCGTCGAAGGGTTCGGCCAGGCGGGGCACGGCGTCGCCGAGGGCGTAACCGGTGAGGTACAGCTCGGAGGTCACCAGCAGCCGGGCCCCGCCGGCGGCGGCGCGCGCGGCGGCGGCGTCGAGGGCTTCGAGATTCGCCGTCACGTCTCCGGGGGTGCCGGAGCTCTGGAACAGGGCGGTGCGCAACGACGGCATGGCTGACCTCGGGCGGGGCGGCGGGGGACGTATCCGAAGGTACGTTTCGCGCCACACCCCCGACAAGGCGCGAGCGTTGCGCACCGACCGTCGATCCGTTGCGTCCGCAAGCCCTTGCGCGGCGATTCGTTGCGCAGGGCGTCGTCGCAGGTCAGGAAGGTGATCCAGGTCTCAGCGTGGAGCCGTACGGAGCTGGGTCCGCTCGCTCGGACCATGCCGGGCCGGGTCTCACTCGGCGGGCGGCCCGGACACGTAGCGGCGGACCAGTGGGGAGAGCACCAGGACCGACTTCGTGCGCTCCACGTAGGGCTCGCTCGCGATGCGTTCGAGTACCTGCTCGAAGTGGCGCATGTCCGCCGCGAAGACCTGGACGACGGCGTCCGCCTCGCCGGTGACGGTGGAGGCGGAGGCGATCTCGGGGTAGCGCGAGAGCCCGCTCCTGATCGCCTCGGGGGAGGTGTTGCGGCTGCAGAAGATCTCGATGAACCCCTCGGTCTCCCAGCCCAGCGCGGAGGGGTCGACCCGCACGGTGAACGCCGTGATCGCCCCCTGGTCGCGGAGCCGGTCGACACGGCGCTTCACGGCGGGTGCGGACAGGCCGACGAGGGCACCGATGTCGGCGTAGGAGCGTCGGGCGTCTTCGGCGAGGGCGTGGACGATGCGTTCGTCGAGGTCGTTCAGGCGCACGTCGGGCGGTTCACTTCTCTGCGAGGGCTGCTGCGGGGGCGGCGTCGCCGCCCCCGCAGTAGACCACGGGCGCCCCTGGGTCTCTCGTCCGGATCGGTCAGAAGGGGAACCGCGTGCGGCCCCGCTGGATCGAGATCCACTTCTGGGTGGTGAAGGAGTCGATCGTCGACTCGCCGTTGAGGCGGCCGAGACCCGAGTTCTTCACGCCGCCGAACGGGACGATGGGCTCGTCGTTCACGGTGCCGTCGTTGATGTGGATCATGCCGGTGTGGATGCGCCGGCCGACGCGCACTCCGCGCTCGATGTCCCCGGTGTGCACGGCGCCGCTCAGGCCGTACGGGGTGTCGTTGGCGATCCGGACGGCCTCGTCCTCGCCGTCGAAGGGCACGATCAGCGCGACCGGGCCGAAGATCTCCTGCTGGAGCACGGGCGAGTCCGCGGAGAGGCCGGTGAGCACGGACGGGCCGACCAGGTTGCCGTCCGTGGTGCCCCGCAGCAGCGCGGTGGCCCCGCCGGCGACGGTCTGCTCGACCAGCTTGGTGATGGCCTCGGCCTGCGTGGAGTTGATCAGCGGGCCGATCTGGGTGGCCGGGTCGGCCGGGTCGCCGACGGTCAGGGAGGCGACCTTGGCGACGAATTTCTCGGTGAACTCGGCCTCGACGGAACGGTCGACCAGGATGCGGTTGGCGGCCATGCAGACCTGGCCCTGGTGGACGAAGCGGCTGAAGACCGCGGCGTCGACGGCGTAGTCGATGTCGGCATCGTCCAGGACGATGAGCGCGCTGTTGCCGCCGAGCTCCAGGACGACCCGCTTGAGGTGGGCGGCGCCGACGGTCGCCACGTGGCGGCCGACCTTGTCCGAGCCGGTGAAGGAGATCACCTGCGGGACCGGGTGCTCCAGCAGGGCGTCGCCGATCTCGGCGATGTCGGTGACGACGACGTTCAGCAGGCCGGCGGGGAGACCCGCGTCCTCGAAGATCTTGGCGATGAGCGTGCCGCCGACGATCGGGGTGTTCTGGTGGGGCTTCAGGACGACCGCGTTGCCGAGGGCGAGCGCCGGGGCGACCGACTTCAGGGAGAGCAGGAAGGGGAAGTTGAACGGGCTGATGACGCCCACCACGCCGACCGGCTCGCGGTAGACGCGGTTTTCCTTGCCCTCGACCGGCGAGGGCAGCAGCTGGCCGGTGGGGCGCAGCGCGATCTGGACGGACTCGCGGAGGAACTCCTTGGCGAGGTGCAGCTCGAAGGCCGCCTTGAGGCGGGTGCCGCCGAGCTCGGCGACGATCGCGTCGCCGATCTCGGGCTCGCGCTCCTCCACGATCCGCAGCGCCTTCTCCAGGACCCCGCGCCGGGTGTACGCGTTGGTCTCGGCCCACGTCCGCTGGGCACGCTCGGCGGCGCGGTATGCCTGGTCCACCTCTTCGGCCGTGGCGACCGGGATGGAAGCGAGCTTCTCCCCGTCGAACGGGTTGAAGTCGATGATGTCCCAGGAGCCCTTGCCGGGCCGCCACTCGCCGTCGATGTACTGGTGGGCCAGGTCAGTGAAGAAGGACATGAGATCCCTTACCGCAGAGTGGGCGGGTGACTGAACGGGACTCATATTACTTACGCCGTCGTGGAGTTGAAGCGACGGACCGGCCAGGGGCGGGCCTCGACCGGGCAACGCGTGTGCGACCTCGCCTCCGCGGTCGATCACCCGCCGGGCGACCGTGTTCCCGCGGCCGATCACCCCGGACGACCGTGCCCCCCGCGGTCGATCACCCCGGACGACCGTGCCCCCCGCGGTCGATCACCGCGGGGGGCACAGAAGTTGCTCGGACGCGTCTTCGGACTGCCGTCGTTCGGCCTGAGGCCGCCCGGCAGCCGCGGTTCGACGACGCGCGGGAGGGCCGGGAGCGGCCGGCCGGATCAACTCCAGCTGGCGTGGAGGGGCTTGCCCTCGGCGTATCCCGCGGCGCTCTGCACACCCACGACCGCCTTCTCGGCGAACTCCTCCAGGGAGGCGGCACCGGCGTAGGTGCAGGACGAACGGACACCCGCGATGATCGAGTCGATCAGGTCTTCGACACCGGGGCGCGACGGGTCGAGGAACATCCGCGAGGTGGAGATGCCCTCCTCGAAGAGCGCCTTGCGGGCGCGGTCGTAGGCCGACTCGTCGGACGTGCGGTTCTTCACCGCGCGGGCCGAGGCCATCCCGAACGACTCCTTGTAGGAGCGGCCGTCGGCCGACTGCTGGAGGTCTCCGGGCGACTCGTGCGTACCGGCGAACCAGGAGCCGATCATCACGTTGGACGCGCCGGCGGCGAGGGCCATGGCCACGTCGCGCGGGTGGCGGACGCCGCCGTCCGCCCAGACGTGCTTGCCGTACTTCTTCGCCTCGGCGGCGCACTCCAGCACCGCGGAGAACTGCGGGCGGCCCACGCCGGTCATCATCCGCGTGGTGCACATGGCGCCGGGACCGACGCCGACCTTGATGATGTCCGCGCCCGCCTCGACGAGATCGCGCACGCCCTCGGCTGCGACGATGTTGCCCGCGACGATCGGGACCTTCGGGTCCAGGGCGCGGACCGCGCGGACCGCGTTGATCATGGATTCCTGGTGGCCGTGGGCGGTGTCCACGACGAGGGCGTCCGCACCGGCGTCCAGGAGCTGCTTGGCCTTGCCGGCCGCGTCCCCGTTGATGCCGACGGCGGCAGCGATGCGCAGCTTGCCGTCGGCGTCGGTGGCGGGGGTGTACAGGGTGGCGCGGAGTGCGGCCTTGCGGGTGAGGATGCCGACGAGCCTGCCCTCCGCGTCGACGGCGGGGGCGAGCTTGCGGTTGGCCGTGTCGAGCCGGTTGAAGGCCTCACGGGGGTCGATGTCCGCGTCCAGCACGACCAGGTCCTTGGACATGACCTCGGAGAGCTGCGTGAAGCGGTCCACACCGGTCAGATCGTGGTCGGTGACGACGCCGACCGGCTTGCCGTCCTCGTCCACCACGACGCCGGCGCCGTGGGCGCGCTTGGGCAGCAGCGAGAGGGCGTCCGCGACGGTCTGGCCGGGGGCCAGCACGATCGGGGTGTCCAGGACGAGGTGGCGCGTCTTGACCCAGGAGATGACCTCGGTGACGACCTCGATGGGGATGTCCTGCGGGATGACGACGAGGCCGCCGCGACGGGCGACGGTCTCGGCCATCCTCCGGCCCGCGATGGCGGTCATGTTGGCCACCACCAGCGGGATGGTCGTCCCGGTGCCGTCGGGCGAGGAAAGATCCACTCCTTGGCGCGATCCGACCGCCGAACGCCCCGGAACCATGAAGACATCGTCGTACGTGAGGTCGTACGGGACGGAGGGGGTGTCTGAGTAGCGGCCGGTGCCAGGTTCGAGAAAACGCATGACACCCATGCTTCCACGGGAATCGTCGCAGGTCGCCCCGGAAAAGGCACAGCAATGGCCACCGGCACTCGTAGATTCCTCCAAGAGCCCACGGCGGTGGTGCCCGGGAGCATACCCCGACCGGCGGAACCTACCCCGATCCGATGACGCGTACACACCATGCCCGACTAATCGAACTTAATTCGAATAGATGGCGATCTCCCAGGCTGGACCAGGTGACAAGCAGTCAGGTAGTTTCACCATCCGCAGGTCTTGGGGGCACCCGGGGGCACGAGAGGAAACGTGCAGGGCCGCCCGTCACGCGAATGACCGGAGAGGACCCCGATCCGCCCGTGGAAAGTGAACTGCCGGACATTTACTGCCCGTTCCCCCAGCGCACGAATCCGCATGTCGGGCACGTCCGAAAGCACCTCGACAGCTGGACGCGCAGCACCGGGCTGGTGCACCGCGAGTCCGCGCGCGAGCGATTCGAACAAGCCGACTTCGCCGCGTTCGTCGGCATGGTCCACCCCACGGCGGACGCCGATCAGCTGGCCCTGGTGGCCGACTGGTTCGTCTGGCTCTTCCTCGTCGACGACCAGCTCGACGACGGCCATCTCGGCCGCGACCCGGAGCGGGTACGGGACGTCGTGGCCAGGATGCGCGCCGTCGTGGACGGCACGGCCCCGGATCCGGAACCGGGCGAGGAACTCCCCAGGGCCGTCGTGGCCCTGGCCGACCTGTGGGAGCGCACGACTCCGGGCGTGGCCCCGCACTGGCGCACCCGCTTCGCCTTCCACCTGGTGGCGTACCTCACCACGGCCACCACCTGGGAGGCCGGAAACCGTGCGGACGACGTGGTCCCGTCCGAGGAGACGTACGTGGCCAAGCGGCGTCACACCGGGGCGATCCACGTCTGCATGGACCTCATAGAGATCGTCGCCGGTATCGAGGCGCCCGAGTCGATCCACAACGACCCCCGGTTCATCACCGCGCTCGAAGCCTCGTGCAACGTGGTCTGCTGGGCCAACGACGTCTACTCCTACGAGAAGGAGCAGGTGCTCGGCGAGATCCACAACCTCGTCCACCTCGTCCGCCACCACCGCGGGCTCGGCGAGCAGGAGGCACTCGACCTGGTCGCCGACCGCATAGCCACGGAGACGGAGCGGTTCCTGACGGCGGAGGACGAACTCCTCGAGCTGCACCCGCAGCTGTCCAGGCTGCTCGTTCCCTACCTGGACGGCATGCGCAGCTGGATGCGCGGCAACCTCGACTGGTCCCGGCAGACGCCCCGGTACAACCCCGCCGACGTCAGCCAGTACGAGGAGCCCGGGCAGTACCTGGAGGAAGCCGTGCTCGGCATCGCGGCCGAGCACGTGGGTCACGCCCGCGGCTGAGGACTTCCGGCTCCCGCACGGCAGGAGACCGGCACCCCGTCGCGGGGTGCCGGCCTCCTGCCGTGTACGGAACTCCGTCAGCGGCCGTCCGGGTCGGCCCGCTCCAGGGCGGGCCGGATTCCGGCGGCGGACTCGGTCAGCAGGTACTCGGCGGCTGCCGTGTCCGTCACCAGGCTGGTCACCAGGCCGGAGCGGAGCACCGCGCCGATCGCCGCCGCCTTGCGCTGGCCGCCCGCGATGGCGACGACCTCGGGGATGCGGCGCAGCCGGTCGGCCTCCACGGTGATGCAGCGCTCGCCCAGGTCACGGCCGACCCGGCGCCCTTCGGCGTCGAAGAGGTGGGCGGACATCTCGGCCGCGACGCCGAGGGAGGCGTAGTGGGAGCGCTCGTCGTCCGACAGCATGTCGTGGACGGTGGAGATGCCCGGCTCCCAGGAGCCGATGGAGACCGCGGCGACGGTGACCTTGTCGAAGTAGTCGAAGGCGCGCGCGATCCCCGTCTGGTTGCGGAGTGCCGCCGCGGTGGCCGGGTCCGGCAGCAGCATCGGAGCGTAGATGGGGTGCGCCTCGCCGCCGGAGACCTGCGCGGCCCTGCGGACCGCTTCCACGGACCCGCGCTCGGCCGTGCCCGCGTCGTAGACGCCGGTCAGCTGGACCACCGTGCACGGCGGCAGCTGGTCGAGCGCCGCCGCCATGTGAATGGTGGACCGGCCCCAGGCCAGACCGAGGACATCGCCCTCGGTCACCAGCTCGCCGAGCAGATCGGCCGCGACCTCGCCCAGGTTCTCCGGGTCGGGGGCGTCGTCCTGCTCCTCCGCCGGAGATTCCACGACGACCGCGTGGCGCAGCCCGTACCGGGACCGCAGCGCGTCGGAACGCTCCGCGTCCAGCTCGGCCGGCACCCGGATCTCGATGCGTACGAGATCACGCTCGAGGGCCGTCTCCAGGACCCGGGCCACCTTGAAGCGGCTGACGCCGAACTCCTCGGCGATCTGGATCTTGGACTTGCCCTCCAGATAGAACCGTCGAGCCATGGCCGCCGCCTGCACGAGCTCCGCGGGGCCCATCCGCATGGCTGACCGACCCGCCGAGATGCCAGACACCGCGATCTCCTCACTGCTGTTCACATGCCCGCTACGCCGTCATCCTGTCAGATCCGGCGCACTTGAACGGCCGCGTCGGGCCGCGTTCATCTGCCCTTGGTTCAGTGGCCGCATGCCCAGGGCGCTGCGGCCGTCGCCGCCTCCGCCTTCGCCCGCAGCGCGCGCACCGCCCCGGCCGGGTCGGACGCTCCGTACACCGCCGAACCCGCGACGAAGACGTCGGCGCCCGCCTCGGCACAGCGCTCGATGGTCTCCTCGGAGACCCCGCCGTCGATCTGCAGCCACAGGTCGAGCCCGTGCCTGGAGATCAGGTCCCGGGTGCGGCGGATCTTCGGCAGCATGATGTCGAGGAACGCCTGCCCGCCGAAGCCCGGTTCCACCGTCATGATGAGCAGCATGTCGAGCTCGGGGAGCAGGTCCTCGTACGGCTCGATGGGCGTCGCCGGCTTGAGCGCCATCGACGCCCGGGCGCCCTTGGCCCGGATCTCCCGCGCCAGCCGGACCGGGGCCGCCGCCGCCTCCACGTGGAAGGTGACGGAGCCGGCACCCGCCTCGACGTAACTCGGCGCCCAGCGGTCCGGGTTCTCGATCATGAGGTGGCAGTCGAGCGGGGTGTCGGTGGCCCGGCTCAGCGACTCCACGATGGGCACACCGAGGGTCAGGTTGGGCACGAAGTGGTTGTCCATCACGTCGACGTGGAGCCAGTCGGCGCCCTGAACCGCCTTCGCCTCATCGGCGAGGCGGGCGAAGTCGGCGGAGAGGATGCTGGGGTTGATCTGGGCCATGCCCCAAGCCTGCCATGCTCCGGACCGCTTCCCCGCCACGGGGAGCCCCAAAGCCTCACGGGCTGGTCACGGTTCGGGCAACGCGCGCCGCCCGGGTCCCGCTGACCGGTCGGCCGACCGGTCAGCCCGTACGCCGCAGCAGCGCGAGGTACATCGCGTCGGTGCCGTGCAGATGGGGCCAGAGCTGCACGTCGGGGCCGTCGCCCAGGGCGGGGACGCCCGGCATCAGGGGGCGGGCGTCCACCCACTCCGCCTCGACCGGGTCGCCGCCGCGCCCCTTCAGGACGTCCTCCACCACGGTCCGGGTCTCGGCGAGGTGGGGCGAGCAGGTCGCGTAACCGACGATCCCGCCGACCCGTACCGCCTTCAGCGCCTCGCGCAGCAGGCCGCGCTGGAGCGGGGCGAAGCTCTCCAGGTCCTCGGGCCGGCGGCGCCAGCGCGCCTCGGGGCGTCGACGCAGCGCGCCCAGACCGGAGCACGGCACGTCCATGAGGATGCGGTCGAAGCTGCCGGGCCGCCACGGCGGGCGGGTGCCGTCGGCGGTGATCACCTGGTACGGGCCGGGGTTGCCGGCCAGGGCACGCTCCACCAGCCGGGCGCGGTGGGGCTGCTTCTCGGCGGCGAGCAGGGCGGCACCCCGGCCCGCGGCGAGCGCGGCCAGCAGCGCGGCCTTGCCGCCGGGACCGGCGCAGCCGTCGAGCCAGCGGCTGTCGTCACCCTCCAGCGGGGCGTTGGCGAGGGCGGCGGCGACGAGCTGGCTGCCCTCGTCCTGCACACCGGCCCGGCCGTCGCGTACGGCGGCCAGCGCACCGGGCTCGCCGCCCTCGGCCATGCGTACGGCGTAGGGCGACCAGCGGCCGGGGAGCGACTGCTCCTCGCCCAGGGCTTCGACGAGCTCACCGGTGGTGGACCGGCCGGGGCGGGCCACCAGGGTCACCTCGGGGCGCTCGTTGTCGGCTTCGAGGAGGTCCTCGATACCGGCCCGGCCGCCGCCGAGGGAGTCCCACAGCGCGGAGACCACCCAGCGCGGGTGCGAGTGGACCACGGCGAGGTGCGCCTCGGCGTCCTCGTCGAAGGGCGGCGCGACCTGGTCGAGCCAGGCGTCCAGGTCCTTCGCGGTGACCTTGCGCAGCACCGCGTTGACGAACTTGGCACGCCCCTCCCCCAGCACCACGCGCGCCAGCTCGACGCTGGCGGAGACGGCGGCGTGAGTGGGAATGCGCGTGCCGAGCAGTTGGTGCACGCCCATGTTGAGGACGTCGAGCACCGGCGGGTCGACCTCGCGCAGCGGCCGGTCGATGCAGGCCGCCACGATCGCGTCGTACGTACCCTGCCGGCGGAGCGTCCCGTAGACCAGCTCCGTCGCCAGCGCCGCGTCGCGGCCGTCGAAGTCGCCCTTGGCGCGGGCCTTCTTCAGCAGCGGGGGCAGCACGAGGTTGGCGTAGGCGTCCCGCTCGTCGACGGCCCGCAGGGCCTCGAAGGCCAGGAACCGCACCGGGTCCTTCTTGGGGCGGCGGTGGGGCTGGGCGGGACGGCGACGAGGCTGGTCGTTCACGTGAAAGGTGCTCCGCTGATGGTGAGGGGGCGAACCCGCCCAGCCTACGTCGCCTCCGGCCCGGTGACGGAACCGCGGAGCTACTGTCCGAGCAGCTCACCGGGGACGATGCGGACACCGCGCGCCCAGTCTGCCCCCCGCATGGGCTTCTTGCCCTGGGGCTGGACCCAGAGCAGTTCGACGGCGTGCGAACCGGTGCCCACGTACACGTTCTTCTTGGTGGCCGAGATCTCGCCCGGGGCGAGGTCGTGGCGGTCGGTCACCGGGGTGGCCTGGACGAGCTTGAGGCGCTCGCCGCGGAAGAGCGTCCAGGCGCCGGGGGCGGGGGTGCAGCCGCGCACGATCCGGTCGACCCGCAGGGCGGGCGCCGACCACTGCACCTGGGCGTCCTCGACGGTGATCTTCGGCGCGAGAGTGACCCCGTCGGCCGGCTGGGGCACCGCGTGCAGGGTGCCGTCCTCGATGCCGTCCATCGTCGCGACGAGCAGGCCGGATCCGGCGAAGGCGAGCCGGGTCAGCAGGTCGCCGCTGGTGTCCGTCGGGCGGACCTCCTCGGTGAGGACCCCGTAGACGGGTCCCGAGTCGAGGCCCTCCTCGATGAGGAAGGTCGAGGCGCCGGTGACCTCGTCCCCCGCCATCACGGAGTGCTGCACGGGGGCGGCGCCGCGCCAGGCGGGGAGCAGGGAGAAGTGCAGGTTGACCCAGCCCCGGGCGGGGATGTCCAGGGCTGTCTTCGGCAGCAGAGCGCCGTAGGCGACGACCGGGCAGCAGTCCGGGGCGATCTCCCGCAGCCGGGCCAGGAAGTCCTCGTCGCGCGGGCGGGCAGGCTTGAGGACCTCGATCCCGGCCTCCTCGGCGCGCTCGGCCACCGGGCTGGCGACCAGCCGCCGTCCCCGGCCCGCCGGTGCGTCGGGACGCGTGACCACGGCGGCCACCTCGTGGCGGCCGGAGGCGATCAGAGCGTCCAGGGCGGGGACTGCTACCTCGGGGGTGCCTGCGAAGACGAGCTTCATGGGTGGCTGACTGCCTCTCGGGCGGGCTTGGGGTGACGAGCGACGCACCAGTCTAAGGCCGTGTCCCCACAGTGCCGTCGTGCGGCCGGAGGCCGGGCCGGGCGGCGTCCGGTGCGGGCGATCGCAAGGCGGAGGATCGTCGCCGTACGGGATCTAGGAGCGATTGCGGCAACGCGGCGAGCGTGCGTGCCGGGCGTCGTCCGGCAGACGGCCCGTCGAAGACGCGGCCCGGGGCCTTCACCAGGCCGCGCCCAGAGGGGGCGCACCGGCGAGCGGCCCTGCGAAGACACGGCCCGGGGCCTTCGCCCGGCCGCGCCCAGAGGGGGCGCACACGCGGCGTACGCCCGGCGCACATGCGGAAACGGCTGGAGAGCGTGACCACAAGGGCGGGTCGGGCGTTGGTCAAAGGAGATTGACCGAAGCGAGTCGCCGCGCTGCGGCGGCCCGATCCCTTTCAACGCCGGTTCGAGAGGCTTCTTCATGGCCGACCACGCAACGCACGACGCCCAAGCGCGGGCCAGTCTGCATCTCCTGGTGCGGGACATCGAGCGGGTCAGGCGGCAGGTGGACGCGCTGCGCACCCTCACCGCGCAGCTGGGCAACGTCTACCGTCCGCGCCGCTCGGGGCCGTCCGCGGGCTTCGTGGTCTACGGACGGGCCCCGGCCCCCACGGTCCGTCTGGCCCAGGAGTTGCGGGACAGCGTCGAGACGCTCGTCACCGCGGCGGTCGACTTCGACCGCTCGCTGGGATTCTCCTGGGACGCGGTGGGTTCGGCCCTGGGCGTCACCAAGCAGGCGGTGCACCGCCGTTACGGCGCGCGCCGAACGACTCCGCAGCCCGGCGGGGAGACCGCCGAGGCCACGGCCGGGCGCTCCGCGCCGGTCACCGCCGAACCGGGGATGCCGCCCGGCGCTGGTGCCCCGGTACCGTCCGTGCCCGCGGCCCGGTCGATGCCCCCGCAGCCCTCGCAGGGCGCCCCGCTGCGCGGGGAGATGCGGCCGGGCGTCTTCCCCGGCCCGCGCAACGGCTGACGGAACGCGGCTGACGGAAACGCCGCTGACGGAACGCGGCTGACGGAACGGATCGGGAGCAGCCGGCCCCGCGACGGAGGGACCGCCCCCGACGCACCACCGACCCTGCCCGCCCGGCCTCAGCCGATGTCGGGCGGGTCGATCCTGATGCGTACGGGCTCCGCACCGCCCCGGGCGGTCCGCGCGGCCTGAGCGGCCTTCAGCGCGGCGGCGAGTGCGGCGCCGCGTCCGGGGACCACGCGGATCAGCAGCCGCTCCCAGGTCTCGCCCGGCGGTGCGTCCCCGGCCCGGCGCGATCGGCCGGGGCCGGCGGAGGGCACCGGTACGGGCCCGAGGATCTCGGCCTCAGGCGGCAGACTCGCGCTCTCCAGGAACGCGGTGAGCGCCCCGGGCGTGCCCGTGACCGAGGCCATCCGGGATACGGGCGGAAAGCCGAGTTCGGCGCGCTCGGCCAGCTCCCGGCGCGCGAACCCGGCGGGGTCCCAGCGCACCAGCGCCTGGACGGGGCCGAGCGTCGGCTCGGCCACGACGACCACGGTGCCGCCCTCCTCCTGGCCCCGGACCAGTGAGGCGGCGGCGATCCAGCGGCGCAGCGCCTCCTCGCCCGCTCGGAGGTCGGGCCGGCCGAGCATGGCCCAGCCGTCGAGGAGCAGCGCCGCGGCGTAGCCGCCCTGGGCGACGGGTTCGGCGCCGGGTGTGCTCACCACGAGGGCGGGTTCGCCCGGTACCTCGTCCAGGATGTGGTCGCGCCCCGAGGTGCGGACCGGCACCTTGGGGAAGGCGCGGCCGAGTTCGTCCGCGGTCCGCCGGGCCCCGACGATCTGCGCGCGCAGCCGGGTGGCCCCGCACGTGGCGCAGTGCCAGGCGTGCTCGGGTCGCCCGCACCAGGCGCAGTCGAGTTCCCGCTCGTCCTGGGCCTGGAGCGGTCCGGCGCAGTGCCGGCAGCGGGCCGGGGTGCGGCAGCGCTCGCAGGCGAGCCGGGGGGCGTACCCCCGGCGCGGAACCTGCACGAGGACCGGGCCGTCGCGCAGTCCGTCGCGTGCGGTCTGCCACGCCAGGCTGGGAAGCCGGGCGGTGCGCGCGGCGCCGTCCCGGGCGAGCTGCTCGTCGCCGATGGTGCGGATCATCGGGGCGGCGCGGCGTACGTGGTCGCGGGTCGCGGTCAGCGGCAGGGCCCAGCCGGTCTCGACCAGCTGTGCGGCCTCCACCGTGCAGCCGGTGGCGCCGAGGAGGAATCCGCACCGCGCGTGGGCGGCCCGGAGTTCCAGCACCTCCCGGACGTGGGGGAAGGGCGCGTTGTCGTCGCTGTGACTGGAGTCGCCGTCGTCCCAGATCACGACGAGGCCCAGGTCCGCGACGGGTGCGAACATCGCGGCCCGTGTCCCGACCACCGCCCGCACCGAGCCGCGCCGGACGGCGAGCCACTGGCGGTAGCGCTTCTCCGGGCCCGACTCCGCGGTGAGCAGGGCGTGCAGGCCCGGCCCGAGCAGCGCGGTCAGCGCGGCGTCGACCCGTCCGGCCGTCCGTCCGTCGGGGACCACGACGAGCGCGCCGCGTCCCGAGGAGAGGGTGGCCGCGACGGCCCGGGCGATCTCGTGCGGCCACTGCGGGCCGGGCAGGGCGGTCCACACGGCCCGGGGCGCGCCGCCGTCGGCGAGCGCACGCAGGAACCCGGGCCCCTGGGCGTACCGCTCCCAGCTGCCCGGCTCGGGGGGCGGGGGCGGGGGCAGCGGCTGGGGCGAGGGCTTGCTCTCGGCACGGCCGTTGCGCGGCGGAACCGCGAGTTGCAGCACGTCGGCGAGACTGCCCGCGTACCGGTCGGCGACCGCGCGCGCCAGCCCGAGCAGCTCCGGCGAGAGGACCGGCTCCGGGGAGACGACGTAGGCGAGCGCGGCCAGCGTGCCCTGGTAGTCCGACTCCGCCCGCCGCTCGACGAGGAACCCGTCGATCAGCCCGCCGCCCTCGCGCCGGCCGCCCCGGACCTGGCGCCCGCCGGCGCCGAACCGCACCCGCACCCGGACGCCGGGCTGCGCGTCGGCGTCGAGCTCCTCGGGCACCGCGTAGTCGAAGTACTGGTCGAGGTGGAGCACGCCCTTGTTCACCAGGACCCGGGCGACCGGCAGTTCGGCGGCGAGCGGCGCGCCGCGCCAGGTACGCGGCTTGGCGCGCGGCACCTTCGCCCGGCGCACGGTCTCCCGGATGAGGGCAAGCTGCTCCGGCATGCCGTCCCCGGGCTCGTCCGCCCGCCCGTCCTCGCTGCTCACAGCCACATTCCTACCAGAGGGGTCCGACAGTCACGGCACACGGCGACGGCCGGGGCCCGGACACCGTGGTGACGGTGTCCGGGCCCCGGCCGTACGTACGCCTGCGGGCCCTCGTGCGGACCGGCGCGGTCAGAGACCGGCGGCGGCGCGCAGCGCGTCCACCCGGTCGGTGCGCTCCCAGGTGAAGTCGGGGAGCTCGCGGCCGAAGTGGCCGTACGCCGCCGTCTGGGCGTAGATCGGGCGGAGCAGGTTCAGGTCGCGGATGATCGCGGCCGGGCGGAGGTCGAAGACCTCGCCGATGGCGTGCTCGATCCTGTCGGTGTCGACCGCGGCGGTGCCGAAGGTCTCGACGAACAGACCGACCGGCTCGGCCTTGCCGATCGCGTACGCGACCTGCACCTCGCAGCGGGCGGCGAGTCCGGCGGCGACGACGTTCTTGGCCACCCAGCGCATGGCGTACGCGGCCGAACGGTCGACCTTCGACGGGTCCTTGCCCGAGAAGGCGCCGCCACCGTGGCGGGCCATGCCGCCGTAGGTGTCGATGATGATCTTGCGGCCGGTGAGGCCGGCGTCGCCCATCGGGCCGCCGATCTCGAAGCGGCCCGTCGGGTTCACCAGGAGGCGGTAGCCCTCGGTGTCGAGCTTGATGCCGTCCTCGATGAGCTGCGCCAGCACGTGCTCCACGACGAACTCGCGGATGTCGGGGGCGAGCAGCGAGTCGAGGTCGATGTCCGAGGCGTGCTGCGAGGACACCACCACCGTGTCGAGGCGGACGGCCTTGTCACCGTCGTACTCGATGGTGACCTGCGTCTTGCCGTCGGGGCGCAGGTAGGGAATGGTGCCGTTCTTGCGGACGTCGGAGAGCCGGCGGGAGAGCCGGTGCGCCAGGTAGATCGGGAGGGGCATCAGCTCGGGCGTCTCGTCGCAGGCGTACCCGAACATCAGGCCCTGGTCGCCGGCGCCCTGCTTGTCGAGCTCGTCGTCCTCGACGGCAGCCGCACCCAGCACCCGCTTCTCGTACGCGGTGTCGACGCCCTGGGCGATGTCCGGGGACTGCGCTCCGATGGACACCGAAACGCCGCAGGAGGCGCCGTCGAAGCCCTTCTTGGAGGAGTCGTAGCCGATCTCCAGGATCTTGTTGCGCACGAGGTTGGGGATGTCGGCGTAGGCCTTGGTCGTGACCTCACCCGCGACATGCACCAGACCAGTGGTGATCAAGGTCTCGACGGCGACGCGCGAGGTGGGGTCCTCGCGCAGGAGCGCGTCGAGAATCGTGTCGCTGATCTGGTCAGCGATCTTGTCGGGGTGACCCTCGGTGACGGATTCCGAGGTGAAGAGACGGCGGGACACATCGCTCCCTGGGGTTGCAGCGGCTGCTGGCTGATCATGGGTGGACGGTCGGGAGCTGCGCCCGGCACGTTCCGCGACCAGTTTATCGGTCGCTTCCGACGGTTGGGCCACGCGTCTCGCCCCTTGGGAGCTCTGTGACGTGCGGCACTGACGAATTCGGGGGGTCGGGCCCTCCTGCGGAAGCACTCTGGAGCCCTATTTTCTCCTCCGCCCCGGCCGCGGGTGCGGCGGGGGTGAATCTACCCCGGGAACCGTGCGGCTACCAGATCCCACACGGTGTCGGCGAGAACCTCCTTGGGCCCGTGCGGCACGGTGGTCTCTCCTCCCTCCGCAGCCAGGACCACCGCTTCGTTGTCCTGGGAACCGAAGGTCTTGCGCTCCCCCACCTCGTTGACGACGAGGAGGTCACACCCCTTGCGGCGAAGCTTTTCCCGCCCGTTGGCGAGCACGTCGTCGGTCTCGGCGGCGAATCCCACGACCACCTGTCCGGGTGCGGTCCGATCGGTGGAGAGCTCGGCGAGGATGTCCGGATTCCGCAGGAGCTCAATGACCGGATCCGCTTGGTCGTCGCGCTTCTTGATCTTGCCCGTGGCGTAGGTGGCGGGCCGGAAGTCGGCGACGGCGGCGGCCATCACCACCGCGTCCGCGTCGGCGGACGCCTTCAGCACGGCCTCCCGCAGCTGGACCGCGGTTCCCACGTGGACCACGTCGGCGCCGGCCGGGTCGGGCAGAGCGGTGTTCGCCTCGATCAGCGTGACCCGGGCGCCGCGGGCGACGGCCGTGCGGGCGAGGGCGTATCCCTGCTTGCCGGAGGATCGGTTGCCCAGGTAACGGACGGGGTCGAGCGGCTCGCGGGTGCCTCCGGCGCTGACCACCACGTGGCGTCCCGCGAGATCGGGCGCCGCGACGCCCCGCGCCAGCACCCGGCGGCAGACCTCGAAGATCTCGGCGGGGTCCGGGAGCCGCCCCTTGCCGGTGTCCACGCCGGTGAGCCGGCCGACCGCGGGCTCGACCACCACGGCGCCCCGGCGCCGGAGGGTGGCGACGTTCTCCTGGGTGGCGGGGTGCTCCCACATCTCGGTGTGCATCGCGGGCGCGAACACGACCGGACAGCGGGCCGTGAGCAGGGTGTTGGTGAGCAGGTCGTCGGCGAGCCCGTGGGCCGCCCTGGCGAGCATGTCGGCGGTGGCCGGGGCGACCACGACGAGGTCGGCGGCCTGTCCGGTGCGCACGTGGGGCACCTCGTGGACGTCGTTCCAGACCTCGGTGGAGACCGGGTGTCCGGAGAGCGCGGACCAGGTCGCGGCGCCGACGAAGTGCAGCGAGGCCGCGGTGGGCACCACGGTCACGTCGTGCCCGGACTCGGTCAGCCGGCGGAGCAGCTCGCACGCCTTGTACGCGGCGATGCCTCCGCTGACCCCCAGAACGACCTTCGGCTTCTCCACTGCGTCTCCCCGCACTCGGCTCGGTGTCCTTCCATGCTGCCCCACCGGCGCGGGCCGGTGTCCGGCGGGCCGGTTCTCCGCCCGCACGCGGACACACCCCGGGCCCGGCGGATGATCCGCCGGGCCCGGGGTGAAGGTGCGTTCTTCCCGCCTGCGGCAGGAGGTGCGGCTGCTTACTGCGCGGGGCCCTCGATGGCCTCGGAGGTCAGCAGGCCGGCGTTGATCTCGCGGAGCGCGATCGACAGCGGCTTCTCGTGCACGTGGGTGTCGACGAGCGGACCGACGTACTCGAGGAGGCCTTCACCGAGCTGCGAGTAGTACGCGTTGATCTGGCGCGCGCGCTTGGCGGCGTAGATCACGAGGCTGTACTTCGAGTCGGTGGCTTCGAGGAGCTCATCAATCGGCGGGTTGATGATGCCCTCGGGCGTGGTGATGGAAGAGGACACTCTCTGCCTTCCGAAGGGGGTGTAGATCAAAGAGATCTTTGATGCTGCGGCTGCCGGCCGGAGGTGATCCGTGGGGTGCGGCTGACACTCGGCGTCGGCCGTGAGGCCGTTCGCGTCGCTTGCTCAGTCGCTCGTGGCACGGTGGTCGGAAGCCTGAAGCATCAAGGCTAGCAGCTCGCGTGCCACGTCCTCGACGGAGGTGTTGACGAGGGTGGTGTCGAACTCGGCCTCGGCGGCCAGTTCGACCCGGGCGGCGGCGAGCCTGCGCTCGATCACCTCGGGCGGCTCGGTGCCCCGGCCGGTGAGCCGGCGGACCAGTTCGTCCCAGCTCGGCGGGGCCAGGAAGACGAGCCGCGCGTCGGACATCGACTCGCGGACCAGCCGTGCGCCCTGGAGGTCGATCTCCAGCAGCACCGGCTCGCCGTTCTCCAGGCGGTCGAGGACCGCCCGGCGGGGGGTGCCGTAGCGGTTGCCCGCGAACTCCGCCCATTCGAGCAGCTCGCCGTTGGCGATCAGCTTGTCGAACTCCTGGTCGTCCACGAAGAAGTAGTGGACGCCGTTGCTCTCACCGGGCCGCGGCTTGCGGGTCGTCGCCGACACCGAGAGCCAGACTTCGGGGTGGACCTTGCGCATATGCGCGACGACCGTGCTCTTGCCGACCCCGGAGGGGCCGGAGAGCACGGTCAGCCGCGGACGTACGTCCGGGGGTACGGGGGACGTCCCCCGGGATGAAGCAGCCATGCAGCGATTATCCAGGTTCTCAGGGGTGCCCGAGAACGTCAGGCGGCTGTGCCGCCGAACTCTCGCTCCAGGGATGCGATCTGATTGGAGCCGAGACCCCGGACCCTACGGCTCTCGGAGATCCCGAGACGCTCCATGATCTGCTTGGCGCGGACCTTGCCCACGCCCGGCAGGGACTCAAGAAGTGCGGAGACCTTCATCTTGCCGATGACGTCGTTCTCCCGGCCCTGCTTGATGACCTCGTGGAGCGAGGCGCCGGAGTGCTTGAGTCGATTCTTGACCTCGGCCCGCTCCCGGCGAGCCGCGGCGGCCTTTTCGAGCGCGGCAGCGCGCTGTTCAGGGGTAAGGGGCGGAAGAGCCACGCCTACGTCACCTCGGATGTCGATCTGTCGGATACGGACCGGTGAGGAACCTGTCGCCCCACACCTGGTGAGCCACGAACAACGGCATGAACAACAACCTGTGCTCGTTGGCTCTCGACGGAGACTAGCGGCCAACCGCTCCGGAGTCAGCGAGAACGAACGAAAAGTCCTGGTCAGCCTTGGCCGACCAGGACATTCCCGGCATAAAGGCCGGTATTTTGCTCAGGAATTCGTCAACGCGCTGTTATGTGTCGCATTCAACTATCCGTGAACGGCCGTACGGACCTCGTCGGCGAAGCGTTCGGCGGCCTCGCGCAGTCCCGCCGCGTCGGGTCCGTGACGGAGAACACCCCGGCTCACGCTCGGCACCACGTTGCCCACCGCGTCGCCGAACACGCCCGGCAGATCGGCCGGGGTGGCACCCTGGGCGCCGATGCCCGGAGCGAGCAGCGGACCGTTGATCGCCAGGTTCACCCCGGCGTCCCCGAGGGTCGCGCCGACCACCGCGCCGACCGAGCCGAGCGGCTCGGCACCGGCGTTCTCGGCGGCCATGTGGTCGAGCATCAGCTGGGCCAGCGAGCGGCCGTCGGCGGCCGTCGCGCGCTGCACCTCGGCGCCCTCCGGGTTGGAGGTGAGCGCCAGGACGAAGACGCCCGCGCCGGAGACGGCGGCGGCGTCGAGCGCCGGGCGCAGCGATCCGAAGCCGAGGTAGGGCGAGACGGTGACCGCGTCCGAGAAGAGCGGCGAGTCCTTGTCCAGGTAGGTGGCCGCGTAGGCGCCCATGGTGGAGCCGATGTCGCCGCGCTTGGCGTCCATGAGGACGAGCGCGCCGGCCGAGCGGGCCTCGGTGACGGCCGTTTCCAGGACGGCGACGCCGCGCGAGCCGAAGCGCTCGAAGAACGCGGACTGCGGCTTGAGGACGGCGACCCTGTCGGCGAGCGCCTCGACGACCGTACGGGTGAAGCGCTCCAGGCCCGCGATGTCGTCGGGCAGGCCCCAGGAGGCGAGCAGCGAGGCGTGCGGGTCGATGCCGACGCAGAGCGGTCCACGGGTGTCCATGGCGCGGCGCAGGCGGGCTCCGAAGGGTTCGAGGGGCGCTGTTTCGAGGGTCACTGTGCGGCCTTCCGGGTGTCGGCGCCGACGGCTTCGGCGAGCGTGGCGTACGGGGATGCGGCGAGCCGGGCGGCCAGCCCCTTGTGGATCGCGCGGGCGTAGAAGGGGCCCTCGTAGATGAAGGCGCTGTACCCCTGGACGAGCGTCGCGCCGGCCAGAATGCGCTGCCAGGCGTCCTCGGCGCTCTCGATGCCTCCGACACCCACCAGGGTGATCCGGTCGCCCACGCGCTCGTACAGCCGCCTCAGGACCTCCAGGGAGCGCGCCTTGAGCGGAGCGCCGGAGAGTCCGCCGGTCTCCCTGGTCAGGGAGGCGGGCGAACGCAGGCCGAGGCCGTCGCGGGCGATGGTGGTGTTGGTGGCGATGATGCCGTCGAGGCCGAGTTCCACGGCGAGGTCGGCGACGGCGTCGACGTCCTCGTCCGCGAGGTCGGGGGCGATCTTGACCAGGAGGGGGACGCGGCGGTCGGTCACGGTGCGGTCGGCGGCCTCGCGCACGGCGGTCAGCAGCGGGCGCAGCGCCTCGGTGGCCTGGAGGTTGCGCAGGCCGGGGGTGTTGGGCGAGGAGACGTTGACCACGAGGTAGTCGGCGTGGGCGGCGAGGCGCTCGGTGGATTTCACGTAGTCGGCGGTGGCCTCGGCCTCCGGGACCACCTTGGTCTTGCCGATGTTGACGCCGACGGTGGTGCGGAAGACGGCCTCGCGGGCGCCGAGACGGGCGGCGACGGCGGCGGACCCCTCGTTGTTGAAGCCCATCCGGTTGATCAGGGCGCGGTCGGCGACGAGGCGGAAGAGCCGCTTCCTGGGGTTGCCGGGCTGCGGCTCGCCGGTCACGGTGCCGATCTCGACGTGGTCGAAGCCGAGCATCGCCATGCCGTCGATCGCGATCGCGTTCTTGTCGAAGCCGGCGGCGAGGCCGAAGGGACCGTGCATCCGCAGGCCGAGGGCCTCGGTGCGCAGGGCCTTGTACCGGGGGGCGAGCACCGCGGCGACGCAGGTCCGCAGGACGGGGGTACGGGCGGCGAGACCGATCCACCGGAAGGCCAGGTAGTGGGCCTGCTCGGGGTCCATCCGCTTGAAGACCAGCTGGAAGAAGAACTTGTACATCGAAGGTGTCCTCACGAAGAGGGGGACACCGCAGACCGGTGTCCCCCTTGCCTGGCCGGCCCGGGCCCCCGAGGGTCCGGGCCGGTCCGTCCGTACCGACTAGTCGCGTGCCGCCGTCAGGTGCTCGGCGTGCTCCTGGAGGGACCGTACGCCGACGTCCCCGCGCCGGAGCGCGTCGATGCCCTGGACCGCGGCGGCGAGC
Organism: Streptomyces sp. NPDC008125; assembly: GCF_042957125.1. Classification (NCBI taxonomy): domain Bacteria; kingdom Bacillati; phylum Actinomycetota; class Actinomycetes; order Kitasatosporales; family Streptomycetaceae; genus Streptomyces; species Streptomyces sp. NPDC008125. The sequence continues at coordinate 146,384 of NZ_JBIBHR010000019.1, forward strand.
GCCTGGACGGTCGTCAGGCACGGCACGGAGCGGGCCACCGCGGCGGTCCGGATCTCGTAGCCGTCGAGCCGGCCGCCGGTGCCGTACGGCGTGTTGACGATGAGATCGACCTGGCCGTCGTGGATGAGCTGGACGATGGTCTTCTCGCCGTTCGGGCCCTCGCCCTCGGACTGCTTGCGCACGACGGTGGCGTTGATGCCGTTGCGCTTGAGGACCTCGGCGGTACCGGAGGTCGCCATCAGCTCGAAGCCGTGGGCGACGAGCTCCCGGGCAGGGAAGATCATCGAGCGCTTGTCGCGGTTGGCGACCGAGATGAACGCGCGGCCCTTGACGGGCAGCGGGCCGTAGGCGCCGGCCTGGGACTTGGCGTAGGCCGTCCCGAAGGCGGAGTCGATGCCCATGACCTCACCGGTCGAACGCATCTCCGGGCCGAGGACGGTGTCCACACCGCGGCCGTGGATGTCGCGGAAGCGCGACCACGGCATGACGGCCTCCTTGACGGAGATCGGCGCGTCGAGCGGCAGGGTGCCGCCGTCGCCCTGGGCCGGCAGCAGGCCCTCGGCGCGCAGCTCGGCGATGGTCGCGCCCAGCGAGATGCGGGCGGCGGCCTTGGCGAGCGGGACGGCGGTCGCCTTCGAGGTGAAGGGGACGGTCCGGGAGGCGCGGGGGTTGGCCTCCAGGACGTAGAGGATGTCGCCGGAGAGCGCGAACTGGATGTTGATCAGGCCGCGGACGCCGACGCCCTTGGCGATGCCCTCGGTGGAGACCCGCAGGCGCTTGATGTCGTGGCCGCCGAGGGTGATCGGGGGCAGCGCGCAGGCGGAGTCGCCGGAGTGGATGCCGGCCTCCTCGATGTGCTCCATGACGCCGCCGAGGTAGAGCTCGGTGCCGTCGTAGAGCGCGTCGACGTCGATCTCGATCGCGTCGTCGAGGAAGCGGTCGACCAGGACCGGCCGGGTGGGGCTGATCTCGGTGGACTCGGCGATGTACGAGGACAGGCGGGTCTCGTCGTAGACGATCTCCATGCCGCGTCCGCCGAGGACGTACGACGGGCGCACCAGGACCGGGTAGCCGATCTCGTCGGCGATGGCCTTGGCCTCGTCGAAGGTGGTGGCGGTGCCGTGCTTCGGCGCGGGCAGGCCGGCCTCGGCGAGCACCCGGCCGAAGGCGCCGCGGTCCTCGGCGGCGTGGATCGCCTCGGGGGACGTGCCGACGACGGGCACGCCGTTGTCCTTGAGCGCCTGCGAGAGGCCGAGCGGGGTCTGGCCGCCGAGCTGGACGACGACGCCCGCGACGGGGCCCGCGAGGGTCTCCGCGTGGACGATCTCCAGGACGTCCTCCAGGGTGAGCGGCTCGAAGTAGAGCCGGTCGGAGGTGTCGTAGTCGGTGGAGACGGTCTCCGGGTTGCAGTTGACCATCACGGTCTCGTACCCGGCGTCGCTCAGGGCGAAGGAGGCGTGGACGCAGGAGTAGTCGAACTCGATGCCCTGGCCGATGCGGTTCGGGCCCGAGCCGAGGATGATCACGGCGGGCTTGGTACGGGGCGCGACCTCGCTCTCCTCGTCGTACGAGGAGTAGAAGTACGGGGTCTTCGCGGCGAACTCGGCGGCGCAGGTGTCGACCGTCTTGTAGACCGGGCGGATGCCCAGCGCGTGGCGGACCTCGCGGACGACGTCCTCGCCCAGGCCGCGGATCTCGGCGATCTGGGCGTCGGAGAAGCCGTGGCGCTTGGCCTCGGCGATCACGTCGGCGTCGAGGCGCTCCGCGGCGGCCAGCTCGTCGGCGATCTCCTTGATCAGGAAGAGCTGGTCCACGAACCACGGGTCGATCTTCGTGGCGTCGAAGACCTCCTCGGGGGTGGCGCCGGCCCGGATCGCCTGCATGACGGTGTTGATGCGGCCGTCGGTGGGGCGGACGGCCTCGGCGAGCAGGGCGTCCTTGTCGCCGGGCTCGCCGGTGAAGGCGAACTGCGACCCCTTCTTCTCCAGCGAGCGGAGCGCCTTCTGCAGCGCCTCGGCGAAGTTGCGGCCGATCGCCATGGCCTCGCCCACCGACTTCATGGTGGTGGTGAGGGTGGAGTCGGCGGAGGGGAACTTCTCGAAGGCGAAGCGCGGGGCCTTGACCACGACGTAGTCGAGCGAGGGCTCGAAGGACGCCGGGGTCTTCTCCGTGATGTCGTTCGGGATCTCGTCCAGCGTGTAGCCGATGGCCAGCTTGGCGGCGATCTTGGCGATCGGGAAGCCGGTGGCCTTGGAGGCGAGCGCCGAGGACCGGGAGACGCGCGGGTTCATCTCGATGACGATGATCCGGCCGTCGGTGGGGTCGATGGCGAACTGGATGTTGCAGCCGCCGGTGTCGACGCCGACCTCGCGGATGATCGCGATGCCGAGGTCGCGCAGCCGCTGGTACTCGCGGTCGGTGAGCGTCATCGACGGGGCGACGGTGATGGAGTCGCCGGTGTGGACGCCCATCGGGTCGAAGTTCTCGATGGAGCAGACGACCACGACGTTGTCGTTCTTGTCGCGCATCAGCTCCAGCTCGTACTCCTTCCAGCCGAGGATGGACTCCTCCAGGAGCACCTCGGTGGTCGGCGAGAGGGTGAGGCCCTGTCCGGCGATGCGGCGCAGCTCCTCCTCGTCGTGGGCGAAGCCGGAGCCGGCGCCGCCCATGGTGAAGGAGGGGCGGACGACGACGGGGTAGCCGCCGAGGGTCTCGACGCCCTGGATGACGTCGTCCATCGTGTGGCAGATGACCGAGCGGGCGGACTCGCCGTGGCCGATCTTCTCGCGGACGGCTTCGACGACGCCCTTGAAGAGGTCGCGGTCCTCGCCCTTGTTGATCGCCTCGACGTTGGCGCCGATCAGCTCGACGCCGTACTTCTCCAGCACACCGTTGTCGTGCATGGAGATGGCGGTGTTGAGCGCGGTCTGGCCGCCCAGCGTCGGCAGGAGGGCGTCGGGGCGCTCCTTGGCGATGATCTTCTCGACGAACTCGGGGGTGATCGGCTCGACGTACGTGGCGTCGGCGATCTCCGGGTCGGTCATGATCGTGGCCGGGTTGGAGTTGACCAGGATGACGCGCAGGCCCTCGGCCTTGAGCACGCGGCACGCCTGGGTACCGGAGTAGTCGAACTCGGCGGCCTGGCCGATGACGATCGGGCCGGAGCCGATGACCAGGACGGACTGGATATCGGAGCGCTTAGGCACGCTGGCCCTCCATCAGGGTGACGAAACGGTCGAAGAGGTACGCGGCGTCGTGCGGGCCCGCGGCTGCTTCGGGGTGGTACTGGACGCTGAACGCGGGCTGGTCGAGGAGGTGCAGTCCTTCGACGACCTGGTCGTTCAGGCAGACGTGGGAGACCTCGGCGCGCCCGAACTCGGTGTCCGAGACCTTGTCCAGGGGCGCGTCCACGGCGAAGCCGTGGTTGTGCGCGGTGACCTCGACCTTGCCGGTCGTGCGGTCCTGGACGGGCTGGTTGATGCCCCGGTGGCCGTACTTCAGCTTGTAGGTGCCGAAGCCGAGGGCGCGGCCGAGGATCTGGTTGCCGAAGCAGATGCCGAAGAGCGGCGTCTTCCGTTCCAGCACGGCGCGCATCAGCGCGACCGGGCCGTCGGCGGTGGCGGGGTCGCCGGGGCCGTTGGAGAAGAACACACCGTCGGGGGCGACGGCGTAGACGTCGTCGGCGGTCGCGGTGGCGGGGAGCACGTGCACCTCGATGCCGCGCTCGGCCATCCGGCGCGGGGTCATGCCCTTGATGCCGAGGTCGATGGCGGCGACGGTGAACTTCTTCTCGCCGACCGCCGGGACGGTGTAGGCCTCCTTGGTGGCGACCTCCTCGTACAGGCTGGCGCCCTTCATCTGCGGCTGGGCCTGGACGCGGGCGAGCAGTTCGGCGTCGGGGGCGAGTGCCTCGCCGGAGAAGACGCCGGAGCGCATCGCGCCGCGCTCGCGCAGGTGGCGGGTGAGGGCGCGGGTGTCGATGCCGGAGATCCCGACGACGCCCTGCCCGGCGAGCTCCTCGTCGAGGGAGCGGCGCGAGCGCCAGTTGGACGGGACGCGTGCGGGGTCGCGCACGACGTAGCCGGAGACCCAGATGCGGGCGGACTCGTCGTCCTCGTCGTTCCAGCCGGTGTTGCCGATCTGCGGCGCGGTGGCGACGACGATCTGGCGGTCGTACGAGGGGTCGGTCAGCGTCTCCTGGTAGCCGGTCATGCCGGTGGAGAAAACGGCCTCGCCGAAGGTCTCCCCCACGGCCCCGTAGGCACGGCCGCGGAAGATGCGGCCGTCCTCCAGGACGAGTACGGCGGGAGCTTGTGCTGCTCCCCGGGTGGAGATCGTCATCGTGCGGTGCCTTCCGTAGTGCTGGTGAGAGAGGTGAGGGTGTCGACCCAGGTCCGGTGCTCGGCAGCCTGGTCGGCGCGGAACCCGGAGTCGATCAGCTTGTCGCCGTGGGCCCAGGTGATGACCAGCAGGCCGCCCTCGGGGAGGACCTTGCCCGCGATCGCCCGCTCGTGCCGGGCCTCGCGCAGGGCCGCGGCCGGTACGAAGAAGCCGGTCGCCCCGGGGCGTACGACGTCCAGGCCCTGCTCCGTGAGGGTGAGCTCGACCCGGCTGCGGGTGCCGAGGCCGTGCGCGACGATCCGGTCGAGCCACTGCCCGGCGGTGGTGGAGCCGTGGTAGCGGCCGGAGAGCTTCAGGAGCGGGGTGCCGTCCGCGAATCCCTCGGGGGTGGCCGCGAGCTCCGGCAGGTCGGACTGGAGGCTGCCGCGCCACTTCCACCCCTGGCGCATCAGCCAGTAGACGAGGGCCACGAAGACCAGTATTCCGACGACCCAGCTGATCCGGGCGGACCAGTCGGTCACGTGGGCCGACTTCTGTTCGGCGGCCAGCTGGTACAGGGGGATCAGTTTTGTCACGTGAGCTTCCCGTCGACGACCGTGGCACGGCCCCGCAGGAAGGTGTGGGTGACCCGTCCCGGCAGCTCACGGCCCTCGTAGGGGGTGTTGCGGCTGCGGGACGCGAAGCCCGCGGGGTCCACGGTCCCACGGTATGCCGGATCGACGAGTACGAGGTTGGCGGGCTCACCCGCCGAGACGGGGCGGCCGTGTCCGTCGAGCCGGCCGATGGCCGCCGGGCGGAACGACATGCGGTCGGCGACGCCCGCCCAGTCGAGCAGACCGGTCTCGACCATCGTCTGCTGGACCACGGAGAGCGCGGTCTCCAGGCCCACCATGCCCATCGCCGCCGCGGCCCACTCGCAGTCCTTGTCCTCGTGCGGGTGCGGGGCGTGGTCGGTGGCGACGCAGTCGATGGTGCCGTCGGCGAGCGCCTCGCGCAGGGCCAGGACGTCGGCCTCGGTCCGCAGCGGGGGGTTCACCTTGTAGACGGGGTCGTACGAGCGGACCAGCTCGTCGGTGAGCAGCAGGTGGTGCGGGGTGACCTCGGCGGTGACGTTCCAGCCCTTGGACTTGGCCCAGCGGACGATCTCGACGGAGCCGGCGGTCGACAGGTGGCAGATGTGCACCCGGGAGTCGACGTGGGCGGCGAGCAGCACGTCGCGCGCGATGATCGACTCCTCGGCGACGGCGGGCCAGCCGCCGAGGCCGAGCTCGGCGGAGACGGTGCCCTCGTTCATCTGGGCGCCCTCCGTGAGGCGGGGCTCCTGCGCGTGCTGGGCCACGACGCCGTCGAAGGCCTTCACGTACTCCAGCGCGCGGCGCATGATCACGGCGTCGTCGACGCACTTGCCGTCGTCGGAGAAGACCTTCACTCCGGCGGCCGAGTCGTGCATGGCGCCGAGCTCGGCGAGCTGCTTGCCCTCCAGGCCGACGGTGACGGCGCCGATCGGCTGGACGTCGCAGTAGCCAGACTCCTTGCCGAGCCGCCAGACCTGCTCGACCACGCCGGCGGTGTCGGCGACGGGGAAGGTGTTGGCCATGGCGTGCACGGCGGTGAAGCCGCCGACCGCGGCGGCCCTGGTGCCGGTCAGGACGGTCTCGGAGTCCTCGCGGCCGGGCTCGCGCAGGTGGGTGTGGAGGTCGACCAGGCCGGGCAGCAGGATCCGGCCCGCCGCCTCGACGACGGTGGCGTCCGCCGCCTCGATGCCGGTGCCGGTCTCGGCGATGGTCTCGCCGTCGATCAGGACGTCCTGGACTTCGCCACCGAGGATCTGCGCGCCGCGGATAAGGATCTTGCTCATGGTTACTTGTTCCCCTCGGTACGGGCGGTGGTGGCGGGCTCGGAGCCGCCCAGCAGCAGGTAGAGCACGGCCATGCGGACGGAGACGCCGTTGGCGACCTGTTCGACGGCGGTGCAGCGGTCGGAGTCGGCGACCTCGGCGGTGATCTCCATGCCGCGGTTCATCGGGCCGGGGTGCATGACGATGCTCCGCTCGGGCATCTTCGCCATGCGGTCGCCGTTGAGGCCGTAGCGGCGGGAGTACTCGCGCTCGGTCGGGAAGTACGCGGCGTTCATCCGCTCACGCTGCACACGCAGCATCATCACCGCGTCGGACTTCGGGAGCACCTCGTCCAGGCCGTAGCTGACGTCGCAGGGCCACTGCTCCACGCCGATCGGCAGCAGGGTGGGCGGGGCCACCAGGGTGACGTGGGCGCCGAGCGTGGTCAGCAGGTGGACGTTGGAGCGGGCCACCCGGCTGTGCAGGACGTCGCCGACGATGGTGATCCGGCGGCCTTCGAGGTCGCGGCCGAGGCCCTGGTCGGCGCCGACCAGCCGGCGGCGCATGGTGAAGGCGTCCAGCAGGGCCTGGGTGGGGTGCTCGTGGGTGCCGTCGCCGGCATTGACGACCGCGCCGTCGATCCAGCCGGAGGTGGCGAGACGGTACGGGGCGCCCGAGGCGTGGTGCCGGATGACGACGGCGTCGGCGCCCATCGCCTCCAGGGTCAGGGCGGTGTCCTTGAGGGATTCGCCCTTGGAGACGGACGAGCCCTTCGCGGAGAAGTTGATGACGTCGGCGGAGAGGCGCTTGGCGGCGGCCTCGAAGGAGATGCGGGTCCGCGTCGAGTCCTCGAAGAAGAGGTTGACCACGGTACGGCCGCGCAGGGTGGGAAGCTTCTTGATCGGCCGGTCGGCGACCCGGGCCATCTCCTCGGCGGTGTCGAGGATGAGGACGGCGTCGTCGCGGGTGAGGTCGGCGGCCGAGATGAGGTGGCGCTTCATCTGGGTGTTCTCCGGGGTGGTGGAGGTTTCGGGCATGCGGGCGTGCTGCGGCGGCCGTACGGACCGGGTGCCCGGTCGCACGGAAAAGCCGTTCGGGTAGCGGTAGCGGTGCTAGTGCCCGCCTGCCGGCGCGGTCCTGCGCGCTCCGAGCAGCACGGCGTCGCGGCCGTCCTCCTCGGCGAGCTGGACCGTGACCGTCTCCCGGTGCGACGTCGGGAGGTTCTTGCCGACGTAGTCGGCACGGATGGGAAGTTCGCGGTGGCCGCGGTCCACCAGGACCGCGAGCTGGACGGCGCGGGGGCGGCCGATGTCACCGAGGGCGTCGAGGGCGGCGCGGATCGTGCGGCCGGAGAAGAGCACGTCGTCGACGAGGACGACGAGGCGTTCGTCGACGCCGTCGCCGGGGATGTCGGTGCGGCCGATGGCGCGTGCGGGGCGCATCCGCAGGTCGTCGCGGTACATCGTGATGTCGAGTGATCCGACGGGCATCGCCCGGCCGGTGATCTCTTCGAGCTTCGCGGCCAGCCTGCGGGCGAGGAAGACGCCGCGGGTGGGGATCCCGAGCAGCACCACGTCGTCTGCGCCCTTGGCGCGTTCGACGATCTCGTGGGCGATCCGGGTCAGGGCCCGGGCGATGTCGGGGGCTTCCAGAACGGGCCGTGCCGCGTTGCCGGTGCCGTCGTGCTGTGCGTCCATTGAGAAACGGACCTCCTTCTCCGCCTCACGGGACGGACCTTAAAGGACGTCGGAAATCTGAAAACTACGTGTTCCACGGTACCAGGGCCGTTCCGCAGGTCCCGCCCCGGCCCCCCGCGGAGCCGCTCGGGACCTCCCGGCTTGACGCATCCAAGTAACGCTGCGTAACCTCACAGTGAGTCACCAGCCACGCGGCGGCGCCGCATCATGTTCGAGCGTCCGGGGAGCCTTATGTCCAGCGAATACGCAAAACAGCTCGGGGCCAAGCTCCGCGCCATCCGCACCCAGCAGGGCCTCTCCCTCCACGGCGTGGAGGAGAAGTCGCAGGGCCGTTGGAAGGCCGTCGTCGTCGGCTCGTACGAGCGGGGCGACCGTGCGGTGACCGTCCAGCGTCTTGCGGAGCTGGCGGACTTCTACGGCGTTCCGGTCCAGGAGCTGCTGCCGGGCACGACCCCCGGCGGCGCGGCCGAGCCGCCGCCGAAGCTCGTCCTCGACCTGGAGCGCCTCGCCCACGTCCCGCCGGAGAAGGCCGGACCGCTGCAGCGTTACGCCGCGACGATCCAGAGCCAGCGCGGCGACTACAACGGCAAGGTCCTCTCGATCCGCCAGGACGACCTGCGTACCCTCGCGGTCATCTACGACCAGTCGCCTTCCGTGCTGACGGAGCAGCTGATCAACTGGGGCGTACTGGACGCGGACGCGCGCCGGGCCGTCACCCACGAAGAGGGCTGAGTCCCCCGGGCGGGGCTCCGAGCCTCGCCCGTTTGAACACCGTGTCGTACGAACACCTTGTCGCCGGGCCGGCGGGAGGGACCCGAGAGGGTCTCCCCCGCCGGCCCGGCGTCGTATCCGGCCCCCGCAGACGCGGGGGTGGTCCGGCAGGGACGAGGTGGCCTCCGAGGGACACCGAGGGGTGGCCCCGCCGCCCGGACGTGCCGAAGGCCCGCGGTCGGGTCGACCGCGGGCCTTCGTCGGCTGAAGCTCAGCGCCCCGGAGCTACTGCTCGCGGCGCAGGTTCGGCTTGAGGTCCTTGAAACGGGCCAGCATGCCGTTCACGAAGGACGGGGAGTCGTCCGTGGAGAACTCCTTGGCGAGCTGGACCGCCTCGTCGATGACGACGGCGTCCGGCGTCTCGTCCATCCAGATCAGCTCGTACGCGCCGAGCCGGAGGATGCTGCGGTCGACGACGGGCATGCGGTCGATCTCCCAGTCCACGGCGTACGTGACGATGAGGTCGTCGATCCGGTTCGCGTACCGCGCGTACCCCTCGACGAGTTCCATCGTGAATTCGCCGACCGGGGGCTGACGGTCGTCGGTCCGCGAGTGCCGGACCCAGTCCGCGAGGACCGTCTGCACGGACTCACCGCGCTGGTCGGCCTCGAAGAGGATCTGGAAGGCGCGCTTGCGGGCCTTGTTCCGGGCAGCCACGGTTAGCTGTTCACCCGGCCGAGGTAGTCGCCCGTACGGGTGTCGACCTTGATCTTCTCGCCGGTGGTGATGAAGAGCGGCACGCCGATCTCATAACCGGTCTCCAGCGTGGCGGGCTTGGTGCCACCGGTGGAGCGGTCGCCCTGGACGCCCGGGTCGGTGTGCTGGATGGTCAGCTCGACGGCGGCGGGCAGCTCCACGTAGAGCACCTCGCCCTCGTGCTGCGCGACCGAGGCGGTGAAGCCCTCGATGAGGAAGTTGGCGGCGTCGCCGACGGACTTGCGGTCGACCATCAGCTGGTCGTACGTGTCCATGTCCATGAAGACGAAGTACTCGCCGTCCATGTACGAGAACTGCATGTCCCGGCGGTCGATGGTGGCCGTTTCGACCTTCACGCCGGCGTTGAACGTCTTGTCGACGACCTTGCCGGAGAGCACGTTCTTGAGCTTGGTGCGCACGAAGGCCGGGCCCTTGCCGGGCTTGACGTGCTGGAACTCGACGACGGACCAGAGCTGGCCTCCGTCGAGCTTGAGCACCAGGCCGTTCTTGAGGTCGTTCGTGGAAGCCACGGTTGCGGAATCTCCTGGACTGAAAGCTGGTGGACGGCCAAGAACGCGCGCTAGAGCGCGAGCAGCTCCTTGGTCGTAATGGTGAGTAGCTCGGGTCCGCCGTCCGCCTCGGGGCGCACGACGAGCGTGTCATCGATCCGGACACCGCCCCGGCCCGGGAGGTGGACCCCCGGTCCGACGGTGACCGGCACGCAAGCGTCCAGTTTACCCATGGCTGTCGGTGCCAGCTGCGGGTCCTCGTCGATTTCGAGTCCCACCCCGTGCCCGGTGCGGGGCGAAAGCCCCTCGCCGTACCCCGCGGAGTCCAGCGGATGACGGGCCGCGTGGTCCACTTCGCGGTAGGTGGCGTCCGGCAGCAGGGACTCCCGGCCACCGCGCTGAGCGGCGAAAACGAGGTCGTACAGCTCGATCTGCCACTCCGCGGGGGCGGTGCCGATGACGAAGGTGCGGGCGATCTCGCAGCGGTAACCGCGGTAGCTCGCGCCGAGGCTGACGCTGAGGAAATCACCTTCCTCGACCCTGCGGTCGGTGGGCCGGTGACGCGCCTGGCCGGAGTTGGGCCCGGTGGCCACGGACGTGGCGAAGGCGGGACCCTCGGCGCCGTGGTCGACCAGGCGGCGCTCCAGCTCCAGGGAGAGATGACGTTCGGTGCGGCCCACGAGGATCGATTCGAGGAGCTCCCCCAGCGCCTGGTCGGTGATCTCCGCCGCGATGCGCAGGCAGGCGATCTCCTCCTCGTCCTTGACCACCCGCAGCTGCTCCACGGTGGTCCCGAGATCGCCGAGTCGCAGTCCGGGGGCGGCGGTGGCCATGGCCCGGTGACGGGCGACGGTCAGGTCGTGCTCCTCGACGGCGAGGCGCTCCGTCCCGTGCCCGGCGGCCAGGGCGGCGGCGGCGATCGCCGCGTCCCCGCGCCCGCTCCCCAGCGCCGACACCCGCAGCGACTCGTCCGTACGCCCGTGGGCCGGGTCGCCGGCCGGGGCGCGGGGGCAGAGCAGGACGTCCTCGCCGGCGCCGAGCAGCAGGACGGCGCCGGGAGGCGCCCCGCCGGCGAGATAGCGGACGTTGGCGGGGCGGGAGACCAGGGCGGCGGCCGATCCGGCGGCGGCGCACCGGTCGCGGACCAGCCCGCGGCGGACGGCGTACACCTCTGACATGCCCCGAGCGTACGAGCGCATCCGCCGCCCCGCCCGTCAGCGCTGTCCGACCGGGGACGGCCGGCGGACGGTCGGTGCCCGTACGCGCGGCAGGCCGGTGCCCGTACGCGCGGCTGGGCGGTGCCCGTACGCGCGGCTGCGCGGACCAGGACCACTGAGAGGGCGTGCGGCCAGGAGGGCGCACCACCGGGAGGGCGGTCTACCAGGCGGGCGGGCTCGCCAGGGCGCGGGCGAGGACGTCGTCCAGGACGCGGGCCGTGGTCTCGACGTCGTAGGTCGAGTTGTCGATGATCGGCAGCCCGGAGCCGTACCACCCGGCCATCCGGCCGTGGATGCGGGCGACCTCCTCGTCGGAGAGGCGGCGGTTGCCGCTGCGGGCGGCGTTGCGCTCCAGGACGACCTCGAGGCCGGGCAGCAGGACCACCGGGAGCAGCCCGGGGCCGACGTGGCGCTTCCAGCCGCCGAGGCCGATGACGGGCCGGTCGGGGAACACGGCGTCGTCGAGGATGCAGGAGATGCCGTTGGCGAGGAAGTTGCGGGCGGCGAAGCCGCAGGTGCGGCGGGCCAGGCGGTACTGGGCCTCGGACTGGTCGTTCCAGCCGGCCTGCGGGTCGGCGAACCCCGAGCGCACCCATTCGCGTACGTCGTCCAGCGAGACGTGGGCCGTGGGCACCCGGCGGCGGGCGGCCCAGAGCTTGGCGACGGTGGTCTTGCCCGCCCCCGCCGGGCCGATCAGGAGGACGGCGAGGGTGGCGGCGCCGGTGCCGGGTTCGAGGGGCTGTGCGGGCAGCGGCACCAGGCCGCCCGGCGGGAGCCGGAAGTGGCCGGTGACCTCGCGGGCCGGGGAAGCGGGCTGCTGGTCGGGGCCGGGCGCCGCCCATCCCTGCGCCGGGGGCGCCGGGGGTATAGGGGGCGGCGTGCCGGGGCCGCCGGGGTGCGGGCCGCCGACGGGGCCGTGTCCGGGCCGGTGGGGAGGCGGCAACGGAGCCCCCACTGCGTGCTGCATCCGGTGCCACTCCGTCTCGTGCGGTCAACTGGCGCTGGTCGGACGGCTACCGTACCGCCCCGGACCTTCACCGGGTGAACGGCCCGGGGCGGCGCCGAGTGCCCGCGAGGGGGCACCCGGCGAAGGGTGACGCCGGTCAGGCCGTCAGCTCGTCGGCGAGCGCGCGCAGCGCCAGCCGGTAGGAGCCGATGCCGAAGCCGGCGATGGTGCCGGTGGCGACCGGAGCGACCACGGAGGTGTGCCGGAACTCCTCGCGCGCGTACGGGTTGGAGATGTGCACCTCGATGAGGGGCGCGGTGCGCTGGGAGATCGCGTCCCGCATCCCGTACGAGTAATGCGTGAACGCGCCCGGGTTGAGGACGACCGGGACCGATCCGTCCGCCGCCTCGTGGAGCCAGCGGATCAGCTCGCCCTCGTCGTTGGTCTCGCGGACCTCTACGACGAAGTCCAGCTCCTTGCCGAGTGCCTGGCAGGTCTCCACGAGCCCGGCGTACGAGGTGGCCCCGTAGACGTCGGGTTCGCGGGAACCCAGGCGGCCGAGGTTCGGGCCGTTCAGCACGTAGACGCGGCGGGTCACGCGGAGACCTCTCCGTAGGCGGCGAGCAGGACGGCCGGGTCCGGGCCCTCCAGGACGGTCGGCTTGCCGAGCGCGTCGAGCACGATGAAGCGCAGCAGGTCGCCGCGGGACTTCTTGTCGAGCTTCATGTTCTCCAGCAGACGCGGCCACTGGTCACCGCGGTAGGTGAGCGGCAGGCCGACCGACGCGAGGACGGTGCGGTGCCGGTCGGCGGTGGCGTCGTCGAGCCGGCCGGCGAGCCGGCCCAGTTCGGCGGCGAAGACCAGGCCGATCGAGACGGCCGCGCCGTGGCGCCACTTGTAGCGCTCGTTCTTCTCGATCGCGTGGCCCAGGGTGTGGCCGTAGTTGAGGATCTCGCGGAGGCCGGACTCCTTGAGGTCGCTGGAGACGACCTCCGCCTTGACCCGGATGGAGCGCTCGATCAGCTCGGCGGTGTGCGGCCCGGCGGGCGTACGCGCACCCTCGGGGTCCGCCTCGACGAGGTCGAGGATCACCGGGTCGGCGATGAAGCCGGCCTTGATGATCTCGGCCATCCCGGAGACGTAGTCGTGCACCGGGAGCGAGTCGAGGGCCGCCAGGTCGCAGAGGACTCCGGCCGGCGGGTGGAAGGCGCCGACGAGGTTCTTGCCCTCGGCGGTGTTGATGCCCGTCTTTCCGCCGACCGCCGCGTCGACCATGCCGAGCACGGTGGTGGGGACGGCGATCCAGCGCACCCCGCGCAGCCAGCTCGCCGCGACGAAGCCGGCGACGTCGGTGGTCGCGCCGCCGCCGACACCGACGATGACGTCGCTGCGGGTGAAGCCGGTCTGGCCCAGTGCCTTCCAGCAGTAGGCCGCCACCTCGACGGTCTTGGCCTCCTCGGCGTTCGGCAGCTGGATGGCGATGGCCTCGTACCCCTGGGAGGCGAGGTCCTCGCGGACCGCCTCGCCGGTCTCGGCGAGCGCCTCCGGGTGGAGCACGGCGACGCGCTTGGCCCGGTCTCCGATGAGCTTGGGCAGCTCGCCGAGGAGCTGCCGGCCGACCAGCACTTCGTACGGGGCGCTGCCCTCGGTGCCGGCGACCTGGATGCGGGTGGGTGCCTGCTCGGTCATTGCTGTCTTCTCCCGGCCGGGCGTGGTGTCGCGTTCCGGCAGTTCCAGTGCGTCGACGATCTCGCGGGCGATCTCGTCGGGGGCGCGGTCGTCGGTGGCGACGGTCACCCGCGCCACCTCTTCGTACAGATGGCGGCGGAGCTCCATCATCTCGCGCCACTGCCGGCGGGGGTTGACGGCCAGCAGCGGCCGTGCGGTGCCCAGGCCGACGCGCTTGACCGCCTCTTCCACGTCCATGGAGAGGTAGACGACGGCGTGGCCCGCGAGCAGGGCGCGGGTGCCCTCGTCGAGCACCGCGCCGCCGCCGAGCGCGAGGACGCCGGTGTGCCCGGTCACGGCCTCGCGCACGGCGTGGCGCTCCAGTTCGCGGAAGCGCTCCTCGCCCTCGTCGAAGAAGATCTCCGAGATGGGCTTGCCCGCGGTCGCCACCACGTCGGCGTCGGTGTCGCGGTACGGGGCTCCGAGCCACTCGGCGAGCAGCTCACCGATCGTGGACTTGCCGACCCCCATGGGGCCGACGAGGACGACCAGCGGCGCGTTCATCGGATCCGCAGGTTGTCGAGGTATCCCCGCACGTTCCGGCGCGTCTCCTCGACGCTGTCCCCGCCGAACTTCTCCGCCACGGCGTCGGCGAGCACCAGGGCGACCATGGCCTCGGCGACGATCCCGGCGGCCGGCACGGCGCAGACGTCGGAGCGCTGGTGGTGGGCCTTGGCGGGCTCGCCGGTCACCACGTCGACGGTGGCCAGTGCGCGCGGCACGGTGGCGATCGGCTTCATCGCGGCGCGGACCCGCAGGAGTTCACCGGTGGTCAGGCCGCCCTCGGTGCCGCCGGAGCGGCCGGAGGCGCGCTTGATGCCGTCCTCGGTGACCAGGATCTCGTCGTGGGCCTCGGAGCCCGGCACCCGGGCCAGGTCGAAGCCGTCGCCGACCTCCACGCCCTTGATCGCCTGGATGCCCATGAGGGCGGAGGCGAGCCGGGCGTCGAGGCGACGGTCCCAGTGCACGTGCGAGCCGAGTCCGACCGGCACGCCGTAGGCGAGCACCTCGACGACACCCCCGAGGGTGTCGCCGTCCTTGTGGGCCTGGTCGATCTCGGCGACCATCGCCTTCGAGGCGTCCTGGTCGAGGCAGCGGACCGGGTCTGCGTCGAGCGCCGGCACGTCGGCCGGGGTCGGCAGCACGCCGTACGGCGCCTTGGCGGCGGCCAGTTCGACGACGTGGCTGACGATCTCGATGCCCGCGGTCGCCTTGAGGTAGGAGCGGGCGACGGCGCCGAGCGCCACGCGGGCGGCGGTCTCCCGGGCGCTGGCGCGCTCCAGGATCGGCCGGGCCTCGTCGAATCCGTACTTCTGCATGCCCGCCAGGTCGGCGTGGCCGGGCCGGGGGCGCGTCAGGGGGGCGTTGCGGGCCAGTGCGGCCAGCTCCTCCTCGTCCACCGGGTCGGCGGACATGACCTGCTCCCACTTGGGCCACTCGGTGTTGCCGACCATGACGGCGACCGGGGACCCCATGGTGAGGCCGTGGCGTACGCCGCCGAGGAAGGTGACCTCGTCCTGCTCGAACTTCATCCGGGCACCGCGTCCGTAGCCGAGCCGCCGCCGGGCGAGGGCGTCGGCCACCATCTCCGTGGTGACCGGGACGCCGGCGGGAAGACCCTCCAGCGTCGCCACGAGTGCGGGGCCGTGCGACTCCCCTGCGGTCAGCCAGCGCAACCTGCTCAACGGTGCTCCTCGATGCTCGCGCGCAAAAACTGCGAAGGCGCGGCCGGGGTGCGCGGCCCTGGCCCGCCGCCCCCGATCCTCCCACGAGCTGAGGGGCGGACCGGCCCCCGGTCCAGCAGACGGACGTTTCGTGCGCGTCCGCGCAAGTCTCCGGGGCTCGGTGAAGTGCCCGGGGCTGCCCTCAGCGTGCCGCGAGTGCGGCCTCTCCCGCCGCCCGCATGGCGGCCAGCGGCGCCGGGGAGCGGCCCGTCATCTGCTCGACCTGGAGGACCGCCTGGTGCACCAACAGGTCGAGCCCGCCGACCACGGCCCCGCCCCGGTCCGCCCAGGCGGCGGCGAGGGCCGTGGGCCAGGGCTCGTACAGCACGTCGAAGAGGGTGCCGGGGGCGTCCGGTACGGCGGCGGCGAGGGCGTCCGTGGTGCCGGCCGGGGTGGTGGCGACGACGAGCGGGGCCGCGAAGGCCTGGTCGGCCTCGGCCCAGTCGGCGACGACGACGTTCACGCCGAGGCGTTCGCCCCAGCCGCGCATCTCGTCGGCGCGTGCGCGGCTGCGTACGTAGGTGGTGACCTGTCCCGTGCATATCTGCGACAGTGCGGCGAGCGCGGAGGAGGCGGTCGCGCCCGCGCCGAGGACGGCGGCGGACTCGGTCCTCTCCACGCCGCGTTCCCGCAGGGCCGCGACCATGCCGGGGATGTCGGTGTTGTCCCCGAGGCGTCGGCCGTCCTCGGTGAGGACGACCGTGTTGACGGCCTCGACCGAGGCCGCGGCGGCGCTGACGCCGTCCAGCAGCGGGATGACGGCCCGCTTGAGCGGCATGGTCAGCGACAGCCCGGCCCAGCCGGCGTCCAGCTTCTCCATGAACCCGGCGAGCCCCGCCTCGTCCACCTCGAAGCGGTCGTACGACCAGTGGCCGAGGCCGAGATCGGCGTACGCGGCCCGGTGCAGCACCGGGGAGAGCGAGTGGGCGATCGGGGAGCCGAGGACCGCGGCGCGGCGGGATCCCTCATTGGAGGCCATGGAGTTCCTTGAACTTCTCGTTGAGCGCTTCGTGCTCCTCCACCGTCTTGGTGAAGTCGGTCTTCTTCCCGTCGAGCGAGATGAAGAACATCCACCCGTCGGAGGTCGGGTTGAGGGTCGCGCTGATCGCCTCGTCCCCCGGGTTGCTGATCGGCCCCGGCGGCAGGCCGGTGTGGTAGTAGGTGTTGTAGAGGTCCGGGTTGGTGCGGATCTCGCTCGACCTGATCGTGATCTTGCTCTGGTTCTTCAGGTAGTTGAACGCAGAGTCGAATTCGAGCTTGCGGTTGGTGATCGTGTTGTCCGGCTGCAGGCGGTTGTAGACGACCTCGGCCATCTTGCGGAAGTCGTCGTGGGAGATGCCCTCCGCCTGGACGAGGCTGGCCACGGTCAGCACCTGCCAGGGGCCGTCCAGGTGGTACTTCTTCGCCGCGCCCGCGAGGTCGGCCTTGCCGTACTCCTCGTTCGCACGGTCGACCATCCGCTTCAGCGCGTCCTCGGGCTTGGAGCCCTTGGCCACCGGATAGGCCGCGGGGAAGAGGAAGCCCTCCAGCGGGTCCTTGAGATCGGGGTGGTTCGTCGCCCAGGCCGGCAGTCCGAGGTCGCCGGCCTCGGACCGCGCGACCTTCTTGGTGGTGCCCTCGGGCAGACCGATCCGCTTGTCGATCATGTCGTAGATCTTGGCGTTCCGGGTGCCCTCAGGAATCACCAGCGTGTTCTGGCTCTTCGGGTCGAGCATCATCTTGACCGCGTTGGCCGCCGACATCTGCTTGTTGAGGAGGTAGACGCCCGCCTGGATCGTGTTGCCCTTGGGGTTGGAATTCTGCGCGGAGACGAAGGCGTCGACGGACTTGATGACCCCCTGCTTCTTCAGCTTGTTGGCGATGTCGTAGCCGAGCGCGTTCTTGGGGATTTCGACCTGGACCTGCGGGCCGGTGCCCACCCCCTCGTAGTCCTCGGGGGCGCCGAACTGCTGCTTCCAGTAGGAGTATCCGAAGTAGGAGACCCCGCCGAGCCCGCCGACGAGGACCAGTGACACGACGAGGCAGGCGCAACCGTTGCGGCTCTTCTTCTTGCCCTTGCTGCGACCGCCGCGCCGGCCGGAGCGCGGGTCGTCGTCGTACTCGGAGTCCGCGCCGTCGTCCGGATCGGAGTCCCGGACCGCGTCGTCGGAGCCCTTCCCGTCACGGCCGCCTCGGCCGCGCCGCTCCTCCGGGGTGTCGGCGCCGGTGAAGAAGGGGTGCGTCTCCTCCACCGGCTCGTCCGGGTCCCAGTCCGTCTGTGGCTGGGGCTCGGGTTCCGGGGCGGCCCGGCGGCCCGGCGGCTGCGGCGGTGGGAAGGCCTCCGCGGTGGCGTACTGATCGCCGGGGCCGCCGTAGCTCTCCGCCGGGTAGCCGTACGGGTCGTGGGGCTGGGCCCCGTAGGGCATGGCGGGCTGCTGACCGGTGTCCCAGCCCTGGTCGTAGCCGGGCTGCTGGGGATCGTGCGGCTGCTGCCCGTACTGCTGCTGTCCGTACTGCTGCTGCTGTCCGGACTGCTGCTGCTGTTCGAAGGGCTGCTGTTCGAAGGGCTGCTGCCCGTAACCGCCACCCGGTTGCTGCTGTTGCTGCTGGTAGGGCTGCTGTTGGTGCTGCTGATGCCCGTAGGAATCCTGGGGATTGCCGTACCCCTGCTGCGGGTATGCCTGCTGCTGGGCGTACGGGTCCTGGGGGTTGCCGTAGCCCTGCTCCTGCTGGGCGTACGGATCCTGGGGGTACTGCTGTTGATGCTGCGGGGCGTAGGGGTCCTGCGGATGACCGCCGTAGGAGTTCTGGCCCTGTGACGCTTCCTGGGCCGCCCAGTCCTGGTCCCCCTGGAGGGGATCCTCGGGATGCCACGGTTCGGGGCCTGCGCCCCGGCCATACTCAGTCATCGATCCCCTAGAGCCGCGAGACGCGCTTTCCGTCTCTTCGCTTGCCGTGCGGGCTGTCGAACACCGCAGCATCGCGCGGAACGTTACCGTATCGCGATCACAGCTCCACTTCGACGCCCTCGCCCGGCGCATGCCCTGACGCCCGTTCGGACTCCAGGGCATTCTGCAGGATCACCACGGCGGCGGCCTGGTCGATGACGGACCGCCCCTTCTTGGACCGGACGCCCGAGGCGCGCAGCCCCTGGGTCGCCGTCACCGTGCTCATCCGCTCGTCCACCAGCCGTACCGGCAGCGGGTGGACCGCGCGGGCGAACACCTGGGCGAAGGCGCGGATCTTCGCGGCGGCGGGACCCTCACCGCCGCCCAGGGACCGGGGGAGGCCGATGACGACCTCGATCGGCTCGTACTCCTCGACGATCTGGCCGAGCCGCCGGTGGGCGGCCGGGACGTCACGTCCCGGCACGGTCTCCACCGGCGTCGCCAGGATGCCGTCGGGGTCGCACGAGGCGACCCCGATCCGGGCGTCCCCGACATCGATCGCGAGCCTGCGTCCGCGACGCATCGGGGCACTCTCCTCGGTCATGCGGTCTCGGTGACCAGGCGCTCGACCGCGGCGACGGCGTCACCGATGGCCTCGGGGTTCTGGCCGCCGCCCTGGGCGACGTCCGGCTTG
>NZ_JBIBHR010000020.1:0-162837 GCF_042957125.1 Streptomyces sp. NPDC008125
TTGGACGGCAGGTCCCCCAGGATCGGGAAGTCCTCCTTGCCGTCGCCGGCACCGCGCTCGTACTGCATGAAGACCAGGTTCCAGATCTCCACGTAGCGCTCGTCGTTGACGGCCGGGCCGCCCTCGGCACCGAACTCGGGGCCGCGGTCGTAGTTGATCTCGGAACAGGGGCCGCAGGGGCCGGGGACGCCCATGGACCAGAAGTTGTCCTTCTTGCCGAGGCGCTGGATGCGCTCGGAGGGCACACCGATCACGTCCCGCCAGATCGTCTCGGCCTCGTCGTCGTCGAGGTAGACGGTGATCCAGAGCTTCTCCGCCTCCAGGCCGTAGCCGCCGTCCGCCACGGAACTGGTCAGCAGCTCCCAGGCGTGCTTGATGGCGCCTTCCTTGAAGTAGTCGCCGAAGGAGAAGTTGCCGCACATCTGGAAGAACGTGCCGTGGCGGGTGGTCTTGCCGACCTCTTCGATGTCCGGGGTACGGACGCACTTCTGCACGCTGGTGGCACGGGGAGCCGGGGGCTTGGCCTCACCGAGGAAGTACGGCTTGAAGGGCACCATGCCCGCGTTGACCAGCAGCAGAGTCGGGTCGTCCGCGATGAGCGACGCCGAAGGGACGACGGTGTGGCCGCGCTCCTCGAAGTAGCTCAGCCAGCGACGGCGAATTTCGGCCGACTCCATCAGTGGTCCCCATTCCGGTTGTTGGCAAGGGTGTTCGTGGACATGGTCGCGTCGGTCCGCTGGGCACGGAGGGCCCGGAGCAGGTCCGAACGCCCCTCCGCCAGCACCCGGCGGAGGGCCGCCGGCGTGCCGGGCCGGTCGATCCGGGCCTGTGCGGCGGCCACCGTGGCCTCGCCGATCGAAGCCGCCGGAAACGCCTCGCGGGCGAAGCGCAGCGCCCGGCCGCCCGCCAACTCCTCCCACACGCGGCCGACGACCTCGAAGTAGGCCGTGTCGTAGCCGTCGGGCAAGGAGTGGTGACCCGGTTCGCAGAAGCCTTCGAGAGTGCCCCAGAAGGTGCCCCCCGCCAGTTCTCCGCTCAGTATTCGTCGCCATGCTTCCGCCTTCGCACGAACGGTGGGGATCGCCGCCCGGCACGCCGCGGCGTGCCGTTCCCCGGCGGCCGAGGGATCGCGCAGGCATTCCGCGTCGACGGCCGGCCCGTCCCGCTCCCCTAGGGCCACGAGCCGTCGCAGTACCGTCCACCGCAGCTCGGCGTCGTCCAGACGGTCCCCGTCGAGCAACCGGGAGAGCTCCGCCATGTGTTCGGACGAGCGGGCGGCGTGCACGAAGGCGCGGAGGTGGACGAGGCACAGCTCGGATCCCGGTTCCGACCGGCGCACCAGCGCGAGCGACACACCGGCGAGTTCCGCGAGGCCCCTTGCCCGCCAGGAGGGTGCCACGTACTCCCGTACGGCCTTCAGGGCCCGGTCGTGGAGCGCCTGTGCCAGCGTCGGGTCCGTCACGTGGGGGAGTCCGTCGGCCACCAGGGACACGTACTTCCGGGCGGGCAACTCCCCGTCCCTCGTCATGTCCCAGAGGATCGACCACACCAGCGCCGCCGCCAGGGGGTCGCGGACGGCGGCCACCGGCGGACCACCGTCCTGTCCCGAGCCCCCTTCCAGCACGCCGCGGAGCGAATGGGCGTCGAGGCGCACCTTGGCGTACGTCAGGTCGTCGTCGTTGAGCAGCAGGAGCGCCGGGCGTTCCAGGCCCACCAGAGCGGCCACCTCGGTCCGCTCGCCCCTGACGTCCAGTTCCACCCGGTGGTGGCGCACCAGCCCCTCCGGAGAGTGCCCGTACAGACCGACCGCCACCCGGTGCGAGCGCGTCACCGGGTGCGCCGCGGGGGCTTCCTGCAGGACGGCGCAGGAGGTCAGCACCCCCTGGTCGTCGCAGGTGTACTCCAGACGCAAGGTGTTGACGCCCGCGGTCTCCAGCCACTCCTCCGACCAGGCCCCGAGGTCACGGCCGGAGGTCTCCTCCAGAGCCGAGAGGAGGTCCACGAGGCGGGTGTTCCGCCAGGCGTGCCGTCGTACGTAGCGGCGGACCCCCTCGACGAAATTCGCCCGGCCGACATGGGACACCAGCTGTTTGATCGCGGAAGCGCCCTTCAGGTAGGTGATCCCGTCGAAGTTGACCTCGGTGGCCGCCACGTCGGGGATGTCGGCGGCGATGGGGTGCGTGGAAGGGAGCTGGTCCTGCCGGTACGCCTCCGTCTTGCGCAGAGTCGCGAACGTCGTCCACGCACCGGTCCACTCGGTGGTCTCGCTCTGGGCCAGCACCCCTGCCCAGGTCGCGAACGACTCGTTGAGCCACAGATCGTCCCACCAGGCCATGGTGACGAGGTCGCCGAACCACATGTGGGCCATCTCGTGCAGCAGCGTTTCCGCGCGGCGCTCCCTGAGCGGACCGGCCGGGGCCGGCCCGAAGACGTACTTCTCGTTCACGGTGACACACGCGGCGTTCTCCATGGCGCCCAGGTTGAACTCGGGCGCGAAGACCTGGTCGTACTTCTCGAAGGGGTAGGCCGTCGCGAACAGGTCCTGGAAGAAGCGGAAGCCGTTCCGGGTGATACCGAAGAGCGCGTCGTGGTCGAGGTCGCCGGCGAGCGACGCCCGGCACAGAATCCGGAGGGGAATCTCCACACCGTCCGGTCCCCGGTACCGGTCCGTCACGACGTGGTACGGGCCCGCCACGACGGCGAACGCGTACGTCGGCAGCGGCAAGGAGGCGGGAAAGTTCCACGCCGTGGTCCCGGGCACCGCCACCGGGCCGCTCCGTTCAGGGACCGTGGCGGACGCCACCTCCCACTCCTCCGGAACCACGACGGACAGTTCGAAGACGGCCTTCAGATCGGGCTGGTCGAAGCAGGCGAAGACCCGGTGGGCGTCGGCCGTCGCGAACTGGCTGTAGAGGTAGGTCCGCCCGTCCACCGGATCGACGAACCGGTGGAGTCCCTCGCCGCTGCGGGAGTAACGGCAGTCCGCGACCACCCGCACCTCGTTCTCCTCGCGCAGGACCGGCAGCGCGATCCGGCCCCCGTCGGCCCGGGCGTCGAGCGGCTCACCGTTGAGAACGATGTCCAGCACCTCGGCGTCGGCCAGTTCCAGGAACGTGCCGGCGCCCGGGGACCGGCAGCCGAACCGCACGGTCGTGACGGAACGGAAGGTCTCGGCGCCGCCGGTCAGGTCGAGTTCGACCCGGTAGGAGTCCACCCGCAACAGCCCGGCACGGTGCCGTGCTTCCTCCAGGGTCAGGTTGCCCGCCACGGGACGATCAGTCCTCTCCGTAGTGGAAGACGCCGGCCGTCCGGGTGTTCTTGTAGGCCGTCACGCCGATCACCGGGCTTTCGAAGGCCGGAACGGCCCGTGCGTAGGCGCCCGCGTAACCGCGCGGCGTGTAGAACAGCCCCCAGGCCGCCTGCCAGGGCTCCTCGGCCCCGGTCGCCGGGTCGACGACCCGCTCGGAGCGCGGGACGACGCGCCGCTGGACGACACACCCGTCCGCCACGCCGTCCTTCAGGGCCTTCCACCAGGTGTCGTCGTCGACGGACCAGCCGGCGACGACACCGATCCCGCCGTAGTAGCCGTTGGGCTTGAGGATCAGTTCGCTCCGATGGTCCCGCGCGTAGCCGACGAGTTCGTCGTCCAGGTCGGCGGCGCTCCTGA
The DNA here is from genome assembly GCF_042957125.1 of Streptomyces sp. NPDC008125. NCBI lineage: Bacteria > Bacillati > Actinomycetota > Actinomycetes > Kitasatosporales > Streptomycetaceae > Streptomyces > Streptomyces sp. NPDC008125. The sequence goes on from NZ_JBIBHR010000020.1 coordinate 3,668, forward strand.
GCGTGCGCGTCCAGGGCAGGACCCGGTCCATCACCTCCAGTTCGTCGGTGGAGAACTTCGAGCGGTGGCGGGAGTCGGACAGCAGGCCGAGCGCTCCCTTGTTCGCGAACAGATTGCTCTCCAGGGGAGTGAAGAGCACCGTGCCGCCTTCGCGGTGGGCCCGGAGCACGGGCTCGACGAGGGCGAAGCCCTGTTCGTCGGCGATGATCTCCTCGACGGTGAAGCAGCGCAGTACGACGTCGATCGCCGTATCGCCCAGGTGCAGTTTGCCGCCGCGCTCCACGACGTCGCCGATCTCCGCCACGTGGAAGTCGAGGCCGAAGCCGCGCATCACGTCCCGGAACGTGTTCCAGTGGCTCGCGTAGTTCGCCAGCCCGCCCGGTCCCTCCAGCAGCGCCACGACCGGTTCCGTCGAAATGGCGGCGCCCGCTTCCCGCAGCGTCTCCGCGACCTCGCGCCCGGTGTGCGTGTAGCCGAGGCCGTGCTCCTGCGCGAAGCCGGCGAAGCCGGCGTGCTCCAGCAGCGCGCGGGGTATCTCGCCGGCGCGGTCCGCTCCGCCGACCTCGCTCGCGATTCCCATTTCCAGGAGCTTGAACGAGGTCCCGTCGTGGTACATGTCGGCCCGCCCGTAGCACGGCGGCTTGACGCCGCCGAGGGACCGGATCAGTCGCGAGCGGCCGGGGTCGATTCCGAGCGCGTCGACGTACGCGTCCAGATCACCGTCGAAGAGCCGCTTCGGAAGTGACGTGATGACCTCGAAGAGGCACTGCACGTCGTCGCTGAAGCGCAGGATCTCCCGGTGGCCGACGAACAGGGGGCGGGCGAGGTAGGAGCCGGTCCAGTTGCGCAGCGACGGGTGCCGGTCGATTTTCCCGGTGAGGTCGCGCAGATCCTCCCGCTGGTTGAACGCGATGGACGGGTCGGGGGTGGACGTGGTGTTCACGCTGTCTCCAGGGTCTTGGTCTCGGCGGGGGTGGCTTGGGCGCGACGCGCGACCGGCCCGGTGAGGCGCAGGGTCGCGAAGGCGGTGAGGATTCCGATCACGGCACAGGCGGTCCACAGCGTCGAGGGACCGACGGTGCTGAAGAGCCAGGTCGCCGTGGCGGGGGCGATGAGCCGTGCGAGCTGCCAGACCCAGGCGAGGGCTCCCTGGTAGCGGCCGCGGGCTTCCTCGGGGGCGAGGTCGGTCACGATCGCACCGGCCACCACGCCGTTGACCACCTCGCCGACCGACCAGACGACGACGGTGAGCATGTACTGCCACGGCCGGTGGGCGAGGCCCGTCATGGCGACGCCCACCCCGATGAGCGCCCAGGACGCGGCCAGCACCTTCATACGGGGCAGATGGGCGAGCCGGCCGTAGATCAGCGGCTGGCACGCGATGACGATCACCGCGTTGGCGACGCCGACGAGGCCGTACACGGCGGGGGAGAGGCCGTCGTCGCGGATCGACATGGGGATGGCGAACTCGGTCATCGTGTAGATCGTGATCCCGAGAGCGCTCAGACCCATGTGGGTGAGCATGAGGCGGTCGCGCAGGACGACGCCGTAACCGGCTCCGCCCTTCTCCTTGACGACCGCCGGGCGGGGCAGGTCCTTCGGGATGCCGCGCACCACGATGACCGCGTAGGCCAGGCAGGTCAGGCCGTCCAGCAGGAACAGGAGCCAGAAGCCCCGGCCCGCCAGGTAGCCGGCGGCGGCGCTCGCCACCGCGGTGCCGATGTTGAAGCCCCAGTGCAGCAGACTGAACGCCTTGCCCCGCTGCTCGGTGTGGACGACATCTCCGACCAACGCCGAGGCGGCGGGCCGGTAGATGCTCGACATCAGTCCCAGCAGTGCCGCCGCGACCGCCAGCGTGGCCGGCCCGGGGGCCGCGTACAGGCAGCCCAGTCCGGCCGGAGTGGCGACCAGACCGATGAGGACGGCCTGACGGCGGCCGATACGGTCCGCCAGCAGCCCGCCGAGTACCGGGCCGAACATGCCCCCGGCGCCGAGGGCCACCACGATGGTGCCGGTCTGCTCCGTGGAGATACCGCGTGAGCCGAGGAAGAACACCAGGAACGGAACGACCATCGTGCCGATCCTGTTGGCGATCATGCCGACGAAGAGGATCCAGAAGGGGCGCGGCAGCCCGCCGAAGTTCTTCTCCATGGCGGTGCGCAGGGAAGCAGAAGTGGACATCGGGAATCCGCCTCCTCTCCGGTCAGGCCGCGACATGGGCGCGGGTCAGGTTGGGCACGAAGTACTGCGCGCTGAGGAACAGGCCCTGTGCTGCGGGTCCGTACAGGGTGAACTGCCGCTTGTAGTAGACCGGGACGACGGGGGCGTGCTCCGTCATGAGCCGCTCGTCGAGGGCGGCATAGCCCTCGGCGGCGGCCTCCCGGTCGGGCATTCTGCTGAGCCTCTCGATCTCCCGGGTCACCTCGGGGTCGTCGAAGTAGGAGAGGTTCATGTTGCCGTTGGGCGTGAGCCGGTCGCCGCGGAAGAGCACGTCGAAGACACCGGAGGCGTCCGGGAAGTCGGGGCCCCACACGCCGTAGATGAGATCGCAGTCGTTGTCCCGGTCGCCCATCAGGCTGTAGAAGGACGCCTTGTCGACGGGTCGCAGCTCGATCGTGAAGCCCGCGCTCTCCAGAGCCCGCCGCACGGCCGGCGCCACCGGAGCGTTCGGTGCCGTGTCAGGGTAGGCGAACACCAGGGGACGCAGTTTCTTGCCGGCCAGCAGTTCCCTGGCCTTGCGCGGATCACCGTGCGCTCCCGCCGGGTGGGCGTCGAAGATCCGGTGGCCGGGTGTCATCGGAGCGAGGATGGTGGTGGCCGCTTCGGCCCCCGCCGCACCGCCCGCCAGTTCGACGCACGTCGCGCGGTCGAAGGCGTGGTTGAGAGCCCGGCGCACCTCGACGTCGGTCACCCGGCGGGTGTTGATGTAGACGTACTGGAGGTAGGCGGAGGGGCCGGCGACGACCCGACCGAGGAGTTCCGGGTCCTCCCGGACCGCCGCGACCCGGTCCTCCGAGACGTCGAAGGTCGCCACCGCGCTGCGGTCGCCGCCGGAGGGCTTCAGCAGCCGCTCGGTCTGCCGGTCGCGGTCCACCCCGAATTCCCAGTAGATCTCGTCCGGGTACTGGTGCCGGATCGGGTCGGTCGCGGCGTCCCAGTGAGGGTTGCGCTCCAGCAGGACGTGGTCCCCGGGGACGCGCTCCCGCACCCGGTACGGACCGGTGGACAGCCAGGTCGTCTCGTAGTCGGCTCCGTCGTCCAGATCCCGCGGCACCGGGGTGGTGGTGGTCGTCGTCACGAGGAAGGGGAAGCGCGGGTCGGGCTCCGGCAGGGTGAAGACCAGCGTGCGGGCGTCCGGCGTGGCCAGACCGGGCGGCGGTTCACCGTGCCCCGGCCCCCGGTAGTGGCGGTCGGGATCGAGCGCCTGTTGGACGAACTGCGGTCCGTACACGCCGTCCGGGCCGAAGGCGCGCGCGATCGCGTGGGCGACGTCGTAGGAGTCGATGGGCGTTCCGTCCTCGAACCTCAGCCCGTCCCGCAGGGTGTACGTCCAGGTCGTGCCGCCGTCGGTCGTGCGACCGGTGTCGGTCGCCAGATCTCCGACGAGCATGCGCGGACTGCCGTCGTGGCTCTCCAGATAGCCGGTCAGCGTGCGGTGGAAGAGCCCGGTGGCCACGCCGAGTGTCGTGCCGATGTACATCTGGGCCGGGTCGGTGTGCTCCGGCGGCGCGTCCGCGAGCAGGGTGAGGCGTCCGCCCCGCCTGGCTCCGGGCACGTGCGGGGCGGGGGCCGGCGCGCGGCCCTCGTGGTCGATGACGAGTTGCTGGGACATGGTTCTCCTGTGGATCGGGGGCGGTGCGCCCGCGGGGGCGCACCGCGTGAAAACGGTCAGAGGGCGGCCGGGGCGACGCGTTCCACCGCGGCTCGCACGTCCGACGGGGCGAGGCCGATACGGGCGAGCACCTCGTGGTGGTCGCCGCCCTCGGCGGGCCAGTGCGCGCCGGCGTTGACTCCGTAGACCTCGTGCCGGGGCAGCAGCAGAGCCAGAGCCTCGGCGACGCCGCCTTCCTGGCGGTGCTCCTCGATGACGAGGAACCTGCGGTACCGGGACCCCAACTCCGCCGCGGATACGGTCAGATGCTCGCGGTCCACATAGGTGAGGTGCCCGTGTGCCAGGTCGGCCCGCGACTCGGCCGCGGCGAGCGCCAGACGCGTTCCCTCCTCGCCCACGGATACGAGGCAGAGGTCGTCGGGCCCGCCGTGTCCGACCCAGTTGACCGGTTCGAGAGCGCCGGCGGGCCCCGGCAGGCTCCGGTACGCGGCGTTCCTGCCCGTCCGGATGTAGTGCGGGCGGCCGGACTCGGCGGCAGCCCGCACCACGGTCCGCATGTCCGCCTCCCCGTGGGGCGCCGCGACAGCCACCCCGGGGATGCTCCGCAGCACGGCCAGGTCCTCCAGGCAATGGTGCGTGGTGCCGAACCAGGCACCGGAGACTCCCGCGTACGGAGCCACCACGGTGACACCGGCCCCCAGATATCCGAGGGCCAGCTTCAGGCTCTCCGCGGCGCGCAGAGCGGCGAACGGGGCGAAGGTGGAGACGAACGGACGCAGACCGGCCGACGCCAGACCCGCGGCCATGTCGATCATCGCGCCTTCGGCGATACCGAGGTTGAAGAAGCGGTCGGGGTGGGCTTCCTTGAAGGGGTGCCCCTTGCCCCCGAGGTCGGCCTCCAGACAGACGATGCGGGGGTCCTCCGCGGCGAGCGCGGTCAACTCCGCCCGGTAGGCGTCACGGCCGGACAGGGTCATCGGATCATTCGCTTCCAGTTGGCGGCGCGCGCGGCGTCGATGGTGACGTAGTGCGAGGCGGCCCGGCCTTCGACGGGGGGCAGACCCTTGCCCTTGACGGTGTTCGCGATCACCGCGAGCGGACGGACCAGACGGGCACGGTCCGCGGCGAAGAGGGCCGCGAGGCCGTCCACGTCGTGGCCGTCCGTCTCGACGACCTCGAAGCCGAAACCGGAAAACCGCTCGGCCAGCCGGTCCATCGGCGAGATGTCGGCGACCATGCCGTCGTTCTGACCGCCGTTGCGGTCCACGACCAGCACGAAGTTGCCGAGGCGCTGGGCCGCGGCGACCTGGCACGTCTCCCAGACCAGCCCTTCCTGGAGTTCGCCGTCACCGGCCACGGCGATTCCCAGCCCGCTCCGCCCGGCCAGCCGCGCCGCCAGCGCCCAGCCCGCCGCGTACGGCACACCGTGGCCGAGACTGCCCGTCGGGAAACGGACGCCGGTCACCTTGGGGCCGGGGTGACCGGTGTACGGTTCGCCGGCGAGGCCGTACAACGGCGCGGGATTCTCCGTCAGCACGCCGCTGACGTGCAGGGCCGCGTAGAGCCCGGCGGCCGCGTGCCCCTTGCTGAGCACGACCTCCGTGCCGTCCCCGCGCGCCGCCCGGTCGAGCGCGGCGACGAGGATGTCGAGGACGGAGAGACTGCCACCGAGGTGACAGCCCCGCGGGCCGGCCGCCATGTCGACCACCAGGCGCCGGGCTTCGAGAGCCCGCCCGGTCAGCTCGGACGGCGGTGCCGCGGCCTCCATGAGGACCGTCATCGCCGACCCCTCTCCACCGGGGCGAACCATCGTCCGACCGCGTCGGCCAGCACGATCCGCGCCGTCCGGTACTCCTGCGCCGTGATGTGCTCCACGTCCGTGTGGTCCAGGGACGCGTCACCTGGGCCGTACGCCACCATGGGGACGTCCTTCCAGGTCGTGGCGAGCGTGTTCATGTCGGACGTGCCCTTCTTGACGACGTGCCGGGGGCGGATGCCCGCCGCGCCGAACGCCCGGGCGAAGACCTTCGCCAGGGCACCGGTGCGCCCGTAGGCCACTCCGGGCGTGGCCCGCAGCACCTCGACCACGACCTCCGGCTCCGAGGAGCGGTCGAGCGCCAGCTTGCGCAGGTGATCAATCTCCACACCGGGCGGTACACGGAAGTTGAGGACTCCGACGGCCTCGTGCCGGTCCCGCGCGGTACGGCACTCGACATCGATGACGGCGCTGAGCGTCTCCGGAGCGGCGCCGAGGACCGCGCCGCGGATCTCCTCCAGCACGCGCCACAGGGCGTCCGGAGCGGAGACCGCGTCCATGCCCGCGGAGTGACCGCTCGGCACGCCGACGGTGACCCGCAGCTTGAACAGGCCGTGGTAGCCGAGGGTCAGGGTGTCCGATCCGCTGGGTTCCCCGATGACCACGGCGTCGGCGGGGTAGTGGTCGCGGACGTGGAAGGCCCCCTTGGAGGAGGAGACCTCCTCCTCGACAGCGCCCACCACGCGCATCTGCCCGTCCTCGGGGACGTCGGCCTCCGCCAGCACTTCGAGGAAGTTCGCGAGGCTGCCCTTGGCGTCCACGCTGCCGCGGCCCCACAGTTCGTCCCCGCGCCATTCGACGGGCCACCCGTGCGGCACCGTGTCCAGATGTCCGAGGAGCATCAGCCGCCGGTGCCCGGTGCCGCGCGTGGCCACCAGGTTGCCGGCCTCGTCGACCGTCGCCTCGATGCCGCGCTCCGCACACCACTGGCGCAGATACTCCGCCAGTTCGTGTTCGTCGCCGGAGACCGACGGGACGCCGACGGCGCGGCCGAGCAACCGCAGGTCGGGCGCGGGCTCCCGGGTTCGCCAGAAGCGTGTCCAGCCGGACGGGTCGGCCATCGTGTGCGGGCCGGTGATGGCGACGTCGCCGACGCCGTCCAGGGCGAGTTCTGCCGCCCTGACCTTCTGCCGCATCCTGCCGCCCGCGTACCGTCCCGCCTCGCCCGGATGGGCGTGCCGGAGGGTCGATGCGGGATCCGCCGGATCGGTGAGCAGGCCGGCCGTACCGGTGACGAGCCGAAGGTGGTCGGCGCCCAGCGCGTTGGCGAGCGCCGCGGCCAGGACGTCGGCGTCGACGTTGAGCGGCGAACCACCCTCCCGGTCGCTCACCGGCGGAGAGAGGCAGACCACGTCGTAGGCGTCGAGCAGGGCGTTGAGCCGTTCCGTGTCGACCGCGTCGGGAACACCGGCACGGTGGTCGCGGACCACGACGGCGCGGCCGAGATCGGTCACCGTCTTCAGCGGCCGGTTGACCCGCCCGGTCACCAGAGCCCCACGGGCGGCGACGGACGTGAAGACACTGATGCCCAGGGCTTCCAGCTTCTCGGCCACCGCCGGAAGCGTCACACGCTCGTAGGCGTCGACCAGGTGGGCCATCTCCGCGGGCGGACAGTAGCGCACCGCGTCGCCGTTCGGCAGACGCAGTTGAGGCACGGGCCGGCCGAGCGAGCGGTAGTACCGTTCGATGCCCACGGCACCACCGGCGACCAGCAGCACCCGGGCGCCCCGTGCCACGAGGGCCGCGAGCTCCTCGTGGATGGCGCCGCGGTCCAGCGTGGCGCTGCCCACCTTGACCACGTAGAGAGGCTTCACGGCGACACCGCCGTTCGCGGCAGGCCCAGGGCCTCGTCGAATCCGCTGAGCAGGTTCATCGCCTGGATGGCCTGACCCGCCGCCCCCTTGATGAGGTTGTCCAGGGCCGCCACGGTGACGCACTCGCCGTCCTTGACCGAGACCGCCACCTCGGCGACGTTCGATCCCACGACGGCCTTGAGCATGGGGAAGTCCTGCGGGGCCTTGGGGGCCGGACGCACGCGCACGAACGGCTTGCCCACGTACGCCTTGGCGTACGCGCGCTTGACGTCCAGCGACTCCACACCCTCGCGGAGCCGGGAGTAGGCCGTCACCAGGATGCCGCGCGGTACGTCGAGGCTGTGGGTGGAGAACTGCAGATCCATCGACGCCCCGGTGAACTCCCCGAGCGCCTGGTGGATCTCCGGGGTGTGCCGGTGTCCGTGCAGCTTGTGGACCCGGAAGTTCCCCGCCCGCTCGGCCGGCGGCTCGCTGCCTCCGCGGCCACCTCCCGTCGAACCCGTCTTGGCGTCCACGATGACCCGGTCGCTCGCCAGATTCCCGGCGAACAGCGGGTACAGCCCGTAGAGCGTGGCGACAGCCATGCACCCGGGCAGGCTGACGAATCTGCCCTCGGGCAGACTGCCGGACAGCTCCGGAACGAAGTAGCTGAACTCCTCGGACGGCGGATGCTGAGCGGTCTTCGGATAGTGGCGCTCCACCTCCTTCGGGTCCCGCAGCCGGAAGTCGCCCGCCAGGTTCAGTACGCGCCCGGCGCGGTCGGCGACGAGCGGGAGCCGCTGCGGCAGTGCGCCCGTCGGCAGGCAACTGAACGCGACGTCCACGTCACGCAGCTCTGCCAGCGGCCGGAACTTCAGCTTCGCGACGGCGGGATGATTGCGCAGCCACGGGTGGACGACTCCCACCGGTACACCGGCGCTGCGTTCGGCGGAGAGGAAGGCCAGTTCGACGCCGGGGTGTTCCAGCAACAGCCGGATCACCTCGCCCCCGGTGTAACCGCTCGCGCCGATCACCGCGACCCTGAGCGTGTGATCAGCCAAGGCGGGCCGCCTTCTCCTGCGGACGGCGGTAGTCGCCCTCCGAGACGAGCTTGCGGATGGCGTCGGGGCGCCGGGCGACCTTGTGGAACGCGTCGGCGTAGCGCAGCGCCCGCTCGTACTCCACCGGCGAGCGCAGCTCGCGGCAGAGCACCAAGGTGCTCTCCAGCATGCCCAGGGTCACCGGGAAGTCCTCGGGACGGTGGTCGCGCACGGCTTCCGGATTGAGCGTGAAGGGGTATCCGTTGCCGAAGCCGGCCCGGTGCCGGAAAGGCAGGTGGCACGGGATCGGAGTGTTCTGCCACTCGCGTGCGGGGACCCCTTCGGCGACGAGCAGTTCGTGCACCGCTTCCTTGACCGCCCAGACGGGGAGATCCTCCAGACCGATCTCCTGCGGACGCAGCGAGACGCGGTACATGTTGTACGCGTGCACGTGCCCGTCGGGGACGTGGGGCGGGGCGAAGAGGCCCGTGCCCTCCAGCGATTCCGCGATGAGCGCCGCGTTGCGGGCGCGCACCTCGTCGTAGTAGGGGAGGCGTTCGAGCTGGCTGCTGCCGAAGGCCGCCGAGACCCAGGACATCCCGTAGTCGATGCCGTGATGCCGCAGGTAGTCGGAGGCGCGTTCGTAGGATTCGGCCTCCTTGAAGAACGCGATGCCCCCTTCGCCGCCGAGTGGGAAGTTCTTGTCGGCCATGAGGCTCTGGCCGGCGGCGTCACCGAACGAGCCGGCGATCCGCCCGTCGACCGAGGCGGAGTGCGCGTGCGAGGCGTCCTCCACGAACGCGATGCCGTGCCTGTCCGCGAGCGCGCGGAGCCGGGGGACGTCGGCCGGCAGTCCGTGGACGTGCACCGGCATGATCGCCCTGGTGCGGGGCGTGATCGCGGCGGCCGCGGCCTGCGGGTCCATGCAGTAGGTGAGGGGGTCGATGTCCACGAACACGGGGATCGCGTGCGCGGCGACGACCGCTTGGGCGGTGGCGATGAAGGTGAAGGCGGGAACGATGACCTCGTCGCCGGGCTCCACCCCGGCGCCGACCAGCGCGAGATGCAGGCTGGAGGTGCCGCTGGCGGTGGGCAGGGCGTACGAGGCTCCGACGTAGCGCCGGTACTCCTCGGCGAAGTCGGCGACCACGCGCCGCGGGTCGGAGCGCTGGGAGAGCATCAGGTTGAAGACGTCCTCCTTGGTGATCACCGGGAAGACGGACCTGCGCAGGTCCTTCGGGATCATCGGCCCGCCGCCGAAGGCGGCGAGTTCGGCGTCGGTCTCCGCGGCATCGGGCAGAGGGAGGGGGCGGGACGGAAAGTCGGTGATCACTGGGCAGCTCCGGTGACGGGGGCGGGCCGGGTCGCCTGGCTGAGGGCCATCCGGACGCATGCGGCGACGAGAGGACTGAGGCGGTAGTTGAACTGGACGCCGGGCACGAGCTCGGTCGCGTCCTCCTGCTGCGTCCACATGGTGCGCAGGTCGTACGCGCCGAAGATCTTCAGCCGTTCGGCACGGGCCCAGATCCGTTCGTCGTCGGTGAGGACGGCCGCGGCGGGGCCGAATCCGAGGCCGGTCAGATCCACGACGAGCGCCGGGGCCGTGGCGGCGCGGGTCAGGTCCCGTATCCGGGAGGCGTTGCCCGGGTCGAGAGCGACGGTCTCATAGGCGGGAGCGCCGCCGGCAGCGGCGTCCGCGACCGTGATGCCCAGATAGCCGAGGAACGACCGGTCCTTGGCGTCGAGGCCGGGCCGGGCGACCTCATCCCCGTGCCCGATTCCCTGCCCCGCCAGGGCGGCGTGCAGGGCGCCACTGCGGCTGTTGACCAGGACCGCATGGGTACGGCCGGACTGCTTGGTCAACAGCCTTTCCAGACCGGGTAGTTCCCGGTCGCTCTTCTCGATGCTCATGACCACGCCGGTGGTCATCACGCGGGCCAGCACGGTGGCCGTGTCGAATGGTTCCATGACTCCTCGTCGGTTGTTGTCCCCGCCGTTCGGGCGGTCAGGAGGTCGGTCGGGCGGCCCGGTGGCGAAGGTCCGCGGCGACGTGTGCGGCGAGCAGTCCGGCGACGTCCACACCGTGCTGCGCGGAGGAGCGGGCGAACTCAGGGTTCGCGTTCACCTCCAGCACGAGCAGCCGGCCGGTCGTCCGGTCCTCCACCAGGTCGATTCCGTAGAAGCCCTCGCCGAGTGCGTCCACCACCTGGGCGCAACGCAGTCGCATCTCGTCGCCGATCTCCACACGCCGAACTGCCGCACCCAGGTGAGTGTTGGTGCGCCAGTCGTCCGAGACGCGCTGGATCGCCACGACCGGAGTGCGGCCGACGACGACGACCCGCAGGTCGTGCCCCGGCTTGTCGATGTACTCCTGGACCAGGACGGGGAAGAGTTTCCCCGCGGCGTCGGCGGACTCGCGTCCGCCGATCCACGCCGCCACCGAACCCTCGTCGCAGAGCCGAGTCACACCGCGCCCCCAGGACCCGCTGACGGGCTTGAGGACGGCGGGGTAACCGAGTTCGGCCACGGCTGCCCGCACCTGCTCGTAGTCGAAGGCGTGCAGCGAGACGGGGTGAGGGACGGAGTGCCTGGCGAAGAGCAGGGCCTGCAGGCCCTTGTCGTTACAGATCTCGATGGTTTCCGCGCTGTTCAGGGTGGGAACGCCCGCGAGCTGGAGCCGTCGGGCCACACCCATGGCCTCCCGGTGGGACAGGTTGCGGATCAGGGCCAGGCCCGGCGGGGCAGTACGCCCCGCCAGCACCTGAGCCATGTCTCCCAGCAAGGCCGTACGCACCGGCACGTCCGCCGCACGCAGCGCCTTCAGCAGCGCCTTCTCGTCGGGCCGCAGCATGGTGACGGACAGCAGGACGCCCGCTTCGGGAGAAGTCACTCGCCCCAGTCCTCCTCGACCTCGGGGGCCAGCTCGACGCGGACCGTGGCGTCCGTCTTCTCGACGAGTTCGTGTTCCTGGCCGCAGGCGCCGCACTCGACGATCTCGCCGCGCTCCCAGTCGGGGTCGATCACGAATTCGGTGTCGCACACCAGGCACTGCGGCGAGGCGATGGCGGTAGTCATGTCTTTTCCTCTCGGTTCCATCGGTTCTTCTTCGTGCCGTCCGGCTTCTGCGGGCGGCTCGTTCGGTGATGCGTACGAGGTCGTCCGGTCAGACCGGGCCGACCTCGAACCCCACCAGCGCGACGGCCCGCTTGGTGACGAGGTCGATGTCCTCGTCCAGGGGCGCGTCGACGATCACGGACGCCGACCGGTGGCCGGAGTCGAGCTGTGGGCCCAGGACGTCGCCGGGGAGCCGGCCGACGAGGACGCCGCGCGCACCCGCCTCGGCATCGGCGGCCACGGGGGAGTGGAAGGGCCAGGCGTCGTCCCTGCTGGGCCAGGAGACGGGAAGGCTCTCGGCGGTCACGTCGTTCAGACGGCCGTGGGGGTGGTCCACGAACTGCTGACGAGCCCTGCGGCGAGGTGCCGGATACGCAGCCGGGAGGCCGAGAGCCAGATCGATCATGACCGTCTCGACGGGTTCCCCGGTGGCCAGTTCCCACAGAAAGGTGATGGCGTCGCCCGGCAGCCGGACGGCGACCTCCATGAGCACGACGTCGCCGTCCGGCGTCAGCCGGTACTCGGCGTGGGTGATCGCGTCCCGCACCCCCACCCTGGCCAGCACATCGACGTTGGCCCCGATCAGAGCCCGCTCCTCGCCCTCGTCGATGACGGCCGGGCTCGTGTGGCCCAACTCGGTGAAATAGGGGCCCTCGTGTTCGTTGGTCTGCTTGCCCGTGACGCCGGACCAGATCACCGTCCCGTGCTGTACCAGGGCCTCGACGGAGAACTCCCGTCCGGTCACACGGCTTTCCACGAGAGAGATCTCGTCCGCTCCGAACTGCGCCAACGCGTCCGTGAGTTGCGCTTGGTCGGAGACCTGGCGCACTCCGGAACTGTAGAAACGCCCGGCGGGCTTGACCACGGAGGGGAAGGCGTCGGCCGGCAGGGTGAAGGAGGCGCGCTCGGCGACCGGTACGACCTGCCAGCGCGGAGCGTGGGCGGGTGCCGCGGTGCGCTGGAGCAGCTTGTTGCGGCAGATCACGGACGCGGCGGAACCGGCGCCCGGCAGACCGAGGCAGTCGGCGAGCACGCCTGCGGGCTCGACGAACACCTCGCCGACGGAGATGATGCCGCGCACCCGGTACCTGCTCAGCAGGGGTTGTACCCCGGGCACCACCGAGACGATGCGCGCGTCGGGCACCTGGACGACCTCGACCAGAGCGCTCAGGGGATGGTCGGCGTCCGCCCGGACCGCGTCCAAGCGGGTCATGTCCGTGTCGTCGGACACGACGGCGATCGGCGCCAGACCTCGCCGGGCGGCCTCCTCGATCAGGCGGCCTTGGCGGGCGAGCACCACGAGGTCCCCCATGAAGAGGAACGCATCGGGCGGAGCCGGTTCCTCGGCGGGTACGTCGGCGGGCGCGAGGGTCATCATGTGCATGGCGGGCAACACCTTTCTCTGGGGGAGGAGCCGCCGTCGGTGGCGGCGGGAGACGGGTCGAGAGCGGCACCGGAGCGCCGGCCACGCGACTTCGCGTGCGCGGATCGGACACAGTCCTCGTCCGGGTGCCGGGGCAGCCGGGCCCGGCCTGATGCAGGACGGCGGGTACGCGCCGTACGCGTCTCAGCGGAACGGCGCGAACAGATCGGTTTCCAGCGCCTTGGCCACGGCGGGCGACAGTGAGGCCAGCTCCGCGGTCCTTCGCGCGTTGTGCGCGCGGATCTCCGCGTCGTGCCCCTCCAGCACGCTGTCCTCGCTCAGGTCGAGGAGCCACAGGGGCCGCAGCCGGGCACCACGCAGCGCCTTGGCGTCGGGAGACTCGATGCCCGGATGGATCCACCGCAGACCGGCGTCGATCGCGATGCGCACCGAGGCGTAGTACACGAGGTTGAAGTACTCGGCCGCGCCGCGCACGAGCCGTTCGTAGTCGAACCCGACGGCCCGCACGACGAGCGTGTCGCCGTGCACGTAGAACAGGGAGAACCCCACCGGTCGCTCACCGGGGCGTCCGGCGAACAGGACCTCCGCCTCGGTGCCCATGGCCGCGCTCTGCAGTCGGAAGGACTCGGTGAGCACCCCCAGGTCGTAGGGGTGTCCGTACCGCTTCTGGGTGTCGGCGAGCAGGCCCGCCGCTTCGGCGTAGCACTCCGACAGAGGGGCCCTGGTGATCGTGTATCCCGCTGCCGCGAACGCCTTCACCTCCTGCTTCACGGAGTCCCTGCGACCCTTCGACGGGAGGGAACGCAGCCAGTCCGCCCAGTCGCCGTCCGGCACGGACACCCACGCGTCGGTGGTGAGCAGGACGGGAGCCGTACGCACGCCGGCCGAGCGGAGGGCGAGCACGTCGCCGGTGGTCAGGAAGGCGCCCACCGCGGGAGCCGGCCCCGCGGGCAGACTGGGCAGGGACAGCTCGCCCAAAGTCGCGGCCGTGGCGCGGATGCCGTCCAGAAGTCCGGGGGCCGCAGCCTCGGGGCGGACGCCTGCACGGAGCAGCAGATGTGTCTGATAACCCCGGCGCTGGCCCACCAGCAGCCCGGCGGAGGCCGGTGCGGGGAGTCCCCGGGCGGTGAGCTGGGTGTGCCACTGGTAGAAGGAATTGGGTTCGTCGGCGATCGCCGTCACCGGCACGGCACCGTCCTCGGTATGCACCGCGCCCGTCAGCGTGCTCCCCCCGATGTCGGTGGCGCAGAACCGCAACCACGCCTTCGAGGAGTACAGACGACCGGCCGCGAGCGCGTCCCACTCCGCCTCCGGGGCCCCGCCGATGATGTCCGCGAACGCGGTGGAGGCGGTCGTGGTCGCGTGACGTCGCTCTCGCGGGAACCTTTCCTCGCGGAGAAGCTCCGGGAACGGAGAATTCGGCGACTGCGCGTCGCGCCACTCGTCTGCGTCGGTGGCGGCGAACAACTTGGGGATCAAAGGGGCACGACCTCACGATCAGGGATCTCTGGGTCGGTACTCCGCTGCGCCCGGCCCTACCGACGTCCCCAAGGTGTCGCAGGCGGCTCCCCACGCCGTACCGATCGGATACCGGTCGTCGGTACCGGCCCGGGCGCCCCCACCCGAGTGACGGGGAGGCTGTCCCGATAGGCTGGCGGTCCATGGCAATGACTGCTTCGCTGTGGACCTTCGCCCTCGTCGTAGGGCTCCTCACTCTCACTCCGGGCCTCGACACCGCCCTGATCCTGCGCACCTCGGCGCTCGGCCGGCGCAGACGGGCCTGGGGCGTCGTGCTCGGCATACAGACCGGCACCCTGCTCTGGGGCGCCCTCACCTCCCTGGGCGTGACCGCGCTCCTCACCGCCTCCCACCTGGCGTACGAGGTGCTCCGCTGGGCGGGAGCCGCCTACCTGGTGTGGATGGGCGTACGGATGCTCCGCGACACCTTCGGGGGCCACTCGCCCCAGGCCTCCGACGCGCCTGGGAGCCCGCTGTCCGCCGGGGCGGACTCGATGGGCGGCGGCTGGCGGCAGGGAGCCCTGACCAATCTCCTCAACCCCAAGATGGGCGCGTTCTACGTCGCCGTCCTGCCCCAGTTCATCCCGCCCGGCGCCGACCACTTCACCGCCGGACTCCTGCTGACGAGCGTGCACCTCCTGCTCGGGCTGGTCTGGTCGGCCGTGCTGATCGGCTGTGCGCGGCTCCTCGACGGCTGGCTCCGCAAGCCCGCCGCCCGCCGGCTGCTCGACCGGATCACCGGCACGGTCGTGGCCGGGTTCGGCCTCCGTCTGGCGTTCGGCGAGTGACCGGGCCCCGGCCTGCTGTTCCCGCCCCCCAGGGGCGCGTACCGGCGGGCCGGGGGAGGGCCGCTACCATCCGGCGTGACCCAAAAGAGCAAACCGGATGTACACCGCACACGCATATTCGCCGACCTGACCCCGCTGCGCACGTCCCCCGACTACCGGCGGCTGTGGTTCGGCAACACCGTGTCCTGGATCGGGCAGGGAATGACCTCGCTCGCGGTGTCGCTCCAGGTGTACGACCTCACCGGGTCCGCCTTCTCCGTGGGGCTCATCGGCTTCTGCTCGCTCGTGCCGCTGGTGGTCTTCGGCCTGTACGGCGGCGCCGTCGCCGACACCATGGACCGGCGCAAGCTCGGGCTCGGCAGCTCCACAGGATCGTTCCTGCTCTCGGTGGCCCTGCTCGTCTCCGCCGTCGCGGGGGTGGAGCAGGTCGGGCTGCTGTACGCGATCGTCGCCCTCCAGGCCGTCTGCTTCGCGCTGAACTCCCCGGCCCGCAGCTCGATGATCCCGCGGCTGCTGCCGCCCGAACAACTGCCCGCGGCCAACGCCCTCTCCTCCCTCACCAGCACGACCGGCACCCTGGTCGGCCCCATGCTGGGCGGCGTGATCGTCGGCTGGTGGGGCTACCGCGCCGCGTACACCGTGGACGCCGTCACCTTCACCGCCTCCCTGTACGCCATGTGGCGCCTGCCCTCGATGCTCCCGGACCGGGGCGCCAAGGTCCTGCCCGACACGACCGCGCCCGACACGACCGCGCCCGGCGAGGCAGCACCCGGCGAGACCGGTGGCGCATCCGTGACCGGGCCCGGCAGGGCGCAGCCGCGCGAGCGGGCCTCCGTGCTGGAGGGACTGCGGTTCCTCGGTACCCGCCCCAACCTGCGGATGACCTTCTTCAGCGACCTCTGCGCGATGGTGCTCGCCAGCCCCAAGGCGCTCTTCCCGGTCGTCGCCATCGTCTGGTACCACGGCGACGCGCGCACCACCGGACTCCTCGTCGCGGCCCCCGCGTTCGGCGCCCTTCTCGGCGGCGTCTGCTCGGGCTGGCTCGGCCGGGTCAGACGGCACGGACTCGCGGTCGTCTGCGCCGTCGCCTGCTGGGGTGCGGCGATCGCCGCCTTCGGCCTCACCCGCCAGCTCTGGCTCGGCATCGTGTTCCTCGCCCTGGCGGGCTGCGCGGACACCTTCTCGATGGTCTTCCGCGGCACCATGCTCCAGGCCGCAGTGCCGGACCGGATGCGCGGGCGCCTCCAGGGCGTCTTCATCGTCGTGGTCGCCGGAGGCCCCCGCCTCGGCGACTTCCTGGCCGGCTCCGTCTCCGACCTGGCCTCCCCGGGCGTCGCCGTCACGGGCGGCGGCCTCGCGTGCGTGGTCGCGGTGCTGCTGCTGGCGCTGAAGTGGCGCGGTTTCCTCCGCTACGACGCCAGGAACCCGCAGCCCTGACGGACCCGCAGCCCTGACGGACCCGCAGCCCTGACGGACCCGCAGCACCCGGCTCCGGCCCGCCCGGGATGCGGGTACGGCCTGTCCGCGATGCGGGACGCGCTTGTCGGACGGACGGCGCGCGGATCACCATGCCTCCATGGCCCCTTGCCCGGTTTCGCGACGCCCCGTGGTTCCGCCGCGCGTCCCGGCCGGGCACTGTCGGGCCGAGCGCCGTTGTCGTACGTGCCGCTGACGCGTCGTACGTACCGGTGAGCGTCACACGCACCACTGACGCGACGTGCGCGGCGCTCGCCGCGCGCCTGCCGGGCAACCGGCCGTCGCTCCCGCTCCCACCGCTGCCGATCGGGGTCCGCCATGTCCGAGAGCTCCCTCCTGCTGCACTGGTTCCTGCCCACCGGCGGTGACGGCCGCGACCCCGGCGGGGTCACCGCCGTGCAGGGCCGGACCGGCTCCGCCACCCGCCGCCGTGCCGACGTCGGCTACCTCGCGCAGGTCGCCCGCGCCGCCGAGACCGCCGGGTTCCACTCGCTGCTGACGCCGGTCGGGCTCGGCTGTGTCGACCCGTGGGTCCTCAGCGCCGCGCTCACCCAGCACACCGAGCGGATCGGCTTCCTCGTCGCCTTCCGCGCGGGGTTCACCAGCCCGACGCTCCTCGCCCAGCAGGCCGACGCCTTCCGCCGGTTCGCCGGGGGACGGCTCTCCCTCAACGTGGTCACCGGCGGTGATCCCGCCGAACAGCTCGCCTACGGCGACGCGTTGCCGCACGACCAGCGGTACGCCAGGACCGACGAGGTGATGTCGGTGCTGCGGGACCTCCTCGACGGGAAGGAGGTCGACCACCACGGCGAACACCTGCGGATCGAGGGCGCCAAGCTCACCGACCCGGCCGTCCAGCACCGGGTTCCCCTGTACTTCGGCGGGGCGTCCCCCGCCGCGGAGGCGGTCGCCGCCCGCCGGGCCGACGTCCAGCTGCTCTGGGGCGAACCGCCCGCGGCCATCGCCGGGCGCATCGCGAGGCTGCGCGCGGTGGCCCCGGCGCTGCGGTACGGGATCCGGCTGCACGTCATCAGCCGCGACACCTCCGCCGAGGCCTGGTCGGAGGCCGACCGGATTCTCGCGGGCATCGACCCGGAGGCGGTCCGGGCGAGCCAGCAGCGGTTCGCCCGCATGGACTCCGTGGGCCAGGCCCGGATGACCGCCCTGCACGGCGGCAGCGCCGACGCCGCGAAGCTGGAGATCTCCCCGAATCTCTGGGCCGGCATCGGCCTGGTGCGCGAGGGGGCCGGTACCGCCCTGGTCGGCTCGCACGACGAGGTGGCGGCCCGGCTGGACGAGTACCGGCGCCTCGGCGTGGACGAGTTCGTGCTCTCCGGCTACCCCCACCTGGAGGAGGCGTTCCGGGTCGGCGAGGAGGTCGCCCCCCGGCTCCGCGCCCTCGCGGCGGCCTCCTGAGCCGGGGCGGCGCCTACCGTGCCTCCGGCTCCTCGCCCACGATGCCCTGGGCGATCCCCAGGGCCACCAGGTCCTGGGGCCGCAGGCCGAGCTGGTCGGCCGTCTCGTCGGCCCGGGACGGCGGGCGCTTGAGGATCGCCGCCGCCGGCTCCGGTGCGATGACGGAGAAGTAGCTGTCGGCCGTGACATGGGTGCGGCCGGGAGCGGCCAGGGCGAGCGCGCCGCCCGAACCGCCCTCGCCGATCACCAGCGTGGTCACCGGTACCCGCGCCTCAGCGATCGCGGCGAAGGCGTCGGCGATCGCCGCGCCCGCCCCGGCCCGTTCGGCCGCCGCGTCGTTGGCGGCGCCCGGGGTGTCGATCAGGGTGAGTACGGGAATGCCGAGCCGGTCCGCCAGCCGCACGGTCCGGGCCGCCGTCCGATACCCGGCCGGCCGGGTGGCGGTGCCGCACTGGGCGACGTACGCCACCGGCCGGTCCCCGTGGAGCCCGAACCCGCAGAGCGTCCCCGGGTCCGTGCCGCCCGCCCGGTCGCCGCGCAGGACGAGCCGGTACGCGAAGTACGCGT
Organism: Streptomyces sp. NPDC008125; assembly: GCF_042957125.1. Taxonomy (NCBI): domain Bacteria; kingdom Bacillati; phylum Actinomycetota; class Actinomycetes; order Kitasatosporales; family Streptomycetaceae; genus Streptomyces; species Streptomyces sp. NPDC008125. The sequence continues at coordinate 22,412 of NZ_JBIBHR010000020.1, forward strand.
CCAAGTACGCCTCGGCGCGCGGCCGTTCAGGCGCACGGGCCCGGGCCACCGCCTCCCGGCCGGTCGCGGGGAGCCGGGTGCGGGAAAGCGCGTGCGGCACCGGAGCGGGCCGGACGCCGGACGCCCGCGCACCCGTCTCCGCGCCGCCCCTCAATACCCCCAGCCACCGCCCCAGCGTCCCCGCCAACTCCGCCTGATCCACCACCGCGTCGGCCTGCCCCGCCGCCAACTGCCCCTCGGCGGTGTACGCGTACGGGTCCGCGTCCGGCGGGCGCACCCGCGAACCGGCGAACCCGACCTGCGCCCCCGGCAGCGCCAGCACCACGTCGGCGCCCGCGCCCACGGTGGCCCAGCCGCCGCCGGTCGTCGGGTCCCGCAGGACCGCGAGCTGCGGCAGCCCGGCCGCCCGCAGCTCCGCCGAGGCACGGGCCACCCGCTGGAGCTGGGTGAGCGCGACCATGCCCTCCTGCATCCGGCTGCCGCCCGTGGCGACCAGGGAGACCAGCGGCAGCCGGAGTTCCCGGGCGAGGGAGTACGCGGCCGTCAGCCGGTCCCCGGTCCGGTGCCCCAACGAGCCTCCCAGGAAGCCGAATTCGAAGGCGAGCAGCACGCAGGGCCGCCCGTCGACCAGGGCTGTGCCGTGCACCACCGACTCCGTCTCGCCGGTCCGCTCCGCGGCCTCGGACCGCGCCGCCCCGTAACCGCTCCAGCCGAGCGGCCCGTCCGGTGCCTGCGCGGCGCCCGGGTGGTGCCCGTCGCCGGGGGCCGGCCGCTCGTCGAAGGTGTCCGCGACGACGGCGATCATCGCGCGTGCGGTCCGGCGCGCCGACCGCTCAGCCACCGTGGCCCGGTCCGCTCGGGGGATCGGTCGTCAACGCCCGCTTCATGATCTTGCCCAGGTCGTTGCGCGGCAGGGCGTCGAGGTGGCGGACGGCGCGGGGGCGCTTGTGCGGGGCGAGGAGTTTCGCCACATGGTCCGCCAACTCGGCCTCGCCGGGCGGTGATCCGGGGTCGGCCGGGACCACCCAGGCGACGATCCGCTCGCCGAGGTCCGGGTCCGGTTCGCCGGTGACCGCGGCCTCCCGCACCCCGGGGTGGTCGAGCAGGGCATTCTCGATCTCGCCCGCCCCGATCTTGTGACCACCGCTCTTGATCAGGTCGGTGGCCTTGCGCCCGACGATGCGGACGTACCCGTCGGGGTCCGCCGTGGCCATGTCGCCGGTACGGAACCAGCCGTCCTCGGTGAACGCCGCAGCCGTGGCGTCCGGCCGGTTCAGGTACCCGCTGAAGAGGTTCGGGCCGCGTACCTGGATCTCGCCGATCGCCTCCGGGCCGTCCGCCGGGGAACCGTCCTCCTCCACCAGGCGGAGCTCCACCCCGGCGAGCGGCGGGCCGACCGTGCCGGGCCGGGGGACGCCGTCCGCGCGGATGCCGGTGTTCATCAGCGTCTCCGTCATGCCGTACCGCTCGATCACCCGCCGCCCGGTCGCCGCGTGGATGCGCTCGTGGTCGTGGACCGGCAGCGCGGCCGACCCCGAGACCAGCAGCCGGGCACCCGCCAGCGCCCCGGCCAGTGCGGCCCCGGCGGTCTCCCCGGCGGTGCTTTTTCCGGTCCCGAGCGCCTCGGCCAGGCGGTGGTACATGGTCGGCACGCCGAACAACATGGTTGCCCCGGAGCCGAGTTCACGGGCCACGCCCTCGGCGGAGAACCTGCCCAGATGGCGTACCGAACCGCCCCGGCGCAGCGGCCCGAGCACCCCGAGCACGAGCCCGTGCACATGGAAGAGCGGCAGCGCGTGGACGAGGACGTCGTCGCCGGTCCAGCCCCAGGCGTCCTCCAGCGCGTCCAGCGAGGCGGCGACCGCCCGGCGGGGCAGCAGCGCCCCCTTGGGCGGCCCGGTGGTGCCGGAGGTATAGACGACCAGCGCGGCTGTCCCGGGACCGGGCCCGACGGGTACGGGCCCCGCGGCGGCGACAGGAGCGGCAGCGGTCGGCACGCCGTCCCCGCGCACGAGGACGTCGATCCGGGGCAGCGCGGCGAGCACCGGCGGCAGTACGTCCTCCGGCCCGGCGAGCACGGCGGCCGGCGCGCTGTCGCCGACGATGTGCGCGAGTTCGCGCTCACCGGTCTTCGGGTTGAGGGGGACGGCGGGCACGCCCGCGAGGAGCGCGGCCACCACGGCGACGACGGTCTCCGCGGACGGCGTCGCCCAGACCGCGACCCGCCCGCCCGCCCCGGTGATCCGGGGCCCGAGCGAGCCCGCGAGCGCGGACAACCGGGCGTACGAGAGGGAGAGCTCGCCGAACCGGACCGCCTCCCGGTCGTCCGTGCCGGCCGTCGGACGCTGGAGCGCGGGAAGAAGGGGCTCGGGCGGAAGGGGCGCGGGGAGAAGTTGCGTCACGCCCGCCAGCGTAAGGGCTCGCGGGGAGACAGCGCCGTGGTTCCCCGCAAGCCCCTCGGCGCCCGGCCGCCGGCTCAGCCCGAGTCCCGCTGGATGTTCCGCATCCGCCCGTACGCGTACACGCAGCCCGCCAGCGCGAGGTCGGAGAGCAGCATGAAGCCGATCGAGTACGAGCCCTTGGCGCTGTAGATTGCCCCCATCACCAGCGGCGGCACGAACCCGCCGAGGCCGCCCATCGCGCCGACGATGCCGGTCACGCTGCCCACCTTCGGCTGCGGGGTCACCTGCGAGACCAGGGCGAAGACGCTGCCGCTCGCGGTGCCGAGCCCGGCGGCCATGGCGAGCAGCGCGATGGTGCCGACCGGGTTCAGCGTCGGATCGAAGGCCTGGACGATCGCCATCAGCGCGGCCAGCAGCAGCGCCGCCGCGGTGACCAGCGCCGGGTGCAGGTGGTCCGACAGGTAGCCGCCGACCGGCCGGAAGACCACGGTCACCAGCGCGAAGCCGGCCGCCTTGGTGCCCGCGTCGGTCGGAGACATCTCGTACCAGGTCTTGAGGTAGGTCGGCAGGTACACCCCGAACGCCACGATGCCGCCGAAGCCGATCGCGTACAGCGCCGACAGCTCCCAGGTCACCCGCAGCTTGCCCGCCCCGGTGAGCCGGTGGACCAGGGTGCCGGCCGGCACGGGCCGGTCGGGGCGGTCGGTGATCAGTACGGCGGCCAGCAGCGCGTACACCACGAGCGCGCCCGCGACCACCAGGAACGGCAGGTCGTCGCCGTGCTTGGCGATGCGCGGGGTGAAGTACCCGGACAGCGCCACCCCGCCCATGCCCATGCCGAAGACGCCGAGCGCGAGCCCCCGGTCGGAGGGCGGGAACCACGAGTTGACCAGGGGGATGCCGATGGCGAACGTGGTGCCGCCCAGCCCCAGCAGGAAGCCCACCGCGAGCATCGCCCCGTACGAGTCCCTCGCGGGGATCAGGAGCAGTACGGGCACGACGGTCAGCGCCGACACCGCGGGGAACATCAGCTTCGCGCCGTACTTGTCGGTCAGCGCGCCCACCGGGATGCGGCCGAGCGAGCCGACGATGACCGGCACGGCGACCAGGAAGGACTGCTGGAACGAGCTGAGCCCGAGCCGGTCCTTGAACTCGCCCGAGAGCGGCGAGACCAGGTTCCACGCCCAGAAGGTCAGCGCGAAGCCGATCGTCGCCACGACGAGGTTGCGGTACGCGGCGGCGGAAGGCCTGGCCGCCGCCGGTGCGGCGGGCTGTTCGGGGGCTGCTGTCTCCACGGGCCCAGTCAAGTCCTGCCGCGCCCAGGGAGCCCGTCGGAATGCTCCGGCCGGGGGATACGGGCGGCGTGTCGCCGCTCACCCCCGGGGTGCGCCCGTGCTCCCGCAGTCGCCTCCGCAGTCGGTTTTGTCCGAATGCTGCGACAATCGTGGTATGGACCGGCTGGACAGAGAAATACTCGCCATCCTCCAGGAGGACGCCCGGATCTCCTACCGGGACCTGGGCGTGCGCGTCGGGCTCAGCGCCAACGCGGCGGGCGACCGGGTACGCCGGATGCGCCGCGACGGCGTCATCCGCGGCTTCACGGTGATCGTGGACCCCGCCGCCGACACCCGCTCCGGACTCGTCGTCTTCATCGACGTCTCGCTGCGCCTGGACACCACCAACGAGGAGTTCGAACGCTCCGTGCTGATGCTGCCGGGCATCACCGAGGTGGTGCACCTCACCGGCGGCCACGACTACCTCGTACGCGCCACCGCCGCCGACCCCGGCGCCCTCGACAGCCTGCTGCGACGCCTCAAGCGGGAAGCGGGCGTCGCCCACTCCGTCACCCGGATCGCGCTGCGGGCTGCCCCCACCCACGGTCCCGGCCACTGACCGGGCCCGCACGGGCGGACTTCAGATCGGCGTCTGCCAGGTGACCGGCGACCGCCGCTCACCCGAGTCGTCCTGCCCGTCGTCCGCGACCAGCAGCCGCACCGCCCGCCGCCCGTCCGGCAGCCGTGCCGTCGCGTCCACCTCGACCTCGATCGCCGAGACGCCCGCCCGGCGGTGGGCGGCGGCCAGCGCGCCCCGCAGGGCCGCCAGCAGCCTTCCGGCCGCCGACTCGCCCACCAGCGCGTCCACCGGCCCCGCGAAGTGCACCGACGGCTGGAAGCCGAGCAGGGCCGACGCGCCCGCCGTCTCCCGCAGCACCCGGCCCCGGAACGTCGTCGGGGCGTCGGCCGGCGGCTGCTGGAGGGCGAAGATCGTGGTCCGCACCTCCTGGATCGTGGAGTCGAGCTCGTCCACCGCCCGTACCAGCAGGCCGTCCGCCTCCTCCGCGTCGTCCGGGTCCCCGGACCACTCCGGGGCCTTCGTCGCCGCGGCGGCCCGGCGGCGGGCCGACTCCAGCGTCATCTCCGTCGCGAAGAGCCGCTGGACCACGAGATCGTGCAGGTCACGGGCGATCCGGTCGCGGTCCTCGTAGACCGCCAGCTGCTCCCGGTCGTGCTGGGCGTCCGCCAGCACCAGCGCCACCGCCGCCTGCGAGGCGAACTGGGTCGCCAGCTGCCGGTCCGCCGAGGTGTACGGCCGGCCGCCCCGCAGCCGGGGCAGCGCGAGGGTCCCGATCAGCCGGCCGCCGCTCTCCAGCGGCAGCATCATGCTGGGCCCGAACCGGTGGCGCACCGAGGTCGTCATCAGCGGGTCGGTCGCCGCGTCCTCCATGAACACCGGCTCTCCGCCCAGCAGATGGACGAGTACGGGGGAACCGGGCGCGATCGAGGCGCCCAGGATGCCCGTCGGGTCCTCCAGGGTCGACACGGTGACGATCTCCATGCCGCCGTCCTCGCGGGACTGGAGGATCACCCCCGCCGCCGCCTCCGCGAGCACCCGGGCCCCCTCGGCGACGGTCTGGAGCGCCTCGGCCCGGCTCGTCCCGGTGAGCAGCGCGGTGGTGACGGCCGCGGCCCCCTGGAGCCAGCGCTCCCGCTGGAGGGCCGACTCGTAGAGCCGCGCGTTGCTGATCGCGATGCCCGCCTGGGCACCGAGGATCCGCAGCAGGGCGTCGTCGGCGTCGGTGAACGGCCGCCCGCCGCTCTTCTCGGTGAGGTAGAGGTTGCCGAACACCTCGGTGTCCACCCGGACGGGCGTGCCGAGAAAGGTGTGCATGACCGGGTGCCCCGGCGGTACGCCCACCGAGCGCGGGTCGCGGGTCACGTCGTCGGAGCGCAGCGGCCGGTGTTCGTGGACCAGCGCGCCCAGTACGCCCCTGCGGCCGTCCGGGAGCGCCCCGATGCGCCGGCGCTCCTCGTCGCCGAGGCCCGCCGTGTACAGCTCGGTGATCCGGCCGGACTCGGGGTCCAGCACCCCGAGGGCGCCGTAGCGGGCGTCGGTCAGCAGTGAGGCGGTGTCCACGATCTGCTGGAGCGTGGTGCCGAGCCCCAGATCGGTGCCGACGCTGAACACCGCCTCCAGCAGCTCCGGCAGCCGGGGGGCGTAGGCGTGCCCGCCGTCCTCCGAGGCGGCGGGGCCGTCCGCCGCGCCGTCGGTGTCCTCGGGCCCGTCCGGTCCGCCGCCGTGCTCCCGCGCCATCCGCCTCGCTCCCGGCCGCGCGGGGCGGTCAGCCGGCGAGCGGGTTGAGGACCATCGGCGCGACCGTGCCGTCCAGCATCGCGCCGAGGCCGAGGATCGAGCAGACGTCGGGCCGCTCGGCGATGGTCACCGGCATTCCGGTGGCGGTGCGCAGCAACTGGTCGAAGCCCGGCAGCAGCGCGCTGCCGCCGACCATCATGATGCCCCGGTCGGCGAGGTCGGCCACCAGATCGGGCGGGCAGTCCCGCAGGACCCTGCCGAGACCGTCCAGCACCGCGGTGAGCGGGGTGTGGATCGCCTGCCGCACGGCCGCCGTGTCGACCTGTACCGAACGGGCCAGCCCGGTCGCCACGTCGCGGCCGTGGATCTCGGTCACGTCGGGCCCCTGCGAGGTCAGCCCGTTGCCGCTGAGGGCCAGCTGGAGGGGGCGCACCGACTGGCTCGGCAGCATCAGCTCGTGGTGCTGGCGCAGGTGCTGGATCACCGCGTTGTCGATGGTGTTGCCGCCGATGGGGATGCGTACGGCGGTGACGATCGAGCCCAGCGAGAGCACCGCGATCTGGGTGGTGGCCGCTCCGCACACCATGATCATGGTCGCGGTCGGCTGCTCGACCGGGAGCCCGCAGCCGACGGCCGCCGCGATCAGGGTGTCCACGAGCTCCACCCGGCGGGCGCCGAGCCCGACCAGGGTCTCCACGGTGGCCCGCTGGGCCAGCGGGTCGCTGTCGTGCGGGGTGCAGGCGGCGGCGCGCAGCCGGGGCTTGCGGCGCAGCTGGCGGCGGAGCTTCTCGCCGATCAGGTGGCGGAGCATGCGCTGGGCCATCTCGATGTCCACCACGGTGCCGCCGGACACGGGCCGTGCCACGCGGATGTAGCCGGGGGTGCGGCCGGTCATCTGCTCGGCGAGCGCACCCACCGCGATGAGCGATCCGGTGCGGGTGTTGACGGCGGCGACGCTCGGTTCGTCGACGACCAGCCCGAGCCCCTTCACGTACACGCGGGTGCTCGCGGCCCCCAGGTCGACGGCGATGTGGCAACGGCGCAACTGCTCAAGGCTGACGGTCACGGCAGGTTCTCCCGAGAGCTGGTGGGGTCCCGGCGGCAGCCGGCTCTCCTTCGCATCGTGGGCGGAGCGGTGACCGGGCGCGCGCTGAGGTACGCCGGACGGGCCTGCGGGAACGGCCGGATCGGGACGTCGGCCGACCGGTGGACCAGAAGGGCTCAGGCTGTTCGCGGGCCCGGCAGCAGCCGCTGGAACAGGCCCCAGGTGAACTCGGCGACGTGAGGGGCACCGGTCGCCGGGTCCGTGAAGGCAAGCGCCCAGCGGGTCGGCGCGCTGCCCTCCATCGGGCGGACCGGCGCGAAGGCCCGCGCCACCTCGTCCACCGTGCAGGACCACGGGGCGAGGTCGGCCGCGCTGTTCAGCACGGGGCCCGGGGCGCCGGGCGCCCGGACCAGCCAGGCGTTCCAGACCGCTCCGCCGGGTGCGGCCATCACTTCGAACCGCAGGTCGGGCCAGAGCGGCAGCGCCCACGTCAGCGCGTCGCACTCCAGGTCGCCGACGGTCCGCCGGACGGATTGTTCGGGTTCGCCGAGGACGGAGCGGTACCGCCGCAGCACGCCGCGCCCGCCCGGCCCGCGCACCATGGCCTGCCAGCGCCGGTTCGCCTCGCGCGCCTCGGCGAGGGTCGCGCTCAGCTCGTGCCGGGCCTCCTCGGCCAGGTCCGGCTGGTGGTCGGCCATCCGGCGGAGCAGGACGAGCTGGAACTGGAGCGGGCCGAAGGGGGCGGCGGCGGTCATGGGCCCATCCTGCCCGCCCGCCGTTCCCGGTGCTCAGCCGTTCCCGGTGCTCAGCCCCCGAGGCCCCCGCCATCGCCGGGATCGCCGAGATCCCCGTCCGGCCCGGCCCCGAGCATCCGGCGCAGCAGGTCCCGCAGCATCGTGCGCTCCGCGTCCGAGAGGCCGGCCAGCGGCTCGCGGGCGAAGTCGAGCGCCTCGCGGAGCCGGAGCGTCACCAGGCGCCCCTGCTCGGTCGGGGCGGCGAGCTTCACCCGGCGGTCGTGCGGGTCCGGGCGGCGCTCGACCAGGTCACGGGCCTCCAGCCGGTCCACGATGCCGGTCACGTTCGAGGGCTCGCACTTCAGCTTCTGCGCGATCCGGCGCATGGGCATCGGCTCTATGGACAGCAGACGCAGGACCCGGGCCTGTGCACCGGTGAGCGAGAAGGAGGCGGCGGCCCGGTCGTACTCCTCGTAGTAGCGCGCCACGACAGTGCCGATCAGCTCGACGACTTCGAGGGTCAGAGGATCTGTGCGCGGGGTGGTCATGACACACAGGATACGCAGATGCTTGACAAGGTGAAATATCCAGGAGCATGGTTGTTTCATGTGGTGAAGCTTTTCCACGCCGTACGCCCCACCGGGTACGACCCCCACATCCGACACCGAGGAGAACCCGAGCCCATGTCTGCAGCACTTCCCGCCTCCAGCCGCGAATGGCACCTCGTCGCCCGCCCGCACGGCTGGCCGAAGCCCGACGACTTCGCGCTGCGTGAGGCGCCGGTGGCCGCTCCGGCCGAGGGCCATGTTCTCGTCCGCAACCTCTACTTCTCGGTCGACCCGTACATGCGCGGCCGGATGAACGACGTCAAGTCGTACACCCCGCCCTTCGAGCTCGACCGGCCGATGGACGGCGGCGCGGTGGGCGAGGTCGTCGCCTCGAACGCCGAGGGCGTCGCTGTCGGCGACCACGTCCTGCACGGCCTCGGCTGGCGCGAGTACGCCGAGGTCCCCGCGAAGCGCGTGGCGAAGGTCGACCCCGACCTCGCACCGCTCTCCGCCTACCTCGGCGTACTCGGCATGACCGGCCTCACCGCCTACGCCGGACTCTTCGAGGTCGCCTCCTTCAAGGAGGGCGACGCCGTCTTCGTCTCCGGCGCCGCCGGAGCCGTAGGCAGCCAGGTCGGCCAGATGGCCCGCCTCAAGGGCGCCTCCCGGGTGATCGGTTCGGCCGGTTCCGACGAGAAGGTCAAGCTCCTCGTCGAGGAGTACGGCTTCGACGCGGCGTTCAACTACAAGAACGGCCCGGTCCGCGACCAGCTCCGCGAGGCCGCCCCGGACGGCATCGACGTCTACTTCGACAACGTCGGCGGCGAGCACCTGGAAGCCGCGATCTCGTCGTTCAACGTGCACGGCCGCGCCGCCATCTGCGGCATGATCGCCCAGTACAACAGCACCGAGCCGACCCCGGCCCCGCGCAACCTCGCGCTCGTCATCGGCAAGCGGCTGCGTCTGGAGGGCCTGCTCGTCGGCGACCACACCGCGCTCCGCCCGAAGTTCGTCGAAGAGGCCGCCGACTGGCTGGCCTCGGGCGAGCTGAAGTACCGCGAGACCACCGTCGAGGGCATCGAGAACGGCTTCAACGCCTTCGACGGCCTGATGCGCGGCGAGAACACCGGGAAGATGATCGTCTCCCTCGTCTGACCGTCCGACCGTCTCCCCGTCGGACCGCCACCCGGGTCCGACCGCGCTTCTTGTCCGACCGCACGGCATTCGGCCACCAGCAGGAGGAAATCCGCATGAGCATCCCGAACATAAGCGTCGCCTACACCGCCGTCGCCACCGCCGAGAACGGCCGTGACGGCCGGGTGTACTCCGACGACGGCAACCTCGACGTCGTCGTCAACCCGCCGAAGGCGATGGGCGGCAGCGGCAACGGCACCAACCCCGAGCAGCTCTTCGCGGCCGGTTACAGCGCCTGCTTCCAGAGCGCCCTCGGCGTCGTCGCCCGGCAGAAGAAGATCAGCATCGCCGGATCGACCGTCACCGCGTCGGTCGGCATCGGCCAGGCGGACACCGGTGGCTTCGGCCTGGAGGTCGCGCTCACCGTCTCCGTCCCGGACGTCGACCCGGAGACCGCGCGCGAGCTCGTCGAGCAGGCCCACCAGGTCTGCCCGTACTCCAACGCCACCCGCGGCAACATCAAGGTCGACCTGATCGTCGCCTGATCCCGCCCGCCCACCACGGCGAGGACGCACCCCCCGGACACCCCATGGCGTCGTCCGGGGGGTGCGCACGTACCCTGGCGCCATGAGCGATCTCGCGGCCGGATTCGGCTACTTGCTGAAGGGTCAGCGCTGGGTCGGCCGGCACGGCCGCTGGTTCGGCTTCGGGCTGCTGCCGGGGCTGATCACCCTCGTCCTGTACGCGGGCGCGCTCGTCGGACTCGCCTACGGCGCCGACGACTTCGTGGGCTGGTCCACCCCGTTCGCCGACGACTGGTCCTCGCCCTGGCTCGGACTGCTGCGCAACACGCTGACCGTCCTGGTCTTCGCCTTCGGCCTGTTCCTGGCGGTCATCACCTTCACCGCCGTCACCCTCCTGGTCGGCCAGCCGTTCTACGAGTCGCTCTCCGAGGAGGTCGACCGCAGCGAAGGCGGCGAGGTCCCCGAGTCCGGGCTCCCGCTCTGGCGCGAACTCTGGATCTCCGCCCGCGACTCCGTCCGCATCCTGGTGCGGGTCTCTCTCTACGGCATCGTCCTCTTCGCCCTCGGATTCATCCCGGTGGCCGGGCAGACCGTCGTCCCCGCCCTCGGGTTCTGCGTCTCCGGCTACTTCCTCGCCGAGGAACTCACCTCCGTGGCCCTCCAGCGCCGGGGCCGCGACCTGCGCTCCCGCCTCGCACTGCTGCGCGGCCGGCGGATGCTGGTCCTCGGCTTCGGCGTCCCGCTGACCCTCGCCTTCCTCGTCCCGGTCGTCGCCATATTCCTGATGCCGGGCGCGGTGGCCGGCGCGACCCTGCTGGTCCGCGACCTCGTCGACGCCGAAGACGCCCCCGCCGCCCCGCCCGCGCCGGTCACCTCGCTGGTGAAGGCCGAAGAGGACTGACTGCTCCAACTCCCGGGCCACCTGGAGGGAAACGCGAACCGCCCGACCACAGGCCGTGAATTGTCCGGTCGTTGGCGCGCGCGTCATTCCCACTCCTTCTTGCGGATGGACAGTACGACCCTGTCCCGTCCGCACACAGGTGCCCCGGGGGGCCGGCGCGCGGGATCAGCCGGACACCCCGGCCCCCGCGAGGAGCCGCCCCCATGCCGAGCAGATCCCCCGCAGCAGTCCGGCCCCGCACGGTGGGCGGCACGGCGGGGCCCGGCCCGGTCCCCGCCCGCCGGCCGGACATCCAGGGGCTCCGGGCGGTCGCCGTCGGGCTGGTCGTGCTGTCGCACGCCGGGGTGGCGGCGGTCGCGGGCGGCTATGTGGGCGTCGACGTCTTCTTCGTGATCTCCGGCTTCCTGATCACCTCCCTGATGCTGCGTGAACGCGCCGCCACCGGCCGGGTGTCGGTCCGCGCGTTCTACGCCCGCCGCGTCCTGCGGCTGCTGCCCGCCGCCTCCGTGGTGACCGCGGCCACCCTCGCCGGCGCGTGGCTCTTCCTGTCGAAGGCGCGGCTCGCCGAATACGCCGGCGACGCACTCGCCAGTGCGCTGTACGCGGTCAACTTCCGCCTGGCGCTGGCCGGTACGGACTACTTGGCGCAGGACAGTCCGCCGTCGCCCTTCCAGCACTTCTGGTCGCTGGCCGTGGAGGAGCAGTTCTACCTGGTGTGGCCGCTGCTCCTGCTGCCGGCCCTGCGGCTCGCCCGGGGCCGGTACGGGCGGGCCGCGCTGCCGCTCGGCGCGGTATGCCTGGGTTCGTTCGCGCTCGGCGTCCTGCTCACCCGGTCCTCACCGCCCTGGGCGTACTTCGGCTCACCGCCCAGGGCCTGGGAACTCGGCGCGGGCGCCCTGACCGCCCTCGCGGCCGACCGGCTCCGCCGACTGCCCGCGCCCCTCGCCGCCGCGCTGACCTGGCTCGGCCTGGCCTGCGTACTGGCCGCGGCCCTCCGCTTCGACGACGCCACCCCGTTCCCCGGCCACCGCGCCGCCCTGCCGGTCCTCGGCGCCGCCCTCGTCCTCGGCGCGGGCTGCGCGCCCACTCGGTACGGCGCCGGGCGCCTGCTGGGCCTGCGGCCCCTCGTGTGGACCGGCGGCCTCAGTTACGGCTGGTACCTCTGGCACTGGCCGCTCCTGGTGATCGCCCCGGCGGCGCTCGGCACCGACGACGGAGTCCCGGCCGCGCTGGGGCTGTGCGCCGCGGGCCTGGGTCTGGCCTGGCTGACGCTGCGCCTGGTGGAGAACCCGGTCCGCTTCCACCGGGCGCTCAAGGGGCGCCCCCGCCGCGCGCTGCTGCTGGGCGCCGGGCTCTCGGCCGGGATCACCGTACTCGCGCTGACCGCCGCCGCCGTCCCGCCGACGATCGGGACGGGACCGCCCGCACCGGCCCTCGCCGCCGAGCTGACCGCCGCCGCGGACCCCGGGGCCCGGCTGACCGGCCTCCTCGCCACCGCGCCGGCCGAACTCCCGTCCAACCTCGCCCCCACCCTGACCGGGGTGCGGTCCGCACGCTCCGCCGTCTACCGGGACGGCTGCCAAGCGGGCTACGCGGGAACGGACGTACCGCCCTGCGCGTACGGGGACGCGACCGCCTCCCGCACCGTGGTGCTGTTCGGCGACTCGCACGCCGCCCAGTGGTTCCCGGCCCTGGAACGGGTGGCCACCGAGCACCACTGGAGACTCGTCTCCCTGACCAAGGCCTCCTGCAAGACCGCCGAGGTCACCATCATGACCGGCGGCGAGCCGTACACCGCCTGCGACACCTGGCGGGACAAGGCCGTCGCGCGGATCAACGCCCTCCACCCCGACCTGGTCGTCGTCTCCTCCTCGGAGGCGGGCGATCCCGTCCACCCCGCCGCCGACGGCCTCCGCCAGTGGACGGACGGCTTCGAGGCCGTCTACCGGCGCCTCGCCACCCCCGGCACCCGCGTCGCGGCTCTCCTCGACACCCCCTGGCCGCTCGGCGACCCGGTCGACTGCGCCGCGGACAACTCCACCCGGCTGCACGCCTGCGCCGCCACCCTCGGCGCCGCGACCCACGACCCGGCCCGCCGGGCCGCCGTACGCGCCGCCGCCACCGCGACCGGAGCCGCCCTCGTCGACCCCCGCCCCTGGATCTGCGACACCCGTGCCCACCGCTGCCCCGTGGTCGTCGGCAACGTCTCCGTCTACCGCGACGACAGCCACCTCGCCGACAGCTTCGCGGTGGCCCTGGCCCCGGTGCTGGGGCCGGTGGTGGAGCGGCTGATCGAGGCCGACCGCTGGGAGGACCCGCACTGGCCCCACCGAGCCTCCACGGAGCCCGCTCCGCCCGCCGGTACGGGCGGGGTGGGGCGAGGGGCCGGGCCCGGCCTCCTGGCGGGGCCGGCCTCCCGGCGGGCCGCTCCGGTGGGGCCCGGCGCCCCGCTCAGCCGCCCACGTACGCCGCGAGGTGCTCGCCCGTGAGGGTGGAGCGGGCGGCCACCAGATCGGCCGGGGTGCCCTCGAAGACCACCTGCCCGCCGTCGTGGCCCGCCCCGGGCCCGAGGTCGACGATCCAGTCGGCGTGCGCCATCACCGCCTGGTGGTGCTCGACCACGATCACCGACTTGCCCGAGTCCACCAACCGGTCGAGCAGGCCGAGCAACTGCTCGACGTCGGCGAGGTGCAGACCGGTGGTCGGCTCGTCGAGCAGATAGATCCCGCCCTTCTCGCCCATGTGCGTGGCCAGCTTGAGGCGTTGGCGCTCACCGCCGGAGAGCGTGGTCAACGGCTGCCCCAGCGTGAGGTATCCGAGACCGACGTCCACCAGACGGCCGAGAATCCGCTCCGCCGCCGGGGCGGCCGCCTCACCCTCGGCGAAGAACTCCCGCGCCTCGGCGGCCGGCATGGCCAACACCTCACTGATGTCCCGCCCGCCGAGCCGGTATTCGAGCACCGACGCCTGGTAGCGGCGGCCCTCGCACTCCTCGCAGACCGAGGCCACCCCCGCCATCATCGCCAGATCCGTGTAGACGACCCCGATGCCGTTGCAACCGGGGCACGCACCCTCGGAGTTGGCGCTGAAGAGAGCCGGCTTCACCCCGTTGGCCTTCGCGAACGCCTTGCGGACCGGGTCGAGCAGCCCGGTGTACGTCGCGGGGTTGCTCCGCCGCGAACCCCGGATCGGACTCTGATCCACCGAGATCACCTTCTCGGCCCCCGCCTGCCGGGGCAGCTCACCGTGGACCAGCGAGCTCTTGCCGGAACCGGCGACCCCGGTCACGACCGTGAGCACCCCGAGGGGGAGGTCCACGTCCACGTCCCGCAGGTTGTGCGTCGACGCGCCCCGGATCTCCAGGGCCCCGGTGGACTCCCGCACCTCGTCCTTCAACTTCGCCCGGTCGTCGAAGTGGCGACCGGTGACCGTGTCGCTCTTCCGCAGGCCCTCCACGGTCCCCTCGAAGCAGACCGTGCCGCCCGCCGTACCGGCCCCCGGACCCAGGTCCACCACATGGTCGGCGATGGAGATCGTCTCCGGCTTGTGCTCCACCACCAGCACCGTGTTGCCCTTGTCCCGCAGCCGCAGCAGCAGACCGTTCATCCGCTCGATGTCGTGCGGATGGAGCCCGATGGTCGGCTCGTCGAAGACGTACGTGACGTCCGTCAGCGAGGAGCCGAGGTGGCGGATCATCTTCACCCGCTGCGCCTCACCGCCGGAGAGCGTGCCGGCCGGGCGGTCGAGCGAGAGGTAGCCGAGGCCGATCTCCACGAACGAGTCGAGGGTCCGCCCCAGGGCGGTGAGCAGTGGCGCCACCGACGGCTCGTCCAGAGTGCCCACCCACGCGGCGAGGTCGCTGATCTGCATCGTGCAGGCGTCGGCGATGGAGACCGCCGCGATCTTCGAGGCCCGCGCACCCTCGCTGAGCCGGGTGCCCTCGCACTCGGGGCAGGTGGCGAAGGTGACCGCGCGCTCCACGAACGCCCGGACGTGCGGCTGGAGCGCCTCCTTGTCCTTGGAGAGGAAGGACTTCTGGATCTTGGGGATCAGCCCCTCGTAGGTGAGGTTGACGCCCTCGACCTTCACCTTGGTGGGCTCCCGGTGCAGGAAGTCCTGCATCTCCTTCCCGGTGAAGTCGCGGATCGGCTTGTCCGGGTCGAGGAAACCCGACTCGGCGTAGACCCGCACGGTCCAGAAGCTGTCGGACTTCCAGCCGGGGATGGTGAACGCGCCCTCGGACAGCGACTTGGAGTCGTCGTAGAGCTGGGTGAGGTCGATGTCGGAGACGGTGCCCCGGCCCTCGCAGCGCGGGCACATCCCGCCGGTGCGGTTGAAGGTGGCCTTCACGGCCTTCTTGTTGCCGCGTTCGACGGTGATCGCCCCGCTCGCCCGGACCGAGGGGACGTTGAACGCGTACGCGCTGGGCGGCCCGATGTGCGGCTCGCCGAGGCGGCTGAAGAGGATGCGCAGCATCGCGTTGGCGTCGGTGGCCGTGCCCACCGTGGAGCGGGGGTCACCGCCGAGCCGCTGCTGGTCGACGAGGATCGCGGTGGTCAGGCCGTCGAGCACGTCCACCTCGGGCCGTGCCTGCGTGGGCATGAAGCCCTGCACGAAGGCGCTGTACGTCTCGTTGATCAGCCGCTGCGACTCGGCGGCGACGGTGCCGAACACCAGGGAGCTCTTGCCCGAGCCGGAGACGCCGGTGAACACGGTCAGCCGGCGCTTGGGCAGCTCGACGCTGACGTCCTTGAGGTTGTTCACCCGCGCGCCGTGCACCCGGATCAGATCGTGGCTGTCCGCGCCGCGCTCCTCGGCAGTCCGGCGATCCGTCCTCTGGGCCCTGCTCATGCGTGTCTCCTCCTGCGGTACGGCTGACTGCGGTGTCGCGGTGCTGCGCTGCTGCGGCCCACCGCGCGGCGGTCCGCCGCGGGATGGGCCGGTGCGTCACTTCTTGCTCTGGGTGAAACGCAGCATGTTGCCGGACGGGTCGCGGAAGGCGCAGTCGCGGACGCCGTACGGCTGGTCGAGCGGCTCCTGGAGCACCTCGCCGCCCGCCGCGCGGATGCGCTCGAACGTGGCGTCGACGTCGTCGGTGGCGAAGATGACCCCGCGCAGCAGGCCCTTGGCGAGCAGTTCCGCCACGGCCTGCCGGTCGGCGGCCGAGGCGCCCGGGTCCGCCAGCGGCGGCTCCAGCACGATGTTCACGTCGGGCTGTGCGGGGGAGCCGACGGTCACCCAGCGCATCCCCTCGAACCCGACGTCGTTGCGGACTTCGAGCCCGAGCACGTCGCGGTAGAAGGGGAGCGCCTTGTCGTGGTCGTCGACGGCGATGAAGCACTGGGAAAGGTTGATGTCCATGCGTTTCACGCTACGGGCGGCGTCATCGATCCGCTTCTCCATTCCTGACCGGTCTGGTCCGGATCTTCGCGACGCAGGCGGGGACGGCCGCGCCCGCCTCGTGGGGGCGGGCCCGGTAGACGCTCGGGCTCTCGCCGACCAGCTCGGTGAAGCGCGAGCTGAACGACCCGAGCGAGGTACAGCCGACCTCGAAGCAGACCTCCGTGACCGACAGGTCGCCCCGCCTCAGCAGCGCCTTCGCCCGCTCGATCCGGCGGGTCATGAGGTAGTTGTACGGGGTCTCCCCGTAGGCCGCCTTGAAGCTGCGCGAGAAGTGGCCCGCCGACATCAGGGCGGTACGGGCCAGCGCCGGGACGTCGAGTGGCTCGGCGTACTCGCGGTCCATCCGGTCGCGGGCCCGGCGCAGTCTGCGGAGGTCTTCCAACGACGTCATCCGGCCACCTTCGCACAGCGCCCACCGGCCGCGCCCGGACCTTCGCGAGATCCGGCCGGCCGGAAAGCGGTCCCGGGGGATGATCGCGGAGATCCGGGGTATGAACCGGGCTCGGGACGGTCCACGCACGGAGGAGCCCCCCGGCGGACCTGACACCGCCGGGGGGCTCCTCCCTCGTCTCGGGCCCCCGGGATCGGGTCCGCCCGAGGTCCGGCCCGCCCGGGGTCCGGCCCGCCCGGAATCTCGTCCGGATCAGCGCACGGAGAAGTCGTACTCCGTCGTCGAGACGTACTCCTCGCCCGGCCGCAGCACCGTGCTCGGGAAGTCCGGCCGGTTCGGCGAGTCCGGGAAGTGCTGGGTCTCCAGCGCGATCCCCGCGGACGGCACGAACGGGCCGTCGCCGAGGTGGTCGGCGGTGTACAGCTGGATGCCCGGCTCGGTCGTACGTACCGTCAGCGCCCGCCCGGACCCGGCGTCGTACAGCTCGGCGGCGGCCTCGGCGAGTTCGCCCGGGTTGTCCAGCACGTAGTTGTGGTCGTACGCCGGGCCCACCGGCTTCGCCCGGCGGAAGTCGAACCGGGTGCCGTCCACGGACGCGAGCTCGCCGGTCGGCAGCGAGGCGGCGTCCACCGGGGTGATCCGGCCGGCCGCGATCCGCAGCTCGTGCCCGAGCGCGCTGCCTGTGCCCGCGCCCGCCAGGTTCCAGTAGGTGTGGTTGGTGAGGTTCACGACGGTCGGCGCGTCGGTGGTCGCCCGGTAGCCGATCCGCAGCGTCCCGCCCGGCTCCAGCGTGTACGTCACCGAGACCGCGAGCCGTCCGGGGAAGCCCTCCTCGCCGTCCTCGGCGACGAGGCCGAGCACCACGCCGCCGTCCGCCTCGCGGGCGTCCCAGACCCGCTTGTCGAAGCCGCGCGCTCCGCCGTGCAGCTGGTTGGGGCCCTCGTTGGCGGTCAGCCGGTGGGTGCGGCCGTCGAGCGCGAAGGAGGCACCGCCGATGCGGTTCGCGTACCGCCCGCAGACCGCGCCGAAGAACGGCGAGGCGTACGTCGTGTACCCGGCGAGGTCCGGCAGCCCGAGGACGACCTCCCCGGCGACCCCGTCCCGGTCCGGCACCTCGACGGACTGCACGATCGCGCCGTACGTCAGCAGACGCACCCGGGTCCCGTCGCGTTCCAGGGTCCAGCGCTCCACGGACGTACCGTCCGGGAGGGTGCCGAAGGGGTCGCTGCTGATCGTCGTCACCGTACTCATGATCGGACTTTACGCTGGTGGGGCGGGTGCCGTGACATTGCGGTAGGCGATCTCCGCCAGCCGGGCCTGACCGTCGCGGCCCGGGTGGAACCAGTCCCACGGGCTGAGTTGGGCGCCGGTGAACGGATAGTCGTAGACAGCGTCGCCGTCGTACCGGCAGAGGTCGTCCTCGGCGCACACCTCGCGCAGCACCTTGTTGTACTCCACCACCCGCGCGCGCACGGCGGCCCGCCGGGCGGTGGCGGCCCTGCCCATGTCGTCGGCGTCGGCCAGCATCGACTTGCAGATCCCGAGCTTCCACACCTGCTTGCCCAGCGGGCTGCGGCGCCCGGTCGACCAGAGCCGCCACAGGTCCGGCACGCTCGCCACGTACACCTGTGCCTTCGGGACGGCCGCCCGCAACTGCCGCAGCGACAGGTCGAAGGAGAACCGGAAGTCCTCGACCGGCGTCATGGTCGCCACCGAGCCCCGGCAGGCGTCGTTGGCGCCGATCATCACCGTCACCAGCTCCGGCCGCTCCCGCGCCGCCTCGGCCATCTGCTCCGGCAACTGGGCGATCCGGGCCCCCGACACGGCGTGGTTCCAGCTGTGCGCCGCCACCTCGGAGGGGCCGAGGAGCCGGGCGGCGAGACTGCGCACCGCGCCGTCCGTCCCGGTGGCCCAGGAGACCTCGGGGCAGTCGGCCAGCACCGAACAGGCGTCGAACCCCCGGGTCATCGAATCGCCGACCGCCGCGACCGAGCCCGGGTGACGGTTCCACACCGGACCGGCGGGCGCGGCGGCGGAGGCGTGACCCGCGCCCTTCGGCGCGCTCTTCGCGCCCCCGTCCGCTCCGCCGGAACAGCCGACCAGCGCGAGTGCGCCGGCGCACGCCCATGC
This sequence comes from Streptomyces sp. NPDC008125, assembly GCF_042957125.1. Classification (NCBI taxonomy): domain Bacteria; kingdom Bacillati; phylum Actinomycetota; class Actinomycetes; order Kitasatosporales; family Streptomycetaceae; genus Streptomyces; species Streptomyces sp. NPDC008125. Next base: position 41,215 of record NZ_JBIBHR010000020.1, read on the forward strand.
CGCCAAACCGGTGACGGTGGTACGTGAACGTCGATCCGACCGCGTGCGCTCCGGCATCCTCAACCCTCCGTCTTCCTTGGCCTATGCCCCTGGTCATGGCCTCCGGCACACCTGGTGCGTGCAGGCGTGCGCCGGGCGCGCTCCGCCGGGTGAAAGCAGGCGGACGAGGGGCTCGGGACCGACCGTACGTCACACGTCCGGCCCCGGCGCACGGTAGCTTTTTCCCGGAGAACAGTGACGCCCGCCCACCCGCGCTCCCGCACGGGGGTCCGGTAAGTTACCTCACGTCACATACTGTCCGTTTTCTGGAGATTATCTCCCGATGCTGTTTACTGATGACAACCTCGGGAGCCGGCCGGGAACAGGCGGTACGGGCGCGAGGCCGCTGGGGAAGGCGTACCTCGTCCCACACGGGAGGTTCCGGTGACGACACGTGGAGTCCTTTACGTACACTCCGCACCGCGCGCGCTCTGTCCGCACATCGAGTGGGCGGTCGCGGGCGTGCTGGGGTTGCGGGTCCAGTTGGACTGGACCAGACAGCCGGCCGCGCCCGGCACCTGGCGGTCCGAGTTCTCCTGGCGGGGCCGCGCCGGCACCGCCTCGGAGCTCGCCTCCGCCCTGCGCGGCTGGGACCTGCTCCGCTTCGAGGTGACCGCCGAGCCGTGCGCCACGGCCGAGGGGGAGCGCTACAGCTCCACCCCCACGCTCGGCATCTTCCACGCCGTCACCGGGATGAACGGCGACATCCTCGTCCCCGAGGACCGGCTGCGGGCCGCCCTGACGCGCTCCCTGCGCGGGGAGTCGGACCTGGAGGCGGAGGTCGCGGGGCTCATCGGCAAACCCTGGGACGACGAGCTGGAGTCCTTCCGGCACGCGGGCGAGGGCGCCCCGGTCCGCTGGCTGCACCAGGTGGTCTGAGCCCCGAGCGCGCCCAGGAGCTCACGGGCCGTCAGGAGCGGTGTCCCGGATGGTGAATGGCCGGCGACCGAGGAGCACGGCTTCACTACGCTGCGCACGCATGACCTTCCACGAGGTGCGCGGCACCACCCTCCACCACGACGACACCGGCCCCCGCGACGGAATACCCGTCGTCCTGGTCCACGGCCACCCCTTCGACCGCTCGCTCTGGGGCGCGCAGGCCCGGGCGCTGGTGGCGGGCGGACACCGGGTGGTCACCCCGGACCTGCGCGGCTACGGCGCGAGCGGGGTGACCGAGGGGACGGTGCGCCTCTCCGACTTCGCCGACGACCTCGCCGCCCTCCTCGACCACCTGGGCCTCGCGGACGCGGTCGTCGGCGGTGTCTCGATGGGCGGTCAGATCGCCCTGGAGTTCCGTCGGCTCCACCCGGAGCGGGTCCGCGCCCTGGTCCTCTCCGACACCTCGGCGTCGCCGGAGACCGAGGACGGCAAGGCGTACCGCAACGAGCTCGCCGACCGACTGCTCGCCGAGGGCATGGACGGGTACGCCGCCGAGGTCATCGACAAGATGCTCGCGGAGTACAACGTCACCGCCCTGCCCGAGGTCGCCGACCGGGTGCTGACGATGATGCGGACCACCGACCCGCGCGGCGCCGCCGCCGCGCTCCGGGGCCGCGCCGAACGCCCCGACCTCCGGCCCGTGCTGGCCGCCGCCGACGTCCCCGTACTCGTCGTGGTCGGCGCCGACGACGTGTACACCCCGCTCGCCGACGCCGAGGAGCTCTGCCGCCACGCCCCGCACGCGCGGCTCGAAGTGATCGAGGGTGCCGGCCACCTGCCGGGTGCCGAGCAGCCCGAGCGGTTCAACGCCGTCCTGCTCGACTTCCTCGCCACCCAGGTGGCGGGGGCCCGATGACCGGCCCCGCGTCCTCCACGCCCGCCGCCTCCGCCGGAACGTGACGGTGTACGGGGACGAGCGCGGCCTGATCACCCTCGCCGAGGGGCTCGCGGGCCGCGTGGAGCTCAGCATCGAGCTGCACGCACCGGACGCCCCCGGTCCGGAGTCCCCCCGGGGGCGTGGCCGGAGCCTGCTGGCCGACGCCCTCACCCTCGTACCGGCCGGCAGCCCCGTCTTCGCGGCCGTCGCCCCCGGCAACGCCCGCTCCCTGCGCGGCTTCCTCGCCGCCGGGTTCGTGCCGATCGGCAGCGAGGCGATCGTCGAACCCGGTCGGATGTGAGTTCGACCACCCGGACACGGTGATGCCCGCCTCCCCGGACAACCGGGGGGCGGGCATCACCGTACGGACCGAGCCGTACGGACCGAGCGGAAACGATCAGACGCTGCGGAACGCCAGGACCACGTTGTGGCCCCCGAAGCCGAAGGAGTTGTTGATCGCGGCGATCGAACCCTCCGGCAGCGGCTGCGGCTTGTCGCGGACGATGTTCGCCGTCACGTCGTCGTCGAGGTTCTCGATGTTGATGGTCGGCGGGGCCATCCGGTGGTGCAGCGCGAGGACCGTGGCGACGGTCTCGATACCGCCCGCGCCACCGAGCAGGTGACCCGTCATCGACTTGGTCGCGGAGATCGCGACGTGGTCGAGGTCGTCGCCGAGGACCGCGCTCAGCGCCTTCAGCTCGGCCACGTCGCCCTGCGGCGTGGACGTGGCGTGCGCGTTGAGGTGGACGACCTCGGACGGCTTGAGGTCCGTGTTCTCCAGCAGGTTGCGCATCGCCGCGGCGATGCCCCGGCCGGTCGGCTCGGGCTGCGCGATGTGGTGGGCGTCGGCCGACAGGCCCTGGCCCAGCACCTCGCAGTAGACCTTGGCGCCGCGCGCGGCGGCGTGCTCGGCCGACTCCAGGATCACGACGCCCGCGCCCTCGCCGAGGACGAAGCCGTCACGGCCCGTGTCGTACGGACGCGAGGCCTTTTGGGGCTCGTCGTTGTTCTTGGACATCGCCATCATGTTGGCGAAGGCCGCGATCGGCAGCGGGTGGATGGCCGCCTCGGTACCGCCGGCGACCACCACATCGGCACGGCCGGTACGGATCATCTCGACGGCGTACCCGATGGCCTCGGCACCCGAAGCACACGCGGAGACCGGCGTGTGGACACCGGCCTGGGCGTTGACCTCGAGGCCGACGTTGGCCGACGGGCCGTTCGGCATGAGCATGGGAACGGTGTGCGGGGAGACGCGGCGTACGCCCTTCTCCTTCAGCACGTCGTACTGGTCGAGCAGCGTGATCACACCACCGATGCCGGAGGCGATGACCGTGCCCAGCCGCTCGGGCCGGATCTTGTCGTCCTCACCGGCCTTGCCGGTGAAGCCGGCGTCCGCCCATGCCTCGCGGGCCGCGATCAGCGCGAACTGCGCCGAGCGGTCCAGCTTGCGGGCGAGTGGGCGGGGCAGTACCTCGCCCGGGTCCACCGCGGCCAGCGCGGCGATCCGGACGGGCAGTTCGGCGAAGCGCTCGCCCTCGAGAGGCTTGACGCCGGAGCGGCCGGCCATCAACCCTTCCCAGGTCGATGCGGAGTCGCCACCCAGCGGAGTGGTTGCGCCGATACCGGTGACGACCACGGTGCGATTGGTCGAGTTCACTGGAAAATCTTCTCCACGTGTAGAGGGTCGTGAATCAGCGGCGCCACCGCCGGGTGGCGACACACGAACCGGCCTGGGATCAGGCCTGGTTCTTCAGGATGTAGTCGGCAGCGTCGCCGACCGTCTTGAGGTTCTTGACGTCCTCGTCGGGGATCTTGACGTCGAAGCGCTCTTCGGCGGCGACGACGACCTCGACCATGGACAGCGAGTCGACGTCCAGGTCGTCGGTGAAGGACTTGTCCAGCTGGACGTCCTCGACCGGGATACCGGCGATCTCGTTGACGATCTCGGCGAGACCGGTGACGATCTCTTCCTGGGTGGCGGCCATGTCGGCGCTCCTTCAGTGGTTGTCTACGGGGGTTCTTAACTCCGGACCGAGAAATCCGATGGAGCTGGATGTTCTCGTTCGGACCGGGCGAAAAGCCTTAGGGGAGAGTAACGACCGTCGCGGCGAAGACGAGACCCGCCCCGAAGCCGATGACGAGCGCGATGTCGCCGCTCTTCGCCTGCCCGGTCGCCAGGAGCCGCTCCATCGCGAGCGGAATCGAGGCGGCGGAGGTGTTGCCGGTGGTCTCCACGTCGCGGGCGACGACGACGTTCTCCGGCAGTTTGAGGGTCTTCACCATCGAGTCGATGATCCGCATGTTGGCCTGGTGCGGAATGAAGACGTCCAGGTCCTCCGGAGCGACCCCGGCGGCGTCCAGCGCCTGCTGGGCCACCTTCGCCATCTCGAAGACGGCCCAGCGGAAGACCGCCTGACCCTCCTGCGTGATGGCCGGGAACTTCTCCGGGCGCTCGGCGTGGAACTGGTCCCACGACACGGTCTGCTTGATGGTGTCCGACTTGTCGCCCTCGGAGCCCCAGATGGTCGGGCCCATGGCCGGTACCTTCGACGGGCCGACGACCACCGCGCCCGCACCGTCGCCGAAGAGGAAGGCCGTGGCCCGGTCCGACAGGTCGGTGAGGTCGCTGAGCCGCTCCACGCCGATGACGAGGACGTACTCCGCGGAACCGTCGACGATCATGCCCTTGGCGAGCGTCAGGCCGTAACCGAAGCCCGCGCAGCCGGCCGAGATGTCGAAGGCGGCGGGCTTGCCCGCGCCGATCCTGTGGGCGATCTCGGTGGCGACGGCCGGCGTCTGCTTGAAGTGCGAGACGGTGGAGACGATCACACCGCCGATCTGCTCCGGGGTGATCCCCGCGTCGGCGATGGCCTTGCCGGCGGCCTCCACGGACATCGCGGACACGGTCTCCTCGTCGGAGGCCCAGTGCCGGGTGGCGATGCCGGAGCGGGAGCGGATCCACTCGTCGGACGAGTCGATCGTTTCGAGGATCACCTCGTTCGGCACCACACGGGTGGGGCGGTAGCCACCGACCCCCATGATGCGTGCGTACGGGGCGCCCTGGCTGGGCCTGATCTTCGACATGCTCGTGCTCCTTAGGCGGACGCGTGCTCGGAGATGAGCGCGCGGGCCGCGTCGAGGTCGTCGGGGGTCTTGAGCGCGAGGGTCTTGACGCCGGGCAGCGCGCGCTTGGCGAGCCCGGTGAGGGTGCCCCCCGGGCACACCTCGATGAGCGCGGTCACACCGAGCTGCTGGAAGGTCTCCATGCACAGGTCCCAGCGGACCGGGTTCGCGACCTGCCCGACCAGGCGCTCGACGACCTCGGCACCGGTCGCGACCGCCTTGCCGTCCTTGTTCGACACGTACGTCACGGAGGGGTCCGCGATCTCCAGGCCCCGGGCCGCTTCGCGCAGCCGCTCCACGGCCGGAGCCATGTGGTGCGTGTGGAACGCCCCGGCGACCTTGAGCGGCACCACGCGGCGCACGCCCTCCGGCTTGTTCTCGGTGAGCTCGGCGATCTGCGCGGCCGTACCGGCGGCGACGATCTGGCCGCCGCCGTTCATGTTGGCCGGGGTCAGCCCGAGGCTCTCCAGGTGCGGGACCGTGACCTCCGGGTCGCCGCCGAGCAGCGCGGCCATGCCGGTCTCGGTGACCGCGGCGGCCTCGGCCATCGCGAGACCACGGGTACGGACCAGACGCAGCGCGGCGTCGTCGCCGAGCACACCGGAGAAGGCGGCGGCGGTGATCTCACCGACGCTGTGCCCGGCCACGACGGCGGGCGAGGCGTTCAGCGCGGACGCGGAGAGGAGACCCGCGGCCACCAGCAGGGGCTGGGCCACCGCCGTGTCACGGATGTCGTCGGCGTCGGCCTTCGTGCCGTAGTGGGCAAGGTCGAGCCCGATGGCGTCGGACCAGGCCGCGATGCGGTCGGTGGCACCGGGCAGGTCGAGCCAGGGAGTCAGGAAGCCGGGCGTCTGAGCGCCTTGGCCGGGAGCGACGAGTACGAGCACCCTCACACTCTCTCTTGCGGACGGTCCCGTACGCCCGTGGGGACAGGGACGAAGAACCGTCAGGGGAATTGTTGAAGTCCGACAAAAGTCTAGGACTGGCCATCTCTGGCGGCCAAGCGCCCCAGGATCAGCGCGATCCGGAGCGTGAAGGCGGAGCGCACATCGGACGGCGACCAGCCGGTGACGTCCGTCACACGTCGTAGCCGGTAGCGCACGGTGTTGGGGTGCACGAACAGCATCCGTGCGGCGCCCTCCAGGCTGCTCGCCTGCTCCAGGTAGACGCTCAGCGTCTCCAGCAGCGCGGACCCGGCCTCCTCCAGAGGGCTGTAGATCTCCTCCACCAGCTGGTCCCGCGCGGCGGGGTCTCCGGCCATCGCGCGCTCCGGCAGGAGATCGTCGGCCAGCACCGGGCGGGGCGCGTCCTGCCATGCGATGCACGCCTTGAGCCCGGCCGCCGCCGCCTGCGCGGACCGGGTCGCCGCCAGCAGGTCCGGGACCACCGGCCCCGCGACGACCGGCCCGGCCGCGTACGGGCCGATCAGACCCCGTGCGACCTGCAGCGGGTTGTCACTGCCGCCCGCGATGACCACCAGGCGGTTGCCCAGCACGCCCGTCAGTACCTGCACCTTGGAGCCGCGCGCGGCCCGCCGGATGGCCTCGACCGTCAGTTCGCTGTCCCCGTCGGGGGCGGTGCCGAGGATCACGCAGACGTGCTCGGGGGAGTTCCAGCCGAGCGCTGCGGCCCGGGAGACCGCCCCCTCGTCCGCCTCACCGGACAGCACCGCGTTGACCACGAGCGATTCCAGCCGGGCGTCCCACGCGCCCCGCGCCTCGGCGGCCTGCGCGTAGACCTGGGCGGTCGCGAAGGCGATCTCCCGGGCGTAGACGAGCAGGGCCTCCCGCAGTACCGACTCGTCGCCCGGAGCGGCGACCTCCTCGATCGCCGCCTCCATGACCTCGATCGTCGTACGGACCATCTCGACGGTCTGCCGCAGCGTGATCGCCCGGGTCAGCTCCCGCGGGGCGGTGCCGAACACGTCGGTGGAGATCGCCTGCGGGGTCTCCGGATGCCGGAACCACTCGGTGAACGCGGCGATGCCCGCCTGCGCGACCAGGCCGATCCACGACCGGTTCTCCGGGGGCATGGCCCGGTACCAGGGCAGCGTCTCGTCCATGCGGGCGATGGCGTTCGCCGACAGCCGGCCGGAGGACTGCTCCAGCCGTTTCAGGGTCGCGGCATGGAGATGGGCGTCTTGGGCGGCGCGCTGCGCGGGATCGGGTCGGGGCACAGAGACAAGACTGCCTTATCCGGGCAGAGGGGCGGAGGGGCGGGGCGGCCGGCCGGAGTCGCGGGGGCGGGTTCCGGCCGTTCCGTGGCGGAGCGCGCGTCCGGTGCGGGTCTACGGTGGGGGCGTGATGTCCGTACACCGCGCGCAGAGCCGGTACGAGGGCGGGGACCCGGCGGCGGGGATCGAGTCCCGGCACGCCTTCTCCTTCGGTTCCTTCTACGACCCCGACAACCTCCGCTTCGGCGCGGTCCTCGCCTGCAACGAGGAGCGCCTCGCCCCCGGGGCGGGCTTCGACGAACATCCGCACAGCCACACCGAGATCGTCACGTGGGTGGTGGAGGGCGAGCTCACCCACCGCGATTCGGCCGGTCACACCCGGGTGGTGCGCGCCGGTGACGTACAGCACCTCAGCGCGGCGGCCGGGGTCCGGCACGTCGAACGCAACGACGGCGACGCGCCCCTGACCTTCCTCCAGATGTGGCTGGCCCCGCTGGAGGCCGGTGGTGAGCCCGCGTACACCGTGGTCCCCGGCATCGCCGACTCCACCCCGTACGCCCTGCCCGCCGCCGGTGCGATGCTGCACGTCCGCCGGCTCACGGCGGGCGAGCGGGCGGCGGTCCCGGACGCGGTGCGCGCGTACGTCCACGTGGTGGCCGGCGAGGTGGCCCTCGGCGGCGAAGACCTCGGGCCGGGGGACTCGGCCCGGATCACCGGGGCGGAGGGGCTGGAGCTGCGGGCGGCGGAGGCGGGGGCGCAGGTGCTGGTGTGGGAGCTGGCGGGCTGAGCGGCTGAGGACCGGTCGGCCCGGCTTCCGGCCGGGCGGTGGTCCGCCGGTCCGGTGGTCCGCCGGTCCGGTGGTCCGCCGGTCCGCCGGTCCGCCGGTCCGGCGGTCCGGTGGTCCGCCGGTCCGGCGAGCGGGAGACCGACGGGCCGGGGCGTCGGCCACCGCGGACGCAGGACGCCGGGAGCGCGCGGCTCTCGAAGATACCGACCAGTTGACCGAAGAGAGGCTCCCACCGGACCCCTGGCGTCCGGGGCCGTCGAAGGCGTCCATGAGGACACGTCCGGGCGGGCGGGCCCGGAGCCGCCGGTCGACGGATCGGGCCCGCCCGGAGCGGTCGGACGGTGTGGGCTGTGCGGACGGTGTGGACGGTGTGGGCTGCCGGGCCGTGTGTGCCGTGCGGGCGGTACGGGTCGGGCGGTGCGATTCGGACGGGTTCCGCTCAGGCAGTCGGGTTCTTGAAGTAGTGCCCCTCGGCGAGGTCGTCGAGGAGGCCCGGCCCGGCCGGCCGCCAACCCAGCAGGGAGCGGGTGCGGTCGGCGGAGGCGGGGCTGTCGAGGGCGAGGATGTCGGCGAGCCAGGTGAAGTGTCCGGCCGCGTCGGCCGGATCCACGGAGGCCACCGGCACTCCGAGACGCTCCCCGATCACCTCGGCGACCACCCGGATCGGCACACCCTGGTCGCCGACGGCGTGCAGGGTCGAGCCGGCCGGGGCGCTCTCCAGCGCGAGGCGGAAGAGGCGCGCGGCGTCGTCCCGGTGCACGGCGGGCCAGCGGTTGGCGCCGTCACCGATGTAGCCGGAGACGCCCTTGGCGCGGGCGGTGGCGACCACTGTGGCGAGGAAGCCGTGGTCCCCGTCCCCGTGCACGGTCGGGGGCAGCCGTACGACCGAGGCCCGGACGTCACGGTCCGCGAAGGCGAGGGTCGCGTGGGAGTTGGCCAGACGGCCGGCCGGACCGCTTGCCGGGGCGTTCGCACCCGTCCCGCCCACCCGGCCGGAGGGCTGCCCGTCCTCGGGCTGCCCGTCCTCCTCGGTGGCGACCTGTCCCGGAGCGAGGCCGAGAATCCCGGCGGCGATCACCAGCGGGCGGCCGGAACCGGCAAGGGCCTCACCGAGGATGTCGATGGCGCGGCGGTCGGCCTCGGTGGCGGCGTCGAAGTCGCCGCTGAAAGCGAGGTCGTGCTTGAAGGCGAGGTGGATCACGCCGTCCGACTCGGCCGCCGCCTCGCGCAGCGTCTCCAGGTCGTCGAGCGAGCCGTGCCGCACCTCGGCGCCCGCCTCGGTGAGCGCGGCGGCGGAGGCGTCCGAGCGGGCGAGCCCGACCACCCGGTGGCCTGCGGCGATGAGCTCCGGGACGACCGCCGAGCCGATCCAGCCGGACGCGCCGGTGACGAATACACGCATGGGAGAACCTCCAGAGGGCCGGCCGCCCTGGTCGCGGACACCGTCGTGGACCCCGGTGGTGGGGGGACCTGGACACGGAACGCGACGGCCGACCCATTGATGTCAGTGACTGTCGTAACGCTCTCCAACGTACACCTGATGTCAGCAACTGTCATCACGTAGGATCGCGTCATGGGTCGATGGCAACCGAACGCACGTGAACGTCTGGGACAGGCGGCGCTGGAGCTGTACGGCGAGCACGGCTTCGAACAGACCACCGCCGCGCAGATCGCCGCCCGCGCCGGGCTCACCGAGCGGACCTTCTTCCGCCACTACGCGGACAAGCGCGAGGTGCTCTTCGGCGGCGCGCACCTGCTGGAGCAGGCCTTCGTGGACGCGCTCGCCGCCGCCCCGGAGACGGCCGCACCGATCGACGCGATGGCCTCGGCGCTGGAGGGCGTGGCCGCGTACTTCGCGGACCGCCGGGCGTTCGCCCGGCAGCGTCAGGCCGTCATCACGGCCAGCGCCGATCTCCACGAGCGCGAGCTCATCAAGCTCGCCACACTGGCCGCCGCGCTGACGGGGACGCTGCGCGAACGCGGCGTCCCGGAACCCGCCGCGAGCCTCACCGCGGAGGCGGGCATCGCCGTCTTCAAGGTCGGCTTCGAACGCTGGGTGGGCGGCTCCGACGACGAGGAGCGCCCCCTGCTGCACTTCCTGCGGGAGGCGCTCGGCGAGCTCAAGGCGGTGGCGGCGGGGGAGTAGCGGCCCGCGAACGGTGGGGTCGCGTGCCTCTCGGACGATCCCGAGTGCTCATCGTCCGGTCGGCCCGGGGCGGGAGTCCGCGGGCGAGCGCGGAAGCCGGTTCACCTACCGGGGCGGTGGCGGACTTCGTGCGAGGAAGCGGCGATCCCCCGAGCCGCTGACGGTCTACTCACCGACGACAGCTGCCGGTGAGCTGTTCGTCGACGACAGCGGCTGACGGTCTGCTCAGCGACCGCTCTTCCTGCTCCACCTTCACCGACTTCTACTCCAGGCTCCTCGTCGTCGAGAAGCTGATGTACTGGGACGAGACCCTGCGACCGGCATTCAGCATGCGCGAGCACATGAGGGCACGCGGGGTCGAGGACCTCGACGCCCACGTCGAGGAGAACGGTCGGGCGTACACCGTCCTCGCCGCCGTGGGGGAGCTGACTCCGGACGGCGGCCACCAGATCTCCATGGAGTGCGCCCCGGTCTGGGACGGCGAGGACGACCTCCTCGACGTGCACTTCCCCGAAGACCTGGACCTGTTGTCCAACCTCGAACTCGTCACCGGGAGCGATGCGCTGGAGCCCATGCTCCCGGGGGCGCTGGAGATCCTTGCGGCGCGGGGATCGCGACGCGCTTCTGAGGCGGGGTGCTCCCCGGTGCGACCACGCCCCCGACCACCGGGCGTCCGCTCTCGGGCCTCAGCCGTAGTGCCGCAGCTCCGGCCACAGCTCGCCCCAGGGACGGCGCGGGCCCGTGCAGACGTAGACGTGACCGCCCCACTCGACGTTGTGCACGCCGTTGGGATTGGAGAGGGTGGCCGCCGCGCGGACGTCACGGAAGTACCGGCGCAGATACGCGGTGTACCCGGGGGCGTGGTCCGGGCCCGGAGCGACGGCGACCACGGTCGTGGCGTGCGGGTTGCCCGGGCCCCACCACCAGTCGGTGTTGTGGGCGCTCACGGCGGTGGGCAGTCCGGTGCCGCGTCCGAGCTCGTTGATTGCGCCGGCCTCGCCGTAGTCCGCCGTGAAGATCACTGCGTCCGCGCGCTGTCCGGGCGGCAGCCCGTTCCACACCTGCCTCACAGTGCCGACCAGTTGGGTCCATCCCACCGATTCCCCCGAGTTGGTGTTGACGCCGTACGTCCAGCCCACCTGCGAGGGCGGCAGCACCGGCAGCACGAGCACGGCGATGAACGCGGCGGAGACGGCCATGCCCATCCGCAGGCCGCGCAGCCGGTCCGGGCGCTCGTACAGCCACCCGTCGCGCGCGACAGCCCCCGCCGCCAGCAGACACACGTACAGCCCGCCCAGATAGTAGATCTGCGCCCCGGTCGTCACGGCGAACACCACGAACAGCACGGCGTAAGAGATCACCAGGCACCGCCACAGCGGCCGGCCGGAGCGCCACAGGAACCGCAGGCCCGCCACCCACACCGTCAGCACCACCGGGCCGGCGATGGCGGCCTGGCCCACGATCCAGGTGAGGATGTTGCCCGGGCCGCCGTTCTTCGCGTTCAGTGCCCGCGTCATCGTGAACATGGCCCAGTCGTGGTGGGCCTGCCACCAGAGGTCCGGCAGCACGAGCAGCACGGCCACCGCCGCGCCCGCGAGCAGCCGGCGGTCGGCCACGGTCCGGCGGGCCGGGCCAAGCAGCACGGCGGCCAGCAGGACGATCCCGAAGATGGCCGCGAGGTGGTTGAACTCCGCGCCGACGCCCACCAGCACCCCTACGGCGAGCCACCACCGGGTATCGCCGGTGCGGTCGATCCGTACGACCACGAACGCGATCGCCGCCCACGCCAGCACCTCGTACGCAGTGGTGTTGGCCAGGTGAGCCCCACCGAGGAGCACGGGCATGATGCCGGTCGCGACCGCCGCCAGCACTTGGGTCCGCCGCGCCCCGCCGAACTCCCGCGCGGTCAGCCCGCCCACGACCACCGTGCCCGCCGCGGCCAGCGCGGGCCACAGGCGCAGGCCGGCCTCCGAGACACCGAACAGCGACAGCGAGACGCGGGCCAGCAACGGCGCCAGCACTGGCTGGTCCACATAGCTCGCCCGGAGGTGCCTCGCGCTGTCGAGGAAGTACAACTCGTCGGCGTGGAGGCCGTAGCGCGTGGAGAACGCCATCAGCACGGCGAACACCACGCCCGCTGCGACGAACACCCTTCGGTCCAGCAGGCCGACGGGCGGGCCGGGCCGCGCGTTCGTCTTCGCCGCCCGTCCCGTCCGTCCCGTCTGCTGCTCCGAGTCCGCCTCGTCCGTCATACCCGCCCCCGGTTTCCCGCCCCACCCGGTCCCGGTTTTGAACCCGGGGCTCGGCCTGCGGCCCCACTCTCCGTACCGCCCCTACGGATCCCCGGCGGCGCTTGCACTCTACGTACCGCACCATGGGCCGTGAAGCGCCTTATGCCGTAAAGAAGTTGCCCACTGATGCCAATGCCGACCGGCTGCAGGGCTACGCTCCGCACCCATGAACCGAAGACGGTCCAAGAAGCTGTCGACGAAGCTGGTCGGCGCGGCCCTGACCGGTGACACCGCGCGCATCCACACGCTCCTGCGCGCCGGAGCCGATCCGGAGGTGCCCGACCAGGACGGCACCACCCCGCTGTACTCGGCCTCGGTCCAGGGCGACGCGGGTGCCGTCGAAACCCTCCTGCGGGCCGGTGCCGCCCCGGACGCCGAGAGCGGCCACGGCAGCGAGGGAACGCCCCTGTGCGCGGCCGCCTGTTGGGGCCACGCGGACGTCGTACGCGTACTCCTCGCAGCCGGCGCGGACCCGCACCTCCGCGAGGACCACGGGACGGGCCTGACGCCACTCGAATGGGCGAGGAGGGGGCCCTGGCCGGAGACGGTCGTGCTGCTGGAGGCTGCGGAAGCCGACTGTTGACCGAGCGCCGTGCTCGGCGGCGAACAGGGGCGACGCGGCGCACTCCACGCGTGGCTCATGTGTCGCCCCGCCGTTCGGCGGAGTGCCCCGGCACGGCCTTCCGGAGGAGTTCGGGTCCGAGTCTGTCGGTACGGTCCGACCGGCCGGTGAGGCGGTGGACCAGAGCCCATCTGCCGTCCTGTGTGGCGCCGGTGAAGACGGAGGCGTCGCCGGTCGCGCCGTTGTGCCAGAGCACGGTGCCGGCCCGCCGCCAGGACAGAGCGGGCTCCCCGAGTCTCCGCTCGACGAGGAGCGCGGTCACCAGGCAGGCGGCTGCCCTCGGGGTGGCCCAGAGCCCGCCGGCGGGGAGGATGGCACCGGTCATGGTCCAGGGTCGACGGGGGCGGCCGAACAGCCCGCTACTGTGCAGGCGCCTGTCCGGAGGTGGAGCGACGGCCATCTCGGTGATGCCCAGCGGGCCGAGCACGTAGTGGTGCAGGAGCTCTTCGTAGGGCAGGCCCGCAGCGGACGTCAACGCGGCCCCGAGAACGGCGTATCCGAGATTGGAGTACTCCTCGGTGTCGCCGGGAGCAGTGGTGGTAAGGGCGTCGAGCCTCTGGAGCGTGGCGTGCAGGGCGGCAGCGTCGAAATCTGCATACGGGTCACGCCGCTTGATTCCCGGAGGGAGCCGGGGAAGACCTGAGGTGTGCTGGGCGAGATGCCTCAGGGTGATGCCGGTGCCCGCTGGGACGGGAAGTAACCGCTCGAGCGGCGTGTCCAGTTGGAGCACGTCCTCCGACACCATCCGGGCCAGTGCCGTGCCGGTGAGCACCTTGCTCAGCGACCCGATCTGTACGTATGCGTCCAGGGCGTGCCCGTGGAGTGTCCGAGGCGCTTCGCCGCTGCTGAGGATGCAGGCGGGGGTGGGGCGCACGAGAGGCCTTTCGGGGGAGGGATGCGAGAGGGCGGGGCGCCGTCGGTGACGGATGAGCTCCGGAACTCGTTGGCTCGACCGGATGCTTGCGACGTACGCGGTGGCGGATGAGCGAGGTCGGGTTTCCCTCTGCCCGGAGCGCCCGACAGGTCGGCCCGGACTATGCTCGCAGGTCGCAACACTCAGGACTCCGGGAAGGACACCGTTCATGCCCAAGAGCACGCAACTTCGCACCTACATCGTGCGCGACGGTCTGCTTGACGAGTGGGTGCGGCGCTGGGAGTCGGACATCGTGCCGCTGCGGCTGGAGTTGGGGTTCGAGATCGGCGGGGCCTGGGTCGACCGGGAGCGCAACCACTTTGTGTGGCTGATCTCCTACGACGGACCGGAGACCTTCGCGGAACGCAATGCCCTGTACTGGTCGTCGCCCGCCCGCAAGGCCATGGGCCTCAACCCTGACGACTATCTGGTGAGCACCGACGACCGGACGGTGGAGCAGCGCTACTGAGCGGCTGCCGTCATGCCGTCGTTCAGCGGCAGCAGGTGACGACGGCGTTCGTCCTGGGTCAGCGTTCGGAACACCCGGCCCCGGGCGTGGGCCTCAAGGCGGTCGTAGTCGGGGAATGCCGGCCAGATGCGCGCCGTCCCGTCGAACGAAGCAGTCAGCAGGCGTGCGCTGTGCCGGGACCAGGCGACAGAGGCCACCTTGTCCTGGTGGACGCCGACGACCGCGATCTCCTCGAAGGTGGAGGCCGACCAGACACGAACCGTGCGGTCGTCCGAGCCCGTGGCGACGTACTGGCCGTCGGGGGACCAGGCCACCGCTCGGACCCGGCCCTCGTGCCCCCTCAGCACCTCGACGCGCCGGCCGGTGGCCACATCCCACACCGCAGCGGTCCAGTCCCCGGACGCGGTGACGACCTGTTGCTCGCTCGGTGCCCAAGAGACGTCGTCCACGTAGTTCTCATGACCGCGCAGAACGGTGAGTTCCCGGCTCTCCGCGACATCCCACAAGCGGCACGTGCGGTCGTCGGACGCGCTCGCCAGGTACCGGCCCCCCGCGGACCAGGCGATACGCCCCACCCAGTCCTGGTGGCCTGTCAGTACGGTCAGTTCTTCCCCGGTGTCCGCCCGCACCCGTACGGTGCCGTCGTGCCCGCCCGTCGCGATGCGGTCCCCCTGCGGAGACCAGGCGCACGCTTCGACGACCTCGCCCCGCGACTCGGCCAGCGTGGCGCCCGTCCCGTCCGCGATCCGGAAGAGACCGTCGTTGGTGGTGAAGGCGAGTCGGTTGTGCAGCGATGACCACGCGACGCTCCACACCCGGTCTCCGAGCACAGTCGGCGTGCCCGCCGGAGCACCGTCGGCGGCATTCCAGACCCTGACGGTGCCGTCGTCGGACGCGGTCGCGAAGCGGCGCTCGTCGGCGGACCAGACCGCCTGGTTCACCGGGCCCCCATGACCGTGGGCAGCGACCGTCTCGGCACCTCGTGGGTAGAGATCCCACACGCTCGCGGTCCCGTCGGTCGAGCTCGTGGCGAGCTGAGCTCCCGTCGGCGACCAGGCCACGCCCCACACCGTGTCGGAGTGTCCGCGGAGCACGGCGAGTGTCTTGGCGTCGTCGGCACGGACGAGGCGCACCGTGTGGTCGGAGGATGCGGAAGCGAGTATCCGGCTGTCCTGCGACCAGGCGAGATTCCATACGTAGTCCGAGTGCCCACGCACCAGCAGCTTCAGCGCCCCGGTCCGGGCGTCCCAGATACGGGCGGTGTGATCGCCGGAGCCCGTGGCAATGGACTCCCCGTCCGGCGACCAGGCGATGCCTTCGACGAAGTCCGAGTGGCCGGTCAACGTGAGGACGGAGGCTCCGGAAACCACGTCCCACAAGATCGCCGTCTGGTCGTGGGACGCGGAGGCGACGCGCGTGCTGTCCGGTGACCAGGTGATGCCCCACGTGTCGTCCCGGTGGCCACGCAACTCCTTCACGAGAGAGCCGGTTGCGGCGCTCCATACCCGTACGACGTGGTCCTTCGAGGTGGCCGCGACAGAGCCGCCGTCGGGCGACCACGCCACCTGCCGGACGATGTCCGTCGCCCCGGTCAGGAGTCGGACGGGTTCCCCGGAGAGCGCGTCCCAGACGCGCACGACTCTCTCCCGGCCCGCTGTCGCGATCTGTTCGGAGTCCGGGGACCAGGCGACCGACTCGACCATCGCGCCACCGGAGGACAGGACGAGCAGCGGACGGCCCGTACCCGCGTCGAAGATACGGGCGGTGCCGTCCCGGGACGCGGTGGCCAGCCGCCGGCCGTCGGGGGACCAGGCGATGTGGCGGACCGTGTCGGTGTGCTCGTTCAGACGGATGCGGTGGTGGCTCGAGGCCAGCGCCGCCATGAGACCCCGACGGGCCGCAGGCGTTGGCGTGCACTCGTCGAGCGCCGCCAGGGAGAGAAGTATCGCCTGTTCGGGATGGCTGTCCGCGGTGCCGAGCGCGTGCCGGCCGATGTTCTCGGAGAGCCGGCCGAGGTAGGCGAGGTCACGCCGCTGGGAGTGCTGGACCAGCGTGCGGACAGGCTGAGAGGCTTGGCCCGCCTCGTCGAGCACCACCAGGCGCCGCTGGGCGAGCGTGAGCCGCTCGCCCGTGAGGAGGTAGTCGTCGCTGCGACCGGACTGCTCCCAGTCCTGGGCCCACCGTTCGAGCTCCACGCGTTCCCGCAACTGCTCGATACGAGACTCGACCTCCTGCCGCAGGGGAGCCCACTGGCGGAACAGCGCTTCGTGCGTCACCTGCGCGTAGGGAAGTTGACCGGAAAGCACGTCACCCTGCGCGGCGGAGACAAGGAGCCGCGCATCGATGAAGGCATCCACCACACGCCGCTCACGGGTGGTGAGATCGGCCAGCTCGACCCGCTCACGGGCCACGTCCTGGCCTTGGACAGTGACGAACCGCAGGAGTACGCGAAGAACGAAGTCGATACCGTCGTCCGGGCCCAGAGCGGCAACCGTCTGGTCCGCCTGTCGCGCGAGAGCACCGGCGACCCCACCGAGGCTGCGGTGGAGCTCCGGGGTGACGGTCTCTCCCGGGCCGGAGGCGAAGTACAACTCCTGCAGGAGATAGGCGAGAAGGGGCAGAGCATCGTCCGTCGCGGCCTCTTCCACGATGGTGTCCACCACGCCCGGAGCGAAGGTGAGACCCACCAGCGCACCTGGTCGCTCCACCACCTGGGCGAACTGGCTTCGGGCCAATGCGCCCAGGGCGATCGGATGCTGAAAGAGATCGGCGTGCCGGGTGGCGAGGATCCGGCCCAGGAAGTCCACCCGGACGGTGACCAGCACATGGACCCCGGGGTCTTGGTCCAGACACGAGCGGAGAAGGTCGAGGAAGTGGGTCTGTTCCCGTTCGCCGGCGAGGGTGAGGATCTCCTCGAACTGGTCGACCACGAGAAGGAGGCGCCGGAACCGGCCGACGCGCAGCCGGGCCAGCTCACTCCTCAGCGCGTCCGGCCCCTGTCGCAGGCGCCGTAGGACCATGCTTGCCGGTTCCTGGTCGCCGTTCGCGGCAGCCAAGGCGGAGGCGAGCGAGCCGAGCGGATTCGGGCCGGGGGAGAACGCGGGCACGAGGGTCCACCGCCGCCCGTGCAGCCGCGGAATCACCCCCGCCCTGACCAACGAGGATTTGCCGCTCCCGGAAGCACCGACGAGTGTCAGGAAGCGATCGGCCGGCCGCTCCGACGAAGCGTGCAGGGTGCGTGCCAGATCGGCTGCCAGAGCCTCACGTCCGAAGAAGACGGCCGCCTCCTCCTCCACGAAGGAATCCAGCCCGGGGTAAGGAACCCGGTCACGTGGCCAATCGACCGATGGAGGGGGAGGGTTCTCCAGCCGGTACACGATGACCTGGCCGACGACCATGGCGACGAGCAGGACGCCGATGGCCGGCACGGACGCGTGCTGGATGACCTTCAGCAGCCAGGGGCTGTCCTCGACATTGGTGGCGTAGTTGGTGACGATGCCGAACAGGCTCGCGACCAGAACCAGCACGATTTGCAGCGCGAGCTGTAAGCGATGCCTCATGCCGCAACGACCGGTGGCAGGTCGGATTTACGCACCATCGCTTGTCCTCCGCTCGGGGCCGCAACCGGCATCATCGAGCCTTGGCTGGTCGGGATCAACAAGGCATGCCGAATCAGGCCAGCGGGCCCCTACGCAGCCGACGAACAAGCCGGCACGACCGGGCTGTGCGGGACCTTGCTGTCGCGGACGGGGATGGAGGAGCAGATGTCGGCCACTTTCGAGGCAGCCGCCGCCCGTATTTCCGCTGTAACTGGAACTGGGCGGACATCATGGCAAAGCTCAAGTCGGCTCTGTGGAAGACCCCTTACGGCCCGCTGCCCTTCTCCTCCAAGATCGGCGACCAGGACCTGGCCAGCCCCTTCGTCAGCGGGTTCGAACTCCCGGCGCGCCTGGCGGCAGGCGACACCGCGAACGCGGAGGAGCTCCTGCACGACGTGTGGGGCCACATGATCGCCCCCCGGCCCCGACCGGACCGGGACCATGTGGGAGAACATCTCCGGCAGCTACGGCACCCCCGGCCTGGGGGGCGGGGGCGAGCCTGTCCCACGGGTGGTCCACGGCCCCGACGTCCGCGCTTCTGACCATCGACGTCCCCAAGGGCACCAGCGGCACCATCGCCGTCCCGGTCGCCGGCCGGGACAGCACCGTCACCGTCAACGGCAATGTGGTGTGGCGCCACGGCACCTTCACCGCAGCGGCCGGGGTCACCGGCGCCGTCTTCGCCTCCAATCACGTCCACCTGAAGGTGAAGCAGCACGGCAGCTACGAGGTCGCCGCGTGAGGTCGCGGCACCCGGGCCGGGGCCGGTCCGGGTGCCGCGACCGCGACCGCGACCGCGCCCTCGGCCGACCGTGGTCCGGGGCGACCGGCGCATCGGCCGCCCGAGGAACTGACCGCCCCGGGGTGCACCGTCCGCCCGTCGTCAGCGGTCGTTCGACGACCGGGGCGCCCCGCGTTCCGGTGCGGTGCGCTGTTTCAGGCCGCCCAGGATCAGGGCGAGACCCGCCTCGAACGCGGACTCGTGACTGATCACCGGCACGTCCGCTTCAGGTGCGTCGGCCCCCGGCACCTCCGCCGCCGTCTCCGCCCCCGATCCGGCTGTGCCCGAGCCGGGGTCCGCCTGCTCCTCCAGGACACTGCCGACCGTGAAGCGGCCGGCGGCCAGCATCGCCATCTGTGCGTCGCGCTCGGGCACGCCGGAGGCGAGGAGGAACTCCATCTTCCGGCGGATCCGGTCGAGATCGCCGGCCGGGGTGGTCCCCGCGTGAAGCCGTGCGCCGTCCCGGCGCATCAGCAGGGTGCGCCGGAAGCTGCGGGTGTTCTCCAGGAACCAGTCGCGCCAGTCGTCCCCGGGTGCCGGCAGCGGCTGCGCGGCGTGGGGCGCCATGGCCGCCTCCGCCATGGCGGCCAGGAGGTCCTTCTTGGTGCGGAAATGCCAGTAGAGCGAAGGCTGCTCGACGCCCAGGCGCTTCGCCAGCCGCCTCGTGCTGACGGCGTCCAGCCCGACTTCGTCGAGCAGACCGAGCGCCTCGGTGATGACGGTCTCGCGGTTCATCTTGGTCACGTTGACAATCTATCGCTGATAGATGACGCTGAAAAGAAACCATTCACTGATAGATTTTGGGGTGAGGCCATGATCACGCGGTCGGGAACACCGTCCTTGCGCGTCCTCGTCGCCGGAGGCGGGGTCGCGGGCCAGGCCGTCGCGTTCTGGCTCACGCGGGGCGGCCACCGGGTGACCGTCGCCGAGCGCTTCCCGGCGCTGCGCGCCACCGGGGCCCAGGTGGACCTGCGGGGGCAGGGCATCGAGGCCGTGGACCGGATGGGCCTCCTCGACGCCGTGCGCGACGCGCTCGTGGACGAGGCAGGTGTCGCCTTCGTCGACGCCCGCGGCAGGGCCAGGGCGACGATCATGGCCAACACGTCCGGAAGAGGCCGGCAGACCCTCACGTCCGCGTACGAGATCATGCGCGGTGACCTGGTGCGCATCCTCCACGACGCGACCAAGGACGATACCGAGTACGTCTTCGGCACGAGCGTGGACGGCTTCGAGCAGGACGAGCACAAGGTCGTCGCCCACTTCTCCGACGGCTCGTCCGGAGAGTTCGACCTTCTGATCGGCGCGGACGGGCAAGGATCACGCATCCGGCGGACACTCCTGCCGCAGGGCTTCGACCCGTACTGGCGCGTCGGCATCCACATGGCCTACTGGTTCGTCCCGCGCATCGCCTCCGACAGCAACATCCGGGACACCTACATGGTCCCGGGAGGCCGCCAGATCATGCGCCGCAGCCACAACGCGACCGAGACCCAGGTGTACTTCGTGCTGCGGGAGGAGTCCGAGGAAGCCTCCGCGGTCCACCGCGCACCCGTCGAGCGCCAACAGGAGTTCTGGGCCGACCGGTTCCGCGACGCGGGCTGGCAGACCGGGCGCTTCGTCGAGTCCATGAGCACCAGCCCGTTCTTCTACTCCCAGGAGATCGCCCAGGTACGTACCGACACCTGGTCCGGGGGCCGCGTGGTGCTGGCCGGGGATGCCGCCCACTGCGCCTCCCCCTACAGCGGCATGGGCGTCTCCGGCGGTCTGGTCGGCGCCCACGTCCTGGCCGGCGAGATCAACCGCCACCCCGGCGACCTGCCGACCGCCTTGGCGGACTACGACAGGACGCTGCGCCCCTTCGTCGACGAGATCCAGGCCGAGGTCAACCCGCGTCTGCTGCGCCTGGGTCTGCCGATGAGCCGGGGTGCGATCGAGGCCTTCCAGGCCACCACCGCACTCGCCTGCTTCCTCCGCGTCCCGGAACTCGCCGCGCGCCTCTCGAACGAAGACCGCGGCGGCGACTGGCGGCTCCCCGCCGACCCGGCACCGGTCGGCGCCGCGTGAAACCCGGCGACCGAAATCCGGCGGCACGAAACCTCGCCGCGTGTATCCCGCAGGGCGGCCGAGCCCGGGGAGTCCCCACCGGGCCACTACGCGGGCTTCCACCCCCACGCCGTGAGCATCCCGGCCGACAGCGCGGCGCACTCGTCGGAGACCAGGTAGCGGACCGCCGCGTCGACGGCCGCGTCGTCCACCAGTCCGGTGGCGAGCATCGCGGGCCTGCTCCGCTCCCACGTGTCGGCCCAGAAGCGGCTGATGGGGCTCCCCGGCCGGAGCGGCGGTACGTGGATTTCGGCGGCGACGGGCTCAAGTCCCGCCCCGCGCAACAGGTGCGGGTACGACGGCACCCAGGAGACGTCGGTGCCGATCGAGTCCCGGAGCCCTTGCCACATCGCCCGCATCGCCGTGGTGTACGGGGTTCCGGGCGTACGGTCGCTCGTCAGGTCCACCGCGTCGCTGAGCACCAACACGCCTCCCGGTGCGACGAGTTCGGTCAACGCGGTGATCAGGTTCTCGTGCTCGGCCAGGTGCATCAGGACGAAGCGCGCGTGGACGAGGTCGTACGTGCCGGAGACGAACCCGCGGGCGGTGATGTCGGCCTCCACGAGGTCGAGCCCGGGGACCGGCCGCTCGCCGAGGAACCGTACGTCGCGGTCGACGGCGAGCACGCTCTCCACCCCGGCCTCGCCCAGCAGTCGGCGGGAGACCGTGCCCGTGCCCGCACCCACGTCGAGGCAGCGCCACCCCGGACCGGCGCCGAGCGCCCGCAGCCGCGCCAGGGTGATGTCGTCGTAGGCGAGGGCTCCGAAGTCGATGCGCTCCCCCTCGCCCGCCTGCTCGGGGCGGAAATACGCCTCGCCGTAACGGCCGCCCTCCGAGGCGCCCCCGATCGGCGCGGCGCTCACGCCGTCACCGGCGTCGGGCAGGGGGCCCCGGGACCGTAGGGACCGACGGGTTCCGGAGACGGACGGCGGGCGGGGGGAGGGGACGACAGGGTGACGGCAAGGTGGGGCATGACCGGGCCTTTCCACGCGGTGGAGGGTGGGGGCGGCCCGTCATCAGGACCACGACTCCGCCCCACCGAATCCTCCACAGGCGCCCGCCCACCCGGCCGAGGCGCGCCGGACCCGAGAGCCTGTCGGGTGACCACGACCGGGCGGCAGCCCTGCCGGTGGGCCCCTGCCCGGCCCCTGCCTCCTGCCCGGCCCCTGCCTCCGGCTGGTCCTGCCTCCGGCCGGTCCTGCCTCCGGCTGGTCCTGCCTCGTGCCGGCCCCTGCCTCCTGCCGGCCCCTGCCTCCGGCCGGTCCTGCCTCCCGCCGGCCCTGCCTCCCTACCGGCCGACCTCGGCCAGCACCGCGTCCGTGAACGGCGTCCACACCTCGGCGGCCCACGGGCCGAAGGCTCGGTCGGTCAGGGCGACGCAGGCGACGCCCGCGACCGGGTCGATCCAGAGGAACGTGCCGGACTGGCCGAAGTGACCGAAGGTCGCCGGGGACGAGGTGGCGCCCGTCCAGTGCGGGGACTTGGAGTCGCGGATCTCGAAGCCGAGGCCCCAGTCGTTGGGGTTCTGGTGGCCGTACCCGGGGAGCACGCCCTTGAGCCCGGGATGCACGACGGTCTGCGCCTCCAGCACCGTGCGCGGGTCGAGCAGCCGGGGCGCCTGCACCTCGGCGACGAAGCGGACCAGGTCGGCCACGGTCGAGACGCCGTCCTTGGCGGGCGAGCCGTCGAGGGCGGTCGACGCCATTCCCAGCGGTTCGAGGACGGCCTCGCGGGCGTAGTCGGCGAAGGGGATGCCGGACGCCTTAGCGATGTGCTCGCCGAGGACCTCGAACCCCGCGTTGGAGTAGAGCCGCCGGGTACCGGCCGGGGCCGTCACCCGGTGCTCGTCGAAGGCGAGGCCGCTGGTGTGGGCGAGCAGATGGCGGACGGTCGAGCCCTCGGGACCGGCCGGTTCGTCCAGCTCCACGGCGCCTTCCTCGTACGCCACGAGCGCCGCGTACGCCGCCAGCGTCTTCGTCACGGAGGCGAGGGGGAAGCGGTGCGCGGTGTCGCCGCGCGTACCGAGGACGGTGCCGTCCGCGCGTACGACGGCGGCTGCCGCGGTGGGGACGGGCCAGTTCTCGATCAACGCCAGGCTCTGCATGGTTACGAGGGTAGAGGCAGCGGACCCGCGTCCCGGAGCGGGGTCGGCGGCGCCGCGGCGGCCTGGGCGGCCAGGCCGACGGCGACGAGGCGCGCCTCCAGGGGCGGCGGTACGGCACCCGGCGGGGGCGTCAGGACGAACCGCCCCAGGCAGCGGTCGAGCACCGTGACCCGGAGCTCGACCTCGCCGTCCGGCCAGCCCTGCCGGTCCACGTCCCAGGGAGAGCCCGGCACCCGCACGCTCCCGTCCGGGGCGAGGACCGACGGCTGACCCACGGGTTCGGTGTGCACGAAATCGTGCGCGAAGTCGTGCGGGAGACCGTGCGCCAGGCCGTGCGCGACCTCGCGTTCGACGGGGCGCTCGGCGCCGTACTCGAAGCGGCACTCGCGCAGCTCCAGGACGTCCACCAGCTCCTGCCGGACGCGGTCCATCACGGCGTCGGCGGACGCGCCGGTCCTGCCCGGCCCCGTCGTACGGTGCCGCCGGTCCAGGTGGGAGGCGCCCGTGAAGGCGAACCGGCGCAGGACGAGGGTCCGCGCGGCACGCCGCGACACGACCGGCCCGACCACCAGGAGCAGCACGGCCGTCCCGATGCCGGCACCGGCGTCGATGCCGAGGCTCTCGAACGGCTCGGCGTGGAAGAAGTCGAACCACGCGGCGGACGACAGCGCGGCCACGGCACCCGCGAGGCGGCTCCCGAGCGCCGCCACGGCCCCGACCACGACGCCGAGGAGCAGCGCCCCGTTCGTGCTGGTGATGTCGGCACGGACGGGGATGAGGACCAGCGCCAGGAGCAGCGGGGCGAACACCCCGGACAGCACGGCGACCACGTCCCGCAGGCCGGACCTCATGACGTGCCTCGCAGAACTCGAAGGAACCCGTGGTCCCGGCTTCGGCCCCGTGCGGCGGGTACGGCATGCGCCGGCGGGGAACGTGACGGACCACTGATACAGCGCTGACGCGGCATCGCCACGGCGGCGCGGCCGGAGCCCGCCGGACGTCACCCGCGGGTTCCACTTGCTTCGAGTGCACTCCAACGTTCTAACGTGGAGGTCATGACGGTGACGCAGAGCACGCCGGTACGGCTCGTACCCCAGCAGGTCTCCCCGCCGGGCCGGACGGCCCGGTACACGATCAGTGAAGTGGCGGCCCGCACCGGGCTGACCGCGCACACCCTGCGCTGGTACGAGCGGATCGGCCTGATGCCGCACGTCGACCGGTCGCAGACCGGTCAGCGGCGGTTCACCGACAAGGACCTCGACTGGCTGGCCTTCGTCGGCAAGCTCCGGCTGACCGGGATGCCGGTGGCCGACATGGTCCGGTACGCGGAACTGCTGCGCGAGGGCGAGCACACCTTCGACCAGAGGCAGGAGCTGCTGGAGGCGACCCGCCGCGACGTACGGGCGCGGATCGCGGAGCTCCACGACACGCTCACCGTGCTCGACTACAAGATCGACTTCTACGCGAGCGCCCGACGGGCGCCGGAAAGGCCGTGTGGCTGATGACGGAGAACACCCTTCCCACCGTGCAGCTCGGGGCGGACGGACCGCAGGTCGGCGTGCAGGGCCTCGGATGCATGGGCATGAGCGAGTTCTACGGCGAGACCGACGAGATGGCCGCCCACGACACCCTGCACACCGCCCTGGACGCGGGCGTCACCCTCTTCGACACCGCCGACATCTACGGACGCGGCGCCAACGAGGAGTTCCTCGCCTCGTTCGTGGGGACCAACCGCGACCGGATCACGCTGGCCACCAAGTTCGCCATCGAGCGGAGCGACGACCCGGAGTACCGGGCCGTGCGCAACGACGCGGCCTACATCAAGCAGGCGGTGGAGGCGAGCCTGCGCCGCCTCGGCACGGACGTGATCGACCTCTACTACATGCACCGCTACGACCCGCGGGTCCCGTTCGCCGAGTCCGTCGGCGCGATGGCCGAGCTGATCAAGGAGGGCAAGGTCAAGCAGCTCGGGCTGAGCGAGGTGACCGGGCCGGAGCTGCGCGAGGCGCACGCGGTGCACCCGATCGCCGCGCTCCAGTCGGAGTGGTCGCTCTTCAGTCGGGACCTGGAGCGCAGCGCGGTGCCGGCCGCGGCCGAGCTGGGCGTCACGCTGGTGCCGTACTCGCCGCTCGGTCGGGGCTTCCTGACCGGGGCGTTCGCGGACGCCGGCAAGGAGCTGGGGAAGGACGACTTCCGGCAGTACCAGCCCCGCTTCACCGGCGACAACGCGAAGAACAACGCGGCCCTGCTGGAGCCGGTCCGCCGGATCGCCGAGGCGCACGGGGCGACCCCCGCGCAGGTGGCGCTCGCCTGGGTGCACCAGCGCGCCCAGGTGCACGGCCTCACCGTCGTGCCGATCCCCGGCACCCGCAAGCCCACCCGGCTGCTGGAGAACGTCGGCGCGGCCCGGATCGTCCTCACCTCCGAGGAGCTGGCCGAGCTGGAGCCGATCGCCGGCAAGGTGGCGGGCGACCGCTACCCGGACATGAGCAGCACGGCGGCGGCGCGGGAGAAGTAGCCCCGCACGTCACGGGCGCCCATACCCCTTCCACAGCAGCCGGGTGCGGGCGCCCGTATCCCTCGCACAGCAGCCGGGTGCGGGCGCCCGTACCCCTTCCACAGCAGCGGGGTACGGGCGCCCGGCCCGCTCGTCTCACGCCGGCCCCAGCGCGAACACCAGGAACCCCGCCGCGAGCACCCCCACCACGGCGTTGCGCGCCCGGGTGGCGCGGGTGCCCCGGCGCCACGGGGCCTCGAAACGGCGGGTGCGGCGGGCGATCAGCACCAGCAGGGCGGCGCACACCGGCAGCCAGAGCACCCGCGCGACGATCCAGCCGACACTGTCGGGAGCCGTGGTCAGGCCCGGTACGACCCCGCCTCCCACCAGGGACGCCGGAACGGCGGCGGCCAGCAGCGCGGTCTGGTGCCAGCACAGGATCGTCATCGCCGACAGGTTGACGACCACCACCGGCGCCCAGAGCGCGGGGCGGCGCAGCAACCGGCCGATCCGGTCGCGCAGCAGGATCGCCGCGCCGCTCTGCGCGGCGGCCAGCGCCAACACCAGCAGCGACGGCGGATGCGAGTTGGTGCGCGCCACGCCCGGCACGCCGACCATCGACGCCGGGTAGTGCCAGACCAGCAGCAGCGTGGCGAACAGCACCGCGCCGCCCACCAGCAGGAACCGTGCGCCGCGCCGCCCGATCCGGCCCACGCCCCAGCTCGCCCCGAGCTGGTACGCGAAGAGCCAGCCCGGCACGATGTTCAGCAGGCTCAGCCAGGACGGCACGGTGTCCGCGTACGGTCCGTACCGCAGGAAGTCCACGACGGCGACCGCCCCCAACAGTGGCGCGGCGGCCCATCCGCCGAGCCGTTCGGCCAGCCGCACGCAGACCGGGGTCAGCGCGGTGACCACCAGGTAGACCCCGACGAACCAGAGCGGCTGGACCACCAGCGTCGCTCCGGTCCGCAGGGTGGTCCACGGCACCCCGAGGAGACGCAGCGCCGGAGCGAGCACCGCCCACACGGCGGTCACCCCGAGGACGGGACGGCCCAGCCGGGCGAGCCGCCCGGCCAGCCAGTCGGGGGCAGTGGACGTGCGGCGCCGGTAGGAGAGGGCGGAGACGTACCCGCCGACCAGGAAGAACACCCCGAGCATCTGGAGCACCCAGCTCGCCGGGGCGAGCGCCCCGAAGGTGGAGAGCGGGCTCGCGTTGTGCAGGGCGCCGTCGCCGTCGCGGGTGAACCCGCCGAGCAGCCAGTGCCCGGTCGGCACGGCGAGCAGCGCGAGCGCCCGCATCCCGTCGATCGCGCGGTCGCGGTGGGCCGGAGTGCGGGACTCGATCCGGGCGGCGAGGGTGGCGAGACTCATCGGAGCGCCCCCTCCGCGGTGGCGGAGCCGGTCGTGTCCGCGGTGGCGAAGTCGGTCGTGTCCGCGGTGGCGAAGTCGCCCGTGGCGAAGTTGCCCGTGGCGATGGCGGCGAAGGCAGTGAGCGAGTCGGTTCCGGGGGCGAAGTAGCCGGTATGGCCCACCGCCCGCCGGGCCGGCACCCGGCGGGCGCCGAACCCCGGGTCGGTCGGGTCGGTGCCGTGGCCGACTCCCGCGAACTCGATGTTCGGCACGTCGTCGATCCAGTCGGTGGGGTCCTTCGCCGCCCACACCCGGGCGGAGGTGCGCAGCCCGGCCACGCTGTCGGCGCGCATCCCGGGGGAGCCGAGCACCACCAGGTCGCCGACGTGCAGCCGGTGCGCGGCGAGCCCGCAGACGACCGAGCCGTAGCTGTGGCAGAACACGGCGGGCGCCGGCAGGCCGTCCGCCGCCAGCCCGGCCGTGAACCGGGCCAGCCGATCGGCGCCGACCTCGGCCAGATCCCCGGTGGCCGCGTCCCACCCGACCCCGACCGGGGTGGTGTACCCGGCCCAGGCGATCACGGCGGTGCCGGGCCCCGTCGCGTCCCGGAGCGACCGGGCCATCCCTGCCGGAGCGCCGTACGGGTCGCTGTCCCGGTCGTACGTCCCCGCGTCGATGTCCGATCCGGGCACCACGACCGCCACGTGCCGGGCCGCCCGCAGATCGCCGAACACCTCGGCCACCAGACCGCGGCCGCGTGGGTCGAACGCGAGGATCCGACGCCCCTGTTCGGCGAGCAGCCGGTACCGGGGGTCGGTACTCGCCTTCAAAGCAAGGGAGTTGGCCCGGTAGCGCAGTTCCAGCGGAACGCCGTCGAGGTTTCCGACGACGGACGGGTGCCGCACCGCCAGAGCTTGGCGCTGCGCGGGGCTCAACGCGGCGAAGAAAGAAGCCACTTGGGCGGGGGAGGCGCTTTCGGGATCGGGCAGCGCGTGTCCCCGTACCTCATCGGCGCGCCAGGACGCGCTTCCCGGCGGCGGCCCGCTCACGGCCCGCTGCGTACTCCCCGACGCCCAGCCGGCGGTCCCCGCCGCCACGGTGGCCGCCAGCGCGACCGCCACCAGGGTCCTCGCGTACCGACGCATCCGCCCCTCCTTCCGCTCCGTCGCCCCGGACGGCGCGACGGAGCAGAAGGTAGGAAGGGGACACCCCGGCGGGCGTCACCCCGGAGAGCCACGTGCGGGGTGCTACCGGGGTAGGGGGTGTACGAGGATCAGGGCCGTCCGGTGCGGGGATCAGGCCGCCCGGTACGGGGAGCAGCGCCGCCCGGTACGGGGAGCAGGCGCCCGGGACCGGGGCCGTCGGTCGCCGGGCTCAGGCCCGTTCCGCGCGGGCGGCGATGGTCCGGGCGCACTCCAGCGACTCCGTACGCGTGGTGTCCACCTCCAGGTCGTACACCACGCCCTCGTGGACCGAATCCGCCTGTGCCGCCGCCATTCCCCGGGTGCGGTCACCACGCGCGATCTCCCGCCCCGAGGCGACCTCGCTCGCGCACCGGACCCCGACCCACAGCACGTCCAGCCCCGCCAAAGCCTTCTGCCAGTGCGCCTGGGACTCCGCGCCCCCGAGGAACACGTCGTCCACGATCACCCGGGCGCCCGCACGGGCCGTCGCGGCGACCCCCTCCATCCAGGCCGCCTCCAGCCGCCGGAACTCCGCACCCACGTTCACCCCGCCGTCCGCGGTGAACTCGATCCCGCCGTCGGCGGTCCGGAGCGACGCGGGCATCGAGTCCACCAGGGTGTCGATGGCGGCGGCGAGCCATGGCTCCGGCAGCACGGCCTGGAGGCACCGGACGATCCCGGACTTGCCGGAGCTGGACCCGCCGTTCAACACGATCACCTGAGTCGTCATCCGGCCACCGTAGAGGGGATCGGCGCGACGGCCACGGTATTTTCCGGG
Organism: Streptomyces sp. NPDC008125; assembly: GCF_042957125.1. Lineage (NCBI taxonomy): Bacteria > Bacillati > Actinomycetota > Actinomycetes > Kitasatosporales > Streptomycetaceae > Streptomyces > Streptomyces sp. NPDC008125. Next base: position 69,993 of record NZ_JBIBHR010000020.1, read on the forward strand.
GGCTCGACGGCCGGACCCGAGGCCGTCGCCGGGGGCGGGGGCGCGCACGGAGGGAGTCCTGCGGAGGGTGGTCCAGGAGGGGCCGGAGGGACGCTTTCCCCTGCCCCCGCCGGGCTTCGGTGTCCGCCGACGGGGGCATCGTCCGGAGGTGAGCTTCCACGGATGGTTCGTCCTGGTCATGTCCGCCATGCTGATATGGATACCGGCGGCCCTGTACCTCGCCGTGAAGTGCCTGGACGGCGGGACCAAGGGGGCCGTTGCTCTCCGGACCGCCGCCGCCCTCGTCGTCCTCGGCGCGCTGGCGCTGGGGCTGTGGGAACTGGCCTCCCTGGTGCCGTCGAGCCGCTGCGATCACAGCACGGCCCAGGAATGCGAACTCCATACGCCCTGAGCCCGAGCCCGAAGCCGCCCCGTCCCGCGGCGCCCCGGGCCGAAGCCGCCCCGGCCCGGGGCCTCAGGGCGTCAGCGCGGCCGACACCCGGGCCATCCGGTCGGGCGGCAGCGCGAAGGGGTTGGCGGGGTTGCGGCAGGAGTGCGTGCCGTCGTCGACCCGGACGCCCTCACGGATACTCCAGTTCACCGGGCCGGTCGGCCCCTGGTCGTCCAGGAGCGCCACCGCGAGCGCCTCGGGATCGTCCACCCCGGTGCGGGCCCGCAGGGCCGTCGCCAGCCGGCCGGCGGCGTCCTCGGGTACGTCCTCGTCACCCCACGCGGGCAGCAGGAGTAGCAGTCGGGCGTGCGGGTCGGTGGTGCTGCCGCCGGGCAGCCCGTTGTCGGCCGCCGCCACCAGCTCCGGCCAGGACAGGCCCGGACCCATGAAGTGCCCCTCGTCCGAGGCCAGATGCTCCACGTGCTCCCAGCCCGGGTGGTGGAGGAGGTAGTCGACTCCGGGATCGTCGGCGAAGGTGCGGTGGACGACGTGGATGCGGTGACCGGAGGTGAGCGGGACGGTGAACGTCGGCCAGTCGGCGTACCTCCACAGCTGCTCGGCGTAGGCGCTCGCCGCGTCGTGGTCCGCGCCGAACAGCAACTCCTCCGTCTCCTCGCTCTGCGGACAGGCGTGCAGATGTCCCAGCCAGAACAGGGCGTCGTCGAGGAGGCCGGTGGGATGGGTGAGCGCGTCGCTCTCGTACCCGGGTATCTGGGTGGGACGCGGGTCGTCGGTGCTCGTCACGGGGGCATTCTGCCGCCCGCGCACCGGAGCTCCGAGCGTTGGCGCCCTGCGCGCTCCGGCCCGGTGGGCCGCATCGCGTCGTGGGCCCTCGGCTCACGGTGCCACGGATCAGGACGACCAGCGCGGGGCCTCGTCGTCCGGGACGTGCGGGCTCGCGAAGTGGAAGGGTACGGAGAGGTGCGCGGCCAGGGCTCCGCCGAACCGTTCCGCGGCGGCTGCCGAGGGCTGGGCGTGCCCCTCCCCCAGGAGCCGTACCGCCGCGGGGCGGTGGATGGTGGCCAGCCCGTGGTCACCGGCGGGGTCGGTGGTGATGGCCCGGAGCTCCACGAACCAGCCGTGGACGGTGTCGCCGTTCCACAGGGCCTCGATCGCCACGATCCGCCCGCCGTACCCGGCGGCCAGGGCGGCCAGGGACTCCAGGTCGAGCGGGCTGTCGGGGGTGCGGGCGATACGGTCGCCGTGGTGCCGGAACCGGTCCGAGACCACCGCCCGGGCCTCGTCGAGCCCGAGCCCCCGGGCGCGACCGGACTGCCATACGGCGCGGACCGCTGGCATCGAGGAATCCTGCAGGACGTATCCGTGGACCTGTTCGCGGACACCCGCCGGGAGCAGGTCCCACCACTCGGCCGCCGATCTCCCGGACATGCATGCCTCCCCGCCCCCTGTGCCCGGCCGCCGCCGCGCGACCGGGTACGCCGGACGCCTCACGCCCCGCCCGCACGACGACCCGCCTCAACCGCCCGGCGTCACCAGTCCCGACTCGTACGCGAAGATCACGGCCTGCGCGCGGTCCCGCAGGTCCAGCTTGGCGAGGACCCGCCCGATGTGGGTCTTCACGGTCTGCTCGGCGAGCACCAGCCGGCCCGCGATCTCCTGGTTGGAGAGTCCGCGCGCGATCAGCTCCAGGACCTCGGTCTCCCGGGGCGTCAGCCCGTTCAGCCGGAGTGCCTGGCCGCTGCGGGCGGCGCCGGACGGGCGCTGGGCGGCGAAGTCCGCGATCAGCCGCCGGGTCACCGACGGCGCGAGCAGCGCGTCGCCGGCCGCCACCACCCGCACCGCCGCGATCAGATCGGCCGGGGGCGCGTCCTTCAGGAGGAACCCGGACGCCCCGGCACGCAGCGCCTCGTACACGTAGTCGTCCACGTCGAACGTGGTGAGCATCAGCACCTTCGGCCGGTGCACCACACCGATCGGCGGGTCCAACAGGGCGCGGGCGGCGGCGAGTCCGTCCATCTCGGGCATCCGGACGTCCATCAGGACCACATCGGGACGCCGGCTGCGGCTCACCTCGATGCCCTGGCGGCCGTCCGGTGCCTCGCCCACCACGTCGATGTCGCTCTGCGCCGACAGCAGGGCCGCGAACCCGGCCCGCACCATGGCCTGGTCGTCGACGATGATCACGCGGATGGTCACGGGGAATCCTCCGGGGCGGTGGGCGACTTCGGGTCGGGGCGGACGGCAGGGGGAGGGGAGCCGGGAGGCGGCCCCAGCGGCAGCCGGGCCGCGACCCGGAAGCCGCCGTCCGGCAGCGGGCCGGTGTCCAGGGTGCCGCCCGTCAGCCGCACCCGCTCCCGCATCCCCACCAGTCCGTGTCCCGTGCCGGTCGTCTCCAGCGGCGAACCGGGTCGTGGGGAAAGGGAGTTGACGACGAGCACGGTCAGGTGGCCGCCGTCGGCCCGTACGGACACCCGGGTCGGGGCGCCCGGCGCGTGCCGCACCACGTTGGCCAGCGCCTCCTGCACGATCCGGTACGCGGACAGGTCCACGGCCGGCGGCACCTCGCCCAGGTCCGCCGCCAGCGCCAACTCCACCGGCAGGCCCGTGCGTACGGTCGCCTCCACCAGCTGCTGCAGCCGGTCCAGGCCGGGCTGCGGGGCCCGCTCGCCCGGCGTGCCGTCGCCGCGCAGCACCGTGAGCAGCCGCCGCATCTCCGCCAGCGACTCCCGGGCGCCCGCCGCGATCGAGGCGAACTCCTCGCGTGTCTCCTCCGAGAGACCGGCCACCCGGTACGGCGCGGAGTCCGCCTGCACGGTGATCACGGACATGTGGTGCGCGACCACGTCGTGCAACTCCCGGGCGATACGGGCGCGTTCCTCCAGCAGCGTGCGCCGGGCCCGCTCCTCCGCGCTGATGGTCTCCTGCTCGACCAGCCGCCGCTGCGCGACGCCCCGTTCGCGCACGGCCGCTCCGGCCATCAGCACCACCGCGCCGAGCACGAAGAGCAGCAACGCGCTCGCGTTCCCCCGGTCCGGCGCCAGCGAGTACAGCACCAGACCCGCCGCGCCCGTCGCCAGCCACACCGCCACCAGGGTCCGGCGGGTCTCCCGCAGTCCCAGCGCGAGCAGCACGAAGAGCTGGCCGACGATGACGGCCGGCGGCCACGGCCAGACGGTGTACGGGCCCGGGGGCTCGGACAACAGCGCCAGCGCCCCGGCGACCGAGGCGAGGAAGGTGACCCACCAGACCTGGAGGGGCCGGTGGGCGAGGAGCAGCAGCGGCAGCGTCTGGGCCACCGCGAGGGTGGCCGCCAACGCGCCCGGCAGTCCCCGGTCGTGGGCCAGCACGTTGACGGTGACCGGCAGGAGCGCCGCCGTCAGGGCGAGCACCACGGCGTACGGGATCATGCGCTGCCAGCGCCTCGGCGCGTCCGCCAGCAGCGGGGTGACCGGGTGCGAGGGCGCCGACAGCCGGTCGACGAGCACGCGCAGCCGGTTCCGGGCCGCACGCGACCGGCCCTCGGCGGGCGGCTTCCCGGCGGGCGGTGCCGGGGACGCGGACCCGGGGGAGCGGGGGGATTCGGGAGTTGCGGGGGTCTCGGACATGGCCCGGTCAGCGTAGGCAGCGGACCGCCCCGCAGGCGTCATACCGGGGTGTGGAGTACGCCGGGCCGTGTCGTACCGGGGTAGGGGGTGGAGCGCCCCGGGGCGGGGCCGCGCGGACGCCGACGCTATCGTCCTCGCCACGGGCGCGGAACCCGCGCCGGACGAATGGAGGCCAACGAGTGTCCCCGATACACGACTTCGCCACCTGGGTGCCGGTCCTGCGGCTGCTGTGGGAGAGCAACGCGGAGACCCTCGCCGAGGGCGGCCGGGTGGCCGGTCGGATCGGGAGCGGCAGCTGGAGCCTCCCCCTGCGGCGCCGGTCCCCGCGGACCGGCCGGCCGGCCCGGGCCGAGGACATGCGGGCGGAGTTCGACGCCGTGGACCGGGTACGGGACGCGCTCGCCGAATCCGGCGCGGACGGTGTCGCGTTCGCGTTGCGGGTCGACCCGGCCGGGCGGGCGACGCTCGACCTGTTCGGGCCCGGTGGAGCCGCCGAGCCCGGCATCGGCGGGCCCTACCCGGGCGACCTGCTCCTGGTGGAGGGCGCCCTGGCCGCACCCTGGCGCAAGCCGCCCGACCCGGTGCCGGACGCCGTACCCGCCCCGACCGCCGATCCCGGCCTCCTGGAGCGCACGCTCCGCGCGGCGCTGCCCGACACACCCGGCGCCACGGAGGAGGAGATCGCTGCGGCCGAGGCGCGTCTCGGGACCGTGCTGCCCGACGAACTCAAGGCGGTCTACCGGGTGACGCGGGCGTGCTGGGACGACTGGAAGGACGACCCCGAGACGGCTGACCGTGTCTTCGAAGCGGTCGACTGCGAGCTCCTCGCCCTGGACCACCTCTACCTGGCCGATGCGACGTCCCGCCCCGCCCGCTGGGAGTTCGCCGCCATGGAAGCGGCTGTCACCGGGCCCGACGACCGGGTCCAGGGCGTCGTGGGCTCGCCCGGCTGGATCGTGTTCGGCGACAACGGCGGCGGCGACCGGATCGCGGTGGACCTCACCCCCGGACCGCGCGGGTACGCCGGTCAGATCATCATGATCGGCCACGAGGAGAACATCGGGGCGGAGCTGCTCGCCGACTCCCTCACCGACTGGGTGGGCGGACGGCGCCGGGAGGAACGGCGCAACCGCCGCGACCGCGCGACACCGGCCGTCGCGTACGTCAACCGGTCCGCCCTCCCGGACGTCGAGACCGCCGCCGACCCCCTGCTGGAGGTCCTGAGCATCGGAGTGCGGGACGACGAGCCGGTCTCGCTCGCCCCCGTCGTCGGGCTGCCCCGGCTCCGGACCCTCAGCGCCTACGCCGGTACGCTCGCCGACCCGCTGGAGATCGCCGGGCTGACCGCACTGGAGTTCCTGGAGCTGGGACCGGAGGACTGGCGCACCCTGCTCGACGCCGGAGCCGTACCGCGCGGCCTCCTCGCCGCCGCGATCATGGTGCGGTACCAGCCGGACCTGCCGCCTGTCGTGGACCTGGCCAACGAGATCCTCGGCCTCTTCGGGCGGCCCCCGATCCCCCGGACCGTACGGGAGGGCGACCTCGGGGCGGAGGCGTGACCGCACCCCGAGGCTCCACCCCTACAACTCCGCCAGCAGCTCCGCCTTCTTGGCACTGAACTCCACGTCCGTCACCAGCCCGGCCTGATGCAGCTCGCCCAGGTGCCGGATGCGCTCCGCGATGTCCGCCGGATCGCTCCGCACCGCGCCGACCGGCACCAACGAGGTCGGTACGGGGACGGAGGGCCTGCGGCGCGCCCACTCCAGGACCGCCGCCGCGAACGGCAGCGACTCGTGCACCGGGCCGTACCCCAGGCCGAAGAGCACGGCCGCCGGGTCCTGGTCCGCCTGCGTGGGACGCCCCGGGACCGCGCCGCCGGGCACCACCTCGCCGATTCCGGCGCAGCCGGGGGAGGTGACGCACGGCTGTGCCGGGACGGCCGCCGCCGCGTCGGACGGACGCGTCAGCAGACGCAGATAGCCCTCGAAGGCCTCCGGGGAACGCCATTCCACCCCGGCCACCCGCTCCACCGGGAACGTCTGGTCCCCCGCCCGCCACTTGGCGCTGGACGCACCCGTCCACGACCAGCGGAAAGAGACCCGCTCCCCGTCGAAGCTGGCCCGCCCGTCGTACGCCTTGAACTGCAGCGGCCCCTGGGGCGCCGCGACCAGGAAGCGGTCCGCCGGCTCCCCGGCGTCGGGGCCGAGCAGGGCACGCATCTCGTCCCGGTAGTACTCCGCGAGGGTCTCCCGGTCGGCGGGCAGGACCAGGCGGTACGGATCGCAGCCGTCCTTCAACTGCCCGGCCGCCGCCTCCATCAACGGGTCGGCCCCCGGTCTCGGCGAGGCGTGCAGAACCACCGTGCCCCGCTTGCCCGGAGACAGACCGACCGCCGACAGCGCCGCATACGGAATGCGTCGCTCCCGCAGGCTCTGGAAGAGCCTCGGCGTACGGATGCCCCGTTCGAAGCGGATGAGCACGGAGTCGGTGTCGAACTCCCAGGTGGCATGAATTCCGGCCAGCACATCACCCATGCGCCTCATCGTATGCGGCCCTCGCCCGTACGTCGCCCCTTTGTGTCAGCCCCGGTTCACCGAGCTTCCGCATGATCTACGCGCGTCAGACATCTGTTCCACCGGAAATACCGCTGAGACAGGCGCGATCCGCCGATGCGCAGCCGACCGTCGTATATGAGCCGACTCCGATCGCCGCGAAGTTGCGCAGACTCTCCGTACCCGGCTCGAAGTAGCCGCTGTGGCCCACCGCGTCGCCCGCCGAGACGATCCGCGCCCCGAACTCCGGGTCCACCGGATCGGCACCGTGTCCCAACCCGCCGACCTCCAGGTTCGGCACGTCCGCGATCCAGTCGTCCTCGTCGCGCATCGCCCACACCCGGGCCCGCGTGCCCAGCGCCGCCGCGCTCGCGGACCGCATACCGGGACTCCCGGCCACGGCGATGTCGGTGACCCGGGACGGCAGACGGCGCGCCGCGACCCCGCACACCACGGAACCGTAGCTGTGGCAGACCAGCGAGACGGTCGCCTTCCCCGGCAGGGCGCTCACCAGCGCGTTCAGCCGCAGCGCGCCCTGGGTGGCGAGCCCGCCGAGGACGGCGTCCATGCCGATCCCTGCCGGGGCGGTGTAGTCGGCCCAGGCGATGACCGCCGTACGCGCGCCGGGCCGGGCGTCCCGCTCCGCGGCGTACAGGGACTTGGCCATACCGACGGGCGCGCTGTTCGGACGGTTCTCCCTCTCCAGCGTGAGCAGCTGGGTGTCCACGCCCGGGACCACGACGGAGACCCGCCCGGCCCGGTCGAGATCGCCGAAGACCTCGGCCGCCCGGCCCCGCCCCGAGGGGTCGAAGGAGAGGATCTGCCGGTCGCCGGAGAGCATCGCGCGGAAGCGTTCCAGCCGCAGCCGCGCTTCGGTGCGCCCGTCGAAGGAGAGCCCGGGATCGTGTGTCCGGCGCTGCTCCACCGCCTCGGCGTCCCGCAGCGCGTGCCGGTTCGCCTGGTAACGCAGAGCGACCGGTACGCCGTTGAGATTGCCGACCACCAGGGGATGGTGATCGGCCAGCGAGAGCTGGTCCGCGGCGGTCAGCGACGCGAAGAAACGGGCGATCACCGCCACCGGCGCGTCCAGCGCCGGAACCGGCCGCCCCCGTGCCCGGGCATGCGCCCAGGCGGCCAGCGCCCGCTCGCGTGGCTCGTCGGAGGGCTGATGGCGTACGGCGGTCCACCCGGTGGTCGCCAGCATCACGAACACGACGGCTATGGCGAGCAGCGCGCGCCATGCGGTCAGAGTGGGGGAGGTGTCGAAGGAGGGATTCACTGCGGGACACCCTAGGAGACGGGTACCGGGCAGCGGAGCCCGGGTGACATACCTCACCCGAGGGAGGGGTTTGTCGGCCGAATTCCTTACGTTCCGTAGTCACGGAGGGCGCGCAGCGTGGACCGGGCGCCGGGGTCGTGCGCCCGGGTGGCATGCCGGATCGGTGCGCGCGGTGGTGCGCCCCGGTGGTGCGCCCGGTGGTGCGCGGGGGTGGGTTCTGCCGGGCAGTCGTCCGGCGGGGAGGTCCGTGTCACCGGCCGCCCACGCGCCGCCCCGGCGAGGTCGCACCGGCGCCCGCGAGGGGAACCTGGGTCGCGAGTCTCTCAAGGGGCACGGGGGGTACGGGAGTGGCGGGCGGACCGGCGGGCGGGCTGCCGGCCCCCGGACCTGGCTCGCGCCAGCCGGCGGCGAGCGTCGGACCGAGCATGTCCAGATGGCGTTCGGCCAGGGCGCGCAGCGAGGCCAGGGTGCCGTCGCCGGAGCGGCCCCACAGCTGCCCGGTGACCCGCATCGTCCCGGAGAACGCGGCGACCGCCACCCGGGGGCGCGGGTCGGCGTCGACGTCCAGGCACTCCCGTCCGGCGATCACCGCGGCGACCTCCTCCTCCATGGCGATGCACCGGCGCATGTGCGTGGCCAGCAGCGTCGGCTGGGACTCGATCATCCGGAACGTGCGCACGTGCAGCTCCACCGTGGCCTCGGGCGGGTCGGACCGCTCCAGCGCGTCCCAGGCGCGGAACACGGCCTGCCGCATCGCTTCGAGTGGCGGCTCCTGGGCCGGACGCTGCCGCAACTCCGCGAGGAAGCGCGCCTCCACCAGGTCCTGGGTGGCGAAGACGACGTCCTCCTTGCTCGCGAAGTACCGGAAGAACGTGCGCTGGGAGACCTTGACCGCCTCCACGATCCCGTCCACCGTGGTCCGTTCGTACCCCTGGGTGGTGAAGAGTTCGAGGGCGGCGTGGAGCAGCGCGTCCCGGGTGCGCTGCTTCTTGCGCTCCCGCAACCCGACCGCGCACTCCGGGCGCCGGAGCAACCCCGCCGCCCTGCTGAGCTGTTCGCGCGCGACCGCCGTGGGCTGCGCGTTCCCGCGCGGCGCCCCGACCCGTCGGCGCTTCGCCGGACCTTCTGTCACGTGCTGTCCCTCTCCCGTGGCCCCGCGCGTACCGGCTCCGTTGTGAGCCACCTGACAGTTACCGGTTGGTGAATTGGTTGGTCAACTGTCAGTCGCTGTCACTATTCTGCCGGGCATGACTAGTCAGACCTCCGTCGAGAAGGCTTCGCGGGAGCCCGCGGACATATCAGTTCCCGCGCCCACCAAGGGACTTCGTGGCCATCCATGGCTGACGCTGTTCGCCGTGGCCATCGGGGTGATGATGGTCGCGCTCGACGGCACGATCGTCGCCATCGCCAACCCCGCCATCCAGAAGGACCTCAACGCCTCCCTCGCGGACGTCCAGTGGATCACGAACGGCTACATGCTGGCGCTCGCGGTCTCGCTGATCACCGCGGGCAAGCTCGGTGACCGCTTCGGCCACCGTCAGACGTTCCTCATCGGCGTCGTCGGCTTCGCCGCCGCCTCCGGGGCCATCGGCCTCTCCTCCAGCGTCACGTTCGTGATCGTCTTCCGGGTGCTCCAGGGCCTCTTCGGCGCCCTGCTGATGCCCGCGGCGCTCGGCCTGCTGCGCGCCACCTTCCCCGCCGAGAAGCTCAACATGGCCATCGGTATCTGGGGCATGGTCATCGGCGCCTCCACCGCGGGCGGCCCGATCCTCGGCGGCGTGCTCGTCGAGCACGTCAGCTGGCAGTCCGTCTTCTTCATCAACGTGCCGGTCGGCGTGATCGCCCTCGTGCTCGGCGTGGTGATCCTCAAGGACCACCGTGCGGAGAACGCGCCCCGCTCCTTCGACATCGGCGGCATCGTCCTGCTCTCGCTGGCGATGTTCAGTCTCATCTGGGCGCTCATCAAGGGTGCCGCGTGGGGCTGGGGCGACGTCAGGACGATCGGCTTCCTCGTGGCGGCGGTCGTCCTCTTCGTGGCCTTCGCGCTCGTCCAGACGCGCGTCCGCGAGCCGCTGATCCCGCTCGCGATGTTCAGGTCCATCCCGCTGTCGGCGGGCGCGATCCTGATGGTGCTGATGGCCTTCGCCTTCATGGGCGGCCTGTTCTTCGTCACGTTCTACCTCCAGAACGTGCACGGCATGAGCCCCGTCGACAGCGGTCTCCACCTGCTCCCGCTGACCGCCATGATGATCGTCGCCTCGCCGCTCGCCGGCGCCCTGATCACCAAGTTCGGCCCGCGGGTCCCGCTGGTCGGCGGCATGGTGTGCACCGCCGTCGCCTGTTTCGGAATGTCGCAGCTGACCATCGGTACGGGCACGCTGACCATGTCGATCTGGTTCGCGCTGCTCGGCCTCGGACTCGCCCCCGTCATGGTGGGCGCCACCGAGGTCATCGTCGGCAACGCCCCGATGGAGCTGTCCGGAGTCGCCGGTGGCCTCCAGCAGGCGGGCATGCAGGTCGGCGGCAGCCTCGGCACGGCCGTCCTCGGCGCCGTGATGGCGGCCAGGGTCGACTCCCTGCTGCCGGGCAACTGGGCGGACGCCGGTCTCCCGAAGACCTCCGCGGAGCAGCTTTCGCAGGCGTCGTCGGCCATCGAGGTCGGTATGCCGCCCATCGCCCCGAACACCCCGCCGGAGATCGCCGCGAAGATCACCGCGGTCGCGCATGACACCTTCGTGTCAGGCATGAGCACCGCGTTCCTGGTGGCCGGCTGCGTCGCGGTGGTCGCCGCGGTGGTCGCCCTCTTCACCAAGCGCGGCGACAACGCCGAAGCCGGTGCCGGAGTCGGCCACATCTGACCCCGCCCGCCCCCGGAGAAACCGCGTCAACCCGCGTCCACGCAGCCCCGTCGGTCCGAACCGGCGGGGCTGTCGCGCAGGTGGTGTCCGGCGGATCACGGCCGGACACCACCTATCCGGGTGGTCCCGCTCCGAACCCCTTCCCCGGGCAGGTTGCGGCAGGTCAAGGTCAGGCCAAGAGAACCGCACGACCACGGGGTTGATCCACCATGCGCAAGACCGTCATCGCGGCCGTCCTGGCCGCCACCGCTGTCGTTCCCGCCGCCTCGGCCGTCGCTCCGGCCGCCACACCCGCCGCGTCCAGGGGTACGTACACCACCGTGACGGCCACCGGCGTCGCCGCGACCACCAGGACCGTCGCGGTCGCGCCCGGCCGGGCCTCGGGCGTCCGGCTCGGGGAGTGTGCGGCCGGCCAGCTCTGCCTCTGGAAGAAGCCGGACTTCACCGGCGGGCGGCTGAACCGGGACCTGTCCGCCGTCGACATCGAGAGCTGCGTCCCGCTGCCCGCCGGAAGCGACGCGCAGTCCTTCGCCAACCGCACCGGCCGCAACGTCACCCTCTACCAGTCGGCCGAATGCGGTGAGACAGGGGAGTTCGAGACCTACCCCGGACCGGGCACCTGGGTCCCGCGCTCCCCCTACCAGGTGCGGGCGTTCAAGATCTGGGAGGGCTGACCGCGCGGGGCGGTCGCCCGGCCGGAGGGTGGGGGCACACGCTGCCGCCGCCCTCCGGAGCCCGTGCGTGACGTACGGTCACCAGGGCCGGGGCTCCGCCCGAGGCCCCGGCGATCCGCCCGTCGGCCCGGTAGCTCTGCGAAGTTGTTCTGTCAGATGCGTTGACGAAATCTTCGGCATACATCTAGCTTCATCGCGTCGTACTTCGTACGTCATATATGAGACGCGATACGCGAGATGCGAGAGCCCTTCATGACGTTTGCGCCCACCCCGATCCCGTCCAGAACGCAGTTCGTGCTGGAAGCGATCAAACACGCGATCCTGACGGCCCGGTTGCGGCCGGGGCAGGCGCTCGTCGAGACCGAACTCGCCGCACAGTTCGGGGTGTCGAAGACGCCGGTACGCGAAGCCCTGAAAACCCTCGCCGGTACCGGGCTCGTCGTGATGAGCCAGTACAAGGGCGCCACCGTCCGGCTCGTGGACGCCGGGATGGCGCGCGAGGTCTACGACGTACGGCTGCTCCTGGAGCCGGAGGCGCTGCGCCGGACGATCACCTGCCGGGCCTCCCTGGGCGCGGCCCAGGAGGCCCTGGAGCGAGCCGACTCGGCGCCCGACAAGGCCGAACGCTCGCTGGCCAACCGGGACTTCCACCGCGCCCTCTACCTCTCCTGCGGCAACCCGCTGCTGGGCCGGCTGCTCGACGAGGTGCGCGACCAGGCGGCGCTCGTCTCCACCGTGGCCTGGGCGGCCGACCCGTCCTGGGAGCGCGAGGCGGCCGAGCACCGGGAGATCCTGCGGCTCGCGCTGGCCGCCGACGCGGCCGGGGCCGCCGCGGCCCTCCACGACCACATCGCGTCCTTCGTCCGCCGTGCCTTCCCGGCGGACGAACCCGCCGACACCCACACCGTCCCGAGCCCCGTGACCACGGGCTGACCCCCTTTCCTGATTTTCCAGCCTTCTCCGCACGCCCAGCCACACCGCTACCGAAGTACCGAGAGAGTGGAGCCGACGATGAAGATCTCGAAGACGCACCGGGCACGCGCGGCGGCCGCGACGTCCCTCACGGCCGTCCTCGCCCTGACCGTCACCGGCTGCGGTGACGACGGCAGCGGCTTCGCCGGCGGCGGGGGCGCCGAGGGCGACGGCAAGGGAAAAATCGTCTTCTGGGACAACAACGGCGGCGTGCGCACGGACATATGGAAGGCGATCATCGCCGACTTCGAGAAGGAGAACCCGGGCATCCAGGTCCAGTACGTCGGGGTGGCGGCCACCGAGATCCAGACCAAGTACGACAACGCCATCCAGGGCGGAGGACTGCCGGACGTCGGCGGGGTCGGCGCGGCGATGCTCGCCGGGCTCGCCGCCCAGGGCTCGCTGGAGCCCCTGGAAGGCCGGAGCGCGGACTCCTCGCTGGACGGCGAGCTCAACCCGGGCATGGTCGAGGCGATGAAGGCGGCAGGCGGCTCGGAGCAGCACACCTACAACGTCCCGATCTCCGCCAACAACGGAGTGCTCTACTACCGCACCGACCTCTTCAAGAAAGCCGGCCTGGCCGCCCCGGTCACCTGGGACGACTTCTACACGGCGGCCGAGAAGCTGAGCGACCCCAAGAAGAATCGTTTCGGCTACACCATCCGCGGCGGCGCCGGCTCCATCGCCCAGGCCATGGACGCCATGTACGGGCAGTCCGGCATCACGTCCTTCTGGGACGCCAAGGGCGAGAAGACCACCCTCAACGACCCCCGGAACGTGGCCGCCCTGGAGAAGTACGCGGCCCTCTACAAGAAGGTCACGCCCTCCGCCGACCTCAACAACGACTTCATCAAGATGGTCGCCCAGTACGACTCCGGCACCATCGGCATGGTCAACCACAACCTCGGCTCGTACCAGGACCACGTGACCGCCCTCGGCACGGACAAGTTCCGGGGCATCCCGCAGCCGATCGGCGCGGGCGGCAAGCGGGTCCAGGTCTCCAACCCCGTCGACGGACTCGGCCTCTTCAAGACCTCCGAACACAAGGCCGCCGCGTGGAAGTTCATCGAGTACGCCGCCTCCCACGCGGCCAACTCGAAGTTCAACGAGCAGGCGGGACTGATCCCGGCCAACAACGAGGCCGCCGAGGACCCCTGGGTCTCCCGCGCCGAGCCCACCGCGCTCGCGGCCAAGGCCCTCTCCGACGGCTCGACCGTCACCGTGCAGCTGCCGTACTACCTGCCGGACTGGAACGGCATCAGCAAGGCCGACAACGAGCCCGAACTGCAGAAGGTCCTGCTCGGCCGGACCTCCGCCAAGGCGTTCCTCGACAAGATGGCCGGTGAGCTGAACGACGCCCAGGCGGAGTGGAAGGAGCAGCAGCCCGCCGTCTGAGCGGCCGGCCCGGAAGACACCAGGGCCTGCGGGCCCGACCCCGCGAACACCGCCGGCCGGCCCCGGGCGAACCCGGGACCGGCCGGCACAGGGGTGCGGAGCCGCCTCAGGCGTCGCCGCCCGCCGCGCCCGGGTCGGCCGCCGCCACGTCCAGCAACTCGTACCGGTCGACCGCCGTCTTCAGCGCCGAACGGTCGATCCGCCCCTCCTTCGCCAGCTCCGTGAGGACCGCCAGCACGATCGACTGCGCGTCGATGTGGAAGAACCGGCGGGCGGCCCCCCGGGTGTCCGCGAAACCGAAACCGTCCGCGCCCAGCGACTGGTACGCGCCCGGCACCCAGCGGGAAATCTGATCCGGAACCGATCGCATCCAGTCCGAAACAGCGACGAACGGTCCCTCGGAACCGGAGAGCTTCCGCGTCACGTACGGGACGCGCTGTTCCTCCTCCGGGTGGAGCAGGTTGTACCGCTCCGTCTCCACGGCCTCGCGGCGCAGCTCGTTCCAGCTGGTCGCCGACCAGACGTCCGCCCGGACGTTCCACTCCTCGGCGAGGACGCGCTGCGCCTCCAGCGCCCACGGGACCGCCACACCGGACGCCAGGATCTGCGCCGGGATCTGCCCCTGCTCACCGCGCCGGAAGCGGTGGACACCCGCGAGGATGCCCTCCACGTCCACGTCGGCGGGCTCGGCCGGGTGCTGGATCGGCTCGTTGTAGACGGTGAGGTAGTAGAAGACGTCCTCGCTGTTCTCGCCGTACATCCGGCGCAGCCCGTCCCTGACGATGTGGGCGATCTCGAACCCGTACGCCGGGTCGTAGGCCACGCACGCCGGGTTGGTCGAGGCGAGCAGCTGCGAGTGGCCGTCCGCGTGCTGGAGCCCCTCGCCGGTCAGGGTCGTGCGCCCTGCGGTCGCACCCAGGACGAAACCGCGCGCGAGCTGGTCGGCCATCTGCCAGAACTGGTCACCGGTGCGCTGGAACCCGAACATCGAGTAGAAGACGTAGACCGGGATCAGCGGCTCGCCGTGCGTGGCGTAGGACGAGCCCGCCGCGATCAGCGAGGCCGTGCAGCCCGCCTCGGAGATGCCGTCGTGCAGCATCTGCCCGGTCGGCGACTCCTTGTACGCGAGCAGGAGTTCACGGTCCACCGCCTCGTACTGCTGCCCCAGCGGGTTGTAGATCTTCGCGCTCGGGAAGAACGCGTCCATGCCGAAGGTGCGGTACTCGTCGGGCGCGATCAGCACGAAACGCCTGCCGATCTCCTTGTCCCGCATGAGGTCCTTCAGGATGCGGACGAACGCCATCGTGGTGGCGATCGACTGCTGGCCCGAGCCCTTCTTCGCAGCCGCGTAGGTCTTCTCCTCCGGCAGGGCCAACGGCTTGGCGCGGACCACCCGGGTCGGCACGTACCCGCCCAGGCTCTCCCGCCGGTCGTGCATGTACTGGATCTCCTCGGAGTCCCGGCCCGGGTGGTAGTAGGGCGGGTACCCCTCGTCCAGCTGCTTGTCCGTGATCGGGATGTGCAGCCGGTCGCGGAACCGCTTCAGGTCCTCGGTGGTGAGCTTCTTCATCTGGTGGGTCGCGTTGCGGCCCTCGAAGTTCGGCCCCAGCGTCCAGCCCTTGACCGTCTGCGCCAGGATCACCGTCGGCTGGCCCTGGTGCGCCTTGGCCGCCGCGTACGCCGCGTAGACCTTCCGGTGGTCGTGTCCGCCGCGCCCCAGGTGCAGGATCTGTTCGTCGGACATGTCCTTGACCATGTCCCGCAGACGCTGGTCGCCGCCGAAGAAGTGCTCGCGGATGTACGCGCCCGTCTCGGTGGCGTACGTCTGGAACTGGCCGTCCGGCGTGGTGTTCAGCTTGTTGACCAGGATGCCCGTGCGGTCCTGCGCGAGCAGCGGGTCCCAGGTGCGGTCCCAGACCAGCTTGATCACGTTCCAGCCGGCCCCCCGGAACTGGGACTCCAGCTCCTGGATGATCTTGCCGTTGCCGCGCACCGGGCCGTCGAGCCGCTGCAGGTTGCAGTTGACGACGAAGGTGAGGTTGTCCAGACCCTCGCGGGCGGCGATGGAGAGCTGGCCGAGCGACTCCGGCTCGTCCATCTCGCCGTCGCCGAGATACGCCCAGACGTGCGACTTCGAGGTGTCGGCGATGCCGCGCGCCTCCAGGTAGCGGTTCATCCGCGCCTGGTAGATCGCGCCGAGCGGGCCGAGCCCCATCGACACCGTCGGGAACTCCCAGAAGTCCGGCATGAGCCGCGGGTGCGGGTAGCTGGAGAGCCCGTTCGGCGCCTTCGACTTCTCCTGGCGGAACCCGTCCAGCTGCGCCTCGCTCAGCCGGTCCAGCAGGAACGCGCGGGCGTAGATGCCCGGTGAGGCGTGCCCCTGGAAGAAGATCTGGTCGCCGCCGTCGCCTTCGTCCTTGCCCCGGAAGAAGTGGTTGAAGCCCACGTCGTAGAGCGAGGCGGAGGAGGCGAACGTGGCGATGTGACCACCGACACCGATCCCGGGGCGCTGGGCCCGCGAGACCATCACGGCCGCGTTCCAGCGGGTCGCGTTGAGAACCTTGCGCTCGATCTCCTCGTCGCCGGGGAAGAAGGGTTCGTCCTTCGTGGCGATCGTGTTGACGTAGTCGGTACTGCGCATCTCCGGAACGGCCACACGCTTCTCGCGTGCCCGTTCGATGAGGCGGAGCATCAGATAGCGGGCCCGCTCATGGCCGCGCTCGTCCACGGCGGCGTCGAGCGAGTCCAGCCACTCCTGGGTCTCCTCGGGATCGAAATCCGGGACCTGGCTGGGAAGGCCGCCAATGATGATCGGGTTGCGATCGGATCCGGAAGCCACACTGTTCCTTCGCTGTTCGGTGCTGCTACGGGGTCTGCTGCGAGGCCGATCCGTCGGGGCGCGCAACCTCGCGGCGTCTCCGACGTCCGCGGAATCGCCACCCTCCATCGTGTACCGCCGGGACCCGTACGTCACCTCTACCGCACGGTAACCAGCGGGTTACCGGACACCCGTCCGGGGCAGTAGCCGTAAGGCGGAACAAGGGCGCCGGACCAAATCGCAACCATACGCCCAAGCCGTCCAAGCGTTCCCAAACGCTGTACGGCGGCGAATGCCGGAGCGAAACGGCATAAGCTGAGGAAGGACGTACACGGACCGGTGCTCGCGGCACCCCGGCGCGGACCGGCCGGAAGTTGCGGCGACGTGGCAGGGAACGTCACCGTTTAGGCGGTCCGGAGCGCCGGGTACTTGCGCGATTCGCCGAGCCCGTGTGGACTACGGCCAGCGCCGCGCGTACGCGCGTGGCTGAAGCATTTTCCGAAACATGATCAGGAGGCAACCCGTGAGCGCGACCGCGGACCACGCGGAGGAGCGGACCAACCTGGCTGAACGGCTGGGGTTCGAACCCGGTCAGGTGGTCCAGGAGATCGGCTACGACGACGACGTCGAGCTGGAGCTCCGTAAGGGTATTGAGGCCACCATCGGTGGGGAACTCGTCGACGAGGACTACGACGACGTCGCAGACGTCGTCGTGCTGTGGTTCCGTGACGAGGACGGCGACCTTACGGACGCGCTGGTGGATGCCATCGGCCTGATCGAGGACGGCGGTACGGTCTGGCTGATGACGCCGAAGACCGGCCGTGACGGATACGTCGAACCCAGCGACATCAGTGATGCCGCTCAGACCGCCGGTCTCTCCCAGACCAAGAGCATCAGCGCGGGCAAGGACTGGACGGGCAGCCGTCTCGTCTCGCCCAAGGCCGCCAAGGCCAAGCGCTGAGATCCTCCCGCACCACCCCGTAGCACCCTGAAGGCCCCCGACGGCATCGCGCCGCCGGGGGCCTTCGTACGTCCTGCGCGGGGTGCTGCGTAGGCTGGGCCACGGCCCCCGGCGGACCGGTCCGGGGGCGGTGACGCAAGCGAAGGGACACCCCATGGCGATCGAGGTCGGCTCCCAGGCCCCCGCGTTCGAGCTCAAGGACAACCACGGCCGGACGGTCACGCTGTCCGAGTTCCGCGGCGAGAAGAACGTGGTGCTGCTCTTCTACCCGTTCGCCTTCACCGGCGTCTGCACCGGCGAGCTCTGCGCGCTCCGCGACGAGCTGCCGCGCTTCGAGAACGCCGACACCCAGCTCCTCGCCGTCTCCAACGACTCCATCCACACCCTGCGGGTCTTCGCCGAGCAGGAGGGGCTGGAGTACCCGCTGCTCTCCGACTTCTGGCCGCACGGCGAGGTCTCGCGCGCGTACGGCGTCTTCGACGAGGACAAGGGCTGCGCGGTGCGCGGCACCTTCATCATCGACAAGGAGGGCGTGGTGCGCTGGAGCGTCGTCAACGGGCTGCCCGACGCGCGGGACCTGAAGGAGTACGTCAAGGCGCTCGAAGCCCTCTGAGCCCCTGCCGGAGGGCGGCGCGGCCGGGCTCCCGGCCCCGGCCGCCCTCCGGCCGTCCTCCGCTTGCGGAGAACTCCCGCCCCACCCGCCCAAAAGCCTTCTTTGGCCGGGAACCGGTCACTAGGATCCGTTCGTTGATCCGGTACGTGCACGACGGGGAAGCTGGTGTCTGCCGGCCCCTACATACCTATGGGAGGACTCGTGGGAGTCAGCCTCAGCAAGGGCGGCAACGTCTCGCTGACCAAGGCCGCGCCCAACCTGACCGCTGTCATCGTCGGCCTGGGCTGGGACGCCCGGACGACCACCGGCGGCGACTTCGACCTCGACGCCAGCGCGCTGCTGGCGAACACCGAGGGCAAGGTCGGCAGTGACGGCAATTTCGTCTTCTTCAACAACCTCAAGAGCCCCGACGGCTCCGTCGAGCACACCGGTGACAACCTCACCGGTGAGGGCGAGGGCGACGACGAGGTCATCAAGGTCAACCTCGCCGCCGTCCCGGCCGATGTCGACAAGATCGTCTTCCCGGTCTCGATCTACGAGGCCGAGAGCCGGCAGCAGAGCTTCGGCCAGGTCCGCAACGCGTACATCCGCGTGGTCAACCAGGCCGACAACTCCGAGCTGGCCCGCTACGACCTCAGCGAGGACGCCTCCACCGAGACCGCCATGGTCTTCGGCGAGCTCTACCGCAACGGCGGCGAGTGGAAGTTCCGCGCCATCGGCCAGGGGTACGCCTCCGGTCTGCGGGGCATCGCGCAGGACTTCGGCGTCAACGTCTGACGTCAACCCCCGACGTCAACGTCCCAAGCCGACGCGCGACCCCGCGGAGGCCGGCCGGAGGCGTCCGGACCAGCAGCAGAGCGCCCGGCGCCGCACCTCTCGTGCGGCGCCGGGCGTGCTTCGCCCACCGCACGGCCGAGCCCGGGCCGCGTACGGGCACGGCCCGCACCGGACGGTTCGTACCGCACGGACGGGACAGAATCCGCACACGCATCACGAATCGGGGAGGACACATCATGGGCGTCACGCTCGCCAAGGGAGGCAATGTCTCCCTCTCCAAGGCCGCACCCAACCTCACCCAGGTGCTCGTCGGCCTCGGCTGGGACGCGCGGTCCACCACCGGCGCCGACTTCGACCTGGACGCCAGCGCGCTGCTCTGCCAGTCCGGCCGGGTGCTCGGGGACGACTGGTTCATCTTCTACAACAACCTCACCAGCCCCGACGGCTCGGTCGAACACACCGGGGACAACCTCACCGGCGCGGGTGACGGTGACGACGAGTCCGTCATCGTCCACCTGGACCAGGTGCCGGCGCACTGCGACAAGATCGTCTTTCCCGTCTCGATTCATGAAGCGGACAATCGTGGGCAGGCTTTCGGCCAGGTCAGCAATGCGTTCATCCGGGTCGTGAACCAGGCCGACGGCCAGGAGCTCGCCCGCTACGACCTCAGCGAGGACGCCTCGTCCGAGACGGCGATGATCTTCGGTGAGCTCTACCGCTACAACGGTGAATGGAAGTTCCGCGCTGTGGGACAGGGGTACGCGTCAGGACTGCGCGGCATCGCTCTAGACTTCGGGGTCAACGTTTCGTAAAGCCGCGCTCGGCGCGGGGGAGCCCCGTACTACGGGGGAGACCCGTTACTTACACGATGGGGTAGCCAGTGCTTCTGAAAACCTTCGGCTGGTCGTTCGCGATTACCGCGCTCGGCCTGGTCGCAGCGGTGTTCTACGGGGGGTGGCAGGCTCTCGGCGTCGTCGCGATCCTGACGGTCCTGGAGATCTCGCTGTCCTTCGACAACGCGGTGATCAACGCCGGAATCCTCAAGAAGATGAACGCCTTCTGGCAGAAGATCTTCCTCACGGTCGGCGTGCTCATCGCGGTATTCGGTATGCGGCTGGTCTTCCCCGTCGTGATCGTGGCGATCAGCGCCAAACTCGGGCCCATCGAGGCCATCGACCTCTCGTTCAACGACCCGGACCGGTACCAGCAGCTGGTCACCGACGCGCACCCGTCGATCGCGGCCTTCGGTGGCATGTTCCTGCTCATGATCTTCCTCGACTTCATCTTCGAGGACCGGGACATCCAGTGGCTCCGGTGGATCGAGCGCCCTCTCGCCAAGCTCGGCAAGGTCGACATGCTGTCGGTCTGCGTCGCACTGATCGTCCTGCTCGTCTCCGCCCTGACCTTCGCGACCCACGCCCACCAGCACGGCGGTGCGCACGCGGACAAGACGTCCACCGTGCTGCTCGCCGGTGTCGCGGGCCTGATCACCTACCTCGTCGTCGGCGGGCTCTCGGGCTTCTTCGAGAACAAGCTCGAAGAGGAGGAGGAGCGCGAGCACGAGGCCGAGGAAGAGGCCAAGAGGAGCGGCAAGGCCGTCGCGCCGGTCGTGCTGGCCGGCAAGGCCGCCTTCTTCATGTTCCTCTACCTGGAGGTCCTGGACGCGTCCTTCTCGTTCGACGGTGTCATCGGCGCCTTCGCCATCACCAACGAGATCGTGCTGATGGCCCTCGGCCTCGGTATCGGCGCCATGTACGTCCGTTCGCTCACGGTCTACCTGGTCCGCCAGGGCACCCTGGACGACTACGTCTACCTGGAGCACGGCGCCCACTACGCCATCGGCGCCCTCTCCGTCATCCTCCTCGTGACCATCCAGTACCAGATCAACGAGATCATCACCGGCCTGGTCGGCGTGGTTCTGATCGCCTGGTCGTTCTGGTCGTCGGTCCGGCGGAACAAGGCCCTCGCCGAGGCGGGCGACGGCGGCAGCACGCTGGTCGACGCGGGCGACGGCGGAATCCGCTGAAGTTCTGGCCAGAAGTCTCCTCCGCCGGGTGTGTGACCCGGTAAGCAAAGAGGGAACGCTCTCAGCGGGGCGGTCCGCGCGGTACGGCTCCGGATGGACCCCGGGCCGGTCCGCCGGCCGCCCCGCACTGGTGTGCGGGACGCGCGAGAGCGGGCCGGAACCCCGGTCCCGCGAGGGCGCGCAGACAGATTGGGTGGGGTGGGGGGATGGGCTTCTTCGACGGCCTGTGGCCGGCACGTGCGGCACAGTTCGAGTCGGGCAACGCGGCGTCGAACTCGATTCAGCTCTCACGGCGGAACGCGACGGTCTCGCTGACCAAACAGGGAGCGCTCACCGGGAATCTCCGGGTCAACCTCTCCTGGCGGATGCGGAGCTCCGACATAGAGGGCCGATCGTCGCAGGGCAGCCTGCTCCGGAACCCGCTGAAGCTCTTCCAGCCCGAGGTCGTGCAGGCCCACACCCAGGGCATGGTCAACGTCGACCTCGACCTCGGGTGCATGTACGAGCTCATGGACGGCACCAAGGGCGTGGTGCAGCCCCTCGGCAACCTCATCGGGGACCTGAACGAACCGCCGTACATCCGCCTCAGCGGCGACGACCGCTTCGGTGCCCCCTCGGGGGAGACGGTCTACGTCAACATGGACCATCGCGACAAGATCAAACGACTGCTCTTCTTCGTCTACATCTACGACCAGACGCCGGCGTTCGACCGCACGCACGCCATGGTCACGCTGTACCCGGGCAACGGCCCGCGGATCGAGATCGAGCTGGACGAGCGCGCACCCGAAGCCCGCTCCTGCGCCGTGTTCACCGTGGAGAACGTCAAGGAGGAGCTCATCGTGCGCCGAGAGGTCAAGTTCGTCTACGGGTTCCAGTCCGAGCTCGACCGGCTCTACGGCTTCGGCATGCAGTGGGGCCGCGGCTACAAGTCGCGTGCCTGAGCGCTCGTCACCGGACGAACTGCGGGCCCTGCGGAGGCAGGACGAAATGCGGATCCGGCGCGGGCGCGGCGGCTGCGGCGGGCTGCGGATACCCGTACGCGGGCGCGCTGGTCTCGGGCTGCGGGTAGCCGTAGGCGGGTGGGGCCGCGGCGGGCTGCGGGTAGCCGTACGCGGGCACGGTGGTGGCGGGCTGGGGATAGCCGTACGCCGGTGCGGTGGTGGCGGGCTGCGGGTAGCCGTACCCGCCCTCCGGTACCGGAGGGGCGGCGGGCGGCTGCGGGTAGCCGTACCCGGACTGCGGCTGGGGGATGGTGAGGTCCCAGGCGTGGTCCGGCGCGGGACCGCCGGGCGCGGGTGCCTGGGCGCTTGCCGGCTTACCGTCGGTCCCGGACTGTTCGGACAGCGCCTCGGGCAGCTCTTCGGAAGACGGCCCGGGCGGCTGCTCCCCGTCGTCCACCGAGATGCCGAAGGCCGTCGCGAGCCCGATCAGCCCGGTCGGATAGCCCTGGCCGACCGCACGGAACTTCCAGCCGTCGCCGCGCCGGTAGAGCTCGCCGCAGATGATGGCGGTCTCCTCACCGGTCTCGGGCCGGACCTCGAACACGGCCAGCGGGGCGCCGTCCGGGGCCGCCGCGTCGTACAGCGATATCCGCAGGTCGTGGACGCTCCCGAAGCTCGCACCGTCGGAGGAGGCGGCGATCACCACCTGGTCCACCGAGGAGTCGAGCGCCGCCAGGTCCGCCTCGACCGTGTCCGTCAGCCCGTCGCCGGCGCTCCGCTTCGGCAGCCGGCGCACATGGCCGGAGGGATGCCGGGGCTGGTTGTAGAAGACGAAGTCCTCGTCGAAGCGCACCCGGCCCGAGGAACCGAGCAGCAGGGCGGAGGCGTCCACGTCCGGGACGCCCGTCCCAGGAGTCCAGCGCAGCACGGCCCTTACGGCCGTGGCGTCGAGGGGGACGTTCGAACCCTTCAGCATCCCTTGCGTCATGCCCGTCATCCTGCCTGTTGTCGGCTTCCCCGGACAACGCGGGGGCCTTGAACCGGTATCCGGGGGTAGAGCTGAGCTGCAGCACCTTACCGTGCCGGGGTCCTCGGACACGGGCGAGTTACCCGAAGTTCACATATGCGGGGAACTGCGGACACCTGTCCATACGTACTATTACCGGCCATGCGTTGTTCGATCGATCAGGCGGTACGGGGGAAAATCATGCGTCATTTCGGGCACATCTCGCCTGCTGCCCGGCAGGGACTGTTCTTCCAGGAACCATGCGAATTCGACGCGAACGCTCCTGCCCGCGTGCTCTCGGCCGCGCTGGGCGCCACGCTCTACGCTCCGGCCACCCGTCCCCGGCTCGCGGACGACGTCGTCAAGCAGGCCGGGCGCGGCGTCGTCTCCATGGTCCTCTGCCTGGAGGACTCGATCGCCGACGCCGAGGTGGAAGGCGCCGAGAAGAACCTGGTCAAACAGTTCGCGGACCTCGCCGCACGCGAAGCGGCGACTCCGCTCCTCTTCATCCGGGTGCGTGAGCCCGGGCAGATCACCGACCTGGTCGACCGCCTCGGCGCCACGGTCCGGCTGCTCTCCGGCTTCGTCCTGCCGAAATTCACCGAACAGCGCGGAGAGCTTTTCCTGGCGGCCCTGAACCGTGCGGAATCCGCCTGCGGACACCGGCTGTTCGCCATGCCGGTGCTCGAATCGCCGGAACTCCTCCACCTGGAAACCCGGACCGAAACGCTTCAGGGGATCGCGCGTGTCGTCGCGATCCACCGCGAGCACATTCTCGCGCTGCGGCTCGGCGTCACCGACTTCTGCTCCGCCTACGGGCTGCGGAGATCCTCCGACATGACCGCGTACGACGTGCAGATCGTCAGCGCCGTCATCGCCGACGTCGTCAACGTCCTCGGCCGCGCCGACGGCACCGGATTCACGATCACCGGCCCCGTCTGGGAGTACTTCCGCAACCAGGAACGCATGTTCAAGCCGCAGCTGCGCCGCAGCCCCTTCCAGGAGGGACGGGCGGAGAAACTGCGCACCGCGCTCATCGAGCACGACCTGGACGGGCTGCTCCGCGAGATCGAACTCGACCGGGCCAACGGTCTCCTCGGGAAGACCTGCATCCACCCCTCGCACGTGGACCCCGTGCACGCGCTGTCCGTCGTCAGCCACGAGGAATTCAGCGACGCTCAGGACATCCTGCGCCCCGAGCGCGGCGGTGGCGGAGTGCTGCGCTCCGCGTATACCAACAAGATGAATGAAGTGAAACCGCACCGGGCGTGGGCCGAACGGACCCTCCTGCGTGCCGAGGTCTTCGGCGTCGCGCGCGAGGACATCGGCTTCGTGGACCTGCTGGCCGCAGCCGGAGCGGAATGAGCGCGTACCGATGAGCGGGCGGGCGACGGAGAAAGAGACGGTGGACGTGGTGTGGTCGGGCAGCTGGGTGGCCGAGCGGCTGGGAGTCGCTCTCGCCGGTGACCAGGAGGTCAGGGACATGCTGGGGCTCGCCCTGCGGCGCAACCCCCGGCGGGCCCATCTGCTGGTCTCCCACGTCCTCGGCAAGCACGTGCCCCAGCTCCCCTCCGTCGTCCACGGCGCCGGGGTCGACCTCGGCCGCGCGGTTCGCGACCTGCTCGGGCCCGAGGCCGACCGGGCGATCGTCCTGGGATACGCCGAGACCGCCACCGGACTCGGCCACTCGGTCGCCGACGGCATCGGCTCGGCGCCCTACCTCCACTCCACCCGCCGCCCGGTCCCCGGGGTGGTCCGCGCCGGCGGCTTCGAGGAATCCCACTCCCACGCCACCTCCCACCTGCTGCTCCCCGAGGACCCGGCCCTGCTCGCCCGCCCCGGGACGCTGGTCCTCGTCGACGACGAGTTCTCCACGGGCAACACCGTCCTCAACACCATCCGCGCGCTGCACGACCTCTACCCCCGCGAGCGGTACGTCATCGTGGCCCTGGCCGACATGCGGTCGGCCGAGGACCGGGGCCGCCTCACCGGGTTCGCCGCCGAGATCGGCGCCCGCGTCGACCTGGTCGCCCGCGGCACCGGCACGGTCGTCCTGCCCGAAGGGGTACTGGAACGGGGACAGGCCCTCGTGGCCGAGCAGGAGGCCGCCGAGGCCGCGAAGGCCGCCGAGGCCGCAGAAGCCGCCGGGGCCGCAGAAGCTTCCGGGGCCGCAGAGCCCGATGTGGCCGGCGCGGTCGCCGCTCAGGCCGTCCGGGTCGACCTCGGCTGGCCCGAGGGGCTGCCCGACGGTGGCCGGCACGGCTTCACCCCCGCCCACCGCGCCACTCTGGAACGCGCCCTCCCCGCCATGGCCGCCCGGATCGCGGCGGCCCTCCAGGGCCCGTACGGCGGTACCGCCTCCGGCTCCGGCGACCCCGGAAGCGGTGCCGGCCCCCGCCGTGTTCTCGTCCTCGGCTTCGAGGAACTCATGTACGCCCCGCTGCGCCTCGGCACCGCCCTGGAACAGCTCCACGACGTGACGGACACCGAGGTCCGCTACTCCACCACCACCCGTTCACCCGTCCTCGCCGTCGACGACCCCGGCTACGCGATACGCAGCCGACTGGCCTTCCCGGCCCACGACGCCCCGGCGGACGGCCCCGGCGACCGGTACACGTACAACGTCGCCGGAGCCGGCTTCGACGCCGTCGTCGTGGTGGTCGACTCGCACGCCGACACACCCGAACTCCATGCCCCCGAAGGGCTGCTGGCCCGCCTCGCCGCCCACACCGGCCGGGTGCTCCTCGCGGTCATTCCCTCGTACACCCCCGAACGGCAGGAATTCACGATGCTGCCCGAGCCACTCAGAGGCCCCGCATTCTCCTCGTACGCCGCCGAGGACGTCGGCTGGCTGCTCCAGGACCTCTCGGACACCGAGCTGGAGGCTCCCACGGAGGAACGCGAGGAGGCGATACAGAGCGGTGGCGCGCACTACGCCGAATCGCTCCCCGTGGAGTACCAGCCCAGCCCCGCCTACCAGGCACTCTTCCAGGCAGCCCTGGAGACCTCGGCCGCCCGCATCGCCCGCGCCGTCGGGACCGTCACCGAGACGGTCCTCGAAGAGCGCGGACCCCGGCCCGTACTGGTCTCGCTCGCCCGCGCCGGAACCCCCGTCGGCGTCCTGATGCGCCGCTGGGCCCAGCACCGCCACGGACTCGACCTGCCGCACTACGCCGTCTCCATCGTGCGCGGCCGGGGCATCGACGCCAACGCCCTGCGCTGGCTGGCCGCCCACCACGACCCCGCCGACGTCGTGTTCGTCGACGGCTGGACCGGCAAGGGCGCCATCACCCGCGAACTCGCGGTCGCCCTGGAGGAGTTCGAAGGGTTCAACCCCGAGATCGCGGTCCTGGCCGACCCCGGCGGCTGCGTCCGCACCTACGGCACCCGCGAGGACTTCCTCATCCCCTCCGCCTGCCTCAACTCCACCGTGTCCGGGCTGATCTCCCGCACCGTGCTCCGCGCCGACCTGGTCGGCCCGGACGACTTCCACGGCGCCAAGTTCTACCGGGAGCTGGCCGGTTCGGACGTCTCCCTCGACTTCCTGGAGACCGTCGCCGCCCGCTTCGACGAGGTCGCCGACGAGGTGGACGAGGAGGCCAAGGCACTGCTCGCCGCCGACCGCGCCCCCACCTGGGAGGGCTGGGCCGCCGTCGAGCGCATCAGCGAGGAGTACGGCATCCACGACGTCAACCTCGTGAAGCCCGGCGTCGGCGAGACCACCCGCGTGCTGCTCCGCCGCGTCCCCTGGAAGATCCTCGCCGACCGCGGCGCCGGCGCCGACCTCGACCACGTACGGCTCCTCGCGGAGCAACGCGGGGTGCCCGTCGAGGAGGTCGACGGACTCCCGTACAGCTGTGTCGGACTGATCCACCCGAAGTACACCCGGGGCGCGACCGGTGCCGACGGCAAGGCGGTGACGGAACAGTGACCGCACCGGGGACGAACCCCGTGGCGCTGGTCGCCAGCGACCTCGACCGCACCCTCATCTACTCGACCGGCGCCCTCCAGCTCGCCATGCCGGACGCCGACGCACCCCGGCTGCTCTGCGTCGAGGTGTACGGCAACAAGCCGCTCTCCTACGTCACCGAGACGGCCGCCGGACTGCTGGACGAGCTGGGCCGCACCACGGTCTTCGTACCGACCACGACCCGCACCCGCGAGCAGTACCACCGCATCAGCCTCCCCGGCCCGGCACCCGCCTACGCCGTCGTCGCCAACGGCGGGCACATCCTCGTGGACGGGGAGTCCGACCCCGACTGGCACGCGGGGGTCCTGGACCGCATCGCCGGCGAGTGCGCCCCGCTCGCCGAGGTCCGCGCCCACCTCTCCGCCGTCTCCGACCCCGCCTGGCTGCTGAAGGACCGGGTCGCCGAGGACCTCTTCGCCTACCTCGTCGTCGAACGCTCCCAGCTCCCCGACGGCTGGGTGAAGGAGCTCGTCGACTGGGCCGACCCGCGCGGCTGGACCGTCTCCCTCCAGGGCCGCAAGATCTACGCCGTACCCCGGCCGCTCACCAAGAGCGCGGCCGTCCGCGAGGTCGCCCGCCGCGCCGGGGCCGCACTCACCCTCTCCGCGGGCGACTCCCTCCTCGACGCCGACCTGCTGCTCAGCACCGACCTCGCCTGGCGCCCCGGCCACGGCGAACTCGCCGACACCGGCTGGCACACCGGCGGCGTCGTCGCCCTCCACGAGCAGGGCGTCCTCGCCGGGGAGGAGATCCTGCGCAGGTTCCTGGCAGCGACGCGCGGCTGACGAGAAGGGTCGTGGGCAACCAGGAGGCCATTGGGCAGGCTGGGTCCGAACGGCACACCGCCGCACCACCGACCAGCCCCAGGAGTTGCGCACGATGACCAAGGGCAACGAAACCCGTATGACGGACGAGCTGTACGCGTACGTACTCGCGCACAACCCGCCGCTCGACCCCGTCCAACGGGAGCTCGTCGCGACCACGTACGCCGAACTCCCGGACCGCGCGGGCATGCAGTCGGCCCGGGAACAGGGCCCGCTGCTCGCCTTCCTGGTCCGGCTGACCGAAGCCCGGCTCGTGGTGGAGGTCGGCACCTTCACCGGCTTCGGGGCGCTGTCGATGGCGCAGGCGCTGGCGCCGGGCGGGCGGCTGATCGCCTGCGACGTCTCGGAGGAGTGGACGGCGTACGGCAGGGCCGCCTGGGAGAAGGCGGGGGTCGCGGACCGCATCGACCTGCGCATCGCACCCGCGCTCGACACCCTTCGTACCCTGCCCGAGGAGCCGCACATCGACTTCGCCTACCTGGACGCGGACAAGGGCGGCTACGTCGCGTACTGGGAGGAGCTGGTCCCCCGGTTGCGGCCCGGCGGCCTGATCGCCACCGACAACACCCTCTTCCACGGCGGGGTCGTGGACCCGCACGCCACCGGGGGAGCGGCGTCCATCAGGGAGTTCAACGACCACGTGCTCGCCGACGACCGCATGGACAGTGTGCTGCTGACGGTCGCGGACGGGCTGACGCTGTCGCGCAAACGGTGAACGGGAGCGGGACCGGAGCAGCCGCCCCGGCCGCTCCGGTCGCTCCGGTTCCGCGAGGCCCGGCCGGTTCCGCGAGGGGGTTCCGCGAGGCCCGGCCGGTTCTGCGAGGCCCGACCGGCCTCAGCCGCAGCAGCCCCCGCCGCAGCAGCCGCCCCCGCCCCCGCCCGCCGGTGCGGGCGCGGAGCCGGAGGAGGTACCGCCCACGGCGACGGCGGAGAGCAGCTTGACGGTGTCGTCGTGGCCGACGGGGCACGTGGCGGGATCGGAGGACTCGGCCATCGGGCGGCTGAGCTCGAAGGTGTCTCCGCAGGTGCGGCAGCGGTACTCGTAACGAGGCATGGACCAAGAGTAGGGCGCCTCGTCCGGCATCGGCCGGACAAGGCGCCGGTTCACCCCGTCACCCGTGCGGCTGGGGCCGGGTGCCCGGCATCATCGGGGGCCGGTTGGCCCGGGTGCGGTCCTCGCGGGCGGCCTCCTCGGGATGGCGGGCCCGCCAGTACGGGTTGTCGTGCGGAAGCCCGCCGCTGACCCGTCCGTACATCCCGAAGAACATCAGCATCAGCCCGACGATGAAGCTGAACAGCACGTTCGGCATTTCGAACGCGAGGAAGTTTAGCCCGGTGTCGAGCAGGGCCAGGTTCACGAACCCGCTGGCGATGAAGAGGACGCCGACCGTCATGTTCAGCGTGGACGCCTTGTTGCCGCCCACCACCATGCCGC
This sequence comes from Streptomyces sp. NPDC008125, assembly GCF_042957125.1. Taxonomy (NCBI): domain Bacteria; kingdom Bacillati; phylum Actinomycetota; class Actinomycetes; order Kitasatosporales; family Streptomycetaceae; genus Streptomyces; species Streptomyces sp. NPDC008125. Next base: position 99,090 of record NZ_JBIBHR010000020.1, read on the forward strand.
CGAAGAGCAGCACCCCCACACAGATGGAGAGGATGCTGAGCGCGCCGTTGGTGTTGAGGCCGGCGACGGTGTCGCCACCGGTGTCGAAGATGCCGATCTTGTCGATCAGACCGAGGATGCCGAAGACCAGGAGCACCAGCCCCATCAGCCCGGCGCCGACCCGGTAGACCTGACTGAGCCGGTGGTCGACGGGCAACTCCTCGTTGAGACGGGCGTGCAAGGGCTTGGCCTGCACGGCCTCGGCCCGGTCGGGCGCGGCCTTCACCGGATCCGCCTGCTCGTACCCGGTCTTCACGGGTTCGGCCTTGCCTGGCTTCTTCATGGCGACCTCCTCGGAGGTACGTACCGGCGCGCGGGCCTCCACGGAGGTACCGGTCCCCCTCCCTGGCGGAGGTCCGCACCGGCGCACGGATCACCTCCAGCATCTGCCAGGTAGCGGGACGGGACAACCGGGGGCCGCTGGGCTACGGGACAGCCGGGGACCGCTGGGCTACGGGACAGCCGGGGACCGCTGGGCCACGGGACCGCGGGGCCGCTCGGCTAGGTGGCGGTCGAGCCCGTGCCGAGCCCCTCCCGGATGGCCGAGACGACCTGGGCCGCCGTCTGCCGGACGCCCTCCGCCTCGGTCAGGAAGTGCCAGTAGTCGGGGTGGCGGACGTCCAGGGCGGCGATCGCACGGTCCAGCCGCGCCACCGCGTTGTCCAGCGGACCGGCGTGACGAGGATCGGGCGTGTTGCGGCCGGCCATCGCGAGCCGCTGAGCGTCGCGGACGGCGAACCGGGTCCGCTCGATCTCCTTCTTCGGGTCCTTCGCCACCGCGTCCAGCAGGCGCAGCCGCTCCCCGGCCGCCGACACCGCCTCGTCCGCGTGGTTGAGCAGCGCGCGGACCGTGCCGAGCCGCGCGGTGGCGTCGGCCCAGCTCTGGTCCTTGCGGGCCGTGGCGGCCTCGGCGAGCTTCTCCTCGGCCCGGCGGACATCCTCGGCCGCCTGCTCCGGAACGTGCTGGAGGTCCTGCCAGCACTCCTCGGAGAACCGCCGCCGCAACTCGCTGAGGATCGGCTCCACCCCGCCCGCCCGGGTGGTCAGGGCCTGCGCGCGAGTACGCAGCGACACCAGCCTGCGGTCGATCTCGGCAGCCCGCTCCGGCAGCCGCTCGGCCTCGGTGCGTATGGCCTGCGCCTCGCGGAGCACCTGATCGGCGCGTTCCAGCGTCCCGGCGACACCGTGGCGCCCCGCGCCCTGGTTGAGCCTGGTCAGCTCGGGGGCGAGGGCGGCGAGCCGGGCCGCGAGGTCGTCGGCCTTCAAGCCGGAGGCGCGGACGCCGTCCAGCGCGCCGGTGGCCCCGATCAGCGCCTGCCGCGCCCGCTCCACAGCCGGTGCCAGCCGGGCGAGCTGCGTCTCGGCGCTGCCGAGGAGGGGCCCGAGCCCCTGCGCGTACCGGTCGAGCTCGCCCTTCACCCGTACCAGAGCGTCCTTCGCCTGAGTCAGCTCCGTCGTGGCACGCGCCGCGACGGACGGCTCAAGACCGTCCCGGTCCAAATCGTGCGCGTCGACCGCGGTGATGTAGGTGTGGCTGACCTCGTCGATACGGCGCCCCAGCGCGGCGAACTCCTCGACGGCCTGCCGGGCGCGCGGAGAACTGTCGACGGCCGTGATCGTCTCGATCGAGATCTCGAGATCGCGCTGCGCGCTGTCCAGCTCGTAGAAGGCTTCCGCGGCGGCGTCCTTCGCCGCCTGGGCGTCCGCCCGTCGGCTGCCCCCGTCCCGCCCGCCGAACCAGCGGCGCGTACCGCCCCCGGCGAAGGCGGCGGGCAGCGCGGCGGCGAGCAGCGGGAGCGGCAGCAGCACCAGTGCCACGACGTCCCGGAACGCCCGCGGAGCCCCGTTCGCCGACGACGGGACGGCGCCGGCAGGGCCCCCGGGGGCGTGCGCTCTCACCTGCGGCCGCGCGTCTGTCGCCGTCACATGCCTCTCCCGTGCCATTCGCTCCTGCCCGGTCCATTCTCCCACCAGACATGACGAACACCCGGGCCGGTTAGTTCGCGGTTCGGAGGCTGACTTCCCCGTTGTCGCTGCGGACCTTCACCACGTGCGGGCTGCCGTCGCTGCGCGGTACGTCCACGGAGACGTGCCCGTTGTCCGCCTTGGCGTCCACCGCGTACGCGGTCCCGTCCCCGGGCAGCTCGATGCGGGCACCGCCGTTGTCCGTGTCCACGTCCAGCAGGTCCGGCGCCGTGTCGAACCCGAGCCGGATCGTCCCGTTGTCCGAACCGACCACCACGGACGGGCCCGAGAGCCCCTTGGCGTCGATCGAACCGTTGTCGCTCGACAACGTGAGCTCGCCCCCGGCGTCCCGCACCACCACCCCGCCGTTGTCGGAGGACAGCTCCAGCCGGGTGTCGAACCCGGTCGCGGTCACCTTTCCGTTGCTCCCCGACGCCTTCACGGCGACCCCGCGCGGCACCTTCACCCGATGCCGGCCCGAGCAGTTGTTGACCACGCCCGTGCACTTCACCTTCAGCGTGAGAGTGCCGTCCTCCATCTTCCAGACCGGATCGGGCCCGGACCCGAAGACCACCCACCCGTCCGTCTGCCGCTCCACCTCCACCTGGTCCACGTCGGCCGGTACGAGCTCCAGCGAGGTGTTCGACGAGTCGATCGCCAACGTCTTCCCCTGGAGCGCGAACGACTTGTGCTCGACGGGCGCCCCATCCACGTCCGAGCCCGCGCAGCCGCTGACCGCCACCGCTACGAGGAGCGCCCCGGCGGAGGCGAGGAGGGCGGTGCGGGTGCTGCGGACGGTGTGGGCGGTACGGGTGGTGCCTGCACCGCCCCCGTCGCGTCGACGGGTGGTGCGGTCCGTGTGAGGGCGGGCGTGCGGCGTCTCGGTGCTGCCGGTGGTGCTGTCCACGGGATCGGTCCCCCAGAGGTGCGCGGTGCGGTGACATGCTCACCGGGGCAGTTCCCCCGGTCACCTTCACGTTATGCACTCGCGCCGTCACCCACGATGAGGCCGTCCACCCGCTCCGGGGTGGGGGTAACCCCCGTATCCGACGGCCTCGGACGGCCTTGGGCGGCGACCCGGGGTCGGCTCGGTCGCGGCGCGGTGACGGCTTCGAGGCCCGGACCTGCGGCTGAGGGCAATCGGAGTGTGAGCGGGGGCCCGACGCCATGTACGCTGTTCCTTCGTCCACGGGTGCGTAGCTCAGGGGTAGAGCGCTGCTCTTACAAAGCAGATGTCGGCGGTTCGAAACCGTCCGCGCCCACCAGCACGAAGGCCCCCGACCGATCATGGTCGGGGGCCTTCTCGCGTGCGCTGCCCACCACGAGTCCTCAATGGCCTCAATCGGGAAGGGCTGGTGCTGCGCGCCGGGAGAACAGCGCGATGTACAACGGCGTCGACACGGAAGAAGGAGGCCGGCGCAGGGTCGCTCGTTGCGGCCTCCCGGCTGGCGTCCTTCACCAGGGCCAGGGTGCTCGGCCTGCCCTTGATGAGGACTCCCTGCATGTCGGAGCAGGTTCTGTACCTCATTGCCTGCGCTGCCGGCCCCGCCGAGTTCGTCGACGAGGGGGTGCGGCAGGCGCAGGCCCGCGGCTGGGACGTGCGCTTGATCCTGAACCCGTCGGCGGCCCGCTGGTGGGAACCGCGCCTCGCCGAACTCGAAGCCCTGACCGGTCATTGGGTCCGATCGCAGCACAGACTTCCGGGCGAGAGAGATGCGTTGCCGAAGGCGAGCGCCATGCTCGTAGCTGCCCTGTCGTGTACCAGCCTCAACAAGTGGGGGGCGGGCATCGCCGACACCGTCGCTTTGGGCCTGGTCTCCGAGGGCGTGCACCTTGGCGTGCCGGTTGCCGCGATGCCGTACTTCAACCGCGCGCAGGGGGCCCGGCCGGCTGGTGCCCGGAACGTTGCGGATCTCCGCGCCCAGGGCGTGGTCTTCCTCGACGGCCCCGACGGGTACGAGTCGCACCCGCCGAAGCAGGGAGCTCCGGCGTCGTTCCCGTGGCACCGGGCCCTGGACGTGGTCGGCGACCTTGTCAGCCCCACCCCGTGATTCCCCACAGCCGTAGACTCGCACCCATGTCCCCTTTGTCACCTGGTCTCGCGCGCTTGCGCGTGCTCCGCTTCTGCCTCGCGTGCCAACTCGTCGAGGTCGAACGGGCGTCATGACCCACCACTGCTGCGAGGAGATGGACCGCCGCGCGAACGCGCGTTGCGATCAGCACGACGACCGTTACGCCTGTCCGGACGCGCTGGTCGAATTCCGCGCCGAGTTCCAGGAGTACGGGCTGATCATTCATGACGGCGGCACGTCGAGCGTCACCATCGACTTCTGCCCCTGGTGCGGACGGCGTCTCCCCGCGTCACAGCGGGACCGCTGGTTCGACGAACTGGAACGCCGGGGGATCGACCCGGGGGAGGACGACGTCCCTGCCGAGTTCCAGGACGGCCGCTGGCTCACCCCGTCGTCCCGGGACTGACGGGCCGACCGCCTCCGTGCGAGCCCGCGACGCGATGGTCAACGCGCCCAGCGGACAGATCACATGGTCGGCGACGACCATCACCGTGCGCCGGTGAGGCGTACGGGTCTGGCGCCCGCCAACTGGTGGGAGCCGGAGGGGAGTTCCTCGTACAGTGCGGCGTGCAGGCCGTGACCGTGCGCCTCCTAGGTCTGGGTATGGACGCCCTCGTGCCCGTTGCGGGCTGCGTCGCCGAACGTCGCACGCGCCCGCGTACTCGCCGAACCCACCAGGTATCCCCACTCTGTCGAGCGCCGGAGCGCCGGGGAGTAACACGTGAACCGTGCGCGGTCCGGGCGAGGCACACAGGATGACAGCAGCGCACGGCGGGGCGCACGCCCTCGACGCCACTCGGAGAGCGGTGCGGCTGCCGCCGTACCGAGCCACGCCACTCGGGGGCGCGTACTCCGCATCCCGCCCGCGCACCCCACTGCGCCCCCGGTGCACCGGGAGTGAGCGGGCGCGCCTCTGCCGGTGGCATGTGCGCCTGCCGTCGGGCAGTTGCCTCGGGCACCGTTGGGGGCGCGGGGAGCCCGAGCCTGGGGCGGCAAGGAGTGCGACGGCAAGCGGGGGTGACGGTGATCGTGGGACGACGAAAGGGTGGATACGGATGGCGCGGATCAGATGCGGGGCCCTGACGCAGCGCAGGACCCGGTGTGCGAAGGAAGCGATGACAGGGACCTCGCGGTGTCACCTGCACCAGGGGGCCTGGTCGCCGTACGGGGTGGCGCGGCGCAAGCAGGCTGAGGCGAGGGCGGCGTTGCGGAGGTTGCGCAAGCAGAGGTGAGGGGCGGATCGCGGGGAGGCGACGGTACGAGGGGGAGGGTCTGGCCGAGGGAGGCGAGGGCCGGCCCGAGGGGGAGGGCCGGGGCGAGGGGGGCGTCCCGGCCCGTGCGGGGGCCGCTCAGCGGCGGTCGCCGGTGACCTCGCGTTTCGCGCAGGCGCGGGCGTCGGGGCAGGCGCGGGGGAACCACCAGTACGGCGAGCCGAAGGCGGGTTCGTGGCGCTGTTCGCCGAGGTTGATGGCGGTCCCCGTCGACAAGGGGGCCGCGCACCAGACGCACGACCAGCCCCGCTGTTGTTGTTCGGTCAGTTCGGATACCGGCGGCAGGTTCCTCACAGTCATGGCATCCCCGTGTCGTCATGGATCAGGTGTCGTCAGCATGCCGGGGCGCGGGGGCCGCAACGCTCACAGTTCTGTGAGCGTGCACATACGAGCAGTGACCATCAAGGTGGACCAGCAAGGCGGAGACCGGAGGGAGCCGGGGCCGCAAGGCCCCGGCGGGCGCTCAGAGGCCGATCCAGGTGGCCATGTGGCCCAGGGAATCAGGGGTGCGGCGCGAGAGGTGCACCAGCCCCTTGATCGTCTCACGGGCACCCGGGTGGTACCGGGTCTGCTCCGGGGCGGCGTGCCGGGCATCGGCGAGGGAGCCGAGGGCCGCCTCGGTGTGGCCGGTCTCCATCTCGCAGCGCGCACGGTCGATGAGGAAGTGCGCGCGCCGCGAAGTGGCGAGCCCGGCCGGCAGCTTGATGCCCTGGGCCTGGACCAGGGCGTCGTCGTACTGCCGCATCTCGATCGCCGCCGACATGCGGTGCATCGACACGTTGGTCGGGCCGAAGGAGAGCCAGTGGATCCGGGTCGCCTCGCCCGTGACCTCCGCGCAGCGGGTGGCCTCCGCGATGTGGTCGTCCACCAGGGTCTGTTGCTCCGCGCGCGCGGCGATCACCGAGGCGCCGAGGTGGAGTTGGCCGCGTACGGCCAGGGCCTCCCGGTCCTCCCCGGCGGCGGACACGATCTCGTGGCCCGAGGTGATGAGCCGCTGCCCGATCCGGTACTCGCCCTCCCGGAAGTACACCAGCGCCCGCATGTACTGGCGGATCGCCGACAGGCACGGGTCCGAGGCGCGCCGGGCCGCCCAGTCCATCCGGTCCAGTGCCACCGCGGACAGGTCGTAGTAGCCGAGCTTCACACTCACGTCGTGCGCCGTACGGTAGGTGGAGGCGAGCGCCCGCCACAGTTCCGATGAGCCCGAACGCCAGGCCGCGGTGGTCAGTTCGGTGATGACGGACGGCAGCATCCGTGCCGCGTTGCGCAGATGCGTGGCCCGCACCAGTACGCAGAGGTGCTGCGCGGCCTCGACCAGCTGCCCGGGGGAACGTTCCGGAATCGTGTCGTCGCCGCCCAGGTCGTACAGGTCGAGCGCCTCGCGGATGGGCCTTATCAATTCGGTCAGCCGGTCCTGCTGGAGCTCGGTGACGTACGGCTGCCCCGTCAGTACCGACACGTCGATCCGCAACACCTGTGCCACCGCCGCCACGAAGTCGAGGTTCGCCGGTTTGGCACCGCACTCGACCTGGTTCAGCAGGCTGTACGAGTAGGGCAGGCGGGCAGCTAGTTGACGTTGTGTCAATCTGGCCAGCCTGCGCTGTTCCTTGATGCGGGTGCCGGTGTGCTCGCCGACCTGGCTGGGCATGCGTTCTCCGTTTCTACACGAGTCACCGGGAAGGTACCCGCGCTCACTGGGGGCGCGGGCGCCATCGGTAGCGATACCACCCGTTCCGGGGGCGGTTGCATCCGGGGAGGAGCGCGGGGTGGTATGGCCTGCATGACGACTCTGTACGTGTTCTGTTCTGCGGCCCCTCCGGTGTTCGACGTATTACGTGTAGTGAGAGATGCGCAGGCGCGCGGCTGGGACGTCTGTCTGGGCCTCACGCCGACGGCCGCGCGGTGGCTGGCGCCCCAACTGCCCGCGCTGGAGGAGGCGACCGGCCACCCGGTGCGATCCGAGTACAAGATGCCCGGTGATCCGGACGTCTGGCCCCCGGCGGATGTGATTCTCGTCGCGCCGGCCACCTTCAACACGCTCAACCAATGGGCGCTCGGCATCACTTCGACCTTCGTCGTCGGCGTGGTCGCCGAGGGCACCGGCAAGGACATACCGATCGTGGCCATGCCCTGCGCAAACGCCGCCTACGTGCGACATCCGCAGTTCAGAAGGTCTTTGGAGACACTCCGCGAGGCGGGCGTGAACGTGCTCTTCGGGCCCGGCGGATTCGAGCCCAACCGGCCGGGCGAGGGGAGACCCGAGGAGTTTCCGTGGACATTGGCGCTCGATGCCGTGGACACCGTTGTCAGTTCGGCGCCGTAATCTGTACGCATGTCCACTTTTCCTCCGGCGCCTGCTCCCGTGCGCTCACCTGACGCGGTGAACGCGGAAATCCGCGCACTGTGGCAGTGTTCGGGCGGACGACTGTCGCCGGAGGGCGAAGCGACGTATCAGCGTCTGCTGGTCGAATGGGCGTCCGCGATGCACACCGACATGGCGGAGGCGGCCTGACCGACGGTGCCCCGCCGTCCCGGTGCCGCCGCCTCCGCGCCGAAGATTGCTGTCGGCGGTGCTGTCGGCGTCGGGGTCGCCACCGCACCGCCACCGTCCGCCGGCCGTGACCGACCCGGCGGACGGACGGACGAGTTCGACGCGTTCCGCGCGTCCGTCGCCCCCGGGATGCGCGCTCGGCGCGCGCGGGGCACCGTGGACGCATGGCTGTACACCCGCCCGTGATCGTCTTCCCGCCGTCGTCGAACGGCGCGCGGAGAGTGACGGTCCACGGGCGGATCGTGGGGCTGGCCCACGGTCGGGGAGAGGTGGCCACCCTTCTCCGTACGGCAGGACTCGTACCGGACGGGGAAGGCGCCGACCTCGACCAGCCCGACCTGATCGAGTGGCGAGGCGGAGACCTCGACACCTGGAGGTGAGCCCGTGAAGTTCCACCGCACTCCACGGGCGAGGGCGTCGATCGAACCGCCGCCCGGCTACTACACCCCGCATGCCGCCCCGCCGGACGACACCCAGCGCAGCCTCATCCTCGACTGGGCCGTCGCCCAGCGGATCGCCGATGGATGGCGGGTGGAATCCCGGTCGGGCGCGCAGGCCGTCCTCGTGCACGGGCAGCCGGTCAACCACGTACTGCACGCCTTTCTGACGGTGTTCACCTGTTTCCTCTGGGGCCCGGTATGGCTGGTCCTGGCCCTGGTCGGCAAGGTCGAACGGGCCGTACTGACCGTGGACGCGCAGGGGCACGTCGTCACTGTCGTGGCCGCGCCCTGACCGGGGCGTCACGGGTCCCGGCCGCCCGGTCGGCCCGCTCGCCGATGCCGTACCGCGTGCACCGTCCGTACCGCGTGCACCGTCCGTACCGCGAATGCGGCTTCCGTGCCGCGTAGGGCTTCCCGCTTCCACCCCGATCCTGCCGGATCCACCTGGTCCTCGGAGTGATCCTCGTCGTCGGCGGCTGGAGCATTCTCACGGGCGCCGGCGGGGCGCGCGGAGCGGGTGTGGCGCTCGCCGCCGTCAACCTGATCGCGAACTTCCTCCGGCCGTCCTACGCGCCGATCACCGCCGTCATCTCCATCGGCATCGACGCGGTGGTCGTCCGGGCCCCGTGCACGGACCGCCGGGGCGCGGTGATGTGAGGGGCGCATGCCCGGCGGCGTCGTCGCGGTACCGGTGCGCGGTGCCCGGTCCGGGCCGGTTGTCAGTGGTGGGGGTCACACTGGACTCATGTGCCGCAGTATCAAGACGCTCCGACCGCCGGCCCTCCCCGAGGAGGCCACCGAAGAGGACATGAGAGCCGCCGCCCTGCAGTTCGTCCGCAAGGTGTCCGGCTTCCGTGCCCCCGCCGCGCACAACCAGGAGGTGTTCGACCGTGCCGTGGAAGAGATCACGGCAGCCACGCACCGGCTTCTCGACGGCTTGGAGGTGCGGGGCGCCCACACGGCCGCCCACGGCTGAGGGTGCGTACGGCTGTGCCCGCGTACGGCTGTGCCCGCGTACGGCTGTGCGTGTACGTACGTCGGAGGAAGCGCCGATCGAGCGGTGTGCGGGGCGCTCAGGGGGACGGGGTGAGACCGGCCGGAGCCGGTGCGGCCGAGGCAGCCGCCTCGGCCAGTGCCTGCTGGGCCGCAGCCGCCGGGCGGCGCATCACGAACGCCGCCAGGCCGCCCGCGACGAAGAGCGCGAGTACGGAAATGGCCGTGCCGAACCAGGTCGCGCCCAGCCACTGGCCGCCGAAGTAGCCCAGCCCGACGCTGTAACCGGCCCAGGCGACACCCGCCACGGCCGACCAGGGCAGGAACTCCTTCACCTTGCGGTGAGCCGCGCCCGCGCCCAGCGAGACCACGGACCGGCCCGCCGGGGCGAACCGCGCGATCACGACGAGCGCGCCGCCGCCGCGGTTGAGCGCCGCGCCCAGGCGCTCCTGCGCCGAGGTGAGGCGCCGGGACCGGGCGATGGCGCGGTCCAGCCGTTCGCCGCCGCGCCAGGCGAGGCGGTACGCGACGAGGTCGCCGAGGACCGAGGCGGCCGCAGCGCTCAACGCGAGGAAGAGCAGGGACGGCGCCGCGTGGGCCGCCGCACCGGGAGCACCCGCAACCGTGGTCGAACCCGCGGCGGCGGCGGTGGCCGCGGTGATCACCAGCACACCGCTGGGGAGGACGGGGAGGAACACGTCCAGGAGCACCGAGAGGCCCACCACGAGGTAGACCCATGGGCTGCTTGTCAGCGCACCCACACTCTCAAACACGTCCTACTCCCCGGTTCGTATCAACGCCGCGACGTCGCAGGGGAGCGGCAGGAGCGGCAGGGCCAGCTGTACAGCGTACGCCTGTGGTTCACCCGTACGTAGTCGGGGGGAGCGCGGTGTTGTACAGCTCACGTGCACCGTCGGGAGGGTAGCGGCCGGGCGCCGGGCGGGCCCCCCGCGCGGGGGCCCGGGACACGGGGGACACGGCGGACCCGGGCCCGGGGGCGGTCCGGAAGGGTGCCCGGTCAGGGGGGTACGGCGGTGGACCGGCCGCCGGGCTCCGGAGCAGGAGATCCCGAGGACGACGAAAAGGGGTCACAACTCCTCGGTGAGCGAGCGTTCCATGATCGTGTCCAGTCGGACGCCGTCGGTGGGGGGTCCGGATTTCCTCGATCGCCCGGCCTTCCCCGCCTTCCTCGCCCGCACCAGATCCAGCCGCGCGCTCCGGCCGGTCAGGGTGAGCGTCATCAGCTGGTTCCCGAACCAGGGGCCGCCGGTCCGCCGCCACCGCACCGGCGGCTCGGCGGTGCGCCCGTGGCGGGCCAGCAGCGAACCCAGCCACGTCCCGGCCCGGCTCCAGCCGAACCGGAAGCCCACTCTCATCAGGGCAGGAATCGAGTTGTGGACGGGCGAGCAGGTCAGCTGGAACACCCTGGCCTCCGGCCCACCCGTGGCCCACCGGGGCTCGGCGACGTACGCATGGTGGACATCGCCGGAGAGCACACACACGGTTGCCGGGCCCCCCGGACCGCCGCCCGCCTCCCGCACCAGGTCCGCCAGCTCCCGGAACGAATCGGGGAACGCCGCCCAGTGCTCCAGGTCGGCCGCGCGGCGCAGCTTCTCGCCGAACCGGGCCCAGCGGCCGTCCGGCCCACCCCGCACGCCCCGGCAGAGCGCCGCGTCCCACGCCTCCGCGTCGTGGATCAGCGGCGGGAGCAGCCACGGCAGCGAGGTCCCTATCAGGAGGTGGTCGTACGAACCCGGCGCGTCCAGCGCCGCTTCGCGCACCCATCGCGCCTCCCCGGGGTCGAGCATCGCCCTCTGCTGCTCGCCGAGGACCCGGGCGGCGCGGCTGTCCACCACGAGGACGCGCACCCGGCCGAAGTCGCGCCGATAGCTCCAGCGCACCCCGGAGGGGTCCGCGTCGGCAGCCGCCGCGAACCGGCGCAGCGCCTCGGTGCCGTCCGCGGCGGAACGTATCTCCGCGTACAGGGGGTCGGCCTCCAGCTCGGCGGGGGAGAGGTTTCCGAGGTGCTGGTACACCCAGTACGACATCAGCCCGCTGACGATCCGCTCGTGCCACCAGGAAGTGGCCCGCATGTCCGTCTGCCACGATTCGCTGGTGTTCCAATCGTCGACGACGTCATGGTCGTCGAAGATCATGCAGCTGGGGACGGTGGAGAGCAGCCAGCGCACCTCGGGGTCCCGCCAGGACTCGTCGTAGAGGTGGGTGTACTCCTCGTAGTCCGCGACCTCGGGCCCCGGGGGCTCCCGCAGGTCGCGCCGCCGTGCGATCCACCGCTGGGTGGCCCCGGAGGTCTCGTCCGCGTAGACCTGGTCGCCGAGGAGCAGCAGGACGTCCGGGCGTGCGGCGGTGGGGTCGGACGCCAGCCGGGTGGCGAGGGCGTCGAGCGCGTCCGGGCCGACGGGGTCGTCGCCCGGCGGGCGCAGCGGGGAACCCGGTGAGAAGGGGCTGCCGCCACCGGGCGGAGCCGCCCACCGGCAGGAGCCGAAGGCGACGCGCAACGGTGCCCTCGGGGCCCCGTCGGCGGTCGCCGGGGCGGTGATCGTACTGGGTGGGAACGGTGAGTCGGCCGGCGGCCACACGCTCCGGTCGCCGATCAGTACCTCGTACGGGGTGGTCGTGCCCGGGGTCAGCCCGCCCACGACCACGAGGGCGTAGTGGTGGCCGGCCACGGCGAAGGTCGGTGAGGTCCCGGACGCCCCGTCCTGGCAGCGCACCGCGACCGTGCACGGCCGGTCGGCCTCCACCCAGATCGTGGCGGTGGTCCCGGACGAGTGGTCCACGTACCGAAGCAGTGGTCCCAGGCGGAGCCCGGTCATCTGTGCCCTCCTCGCTCCGTGGCCGTCGTGTACGGATCTTCTCCGTACCGTACGGAACGGAGTGCCGGTACGGAACGGGGCGGCGGTACGGAACGGGGCTGCGGTCGGGAACGGGGCGGCACGGAACGGGGCGGCGCGGAACGGGCGTGGGCCGACCGGTCCGGGGTGGCGGCCGGCCCGCGGGGGTCAGCAGCCGTTGAGGGTCGTCGTCAGCGCGGTCTTCTCCGCGGAGTCGACGGTCAGGTTGTAGTAGTGCTTCACCTGCACCCAGGCGCGCACGTAGGTGCAGACGTAAGCGGCGCGGGACGGGAGCCAGCCGGCGGGGTCCTTGTCGCCCTTGGACTGGTTGACGTTGTCCGTCACGGCGATCAGCTGAGGGCGCGTCAGGTCGTTGGCGAACGCCTGGCGCTGGGCGGTCGTCCAGGCGCTGGCGCCCGAACGCCAGGCCTCGGCCAGCGGGACCATGTGGTCGATGTCGAGGTCGGAGGCGGCGGTCCAGGTCGCGCCGTCGTACTGCGAGTACCAACTGCCGCTCGTGGCCGAGCAGCTGGTGTTGGTGACGACTCCGCTTCCGTCGCGCTTCAGCACGGTCTCGCGGGTGTCGCAGGCGCCGGACTGGGTGATCCAGTGCGGGAACAGGTCGCGGCTGTAACCGCTCGTGGAGCCCGCCGCCGCGACCGTCAACTGGCCCAGATACGTACGGGCGGTGGCGGCGCTGACCGGAGTCGGCATCGCGGCCTGGGCGGACGGAGCGGTGAGCAGCCCGGTGGTGGCGGCGAGCGCGGCGGAGGCGGCGACGACGGCTATGCGACGCGCGTAGAACCTTGACATGCGAACTCCTCTGATGTGGGGGTGCGTTGACCGGGCTGCTTGGGGTGGAGCCCGGTCATCGTCGCGGTGCCAGGTTTCTGTGGGGTGGGCACCAGGTAACAGCGTGACGACATGAGCACGTCACATCAAGGGGTCGAACAAGGGGCTCTGGCGTTCGATCGGACGCTCGTGAGGGTGAGTTGGTCCGGGGTGGTGGGCTGATGGGCCTTCGTCCGGGTGGGTCCGTCCGTCCGGACATGCCGAAGCCCGCCGGAGGCCATGGGCGCCCCGGCGGGCTTCGGACGTGTCGTGCGGCTGGGGCGTACGTGCCCCCGTGGGCGGTGGCCTTCGGGGCGTACCCCGGCGGGTCAGTGGCCTTCGCGGATGTGCAGCTTCAACGAGCCGTCGGCCAGGGCCTCCACGCGAACCTGGGTCAGGTCGTCGACGTGGGCGTCCGGGGAGAGGGCCGCCGCGCGCGGGCCCACGCCCACGACGCGCATGCCGGCCGCGCGGCCGGCGGCGACGCCCGCCTCGGAGTCCTCGAACACGACGCAGTCGGCGGGGGCGAAGCCGAGCTCGGCCGCACCCTTGAGGAAGCCCTCCGGGTCCGGCTTGCTGGCGCCGACGCACTCGGCGGTCACCCGGACCACGGGCATCGGCAGTGCGGCCGCCGCCATCCGGGTTCCGGCGAGAGCCGCGTCGGCCGAGGTCACCAGGGCGTGCGGCAGGTCCGCGAGCGCGGCCATGAACGCCGGGGCCCCGCCGACCGGCACGACGCCGTCGGTGTCGGCGGTCTCCTCGGCCAGCATCACGCGGTTGTCCGCGTGGTTCTGGTCCATGGGGCGGTCCGGGAGGAGGATCGCCATCGTGGCGTACCCCTGCCGTCCGTGCACCACCTTGAGCGCGGCCTCCGGATCCAGCCCGTGCTCCACGGCCCAGCGGCGCCAGCAGCGCTCCACGACCGCGTCGGAGTTGACCAGGGTTCCGTCCATGTCGAGGAGGACGGCGTGGGCTGCGAGGACGGTGGCCGGCATGGGCGAGCTCCAGAGCACGAAGTGCGTAGGGGACGCGTGCGCCACGGGCGCGAAGACGTGCGGCGCACGAAGAACAAGAGCAGCCCCGCCCGCCGGTCAGGGAGTGCGGGCGAAGCCACTTTGTTCCATCACGATACAAAAACCTGTCCCGGAATGCCAATCCCTCCGGGACGGGACAGCCGCCGGTCGGGTCAGCGCCCCCTCTTCCCGGTCGTCGCCGCCTCCAGGGCGCTCCGGGTGTTGGGCCCGTACACGCCCGAGGGATCGCCCTGGACGCGGTGGATCGACTGGTACGTGGCCACGGCCATCTCGACCCGGTCCGTGTAGTTCGAGTCGATCGCGCCGTAGAAGAGGTGCGCCTGCCGGAGCCGGGTCTGGAGTTCGGCGACCGCCGGTCCGTAGTCACCCCGCTGCAGGGTGGCGGCGACCGCCGGTGGCGCGGTCGTGGCCGAGGGCGAGGCGTCGACCGGCGGGGCGGAGGTCGGGTTGCTCGGCGTGGGCGACGGCATCCCGGCGGAGGCGGTCGGGGCCGCGCTCGCCCCGGTGGCCGAAGGGGACGCCGAGGCCGAGGCCGACGGGGAGGCGGAGGCCGCCGAGGCGGAGGGCGAGGCCGTGGCGGAGACCGACGGGGAAGCGGACGGGCTCGCCGGGGCGTCCGTCGCGTCGGCGGACGCGTCCGGAACGCTCGTCGTGGTGTCGGGCAGGCTCTCCTGCCGGGCGGCCTCGTCCCCGTCGAAGACGCCGCCGAGGACCGAGGCGGTCCCGATCATGACGACGACGGCCGCCGCCACCCCCAGCGCGACGAACGGGCTCCTGCGGCGGGGCTGGACGGGGTCGGGCTTCGCCTCCCCGGCCCCGCCGCCCACCGGCGCGGACCCGGGAGCGGGCGTGGGCGCGGGCGGGGGCATCGGCCCGGCGGGTCGGTTCGCCCCGCGTTCGGCCGGAGGCACCGCGGGCAGCCGCATCGTCGTGTCGGCGGGGGCGGGGGCGCCCGTACCTTCCGTACCGCCCACGAGGGGGGCCTCGGCGCCGGTGGCCGGGGCTCCATCGGCCGCCGCTGCTCCATCGGCCACCGGGGCCCCACCGGCCGCCACTACTCCATCGCCCGCTGCGGCCCCACCGGCCACCGCGGACCCACCGGGTTGCGCGCCCCTGCCCTCCTCCGGCTCCCCGGAGTTCGGCAGCGTCACGTACGGCCTGATCCGCAGCGGGTCGAAGTCCTCGGCCGCCGCCACCTCGGCAGCGTTCCTGGCGGCCTTCCCGCCGGCCTTTCCCCCGGTGCCGCCAGCGGCGTTCCCACCGGTGGCCCCCGCCCCGGCCTGTGCCGCCGCCGCGCCTTCGGCGGCGCATCCGCAGGCCGGTGCCGCGCCCGGCCCGGGTCCCGGCGGTCTGCTGCCACGCAGTCCGCCGCAGTTCGGGCACGTCTGTCCCGTCATCGTGGGTCCCCTCCCCTTGAATTGTCTTGGATTATGCAGGTCCCCGAGCGTGCGTTCGACGCGGTGTCACCGCTCAGCAGGCCATAAGCGGACATAGAGGTAAGGATGGTGTGTACCCGGAGATCCGAGGAGACGCCCATGGCCCAGCAGTCGAGTCCGCCGCTCGCGCCCGGGGAGGTGCGGTCTCAGCGGACGATTCTGGTGGCCATCGGCGCGCTGCTGCTCGGCATGCTGCTCGCGGCGCTCGACCAGACGATCGTCTCCACGGCGCTTCCCACGATCGTCAGCGACCTCGGCGGCCTGGAACACCTCTCGTGGGTGGTCACCGCCTACATGCTGGCGGCGACGGCGGCCACCCCGCTCTGGGGCAAACTCGGCGACCAGTACGGACGTAAAAAACTCTTCCAGACCGCCATCGTCATCTTCCTGATCGGCTCGGCGCTCTGCGGAATCGCGCAGAACATGCCGCAGCTGATCGGTTTCCGCGCTCTCCAGGGCCTCGGCGGCGGCGGGCTGATGGTGCTCTCGATGGCCATCGTCGGCGACATCGTCCCGCCCCGGGAGCGCGGCAAGTACCAGGGCCTCTTCGGGGCCGTCTTCGGCGTGACCAGCGTGCTCGGACCGCTGCTGGGCGGCCTCTTCACCCAGCACCTCTCCTGGCGCTGGGTCTTCTACATCAACCTCCCGATCGGCGCCGTGGCGCTGATCGTCATCGCCGCCGTCCTGCACATCCCGGTCCGGCGGACCAAGCACACCATCGACTACCTCGGCACCTTCCTCATCGCGGCCGTGGCGACCTGCCTGGTCCTGGTGGCCTCCCTGGGCGGTACGACCTGGGACTGGGGGTCCGCGCAGATCATCGGGCTGTCCGTCCTCGCGGTGGTGCTCCTGATCGCCTTCGTGGCCGTCGAACGGCGCGCCGCCGAACCCGTACTGCCGCTGAAGCTCTTCCGGATCAGAACCTTCAGCCTCGTCGCCCTCATCAGCTTCGTCATCGGCTTCGCGATGTTCGGCGCGATGACCTACCTGCCGACGTTCCTCCAGGTCGTGCAGGGCATCACCCCGACCATGTCCGGCGTGCACATGCTGCCGATGGTGCTGGGACTGCTGCTCACCTCGACCGGCTCCGGCCAGATCGTCAGCCGTACCGGCCGCTGGAAGATCTTCCCCCTCGTCGGTACGGCCGTCACCGCGATCGGCCTGCTGCTCCTGCACCGGCTCGACGTGAACAGCTCGACCTGGGAGATGAGCGCCTACTTCTTCGTCTTCGGTGCCGGGCTCGGCCTGGTGATGCAGGTCCTCGTGCTGGTCGTCCAGAACGCCGTCCCCTACGAGGACCTGGGCGTCGCCACCTCCGGCGCCACGTTCTTCCGGTCCATCGGCGCCTCCTTCGGGGTCGCCATCTTCGGCACGATCTTCACCAGCCTGCTCAACGACCGGCTGGCCGACGCGCTCAGCGGCCGGCCACTGCCGCCGGGCGTCGACCCCGGACGGCTGGCCGCCGACCCCCGCGGCATCGGGGAGCTCCCCGCCGACCTGCGCCCCTCCGTCCTCGACGCGTTCGCGACGTCCATCACCGACGTGTTCCTCTACGCGGCCCCGGTCGTGCTCATCGCCTTCGTCGTCGCGTGGTTCCTCAAGGAGGACAAGCTCCGCGGCTCGGTCACCGCACCCGACACCACCGAGACCCTGGCCTCGAACCCGGTCCAGCGCTCCTCCTACGACGAGTGCGCCCGTGCCCTCTCCGTCCTCGCCACCCGCGAGGGGCGGCGCGAGGTCTACGAGAAGATCACCGCACGCGCCGGGTACGACCTGTTGCCCGCCGCCGGCTGGCTGCTGCTCCGCATCAAGCGGCACGGGGCGGTCGAGCCCGCCCGGCTCGCCGGCGTGACCCCGCTGCCGCTGAAGGTCATCACCGACGCGTCCCGACAGCTGGAGGAACGCGGGCTCGCGCGCCGCGACGGCGTACAGCTGGTGCTCACCGAACCGGGCGCGGAGGCAGTCGTACGGCTCTCCCGGGCCCGGGAGGACTCGCTCGCCGAGATGCTGGGCGACTGGTGGGGGCCGGACCGGCCGACCGATCTGGTCGCCCTGGTCTCCGAGCTCACCGCCGAGGTCAGCGGCTCCCGGAGGGAGCGGCCTCACCTGCCCGAGGCTCCCCGCGACCACGCGGCCGAGCCGCGCCACACCGGCCCGGGTGTCTGACCGCCCGATCCCGGGCTCCGGCGCCGTGCCGGTTTCGGCTCTCATCGGGCAGCGACGTGGGATTCGGGCGCGCATGTCCTGGCTGCCCCGCGATGGCGGGCCGGAAACCGTCGGGCCGGAAACCGTCGGGACCGGAAACCGTCGGGACCGGGAACCGCCGGGGCCGGGAACAAGGGAGCTCCAGGTCCCTTCGACCTGGAGCGCACTTCGTGAGGGGAGTGAGCAGGGGCCGGGCTCGGGCTTCGGCCGCGTTCGGACCGCCGAAGCTGCTCGGGCCCGCATCACTCCGAGGTCGTCATGCCGGCACCTCCTTCGGCCCGTGGTGGTGCCCTCGAGAGCAACGACGTGTTCATCGGCGTCGAAGGCCTGCGCCGATCGCGCTCACCGCCCTGATCGGCGCCCGGCGGACAGTGAGCCGCAAAAGCCGTGACGGCGGGCCCACCGTTGATTCGTTCGCGGACTCGGCTGGAGCTCGCCCTCTACGCCGTGTCCGAAACGGACGAACGGATCCAAATCATGATGCAGCCGTTCTTCTGGTCGACGACGGTCGTTAGTCCTGCCGTCAGGACGGTCACACAAGCGATGCTGATCGCCACGAAGGAGCGCACTTGCAACTTTCCTCTCGACTCACGAAAGAGGGGAGATTAGCAGGTGCCGCGGTCCGTCGAGTGCGTCGGGGTCGCGTGGTGAATTCATGCATGCCGTGTGAATATGCCAAAGAGATATTCAGAATTCGATGCCGGCTTGCGGGAGGTCGACCCCCGTGCCATTGTCGAGCATTTGTTCGATTTCTGCCAGTCGGCTGCCGATCCGACCTGCGGTGACCGGGTCCCGACCCTGCGCCAGTTCGAATGCCTGATGCAGGAGCGTGTTGGCTTCGCCGACATCCCCCGCCGCGAGTCGCACTTCCGCCAGCAGCATCCGAACCGCGGTCTCCTCGTCGATGTCGTGCGTGCGGGCGGCGACGGCCGCAGCTGCTCGCAGCCGGTCCGTCGCGGCGTCCACATGGCCGTCCGAGTAGTCCGCCCGTCCGAGGTGGTGCAGGGCTTGGACCTCGTGGTGAGCTGCTCCTATGTCCTGTGCGATCTTCAGCGCCTCCCGGAGTTCGCGACCGGATTCTCCTGCGTTCCCGAGGCGCCAGTGCGCCTCGCCGATCCCGATCAGCGCCTCGGCCTGGCTTTTGCGGTCGCCGAGCGACCGGAATTCCGAGAGTGCTTCCTCGAACATGGAGAGGGCCGCTCCGGGTTCCCCTGATTCGGTGAGTGCTTCGGCCAGATTCCTTCGTACGGTGGCGCGGTCGTATCGACTTCCTTCGCTTTCCAGGAATGATAGAGATTCTTCGAACGAGCGACGGGCCGACGTCAGCTCTCCCGATTGCATCTGTAACTCACCGATATTATTGAGGGTCTGTGCGGATGCGATTTCGTCGAGCGATTTCCGAAATCCCGTCAGGGCCTCGCGAAAATGCATGAGTGCCTGCCCGCGCTCCCCGAGGAGCAGCATGGTCACCGCGATGTTGTTCCGACTGCGCGCCTTGTCCCAGGCGTCCCCCGCCCGCGACTTTATGGCGAGGGATCGCTGGAGCAGGGCCAGAGCCTTGCGGGTCTCGCCCAGATGCCAGTTCAGTGTGCCGAGGACCCTCAGTGCCTCGGCCTCGGCCGGTTGGTCGCCCAGCGAGTGCGCCAGTTCCAGCGCTCGCTCACCTGCCTTGGCAGCCTCCGGGTAGTCGCCGATGCTCGCGTCCGCGGCACAGAGATCGATCAGGGCCCGGCAGAGCGCTGACGGGTCGTCGCCCGTCCGGTCCCAGTGGGAAACGGCGTGTCGCAGAAGCTTCTTGGCGTCCTGCCAGTGGCATTCCGACTGAAGGAACCCCGCCAGGACGCCGGAGAGCCGGGCAGCCGCCTCGGGTGCGCCGTTGCTCCGGACATGCTCTTCGACGGCGAGGAGGTTGCCGCGCTCCGCGGTCAGCCAGGATCGTGCGGCGACGGAGTCGGGCAGGGGCGGCGGAGGCGTCGGCGACGGTGGCTCCGGTGAGGCGGGCCGTATGCGTCGGGGATAGGCCAATCGATCCGCCCGGTCGGCAGTCGCGGTGTAGAAGTCGGTGAGCCGGGTCATGGCCCGGCGGCGTTCCTGCTCGCTGTCCTCCGAGACGGACAGGCCGTGGGCGTACTCGCGCAGCAGGTCGTGGTAGCGATAGCGATCCGGGACGGGCTCCCTGAGCAGGTGGCACGCCAACAGGCCTTCGAGCAGTCGTTCGGTCGTGTCCTGCTCCAGTCCGAGCA
Organism: Streptomyces sp. NPDC008125; assembly: GCF_042957125.1. NCBI lineage: Bacteria > Bacillati > Actinomycetota > Actinomycetes > Kitasatosporales > Streptomycetaceae > Streptomyces > Streptomyces sp. NPDC008125. The sequence goes on from NZ_JBIBHR010000020.1 coordinate 119,025, forward strand.
GGGCGGACGCCGCGCCGGCGGTGAACTCGGTTCCGGGGTGCAGCCCGAGACGACGGAACGCGGTGCGCTGCTGCGCGGTGAGAGTTCGGTAGGACAGGGCGAACGCCCGCGTCATCTCCTGCTCCTGGTCGGCGCTGTGGATTTCCGTCAGCCGCCCGGGAGTCCGCGCCAGACGCTCGGCGAGGACGGTCAGCGTCCAGGAGGTACGGGCCCGGAATCTGTGCGCCACCAGTTCGATCGCGAGAGGGAGATATCCGCACAGTCCCACGATCCGTGCCGTCTCCGCGAGGTCCCGGGTGCGTTCCTCGCCCGCGAAGCCGCGGAAGAGCGAGACGGCGTCCTCCTCCGGCAGGGCGTCGAGCGGGACCGACAGCGCCTGGGGAATGCCGGTGAGATGGCGACGGCTGGCGATGATGGTGAGGGACGGCGACCCGCTCGGCAGCAGGGGGCCGACCTGCTCGGGCCCGGTCGCGTCGTCCAGGACGATGACCACCCGGCGCTCGGCCAGCATGGTCCGCCACAGGGCCGAACGCCCCTCCAGCTCGGCCGGAATGGAGAAGGCCGGAGCTCCCAGCAGTCTCAGCAGTGTCGCGAGCGCCGCCCTCGCGGTGAGCGGTTCCTGAGTGGGTGAGTGGCCGTGCAGATCGATGTACAGCTGGCCGTCCGGGTATCTGTCGGCGAGCAGATGGGCACTGGCCACGGCCAGGGCGGTTTTGCCCACCCCTGCCATCCCGCTGACCGCTTCCACGGTGACGATCGAGCCGTCGTGCGAGCTCCCCTCGGTGACCACGGAGGTGAGGGCCCGCAACTCCGCACGGCGCCCGACGAGCGACGGTTGCTGGGGAAGGTTCCGGCGCGGCGGCGATTCGGGTGGCGGCCCGGCGGCCTCGGGTGGCTCCGGAGGGGGAGCGGGAGGGGCACCGGCGACGGGTGCGAGTGGACCGGTCGTCAGCCAGGCACCGGCCCCATGGACCAGTTCGCGGGCCGGCACGCGGGCCAGCACGCCCCGGTGGATCGCGTTCAACTCCGCCCCCGGAACGGCCCCGTACTCCACCATCAAGGACTGCCGGGCCCGTTGATGGACACGGAGCGCGTCCGTGTACCGTCCACTGCCGTAGTACGCGAGCATCAACTGACCGATCAGCGTCTCGTCACCGGGATGCCGCGCGGCCAACGCGGAGAGCTCGCCGACCTGTTCGGCGTACCGGCCCAGTCGCAGTCCCGCGGCGACGCGCGACGCGGTGGCGCTGAGCCGCGACTCCCCGAGTGCCCGCCGCACGGTGGCCGCCCAGAATCCGGGCAGCCCCGCCAGGGCCTCGCCCTGCCACATCTTCTCCGCCCGGGACAGCAGGTCCACCGCCCGCGCGTCACTGTCGCACGTGGAGGCCGCGTCGACGAAGTGCTGGAAACGCTGCCGGTCCACGCAGTCGTGCCCGGCTCGCAGGGTGTAGGTGTGTGCCTTCCCGACGATGGTGGGCGCCTCCGGCCCCGCTCCGGCCAGCCGCAGCCGCCGGCGGACACGCGAGACGTAGGTGTGCGTGTTCTCGCGGGCGCGCACGGGTGGGTCGCCGTCCCAGAGGCGCTCCACCAGCTCACTCATCGCGACCGGACGATTTGCCTCAAGAGCCAGTGCGGCCAGCAGAAGTCGTTCCTTGTCCGAGCCCAAGCTCAGCAACTGCCCGTTGAGCCGAAGCCCCACCGGTCCGAGAATCTGGATTTCCACCAGCGCCCCCGCCGGTTCGTCGGATGGTTCACGAGCATGACATCGCGCGCAGAGTTCCGCCATACGACTCTGAGGCACGTGGCGTGATCGGCTCATTCCGGACGGTCGTTTCCGGTCGTGCCGGGGTAGAACGCGAAAGAGCTCGGACAACGGGCCGATCGATCATCTCGGGGGCGGATGGATGAATGATTCGAGCAGGGCCGCGCCAGGGCCCCACGGGAACGAGATCAGTGGCGGGGCGAGCCTGTACGGCCCCACCGTCCAGGCTCGTGAGGTGCACGGAGGCATTCACCTCCACTCCGTGTCCACGGGGCCCGCCCGGCCGGCGCGGCCGCGCCAACTCTTGCCCGTTCCGGCGAACTTCACCGATCGGAGAAGTGATCTGGCGGCACTGGACGATCTACGCTCCACGGGATTACCACTGATCGTCGTCAGCGGTCCGGCCGGAATCGGCAAGACCACCCTGGCGTCCAGATGGCTGCATTCGCTGAGCGCCGAATTCCCCGACGGGCAGCTGTACGCGGACCTGCGCGGGCACTCGGTGGACGAGCCGGTACGGCCGACGGAGATCCTTGGCCAGTTCCTCCGGGCGTTGGGCGCGGGGCCACCGCCCGCCGACATGGCCGAACTGTCCTCGCTGTGGCGGTCCCTGACCGCCGACCGCCGTATCGCGATCATGCTGGACAACTCGTTCACGGCCGCCCAGATACGGCCGCTGCTGCTCAGCGGCCCGGGCGGCCTCGTGGTCGTCACGAGCCGTCACCGGCTGACCGGCCTGCGTATGCAGGGAGCGGGCTTCCACCAACTTGCCGCGCTCGGTCCGGCCGCCGGGGTCGAACTGCTCACGCGGGCGATCGGGGCGGAGCGTGTCGAGGGTGAACTCCCGTCGGTCCAACGCTTGGTGGACTTGTGCGGGGGCCTTCCGCTCGCGGTGTGCCTGGCATCGGCCCGGCTGGCGACGCGGCCGGGACAGTCGGTCGGGGCGCTGGCCGACGCCCTCGCACGGAACGCGGGCGGTGATCGACTCGCCGCGCTCGAAGTTGAGGGGGAGACCTCGGTGAGCAAGGCTCTGGACGCGTCGTACGCAGTACTGGGAGACGGGACCGCGCGGCTGTACAGGAGGCTCGGTCTGCTTCCCGTGCGGACTTTCGACGCGACGATCGCGGCGGCGACCTGCGGTGAGTCGCTGGAGTGGGCGGAGCGCCGGCTGGACGAGCTGGTAGAGGCGAACCTCGTCGAGGACGTCGGTCCGGAGACATGCCGCTTCCACGATCTCCTGCGGATCCATGCGCACCACCGTGCCATGGAGGACGACACCGCCGCCGCTCGTGAGGAGGCCCTGCGCCGGTTCTGCGACTGGTGCCTGTATACGGCGACGGCGGCTCAGGAACGGCTGACGCCCGTGCAGCTCACGCTTCCCCGGTCCTACCGCCACCGGCCGGACCTTCCCCTGCCGTTCGCCGACGACGTCACGGCGCTCGGCTGGCTCGACGCGCGGCGGAGCCAACTGCTGGATGCCGTGAGACTCGCGGCGAGCAGCGGCTGGTACGACACCGGCTGGATGCTCGTGGATGCCCTGTGGCCCCTTTTCGTGAGGCTGCGCCACTACTCCGAATGGATCGAGGCCCACGAGATCGGACTGGTGGCCGCCCGTGAGGCCGGCAACAGGGCGGCCGAGCGTCAGATGCTCAACTCCGGAGCCATCGGCCTGAGCGCCGCAGGACGCATCGGGGAAGCCACCGCCTGGTACCAGGACTCGCTCCTGGCCGCACGCGACGCCGGTGACCCGCGGGACGAGGGGCAGGCGCTGCTGGGCCTCGGTGCCTGCCACCGCGAGGCCGGGCGGTACGCCGAGGCCGAGACCCGCCTGAGACAGGCGATCTCCGTCTGGGAGGGCTGCGGCTACCCGCGGGGCGCGGCCCTCGCCCGGACCACGCTCGGTGAGATCGCACTCGCGAGGGGCGCCGCTGACGAGGCGGTCGACTGCTTCGCCCGGGCCCATGCCGCGATGGTGGCGGTGAACGACCCCCACGACGCGGCGCGGGCCCTCGTGTTCCTCGGGCGCGCCGACGTCCGGACGGGGGCGTACGAGCAGGGCGTGGCGAGGATGAACGAGGCCCTGGCCGTCTTCACCGGCTCCGGAGCGGTCTTCTGGCAGGCGCGCACCCTGGAGATGCTCGGCCGGAGCGCCGCGGAGCACGGCCATGGGGCGGTGGCGGAGAGCCTCCTCGCGCGTGCCTTCGCTCTGTTCGAGACCACGAGCCCCGCAGACGCGCACCGGCTCGGCGGAGGCGGGTGATCCGCCCGTGCGGGAAAACCGTCCGTCCGCCCGACAGCGCCCGACCCGTGGCTGTGGAACACCGACCCAGGGAGCCTGAAATGGACCAGATCACGGTAGCCGCCCTGACCGCCCTCGCCGGCGGTGTCGGCGGCGACGCCGGCCGCCAGGCATGGCAAGCGCTCACCGCGCTGGTGAGACGTCCGTTCCGGCGCGGCTCGGCGGACGACACGCGCGCCGAGGTGCCGCCCGGCATCAGCTCGGGCGAACCGGAGATCGCTGAACTGGAGAGTGATCCGGCCGATCCGCTGCGCGCTCAGGCGCTGGCGACGGCGCTCGGCGTACGCGCCGCCCTGGACGAGGAGTTCCGCGCCTCCCTCGAAGAGTGGTGGCAGGCGGCGCGGAGCGGTGCGGGCGACGAGGTGCACAACAGCATCAGCGGGGGCACCCAGCACGGTCCGGTGATCCAGGGCCGGGACTTCTCACATCTGACCTTCAACATGCCTGAAAACAGAGACCGTTGATGCCTGGCTCAGCGTTCTGACGACACGTCCGGGCAGTCTCCGTGCGAACACCGGGGCAGGTGAGTCGCGCTGCCACACGTCGCGGGCGACAGTGCGCGTCCTGGCCGGGCCTCCTGTCGCGCGCCGTCCGTCCGGGCGCCCATCCGCCCTCGTGCCGATACCCGCTGAACCGCGGCCCCGTCGGCGCGCTCGCCCCTCATCTCAGCGCCGGGCCGCGGCGCTTCGCCGTGCCCGGAAACATATGAGGGCGCGCTCCATGCCCGTACCGCATCCCGCCGGGATCCGCCGACAGAACCCTGCAAGGTTCTGGCAAGGCTCCGTCGAGCCTTCCGTCTCCGCTGCGGGGCATCTCTTCGGCAGAAGCAGTTCGTGGCATTCGAGGAGAAGCCAACAGGGGGACGTCATGACGGCGTTGAACACGACCGCGGCGAGCAGATTCGAAGCGGGCACCATCGAGGGAAGCGACACCAGGCCACGACAGTGGCTGACTCTGGTGGGCAGCAAGCGGGTACTGGCGGTGGTCCACACCGTGACGTACGGGAAACGACTGCTCGACGTCCTTTCCCTGCTGGAAGGGGACTTCCGGCTCCAGGTCTTCTTCACCGCACCGCCTCACGACTTCGGCGACGACGTGCCTGCCTTCCTGGCGAAGCTCGGCAGCGTGGTGCTGCCGTGGGACCAGGCGATCGCCATGACCTTCGATCTCGCGCTCACCGCGGGTCCGCGCGGCGTTCAGTACGTCGACGCGCCGCTGATCACGCTGCCGCACGGGGCGAACTACCTGAAGAGGGTGACCGAGGGGGCGGAGGCAGGCGTTGCGGGACTGCGCAGACAGGATCTCCTGCCCGGTGGACGGCTGCCTGCCGCAGTGGCGGTACCGCACCACGCCGATCTGCGCGAGCTGGTCCGCAACTGCCCCGAGGCGCTGCCGCTGGCACACGTGATCGGTGATCCCGCGCACGACAGGATCGCCGCCAGCCTGCCTCTGCGCGCCGCGTACCGCCGCGCGCTCGGCCTTGTCGAGGGACAGAGACTCGTCGTCGCTGTTTCGACGTGGGGAGCGCACTCCTCCTTCGGCAGGTTCGACGCGCTGCTGCCGAGGTTGATCGGCGAACTGCCGACGGCACGCTACCGTACGGCCCTGCTCGTCCACCCCAACGTGTGGGCCGGGCACGGGGCGTTCCAGGTCAGGTCGTGGCTGGCGCGCTGCGCCCACCTCGGCATCGGGATAGTGCCGCCCGAAGCCGACTGGCGCAGCGTTCTGATCGCCGCGGACTGGATCATCGGTGATCACGGCTCGGTCACTCTCTACGGGACGCTCACCGGGGCGCCGATTCTGCTCGCCGCCCCGCCCGCGCAGGAGATCAATCCCTCGTCGCCGGCGGCGACCCTCGCCGCTCACGCGCCCACCCTGTCCCCCACCCACCCGCTCGTGGACCAACTCGACTACGTGGCAAGGGAGCACCGGCACGAGGAGTACGCCGCGGTCAGAGCGCGCATCACGTCGGAGCCCGGCCGGTTCAACCGGAACATGCGCAGGCTCATGTACGAGCTCCTGGGGATGGGGCAGCCCGCGCACGAGCCGGCGACCGTCCCGCTGCCGGATCCCCTCCCGCTGACCGCGCAGGCGTCGGGGCGCGGGGAGGTGTCGGCGTGAAGCGCTTCGTCGTGGTCGAGGCACCCGCGTTCGGGGACGTACTGCACGCCCGTTGCGCGAACGCCTCATTCACCGTCCGGCTGAGCCCTGGACGCCGTGCCCACAGTCCGGAGGTCGTCGACGAGCACCTCGTCGTGGACGTGGACGCCTGCCGGGACGCCTCCCTGCTGGACTGCGCCGACGTGCTCCAGGGCAGCCTGACGCACTCGACCCCCGGGGCACTGCGCCGGCTGGCCGAACTGATGTCGGCGCATCCGGCCTGCGGTATCGCCGCGGTGCCCGTGTCCGTGGCCGGGGCCGGAGGCGCGCGTGGCTGGGCCCTGGCCGCCGGCGCCGACCGGACCGTGGTCCTTGCGCCGAACGGCCCTCACCGGCCGTATCGGGGCTCCGCGGGTCAGTCGTTGCTGCCGTCGTGCGTGCATGCCTGGCTGGTGGAGGGGCGCTCGCTGCGGGAATGGCCGTCCGCCCGCGCCGCACCGTCCGACTGAGCACCGCGATTCCCGCCGCACCGGCACCGGGCCGCCGACCCCGGCCCGGTTGCCTTGCGGGATGCGCACGATGGGACACCGGGTGAACGGATGCCGGCCGACGCCGAGCGTGGGGGCGCAGAGTGGGGGTGGTTCTCCTCCCCCTGCGGAGAAGCGCGGACCGAGCGTGTTCGGGCTCCGGGTACCTGCAGGTGCCCCGGCTCACCGCCTTCGCTCCTCACACTGTCTTCGCTCCTCACAGCTCCTTGGCGAACCAGTGGTCGGCGTACGGGCCGTCGTTGTACGCGGGGATCTCCCGGAACCCGTGCTTCGCGTACAGACCCCGTGCCTCCACCAGGTCGCTCCGGGTGTCGAGCCGGAGCACCCGCATCCCGGCCCCGCGCGCCACCTCCTCGGCCGCAGCCACCAGCAGCCCGCCGCCTCCGGTGCGCCGGAAGCCGGGGCGTACGTAGACCCGGGTCAGCTCGGCGACGGCCGTCGCCGGGTCCAGGAACACCCCGACGCAACTCGCCGGCTCACCCGCGTAGCGGCCGACCACGAGCCGGCCGGTGGGCGGGACGAGGCGGTCGACGCCGTCGTCCGTCAGTCCGTCGTCTATCTCCGCCTCGGTCGCCCGCCGCTTCCAGTAGCGGCTGGCGAGTTCGTCGTAGTAGTCCCGCAGCAGTCGCGCCGCGTCCGGCGTATCGAACCGCTCCGGGGTCAAAGTCCAGGTCATGGGCCGATCCGATCACCGTACGGATCGGGAGGGAAGCGAATTTCGCCGCGGGCGCCGGGTCGCCCGGGACCGGGGAATCCGGTGGCCCGTGGGACACGGCTGGCATTCTTTTGGGCAAAACGACGTGACGGTCAGGCGAAGTGGGGGTTGATGGTGTCTATCCCCAGGGGCAATGCGAGGCTTCATGGGCACAGCCCGTATCCACGGGAATGTGCCAGGAGCGGTGGGAGGGTCGGCGCAGCGTGACACATGCGGAACACGGCGTGCACGGGAGCGTGGCGACGGACGCGGAGACGAGGACCGGGACGGCCCGGATCGTGCTCTGGCTGGTCGTCGCCGCTCTCGCCGTACGCCAGATGACGGTGGTACTCAGACAGCCGCCGGGTGAGCGGCTGACCGATCTGGAGACGTGGATCGGGGAGAACGGCGTCCTGCGCGTCAAGGGCTCGCTCTACGACCCGGACCGGTTCACCGGCACACCGTTCGCTGGGCTCGTCCTCAAGCCGCTCGGCGCGTCGGCGGAGGAGGCCCTCGGGATCGCCTGGACCAGCGTCTCCCTGCTGCTCGTGGTCGCACTCGGCCTCGTCGCCGCCCGCGCGCTGCCCTCCCCGGTGGGCCGCCGCACCGCGCTGTTCGCCGCCCCGGCCGCCATCACCCTCCTGATGCTGTCCCTGCCGGTGCGCAACGCGCTGCACCTCGGGCAGACCAGCATCCTGCCGGTGCTGCTGGTCCTCGTCGGCTGCCTCACGGTCCGCGACCACCGGGCCCAGGGCGTCCTGGTCGGGATCGCGGCGGCGCTCCAGCCGCCCGTCCTGCTCTTCGCGGTCCTCCTCTGGCTGACCGGGCGCCGACGCGCCGCGCTGACCGGCGGCGCCACCTTCGTCGCGCTCACCGCCGTCGCCTGGGCCGCGCTGCCGCACGACTCCTGGACGTACTGGATCCACCACGTCGCCGGAGCAGGGCTCGGCGAGCGCCCGGACGGCCTCGCCAACCAGTCGCTGCACGGCGCTCTGCTCCGCCTCGGCCTCGAAGGCCCGCTGGAGATCACCGTCCTGCTGGTCCTGGCCGTCGCCGTCGCCGTGCTCGGACTGCGCCGCGCCGCCCGGTACGCCCGGGACGGGCAGCTCCTCCTCGCCGTCTCGGTGACCGGCTGCGTGGCCGTCGTCGTCTCCCCGACCGCCTGGCAGCACCAGCTGCTCTGGGTGCTGCTCGCGGTGGTCGGCCGGGTCGGGAAGCGGGCCTCCGACCGGCTGGTCTGGCCCGCAGTGGTGGTCCTCGTCCTCACCCTGCCCGGCACCATGCTGCTGCCGAACATCGGGGCGCTCCACCCCGTGCGCGACAACGTGCTGCTGCTCACGGCGCTGGCCGCGGCCTGCGCCGTGCCGTTCCTGCCGCGTACCTCGCCGTACTGGTCGGCGCCGGTCCCCACCGACTACGCCCGCCCGGTGCCGGCGCGCTGGAGCCGGGTGCCGCTGCTGCCCTTCTGGCGCCGGGTACTGACCCGCCCCAACCTGCTGCTGGAACTCCTGCTCATCCGGGTCGTCTACTCCGCGTACGCCAAGGTCAGGCTCGCCGCGACGGCGGGCCGCCCCACCGCCGAGAAGCACGGCCGGCAGGTCCACTCCATCGAGCAGTGGCTGCACATCGACGTCGAGCACTGGTTCAACCACAAGGTCGCCGGAATCGGCTGGATGCGGGACTTCTTCGACTACTACTACTCGACGTTCCACTTCATCATCCCGCTGACCATCCTCGGCGTGCTCTACGTACGCCGCCCCGCCGACTACCGCTGGGCCCGCTCCACGATCGGCTTCGCGACCCTCCTCGCGCTGGTCGGCTTCTGGCTCTACCCGCTGGCCCCGCCCCGGCTCATGCCCGGCCTCGGGTTCATCGACACCGTGCACGGCGTCCAGGACTTCTCCAAGCCCGACTACGGGACGCTGACCTCGGTCACCAACCAGTACGCGGCCATGCCGTCGCTGCACTTCGGCTGGTCGCTCTGGTGCGGGCTGATGATCCTGATCCTCGCCCCGAAGGTCTGGATGAAGCCCTTGGGACTGCTCCACCCGTTCTTCACCATCTGCGCCATCGTCGGCACCGGCAACCACTGGATCCTCGACGCGGCGGGCGGCGCGCTGGTCGTCTCGCTCGGCTTCCTGCTGACGTACGCCCTGGCCGGACCACGCCGGCTCCGGAGTCCTGACCGCGACAGCGATCGCGAGCCGGTGGCGGGGAGTGGCGGGAGACCCTCGGCGGACGACGCCCGGACCCTGGCCGGCAGAGGCACGGCGGCGACTACGGGCGCGGCCCGCGAGTGAACCGGCTGGACCCCGGGGCGGCCCGGGCGTGAGGAGGGGGTGCCGGGGCGGTGGACGCCCGGGCACCCCCTCGTCACGGCCTCGACGGGGCCGGAAACCGGGTTGCGGCGGCCCGGCGGGCCCGGTGGGCTACCTCCATGGACGGAACCACGGAGCCGGTGCGCCGGGCGGGGCCGGGACACGACCGCACGGCTGCGCCACGGCGGGCTCCCCGGCGTGGGGCGGCGGTGCTCGCGGCCCTGATGCTGGCCGCCCTCACCTTCAACACGGCGGAGAACCTGCCCGTCGGCCTCCTGGAGGTCATCTCCGGAGATCTGCGGGTGTCGGTGCAGGCGGTCGGGCTGCTGGTCACCGGGTACGGCGTGACCGTGGCCGTCGCGTCCCTGCCGCTCGCCCACGCCGTGCGGGCGGTGCCCCGGCGTCACGTGCTCACGGGTCTGCTGGCCGCGCTGGTCGTGTCCAGCCTCGCCGCCGCGCTGGCCTCCTCCTACGGGACGCTCCTCGGGGCGCGGCTGGTGACCGCCCTCGCCCAGGCGCTGTTCTGGGCGGTGATGGGGCCCGTCGCGGTGGGCCTCTTCGCGGCCGAGGTCCGCGGCCGGGTGATCGGGGCGCTCTCCGTCGCCGGCTCGCTCGCCCTCGTCCTCGGCGTGCCCGCCGGCTCCTGGCTGGGCCGCCGGAGCGGCTGGCAGGTGCCGTTCGCCCTGCTGGCGGCCGCCGGAACCGTCTCCCTGGTGACGGTCGCCGCCCTGCTGCCGACCTCGCGTCCGGAGGACGAGCCCGCCGCCCGCGGAACCCGTCCCGACGCCCGCCGGTTCGTGATCGTGCTGGTGTCCGGGGGCCTCTCCGCCACCGGGGCGTTCGCGGGATTCACGTACGTCGTGAAGTTCCTGGGGGACGTGAGCGGCTTCCCGCCCGGCACGGTCGGCGCCCTGATCATGGCGTTCGGCGTGGCGTGTCTGGGCGGGGTGACCCTCACCGGGGCGCTGCTGGACCGCTTCCCCCATGCCGCGCTGTGCGCCGCCGTGGCCGCGCAGGCGGTGGGGATGCTCGGCCTGTACGCGACCGGCACCGAGCCGGTGACGGCGGTGGTGTTCCTGGTGCTGATGGGCGGTGCGCTCGGCCCGGTGTTCATGGCCACCCAGAACGCGATGCTCTCCTGCGCCCCGGGCCGCACGGACCTGGCGCTCGCGGCGAACTCGGGTTCCTACAACGCCGGTATCGCGGCGGGCGCCGCACTCGGGGGACTGGTCCTGTCCCACGCCGACGTGCGGGGCGCCTTCCTCGCCGGCGGTCTGCTCTCCGTCGTGGCCTGCGCGGTGGCCCTCCTCGGAGGGGTACCGCGCAGGCGGACCGAGGCGTGAGGGACCACGCGGCGGACACGGCGAAGCCCGGGCCGGGACCTCGGTGAAGAGGTCCCGGCCCGGGCTTCGTCATGCGGGCTGCTGCGCGGGCCGGCTCAGTACCAGCTGTTGGCCTGCCAGAAGCTCCAGGCGGCGCACGGGCTGCCGTAGCGGCTGTTCATGTAGTCCAGACCCCACTTGATCTGCGTGGCGGGGTTGGTCTTCCAGTCGGAACCGGCGGACGACATCTTGGAGGCGGGCAGGGCCTGGACCAGGCCGTACGCGCCGGAGGAGGCGTTGGTGGCGCTCGGGTTCCAGCCGCTCTCGTGCGACACGATGTTGCTGAAGCACTGGAACTGGGCGCTGTCACCGATCATCTGCTGCGCCGTGGCCTGCGCGCCGGTCGCGGCGGTCGTCGCGGTGGGCGTGGCGGCGGACGCCGTACCGGCGCCGAGGGCCAGGCCACTGCCACCGAGGAGTACGGCGGCACCGACGAGGACGGTCTTGCGGCCTGCGATGCGGGGCTGGGCGAGGAAACGACTGGCGATCGACACGAAGAAACCTAACGTCGGGGGCAGGTGGCGTCGCGGGCCGGTTCTGTGGTGAATGATCCGGGCGTCCCCACCTGGGCCCTGGTGACCGGATGACGGTCGAGCGGGCCACCGAGGTGTTCGGCGACAAGAACCATGGTTAGCCCCGGCGTTCGGCGCTGGCAATGCCCTCCCGACGGCGGCCGTACGACCCCGGGTCGGACCCCGGGCCCAAGGTCCCGAACCGGGGCAAAGAGGAGTCGGGGCAGCTCAGGGGCGGTGCGAAAGGGGCGATTCAGTCACCAGTGTCGCTACTATCCGGCTTGGGGGAGGACCTTGTGCCTGTGGGTGTCCTCACGTCGCCGGGACCCTCGAATGTGACCTGGGCCTCGAAGGAAGCGCGCCGGGTCGCCCGGCGGAGCGCCCGCAGGAGTACCGGCCCCACGGCGAGCGTCAGCACCACGGTCAGCGCCGCCCGGCCCAGGTCCCAGCCGAGCGAGGTGGTCAGGCAGTACGCCAGGAAGCGGACCAGGTTCTCGTGCACCGGGTCGCCCGCCACGAAGGAGATGCCCGAGCCCAGCCCGGGCACGATCGTCCAGCCGTACAGGTTCATCACCGTGCCGTAGAGCAGCGAGGCCGCCGCGCCGTACGCCGCGAGCATCGCGGTCTCCGCCCGGCCGCGCAGCCGCTCCGGCCCCGGCAGCAGACCCGCGCCCATGGTGAACCAGGCCATCGACAGCATCTGGAACGGCATCCACGGCCCCACCCCGCCGGTGAGCAGCGCCGACGCGAACATCGTCACCGCACCCAGCACGAAGCCGAAGCCGGGCCCGAGCACCCGCCCGCTGAGCACCATCAAGAAGAACATCGGTTCCAGCCCCGCCGTCCCCGCCCCCAGCGGGCGCAGGGCGGCACCGACCGCCGCGAGCACTCCGAGCATCGCGACGGCCTTCGCGTCGAGGCCGGCGTCCGCGATCGTCGCGACGGCCACCGCCACCAGCAGCGGCAGCAGTGCGCCGAAGAGCCACGGCGCGTCCTGCGCGTGCGCGGTGCCGAACGCGGGCCCGGCGAGCAGCGGCCAGCCGAAGGCCGCCACCCCCACCGCGCTGACCAGCACCAGCGCCACGACCGAACGCGGCCCGAGCCGGACCGGGCGGACCCGCCGACCGCCGCTCGTGGGGACGGGGGTGAGTGCGGTGCCGGTCATGCGCCCGCCTCCAGGGCCGTGCGGACCTGGTTCACGGTGAGCCACTCCTGCGGAGCGAGGATCTTCGCGGTCTGCGGGGCGTACGCGGGGGAGGAGACCACGACCTGCCGGGTCGGGCCGTCCGCGACGACCTCCCCGCCGGCCAGGATCACGACCCTGTCCGCCAGTTCCGCCGCCAGCTCCACGTCGTGGGTGGCCAGCACGATCGCGTGCCCCTCGGCCGCCAGGCCGCGCAACACGCCGACCAGCCGGGACTTGGCCGCGTAGTCGAGCCCCCGGGTCGGCTCGTCCAGCAGGATCAGCGGCGGCCGGGCGGTCAGTACGAGCGCCAGCGCCAGGGTCAGCCGCTGGCCCTCGGAGAGGTCACGGGGGTGGGTGGCGTCCGGTACGCCGGGCAGCAGCCGCGAGACGAGGGCCCGGCAGCTGCCCGCCGGGGCGCCCGCGTCGGCGTCGGCCGCCGCGCACTCGGCGGCGACCGTCTCCGCGTACAGCAGGTCGCGGGGCTCCTGCGGCACCAGCCCGACCCGGCGCACCATCGTGCGCGGATCGGTGCGGGACGGATCGAGGCCGCCCACGCGGACCCGTCCGGCGGTCGGCGTGACCATGCCGACGAGCGCCCCGAGCAGGGTGGACTTCCCGGCGCCGTTGCGCCCCATCAGGGCCACGGTCTCCCCGGCCCGGACGTCCAGGGTCACCGCGCGCAGCGCCTCCACCCGGCCGCGCCGCACCCCGAGTCCCTCGGCCCGTGCCAGGGGCGCGGTGGGGTCGGGGGCGGGCACGGACACCGTCCGTGCCCGGCGTGCGCGCCGGAGGCCGAAGAGGCCGGTGCGCGGTGCGGGCGCCGGTGCGGGGGCCTCGGCAGGCGTACCGGACGCGCCCGGCGCGAGGCATACGGGACGCGTGGGACACCCGGGCACCGGCGCCGCCACGGCGGGCGACCGGCCGGCCAGCCGCTCCCGCAGCCCCGCCGCCCGCCGCCGGGCGTCGCGCACGGAGAGCGGCAGCGGGTCCCAGCCCGCCAGCAGCCCCAGTTCGGCGACGGGCGGCCGGACCGGCGAGACGGCCATGATCTGCGCCGGGGTGCCCACGACCGGGGCGGCGCCGGGCGCGGGCAGCAGCACGACCCGGTCCGCGTACTGCACCACGCGCTCCAGCCGGTGCTCGGCCATCAGGACGGTCGTGCCCAGGTCGTGCACGAGGCGCTGGAGCACCGCGAGGACCTCCTCGGCCGCCGCCGGGTCCAGTGCGGACGTCGGCTCGTCGAGCACCAGCACCTTCGGGTGCGGGGTCAGCACCGAGCCGATCGCGACCCGCTGGCGCTGTCCGCCGGAGAGCGTGGCGATCGGCCGGTCCCGCAGTTCCGCGAGCCCCAGCAGGTCGAGGGTCTCCTCCACCCGGCGGCGCATCACGTCCGGGGCCAGCCCCAACGACTCCATGCCGTAAGCGAGTTCGTCCTCCACGGTGTCCGTCACGAAGTGCGCGGAGGGGTCCTGGCCCACCGTGCCCACCAGATCGGCGAGCTCGCGCGGCTTGTGGGTGCGCGTGTCCCGCCCGCCGACCGTCACCCGGCCGCTCAGCGTCCCGCCGGTGAAGTGCGGCACCAGCCCCGGCACCGCACCGAGCAGCGTCGACTTGCCGACCCCGGACGGACCGACGAGCAGCACCAACTCGCCCTCGGGCACGGTCAGATCGATGCCCGACAGGGTGGGCTCGGCCGCGCCCTCGTACCGCAGGGAGACCTGCTCGAACCGGATCACTGGTCCTCCTTCGGATACGGCGGTACGGCAGCCGGACGCGGCGGTACGGGGGCGGCGAACGCGGGCAGCAGCCCGATCAGGACGCCCGCGGCGGGCCACAGCGGCAGCACCGGCGGGGACGGCGGGACGACCCCGGGCCGCAGCGCCGCCGGGTCCACCGAACCCGCCCGGATCATCACCGCGGCGACCAGCACACCCGACCCCGCCACCAGCCACGCCCGCCCGCCCCACCGGTCGGGCCGGTACCGGGTGCGCACCGAGCGCCGGCCGCCCAGGCGCAGCCCGGCCGTCGCCGCGACGAGGCCCGCCACCAGCAGCGGCGGCCCGTAGGCCGCGCCCTCCGCGGCGAGCAGCCCGTAGGTACCGGCGCACACCCCCAGCAGGCCGCCGAGGGTGAGAACGTCGGTGGTGTGCCGCACACGGGCCGGTACCCGGGCGGTCCGCCCGTACCCCCGCGCGTCCATCGAGGCGGCCACCGCCACCGACCGCTCCAGCGCGCCCTCCAGCACCGGCAGCCCGATCTGGGCGACCGCCCGGATCCCGCCGGTGGGACGGCCCCGCAGCCGCCGCGCGGTCCGCAGCCGCGCCACGTCCGCGACCATGTTCGGGGCGAACGTCATGGCGACGACGACCGCCACCCCCGCCTCGTACAGCGCGCCCGGCAGCGACTTCAGCAACCGGGCGGGACTGGCGAGGGAGTTGGCCGCGCCGACACAGATCAGCAGGGCGGCCATCCGCGCACCGTCGTACAGCGCGAAGAGCAACTGCTCCCCGGTCACCCGGCCGCCGATCCGGACGCCCTGGGCCCAGTGGGGCAGCGGTACCTCGGGAAGCGTGACGAGGGTGTGCGTGCCCGGGATCGACGACCCCAGGAACGCCGAGAAGACGAGCCGCACCCCGACGACGAAGAGACCCAGCTTGACGAACGCCCCGTACGAACGGGCCCACGGCGCGTCCGTGCGCCGTGCGGCCACCACGTAACCGGCCACCCCCACCAGCAGGCCGAGCAGCAGCGGGTTGGTGGTGCGGGACGCGGCGGTCGCCAGGCCCAGCGCCCACAGCCACCACGCGCCGGCGGGCAGCGCGTTGCTCCGGTGCGCCCCGGGCGCGCGCAGGTCGCGCACGCGGCCCGTCGCGGCGGGAAGGCGGCTCATCGCCGACGGCGTGCCTGGAGGACGGCCGCGGCGCCGAGGACCACGACGGCCCCGACACCGGCGAGCACGCCGACGGAGGGACCACCGCCGTCACCGTCCGCCGCCCCGCCCGCCGCGGCGGACGAGGTGGCCGGGGAACTCGCGGCGGGAGCCGTCCCGGCGGGCGCCGGTGAGGCGTCGCCCGAGATCTGCTCGCCGCAGCCCGTCTCCGGGTAGCCCGAGACGGCGCAGAGCAGGGCAGCGCTGTCGTACCGGAGCGGCTTCGCCACCGAGGCCAGCGCCTCGGCGGTGCTCGCGTCGGGGGAGACCCGGGCGCAGGCGGTACGGAGCGCGGGCGGCTGCTCGCCTGCGGGGGCGTCGGCCGCCGTGCCGGGGTCGATGACCAGCGCGACGCGCTTGCCGCCGTCCTTCGCGGGCGTGTCCCCGCAGACGGCGGCGAAGTCGGGGGTGCGGCGCGGCTGGGCCGCGTCGCCGGAGTCCTCGCTCACCGCGAACCGGAAGCCCTGCACCGAACCGTCCTCGGGGCGGACCAGGGACGGCCCCTGGGTGGCGTACGCCCACCGCGGGCCGTCGCCCTCCCAGAAGGACCAGTAGCGGTACCCGGCGGCCTGCGCGGTGCCCGCGACGCAGAGCGTCACGACCGCCGTGAGCGCCGTCAGCGCCACGAGCGCCGCCGCCCGGCGGAGAATTCCGCCGGGCGTGCTCCGGAACGCGGGCGCGGTCACCGGCCGCCCTTGTCCTTGCCCCGGTTGCTGATCAGGAAGCCGATGCCCGCGCCGACGGCCAGACCCACCGCGATCAGCCACCAGACGCTGAAACCGGAGCTGCCCGTGGAGCCGGCGGCGGGCTGCGCACCGGTCGGGGTGGGGGAGGGCACCGCGGTCGCGGCGGGCGCCGGGCCGGTCGCGTTGAGCTGGGCGACGAGGTCGGCGCCGCCGAAGTCGCGGGCGTCGGTGCCGGTCGCGTGGGCCGCGAGGATCAGCTGCGCGTACGCGGCCGGACCGGACTGCTTCGCCCAGGCGGCGGAGTTCTTCTCCAGCCAGGTGATGGCGGACGCGGCCTTGTCCTGGTGGCCGGAGGCGGCGAGCGCCACGACGGCGTCGGCGGTGTTGCCGAAGTCGGGCTGCGGGTCGGTGCTCTCCGCGCCCGGCATGGGCGCCTGGTCGAGGTGGCCGGAGCCGGCGAGCGCGGCGGCCAGCCAGTGCGCGCCGTTCTGGGCGACCTGCTCCGTGGTGAGGCCGGTGCCGGGGGTGCAGACGGGAGCCTTGCCCGGGTTGTAGCTGCCGGCCGCCAGGCCCTTGCCCATGGTGCCGAGCACGGCCGCCGCCGTGGCGTCCGCGTTGGCGGCCGGCGCGCCCTTCTTGTCCGGCTGGTAGGCGAACGCGCCACCGTCCTCGCCGCCGCACGGCAGCGCGAGCCCGCGCAGTACGTCGTACGGGGTGTGCCCGGCGGACGAGGTCACGTCGGTCAGCTTCTTGCCCGCGCGGGCGAAGGCGCCGACGACCACGGCGGTCGAGTTCGCGTCGCTGGGGCTGCCGGGGGTGTAGCCCCAGCCGCCGTCGTCGTTCTGCACGGACGCCAGCCAGTCGATGCCGTTCGCCACGGCGGTCTTCTCGCCGGTCAGCTCGGCGAGCGCCTGCACGGCGGCGGCGGTGGAGTTGGTGTCCGTCATCGTCTTGGCGTCGCACGGCTTGCGGAAGTCGCGGTACGCGGCGAAGGCGCCGCTGTCGCACTGCTGGAGCTTCAGCCAGTTCACCGCCTCCACGGACGGGGTGACGTACTCGATCTTCTGGGCCAGGAAGGCCAGCGACTGGCGCCAGACACCGTCGTACGTCGGGTCCGAGGTGCCGTAGAGCCCGGCGTGCGGGTCGGCGGGAACGGAGAGGGGGGCGGAGGAGCCGGAGGGGGAGGGCGACGGGCTGGACGAGTCCGCCAGCGCCGCCGGGGCGGCGGACGCCAGGAGCACGGCGGTGGTCGCGAGCGCGGCTGCGCTGCGGCGTACGGTCATGACTGGCGAGTGCCTCTCCTGCGGGGGCCGGGCGCGGGCACGTACCGGTGCCGGGCTCGGCTCCGTCTGTTGCGACGGATGCGGACCACCGGACCTCCCGGCGGCATCGGCCGTTCGCGCCCGCCCCGGATCCCGTCCGGCGTGCGGGCGGCTCACGGACGGCGACGGCCCGGTGCGGACCGGGCCGGGTGGGGAGCGGTACCGGTTCGCACCGGAATTCCCCGTACGGGCGTGATGAACGACGGGTTCACTCTACCGGGGGAGTCGGGACCGGCCCCGAGGCCGGTCGTCCGCGGTCGCCCCGAGGCCCCAGGTCACGGGGCGGGCAGCCGCGCCGCTCTCAGCCGGGCGCCACCGGGTCCAGCAGCCGGCAGACCGTCTCGATGTCCGTCCGCACCTGCCCGGCCCCCGCGCGGCCGGACAGCCAGGAGGTGAGGGTGCAGTGCCAGGTGTGCCCGACCACCCGCACCGCCGACAGCTGCCCGGTGTCCGGGTCCGTCAGCCCCGCCGCGTCCAGGACGATGGTCGTCACCAGCCGGGAGACGGCGTCCACCTCGGTGCTCACGCCCCGGTCCGCGCAGGTCAGCGCCCGCAGCATGGCGTCGGCGAGCTCCGGTTCGCGGCGCAGCGCCCGGAAGGCGCGCAGCAGCGTCGCGGCGGCCCGTTCCCCGGGCGTGCGCCCGGCCGGCGGGTGGTCGGCCAGCGTGGTGCTCAGCAGCCGCAGCCGGTCGTGCAGGGTGGCGACCAGCAGATGAGCCTTGGACGGGAAGTAGCGGTAGAGGGTGCCGAGGGCGACCCCGGCGGCCTCCGCGACCTCGCGCATCTGCACGGCCTCGAAGCCGCCCCGTCCGGCGAGTTCCGCGGTGGCGTCCAGGATGCGGGCGCGGCGGGCCCGCTGGCTCGCCGTCAGCGGAAGCGCGGGTGGCCGGGCGTCAGCGGTCATGAGGTCACCTCCGTGCCGTGGCGTGAATCACCTGATCAGGTCGTCACGCCGACGCTACCTGCCGGTAGATTCGAACCTCATTGGACGGGTCGGTCTGAAACTTGTTCCAGATTATCGGCAGCGGTTACGCTCCGGAAAACGCAGTGATGAAGGGGGCCCGGGAGTGACCGCTGAGGCCATGAGGACGGACCCCAGCGCGGGACATCGCGCCACCGCCGGAGCGGACGACCGCCCCTTGCGGATCGCCCTCCTCACGTACAAGGGCAACCCGTTCTGCGGCGGCCAGGGCGTCTACGTCCGCCACCTCGGCCGCGAGCTGGCGCGTCTCGGCCACAGCGTCGAAGTGATCGGCGCCCAGCCCTACCCGGTGCTCGACGAGGGCGTCCCGCTCACCGAGCTGCCCAGCCTCGACCTCTACCGGCAGCCCGACCCGTTCCGGACCCCCGGCCGGGACGAGTACCGCGACTGGATCGACCTCGCGGAGGTCGCCACCATGTGGACCGGCGGATTCCCCGAGCCGCTCACCTTCTCGCTGCGGGCCGGACGCCACCTGCGGTCCCGGCGCGGCGAGTTCGACGTGATCCACGACAACCAGACGCTCGGCTACGGCCTGCTCGGCGACCTCGGCGCCCCGCTCGTGACCACCATCCACCACCCCATCACCGTCGACCGCCGGCTCGACCTGGCCGCCGCCACGACCCGCGTGCGCGCCCTCTCCGTGCGCCGCTGGTACGGCTTCACCCGCATGCAGAAGCGGGTCGCCCGGCGGCTGCCGCACGTCCTGACCGTCTCCGGCTCGTCCCGCCAGGAGATCGTCGACGACCTCGGCGTGAGCCCCGGCCGCGTCGACGTGGTCCACATCGGCGCCGACACCGACCTCTGGTCGCCCGACCCCTCGGTCCCCGAGGTACGGGGGCGGATCGTCACCACCTCCAGCGCCGACGTGCCCCTCAAGGGGCTCGTCCACCTCGTGGAGGCGCTCGGCAAGGTCCGGGCCGGCCACCCCGACGCCCACCTCGTGGTCGTCGGCAAGCGCGCCGAGGACGGACCCGTCGCCCGGGCCATCGAACGCCTCGGCCTCGGCGACGCCGTCGAGTTCGTCAAGGGCATCAGCGACGCCGAACTCGTCGACCTGGTGCGCGGCGCCCAGGTCGCCTGCGTCCCCTCGCTGTACGAAGGGTTCTCGCTGCCCGCAGCCGAGGCGATGGCCACCGGCACCCCGCTCGTCGCCACCACCGGCGGGGCGATCCCGGAGGTCACCGGCCGCGACGGGGAGACCTGCCTCGCCGTGCCGCCCGGCGACCCCGACGCCCTCGCGACCGCCCTCACCCGGATGCTGGACGACCCCGGGCTGCGCGCCAGACTCGGTGCGGCCGGCCGCGACCGGGTGCTCGCCCGCTTCACCTGGGCCAGGGCGGCGGCCGGCACCGCCGACCTCTACCGCCGGGCCATCGCCGCCCGGGGGGCCCGCAGGTGACCCCACCGGACTCCGTTCCCGCCCGTGCCCGTACCACCGACCTCGAAGGCAGGCCCCCGTGCTGACCGTCGACTTCACCCGCTTCCCGCTCGCCGCCGGTGACCGCGTGCTCGATCTCGGCTGCGGCGCCGGCCGGCACGCCTTCGAGTGCTACCGGCGCGGTGCCCAGGTCGTGGCCCTGGACCAGAACGGCGAGGAGATCCGCGAGGTCGCCAAGTGGTTCGCGGCGATGAAGGCCGAGGGCGAGGCCCCGGCCGGCGCGACCGCCACCGCGATGGAGGGCGACGCCCTCAACCTGCCGTTCCCCGACGACTCGTTCGACGTCGTCATCATCTCCGAGGTGATGGAGCACATCCCCGACGACAAGGGCGTCCTCGCCGAGATGGTCCGCGTCCTCAAGCCCGGCGGACGCATCGCCGTCACCGTGCCCCGCTACGGCCCCGAGAAGGTCTGCTGGTCCCTCTCCGACGCCTACCACGAGGTCGAGGGCGGCCACATCCGCATCTACAAGGCCGACGAACTCCTCCGCAAGATCCGCGAGGCCGGACTGAAGCCGTACGGCACCCACCACGCCCACGCCCTGCACTCG
Source organism: Streptomyces sp. NPDC008125 (assembly GCF_042957125.1). Taxonomy (NCBI): domain Bacteria; kingdom Bacillati; phylum Actinomycetota; class Actinomycetes; order Kitasatosporales; family Streptomycetaceae; genus Streptomyces; species Streptomyces sp. NPDC008125. The sequence goes on from NZ_JBIBHR010000020.1 coordinate 139,733, forward strand.
CCCTACTGGTGGCTCAAGTGCGCCTTCGGCGTGGACAACGACAAGGCCCTGCCGGTCCGCGCCTACCACAAGCTGCTGGTGTGGGACATCATGAAGAAGCCCGCGGTGACCCGGGTCGCCGAGCAGCTGCTCAACCCGGTCGTCGGAAAGAGCTTCGTCGCGTACGCGACGAAGCCGCACCTCCCGAAGGCAGAGGCGTGACCCTCCCCGAACGGACCGAACACCTCGTCCTGCCCGGCGTCCTGACGTCGGATCAGGCGTCCGAGACCGTCGCCGCACTCCTCGGGGTGCAGTGCGAGGACGGGGCGCTGCCCTGGTTCCGCGGCCACCACCTCGACCCGTGGGACCACACCGAGGCCGCGATGGCCCTCGACGCCGCCGGCGAGCACGAGGCCGCCGAAAGGGCCTACGAGTGGCTGGCCCGGAACCAGAACCAGGACGGCTCCTGGTACGCCGCCTACCACGACGGCGATCCCGAGCGCCCCACCGACCGCGGCCGGGAGTCCAACTTCTGCGCGTACGTCGCCGTCGGGGTCTGGCACCACTACCTCGCCACCGGCGACGACGCGTTCGTCGACCGGATGTGGCCGATGGTCTTCGCGGCCGTCGAGTTCGTCCTCGGACTCCAGCAGCCCGGCGGGCAGATCGGCTGGAAGCGCGAAGCCGACGGAACCCCCGTCACCGACGCGCTGCTGACCGGCTCCTCCTCGGTCCACCACGCCCTGCGCTGTGCCCTCGCGCTTGCCGAGCGACGTGAAGAGCCCCAGCCGGACTGGGAGTTGGCGACCGGAGCGCTGGCCCACGCCATCGCCGGCCACCCGGAACGCTTCCTGGACAAGGGCCGCTACTCGATGGACTGGTACTACCCGGTCCTCGGCGGCGCGGTCACCGGCGCGGAGGCCCAGCGGCGCATCGACGAGCGCTGGGACGAGTTCGTCGTTCCCGGCCTCGGCGTGCGCTGCGTGCTGCCCAACCCGTGGGTCACCGGCGGCGAGAGCTGCGAACTCGCCCTCGCACTCTGGGCGATGGGCGAATCCGACCGGGCCCTGGAGATCCTCCAGTCCATCCAGCACCTGCGCGAGCCCGGTGGCCTCTACTGGACCGGATACGTCTTCGAAGGCGAACGCGCCTTCTGGCCCGATGAACTCACCACCTGGACCGCCGGATCACTGCTGCTCGCGGTGGCCGCACTCGGGGGGGACGAGGCGACCACCGCGGTCTTCGGGGGAGAACGGCTGCCGAGGGGCCTGGAACCGGACTGCTGCTCCTGACCGGGCCGGGCCGCCGGGACTCACGTACGACGGAGACGGCCCGCCACCGCGTGACCGACGAAGAGGTAGACGGCGGCGGCCAGCCCGTAACCGGCGACCACCCGCGCCCACGCCTCGTCGAAGGTGAACAGGTCGTACGACCAGCCGGCCAGCCACCGTGCGGAATCCTGGACGAACTGCACCAGCTCGTTGCCCCTGTTGGCATCGAGCAGGTACATCAGGATCCACAGAATGATGATGAAGGCCATGACGTCCGCGACGACGGCGATCGCGCGCCCCGCGGTACTGCTTCCTGAGCCTCGTCTGTAGGACATGCACACCGGATTGCCGCTGCCTCCGGCCTGAAACCCGGACGGCCCAACCCGGTGGCGGGGCGGCGCCGCGGGGGCGAGCCCGGCGGGGCGTGCCGGTATCGGCCCGACACCGTCCGACCACCCCGTGAGGACGGCCCGCCGTGCTCCGGCCCGTACCGCCCGGCCGCCTGCCGACGGCGCTGCTGCTCGTCCGCGCTCTGCTCGTCGGCGCTCTGCTCGTCGGCGCCCTGCTCGTCCGCGCCCTGCTCGTCGGCGCCACCGCCTGCGAAAGCGGCAAGGTACCGGCCACCAAGTTTCGCGAGGGTGAAGCCGGTGACTCCGGCATCGGCAGCCTCGAAGACGTCATCAGCTGGGTCGAGGACGCGGGGACGAGCGCCGGTGCCGAGGTGAAGAACCGGGTGCCGTCGGTGTCCCGACCGGCCGGGTGACGTGGCCCCCGTCCCGCACGAAGGCCCCCGGCCGCTGAACTCCCGCGGTCGGGGGCCTACGTGGTGAACGGGCGGGCGGGATCAGCCGCGCTGGATGCCCGAGGTGTCCTGGAGGACGCCGCGGCGGCCGTCCTGCGTCTGCGCGATCAGGCTCTGACCGCGCTGCTCCACCGCGAGGTACCAGGTACCGGGCGCCAGTTCGGCGATCTGGCCGGACGAACCGTCCTCGCCGTACAGCGGACGGGGCACCGGCACCGCGAACCAGAACGGCGCGAAGTCGGCCGCCGGCGTACCGCCGGACTGGGGTGCCTGCGGCGTCCGTTCGGCCTGCGGGGCCGGCTTGCCCTGCTGCGCGCCGTACGGCTGGGGCTGGGGCTGCGGCGCACCGGCCTGCGAACCGAAGGACGGCTGACCCGGGTAGCCGTACCCCTGGCCCTGTGGCTGCGCACCGTACGGCGACTGGGTGGCCGGAGCCGGGCGGGGGCCGGCCGAGAGCGGCGCCTTGAGCGCGGGAACCAGCGGCCCGGCGACCGTCGCGGCGGCGAGCACCAGGGAGGCCAGCAGGCCCAGGATCAGCCCGGCACCCGCGTCACCCGCGTCGATGGTCGTCCAGAACGCCGTCCACAGCGCGAAGACGGTGAGGGCCACGCCGAACTGCCCGAGGTCCAGACCGACGAGCTTGCGGCCCGGCGCCGAGCGGCTCACGATCACCAGCGCCGCTCCGATGACACCGGCGAGGAAGATGCTCATGAGAAGTGAGAGCGAATCCCAGGCGCTCGCGCTGTCGTAGCCCGAGCAGTCGATGTTGCTGGGGCAGTCGTAACCGGAGAGGTCGAGGAAGGAGGCGATGAACAGCACGACCGCTGCTCCGATCACCACGCCGTCGCCTCTAGTGAGGGAGCGGATATTCACGTGAAGGTCCTTAGTCGGTCGTCTCGTCGGGGACGGTCGTCGCTGCGCCCGGGACTGTCCCTCGGGCGCGCCGAGAAGCCCGGGGCGGCTCCCCATCGTACGGATGAATCTATCGTCTGCCCGGGCGGGTTGGCCCCCGGCTTGCCCGACGGCCCGTCATCCCCCCGGTATCAGCGCAGAACTACCCCGAACCGGGGCGGAACTACCGCTTCAGGTAGCTGCTGATGCCGTCACTGATCCCCTGGGCGGCGCTCTGCCGCCAGTGCGCGCTCGTCAGCAGTGCGGCGTCTTTCGGGTCGCGCATGTTGCCGCATTCGATGAACACCTTCGGAACCGTGGACATGTTGAGCCCGCCGAGGTCGTCGCGCACGTCCAACCCCGTGCCCCCGCCGATGTAATTGGACGGCGAGCTCCCGGTGGCCGCCACGAACCGGCCCGCGATACGGGTCCCCAGGTCGCGCGAGGGGCTCACGATCCGCGAGGTGTCCGCCGCCCCGTCCCGTACGAGCGCGGGCAGGATCACGTGGAACCCCCGGTTGCCCACCGCCGAACCGTCCGCGTGCACGGAGACCACGGCGTCCGCCTCCGCCTCGTTGCCGATCCGCGCCCGTTCGTCCACGCACGGACCGTACGCGCGGTCGTCGTCGTACGTGAGGAGCACCTGCGCGCCCTCGGCCTCCAGCAGCTCCCGCATCCGGTGGGCCACGTCCAGGGTGAACCGGGCCTCCGCGTAACCGGCGTCCGTGGACGTCCCGGTCGTGTCGCACTCCTTGTGCCCCGTACCGATGTTCACCTGCCGCGCGATCTCACGGGTGTGCTCGTGGTTGTGCGGATTGTGGCCAGGGTCGATCACCACCGTGCGGCCCGCCAGCGGCCCCCTCGACGAGGCCCCCTTGGGGCTCTCGTCGGGCGCCGGTGCGGACGTGGCGGGTGCCGTGGTCACCGAGGGGGCCGGGGCCCCCGCGTGCGGCTGCGCCTTCACCTCCGCACCGCCGCACCCGGTGAGGGGCAGCAGGCAGAGGACGGCGAACGCGGCGTACGTGGCGGTGCGGACGGGACGGCCGGCTGCCGGGCGGACGGTGGGCGGGGTGGGGGGAACGCTGGAGTACGGCACGCGGGCGATGGTACCGACGGCCCCCGGCTCCCGGTCGCGGTCCCGGGCCCCGGCCCCGGATTCCCGTCCCGGATCCTGGTCCCGGCTCCCCGTCCCGCTCACCGGTCTCAGATGCCCTGCCCCGTACGCCGCAGCACGCGCAGCGAGTCGGTCACCGAGATCTCCGCGAAGGCACCGGAGGCGAGCGCCCGCTGACGTACCCGGTACGGCGCCTGCCCGCCGTCCGCCGGATCGGGGAACACGTCGTGGATCACCAGCAGCCCGCCCTCGGCGAGGTGCGGCGCCCAGCCCTCGTAGTCGCCGTTCGCGTGCTCGTCGGTGTGCCCGCCGTCGACGAAGACCAGCCCGAGCTGCCCGCCCCAGACCGCCGCGACCTGCGGGGAGCGCCCCACCAGCGCCACCACGTGGTCCTCGAGGCCGGCCGCGTACAGGGTCCGGCGGAACGTCGGCAGCGTGTCCATCCGGCCCACCTCGGGGTCGACCAGGGACGCGTCGTGGTACTCCCACCCCGGCTGCTGCTCCTCGCTGCCCCGGTGGTGGTCGACGGTGAGCGCGGTCAGTCCCGCACGACGGGCCGCGTCGGCGAGGAGGACGGTGGAGCGCCCGCAGTAGCTCCCGACCTCCAGCAGCGGCAGCCCGAGCCGCGCCGCGTCGACGGCCGCCGCGTACAGCGCCAGCCCCTCGCGCACCGGCATGAACCCCTTGGCCTTCTCGAAGGCGGCCAGCACCGCGTCGGCGGGACGGGCGTCGGGATCGGCGACGGGTGCGGCGGACTCGGCGGCCACGGGTTCCTCCAGGTGGTGCGGGTGTGTCGACGGCGGCGGGGTGCCGACAGTGGCGGTGCGTCGGCGGCGGCCCCATCGTGCCGCACGCCCCCGCCGGACGGACCGGCGGGGGCGTGCGGGTGTGTCTTCTCCCGGTGGTTCCCGGCCGGGCGGCCGGGCCGGTTCGGTCAGGCGTGCTGCCCGTCCGCGTGCGCCTCCGACGACGCCCGCACGGTGCCCTGCCGCTCCGGAGCGGCGGCGGTCAGCACCAGATCGGTCACCACCGGCCGCCCGTTCGCCGCGCACACGGCGGGCCGGGCGCGCGGTGCGTACCCGGCGGCGGTCACGACCAGCACATGGCCCGGCTCGGGCGCGGCGGCCAGCGCGTACCGCCCCGCGTCGTCGGCGACGGCCAGACCGGCCTGCCGGCCCTGCCGGTCGACCAGGGTGACCGTGGCCCGCGCCACCGGCGCGCCCGCCGCGTCCAGCACCCGGCCGTGGAAACCGGACGAACCCGCGACGATCCGGGAACCTCCGGACGGTACGGACGCCCCGCCGCCCGGGACGGACGCCTCGCCGTGCAGCACCGCGTCGATCGCCACCAGCGCCTCGGCCTCCGCGAGCAGCGCCTCGCTCTCGCTGTCGGCGACCAGCACCAGGCGCGAGGCCGGACGCTGCGAGGGGAGGAACGCGGCCAGGACGAGACCGACCAGCACCGCCCCGGTCGCGATCATGAACGACAGCCGGAAGCCGTGCATCGAGGGAACCGCCACCCCGCCCAGGTGGACCGAGGTGTTCGCCAGCACCATGCCGATCACGGCGCTGGAGGCGGACGTACCGATGGACCGCATCAGGGTGTTGAGGCCGTTCGCGGCCCCGGTCTCCGAGGCGTCCACCGCGCCGACGATCAGCGCGGGGAGGGAGGAGTACGCCAGTCCGATACCGGCGCCCAGCACCGTGGAGATCACCAGGGTCTGCCAGGCGGCGTCCATCAGCAGGGACCCCGCGCCGTAACCGACGGCGATGACCAGCATGCCGATCATCAGGGAGACCTTCGGGCCGCGCCGGGCGGCGATCCGCGCGTACACCGGAGCGGTGAACATCATCGTCAGCCCCAGCGGCGCCATGCACAGCCCCGCGACCACCATGGACTGGCCGAGGCCGTACCCGGTGGCCTTCGGCAGCTGGAGCAGCTGCGGCACGACCAGGGAGACGGCGTAGAAGGAGATGCCGACCATGATCGAGACCAGGTTGGTCAGCAGCACCTCGCGCCGGGCCGTCGTCCGCAGGTCCACCAGGGGAGCGGCGATCCGCAGCTCGTACAGACCCCAGACCAGGAGGACCAGCAGACCGCCGGCCATCAGCCCGAGGGTGAGCGGCGCGGTCCAGCCCCACTCGCTGCCCTTGGTGATCGGCAGCAACAGGGCGACGAGCCCGAGCGAGAGCCCGAACGCTCCCGCGTAGTCGAAGGTGCCGGGCGCGCGCAGCGGCGGCTCGGGCACGAGGAAGACCGTCAGCACCAGGGCCACCACGCCGACCCCCGCGGAACCGAGGAACAGCGCGTGCCAGTCGGCGTGCTGGGCGACCAGCGCCGCGCCGGGCATGCCGAGCCCACCGCCCACGCCGATCGAGGAGCTCATCAGCGCCATCGACGAACCGAGCTTCTCCGGCGGCAGCTCGTCGCGCATGATGCCGATGCCGAGCGGGATCGCACCCATCGCGAATCCCTGGAGCGCCCGGCCGACGATCATGATGACGAGATCGTCGGTGAAGGCGCAGACCAGCGAGCCGATCACCATCACGGCGAGGCTGGCTATCAGCATCCGCCGCTTGCCGTAGAGATCGCCGAGCCGCCCCATGATCGGGGTGGACACGGCACCGGCGAGCAGCGTCGCCGTCATCACCCACGTCGCGTTCGACTGGGCGGTGTGGAGAAGGGTGGGCAGATCCTTGATGACGGGTACGAGCAGGGTCTGCATCACCGCGACGGTGATGCCCGCGAAGGCCAGTACGGGGACGAGCGCTCCCCTGGGTTCCTTGATCTCCTGAAGCGGACCGGGGTTTCCCCCGGTGGTCTGTTCGTTCGTCGTCCGGTCCATACGTACGCCTTCCGGGCAGCAGTGATCACCGGAGGGACCCCCCCAAGTGCATGCATGGCGAACGCTTCTGGGGGCGGGTGTATTCCCGGGACAAGGGCGCTCGAACTCAGTTGCGTCAGTGGCCTGTTGCTCCCGGATGTCGCCAGCGGTCAGTTCCGGACAGGCCTCGGGGTGAACCCGTCCAGGGAGTCAGGCCGGGTATCGGCAGGCGCCCCGTGGTGGACATGGGGTGGGCGCCCGACGGGCGTGCCACCTGGCAGTACGGCGACGAGGTGCGGCCGGGTGAGCCGCACGTCGTCCGGCGCCGAGTCGGCGGGCCGGAACCGCCCCGGTGATCGCGACCCCGCCCGCCACGACCAGCGATGCCACCCGTGCGGCCCCCGCACGGACCCCCCCCGCCCGGCGGCGAGAGACCCACCGTGTGCGGCCCGGTGCGCGGCTCCGGCCCCGACGCCGGGGTGGGGGTCCAGGTGCTGCCGTCGGCTCCGGTGCCTCCGTCGGCTCCGGTGCCTCCGTCGGCTCCGGCGGCTCCGTCGGCTCCGGCGCCTCCGGGTGCGTAGGCCGAGGACCGGTCCGGGGCCCGGCCCACGCCCCCCGTGTACGCACGGCGCGGCGCCAGGGACGATGGCGGACATGACAGACGTTTCCCTGGACGACATCACTCCGGACGGCATGTCCGCCGCCCCTCGCACGGCTCCCCGCCGCTTGAGACCCCGCACCTGGGCGGCGGTGGCCGCGGCGTGCACCGGTCAGTTCCTGGTCGTGCTCGACGTGTCCGTCGTCAACGTGGCGCTGCCCTCGATGCGGACCGACCTGGGGCTGAGCGCCTCCGGGCTCAGCTGGGTCCTCAACGCCTACTCGATCGCGTTCGCCGGGTTCATGCTGCTCGGCGGACGGGCCGCCGACCTCTTCGGCCGCAAGCGGATGTTCCTCCTCGGCCTCGGGCTCTTCACCGCGGCCTCCCTCGCGGGCGGGCTCGCCCAGGAGGGCTGGCAGCTGCTGGCCGCCCGTGCCGGACAGGGGCTCGGTGCCGCCGTCCTCTCACCGGCCACCCTCACCCTCCTCACCGCCGCGCTCCCGGAAGGCCCGGCACGGGTCCGCGCGATAGGTACCTGGATGGCGGTGGGCGCGGGCGGCGGCGCGGCGGGCGGGCTGATCGGCGGGGTCCTCACGGACCTGCTCTCCTGGCGCTGGGTCCTGCTGATCGACGTGCCCGTCGGCGCCCTGGTCCTGGCCGGTGCCGCCTTCCTGCTCGCCGAGGGCCGGGGCGGCGAAGGGCGAAGGATCGACCTGCCGGGCGCCGTCCTCGTCACCTCGGGCCTCGCCGCCCTCGCGTACGGCATCGTGCAGACCGAGGCGGCCGGCTGGACGGCCCCCGTGACGCTCGGGCCGCTGCTCGGCGGCATCGCCCTGCTCGGCGTGTTCGTGCTGGTGGAACGGCGTACGACCGCCCCGCTGATGCCCCTGCGGGTGCTGGGCGTACGGGCCGTGGCCTCGGCCAACGCGTCGATGCTGCTGCTTGGCTCGGCCACCTTCTCCATGTGGTACTTCATGACCGTGTACGCACAGAACGTCCTCGGCTACACCCCGCTGGAAGCCGGACTCGCCCTGCTGCCCACCTCCGCCGCGATCGTCCTCGGCTCGAAACTCGCCCCGCGCTTCATGGCGCGTACCGGTGCGAAGCCGATGGCCCTCACCGGCATCCTGCTCACCGTCGCGGGCTTCGGCTGGCAGTCCACCATGGGCGCGGAGAGCCACTACACGGCCGGCATACTGCTCCCGGGCGTCCTGATGGCCTTCGGTATGGGCTTCGTCTCCACCCCGCTCGCCTCCCTCGCCACCTCCGGTGCCGCGCCCGGGGACGCCGGCCTCGTCTCCGGGCTGGTCAACACCTCCCGCACGATGGGCGGGGCGCTCGGGCTCGCGGTGCTGTCCACCGTCGCCGCCGCCCGCACCGGCGACTCGGCCACCCCGGCCGACCTCACCGCCGGATACGCCCTCGCCTTCCGTACCGCCTCCGGGGTGCTGCTGGCAGCGGCCCTGCTGGTGCTCCTCTGGCTGCCGGGGGCGAGGGCGGGACGGGCGGCCGAGGGGCGCTGAGGGCCACGCACGAGGCCGGTCAGAGCCAGCCCTGCCGCCGGGCCGCCCGGGCCGCCTCCGTGCGGTTACGGGTACCGGTCTTGCCGATCGCGGAGGAGAGGTAGTTCCGCACGGTCGACTCCGACAGGTGCAGCTTCCGCGCGATGTCCGCGACGGTCGCACCGCCGGACGCCGCGTTCAGGGCGTCCCGTTCCCGTCCGGTCAGCGGGCTCGGCCCCGCACCCAGCGCCGCCGCCGCGAGGGCCGGGTCGACCACGGTCTCCCCGGCCAGCACCTTGCGGATCGCCCCGGCCAGCTCCTCCACCGGGCCGTCCTTGACCAGGAACCCCGAGGCACCCGCTTCCATCGCCCGCCGCAGATAGCCGGGACGTCCGAACGTCGTCAGGATCAGCACCCGGCAGTCGGGCACCTGCTCACGCAGATCGGCGGCGGCGTCCAGGCCGCTGCGCACCGGGAGTTCGATGTCGAGCAGCGCCACGTCGGGCCGCGAGGCGAGAGCCGCGGGCACGATCTCGTCCCCGGAACCCACTTGGGCGACCACCTCGAAGTCCGGCTCCATCCCCAGCAGCAGGGCGAGCGCGCCCCGCATCATGCCCTGGTCCTCGGCGAGCAGCACGCGTACGGACGTGGCGGGGCGGTGGTCCTGCGGCGTTCCGGTCACGGGTAAGAGGGTAGGACCCGCGCGCGTCCCGGGTGTACGGCTTCGGTGTCCGGTGCGTCCGGCTTCGGGATCGCGTGCGTACGACGTCCGGGTCAGGGCGTGGGGACACCCGCCGGAGTGCGGGGCGGGAGCCCGAACCGTACGGGGACGCCCGGCGAGTACAGCACGCTGACGGGCCCGTCGGCCGGTGCGGGCAGCCCTGCCGCGGCGACGAGGTTCTCGCTGTGGCCGAGGAGTTCGGCGCGGTGCAGGGGCCAGCGGGGGTGGGTGTTCGGAAGGTAGCGGGAGCGGCCGAAGAAGGCGCTGTGCATGCCCCAGCGCGCGGTCAGGAAGTGTTCGAGCTCCGAGGGCTCCTCGACCCGGTCGCCGACGCGTACGGTGATCCGGCTGTACGCGCCCGCAGGCCGGCCCCACCGCCGTCGGCTGGTGTACGTCACCGTGTCGCCCTCCCGCCGGACCTCCATCTTCGACCACACGTAGGGCAGGCCGAACCCGCTCCGGCCGACCGCGACGGGAAGCAGGCGGGAGGCGTCGAGCGAACGGAAGACGACGCCCCGGCGGCCATGGGCGTCCACCGAGTACAGGCGGACGTTGGTCTCCGGGAAGGAACCGAGATACGGGATGCCGGGAAGCCCGAACCACCCCACCCGGTGCATCCGGAAGGCGACGAGCCCGACGTAGGTGGCACCGTCCAGCGTGTCCGGCCGGGTACCGGCGGGCAGCAGCGGGGCGACGAGTGCCGGGTCGACGGCCCAGTGGAGGAAGGCCAGATCGAGCCAGGACTGGGTGAGCACGGGACGGTCCGCCGTGTGGGGAGGGTCGGCCGTTATCGGTTCCGGGATCGTGGTCAGCGGCACCATCGTGTCAGTGTGCCATCGGCGTACCGGTGTTCGAGGTGACGCCGGACACACGCACCCCCGCCCCCGCTCACCGCCCCGGTTCCCCGGGCAGCTCCGCGCGTACGACGAACCCGCCGTCCGGACCGGGTCCGGCCCGCAGCGAGCCGCCCGCCAGCGCCAGCCGCTCGGAGAGCCCCACCAGGCCCGTACCCCCGTAGGAGTACGAGGGCTCCCCGCCGTCCGCTCCGGGACCCCGGCGGGGCCCCGGGACGGCCCCGCCGCCGGGCTCGGCGAGGGAACCGTCGTCGGTGACCGTCAGCACCACCCGCTCGCTCCCGGACGTGACGGAGAACACGCAGTGGGTCGCGCCACTGTGCCGTACGACGTTGGTCACCGCCTCGCGCACCACCCAGCCCAGCAGCGCCTCGCTGCGCGGGGCGAGCGGCGGGCCGGCGCGGTGCACCGTCCCCTCGATGCCGGCGGCGGCCAACGCCGACACCGCGCCGTCGAGTTCACCGGTGAGGCTGCCCTCGCGGTACCCCGTCACCGCCTCCCGTACCTCGGTGAGCGCCTGCCGGCCGACCGACTCGATGTCCGAGATCTGGCCGAGCGCCGCGTCCAGGTCCCGGGGTGCCAGCCTGCGGGCCGCCTCCGACTTCACCACGATCACCGACAGGGTGTGCCCCAGCAGGTCGTGGAGGTCCCGGGAGAACCTGAGTCGTTCCCGCTCGACCGCGTTGCGCGCCAACTCGGCCTGAGCATCACGTAGTTCCCGCACGGTCTCGGACAACGCGAGGATCGCGGCCGTCACCGCGCCGGAGAGGAACGTCCCGTAGCCGATCGTCCACGGGTCCGACACCCGGTCGCCGCGCCAGACGGCGACGGCCACGCCGCAGGCGGACAGTCCGACGAGCGCGCAGGCGAGCGGCCGGCCGCGCAGGACCGTGCCGCTCGCCAGCGAGAGCAGCGGGAAGAAGAGCAGCCAGCTCCCGCCGTAGCCGGCCGCCAGGCCGAAGGTGATGGCGGCCAGGGCGCCGAGCAGTACGTACGACCCGGTGGTCCCGCGTCGAGCCGGGACGAAGCTCCGGAACACCAGGTGGATGTAGAGGGAGTTGAACAGGAGGACGCCCACCGCGCCCACCACCGGGTTCGGCGTCTCGCCCTTCCAGAGGTTGGAGAAGGCCCCGAGCCCGAGCAGCAGCCACGGCATCAGCGCGTACGGCCCCGGGCCCGCCGGTCGCCGTCCCGCCGTTCTCCGGCCCGCCCTGTTCCGGCGAGGGGGCCACCACCGGCCGGGCGGGTGCTCCGCGCACCCCGGGTGCGGCTGCTCCGCACCGTCGGCGCCCGGGGTGCGCGCGGTGAGCGTCTTCACGGGGTCCTCGCCGCGCGCCGGTACGAGACGACCGCGTAGGCGCCGAACAGAGCTGTCCAGAGCAGGAGTTCGGCGATCGAGGTGAGGTGCGGCGCCTGGCCGGCGACCGTCGTCCAGCCGAGATCGGCGAAACCGTGCGCCGGCGTGTGGGCGCCGACGGCCCGCAGCGGGCCGGGCAGGGAGTCCAGCGGGAACCACAGCCCGCCGATCACCGCGAACCCCGTCATGCAGGCGATGTTGACCACTCCGGTGCCCTGCGGGGTGAGGCGGTAGCCGTTGCCGATTCCGAGCAGGGTGAACGGCAGGGTGCCCAGCCACAGCATGCCCACCAGTGACCCCCACTGCCACCAGCCGAGTTGGATGTGGTTGACCAGCGCTCCCGCCAGCAGCACCCCGACCAGCGCCGGGAGCACGGTCACCGAACCGCTGACGGCCCGGCCCGCGACGATCCGCGACGGCGCGAGCGGTGTGATCCGCAACTGCCGTAGCCAGCCGAGCGACTTGTCGGACGCGATCCCCGTACCGACCGCCATCGCCGAGCCCAGCGCCCCGTACGCGGCCATGCCGGTCATCGAGTACGCCCTCCAGTCGTCCGCGCCCGTGCCGCCCCCCGACGTGTCGCCGATGTTGGTGAAGAGGAGGTACATCAGCACCGGCATCCCGGTCCCGAAGATCAGGAACGCGCCGTCCCGCAGGGTCCGGCGGACTTCCAGCATCACGTACGCGTACATCAGCGTGCCTCCCCGGGCGCGGCGGGGCCGGCGGTCAGGGCGAGGAACGCGTCCTCCAGAGTGGCGCGGGAGACGAGCAGCCCGCGCACCGCCCCCATTCCGGCGAGCGCGACGACCGTGGCGTCCGGATCACCCGAATGCAACAGGGCCCGATCTCCCCGGACTTCGACGCCGACCACCCCCGGCAGACGCTCCAGCCCGTCGGCCGTGCGGCCCGCCAGATCGATCCCGACGAGCCCGCCGCCCACCGTGCGCCGGATGCCGTCCCCGCTGTCGTCCGCGACGATCCGCCCCCGGTCGAGGACGACGATCCGGGCGGCGTTCTCATCCGCCTCCTCCAGGTAATGCGTGGAGAAGAGCACGGTGTTGCCGCGTGCCGCGAAGGCGCGCATCGAGTCCCAGAACGCCCGCCGCGCTTCCACGTCCAGTGCGGCGGTCGGCTCGTCCAGCACCACGAGCCGGGGATTGCCCGCCAGCGCGACCGCGAAGCGCACCCGCTGTGTCTGGCCGCCGGAGAGCTTGTCGATGCGCCGGTCCGCGAACGCCGAGGCGCCCGAGAGCCCGAGGACCTCGCCGGTCTCCATCGGCGCGGGGTAGGTGGACGCCACGAACTCCACCAACTCCCGCACGGTCACTCGGGGAATGGGCCGGCCCTCCTGGGGCATCGCGCCGACCGTCCCCGCCCGCACCGCCTGCCCCGGCGGGCGGCCGAACAGCCGCACCGCCCCCTCGTCGGGGTCGTCGAGCCCCAGCAGCATCCCGATGGTGGTCGACTTCCCGGCGCCGTTGCGGCCCAGCAGCGCCACCGTCTCACCGGCCCCGATCGACAGATCGATGCCGTCCACCGCGCGCACGAGCCCGCCCGAACGGCCCTCCGTCCGAAAGGACTTCGACACTCCGGCGAAACTGACCGCCAGGGCGTCCGCGCACCTCCCGCTCTTCCGGGCCTTGCTTTTTTGGGCCCCCGCCGGGACTCCGGCAGCCGTCCACGTCGGGGCCGGCCCCCCGCCCGCACTTCCCGTTGTCGTCATGGTGGCGACGGTACGGGGGTGCCGGACCGGGCGGCAGAGCCGTGCGTACGGCTTCCGGCAGGACAAATGTCATGGGTGCCCGCATGGGCGGAGCGGCGCCTCTGCCACCCCGTGGCGCACGGAAAGGCGGGGGTCGTCCCGGCCGTTGCCGGCCCGGACGACCCCCGCCCTGTCCTTGCCGCCGCTCTCAGGACACTCCGGAATCCCCGTGGGTGGGCCGACGGTGCCGGCCGTGCGTCTGTGCGGAGTCGGTCTCCGCGGACATGCCCCCTCGGTGCTTTCCGGGGCCGCCTGCGTCGGCCCGTTGCGTGTCCGCCCCCGGCGGGCGCGTCTGCATCGTGTCGGTTCGGGCTTCGGACATCTGGGAAGTCACCCCGTTGCTCGCTTGCGTGTGTACCGGGGCCCGCCGCCGCCCGTTCCGGTCTCTCCCGGACCTCGTCCCACGCGTCCGGAAACCCCCTGGACGCACGGTCACACCGCGCACCCGTACGGAACGACTGCGTAGCCCCCGGGAGAATCCTAAGGGCTTGCCGGGAAACAGCCTGCGGGTTCTGCGACCTGCGCTCGCAGGTCAGCGCGCTGGCGGCCCACATGTTGTTCTCCGGCAAACCCTTGGGCCAAGGCCGTGTCCGACCATGCGCGCCGGCCGCCCGGCGGGAGCGGTCGGACACGGCCCGGTGCCGCGCCCGCCAGGGTTTGACCCGGCCCGATCCGAACGAAAGGCCCCTAACGGTCCTCCCGGGGCGGACCGCCGTGCAGCGGCGCCTGCCCCAGCGGAACCGGCCTACACCCCTCAGGAGATGATCCGTCGGCGGATGGTTGCGTTCCGGATTCGTCCGCCGGCCCGGGACCGCGTCGCGCACCCCCGTACGCCTCCGGGGCGACGTCCTCCGGAACCTCCAGCCGCACCAGCCCGCAAGGCGTTTCGGGGCGCTCGTACGGCAGGCTCAGGACGCCCTCGCGGCTCCAGGAACCCGCCCCGGCCAGCCAGCCCGCCGGGGCGACGAACTGGTGGAGCCGACGGCCCGACGGGCGCCAGACGCCGAGCCAGCTGCCCGCCGCCCCGTCGATCCGCAACGCCACCGCGCAGGTCTCCGGCATCAGCATCTGCCCCGGCTGCACCGCGAACGGTGCGACCGCCACGTCAGCCGGACGCAGGCACTCCGGGAAACGTACGGGCAGGGCGCTGCCCAGCACGCCCCAGCCGAGCCGGTCGTGTCCGGGCGCGTCGGAGCGGAGCAGGAAGAGTCCGCTGTCCGGATCGGCGATCAGCAGCCGGTCGTTGCTCTCCGGTGCGATCTGGAGGAGCGGAGTCGTCTCGCCGCGGCGTTCGAGGTCGACGGCGACCGTCTTCACCGGCCCTCTGCCGGGCGGCCGGCGGTCGAGCGCCAGCACACGGCCCGCACGGTCCAGCCAGACCCCGCCGGAACAGAGCCCCGGCACGTCGGCCACGTGTTCGGGTCCGAACGAGCCGCCCGCCACCCGCCAGACGGAGGTGGTGAAGATGCCCGGCGCCAGGGCATAGACGCTCACCCCGTCCGGGGCCGGAGGGAGCAGCGTCATCCGCTCGCACTCCACGGTCCCCAGGGAGAGCTCGCCGGTCCCGGGACCGGTCGGGTAGAGCAGTGAGAACGCGTGCCGGTCGGCGACCCGTCGCCGGATCAGCACCCGGCCGTCCGCCAGCGGCACCACCTGAGAGTCGGGCTCCTCGGGCTGGTCGAGCGGGAGCGGTACGGCGTACGGCTCCGGGCCGTCGAGCGTCCACCGCTCCGGGTACCAGCCCCGGCCGAGCGCCTCACCGCCGCCCATCGTGAGCCGCGCCGCGTACGCGCCGTCCGCCGAGAGGGTCAGCGTGCCCGCCGCGTGCGGGGCCCGGCGGGCCGCCATCGCGGGGGGCCGGACGGACGGGGGCGGGATGCGGCGGGGGAGGGGCGCGGCCCCGGCGGGGGGCGCCGGGCGCAGGGTGGCCGCCATCCCGGCGGCGTTGGCGGAGGCTCGGGCGGGAGCGGCGGGAGCGGCGGGAGCGGCGGGAGCGGCGGGGGCGGCAGGGGCTTTCGGCGCGGGCCGGGGCGAGGTGGCGGGGGGACCGGTCCGCCCGCCGGCGGTGGTGGGGGACCCGGCTTTCGCGCCGGTGGTGGTGGGGGACCCGGCCTTCGCGCCGGTGGTGGCTGCCGTTCCGGCGGGCGCCGATCCGGTGGACGTGTGGAACGAGGCCGCCGCGGGCGAGCCGACGACCGCCCCGACCAGCGGGACCAGCGTGGTCGCGTCGACGCCCCGGCCGGCCGGGGCGCCCGTGGGCACGACCGTCCGCCCGGTCACCACGACCCGGATGGCCATGCCCCCCACACCTTCGCCGGTACGGGACCCGGTGGCTCCGGACCCGCCGGGCGCGGACGCGCGGGGGCCGGGCACGGGCAGGGCGCCGGCGCCCGGTGCGGCGTCCGGCGTGGTGGTCCGTCCGGATTCCACCGGTCCCCCCGGCCCTCGCTCCTCCGGCTCCTCACGTCCGTGCGAGTTCCCGGGGGTCCCGGGATCTTCTGGTTCTTCGGAGGCGGGCTCCGGCTCCCCGGCAGCCCCGACGCCCCCTTCGGTCGGACCTTCTTCGACACAGGCAGTCATGGGTGTGTCACCTCCGGCGACCGAAGGTAGTTTTCACGCTTTCCCAAGGCCAACGCCACACCCGCCGCTTCACACATACGGATGGTGTAAACCCGATTTGCCCGTGAAGCCCTCCGGGGCTGTGCTTCTGCCGGGCGATCCACGTCCCGGCCCGTCCGACGCCCGTCCGACGCTCGTCCGTCGCCTGTCCGAGGTGACGATGCGTGACCGGAGAGGACCGCTACGGGTGGGTACGCGCAGCCAGGACCGGTGGGGTGCGCAGGCCAGGTAGCCTTTCCCCGTGCCCCGTCTGTCTGAAGTCATCGCCGAGCTCGACGCCCTCTGGCCCCCCGAGCGGGCCGAGGGGTGGGACGCGGTGGGTACGGTCTGCGGCGATCCCGACGCGGAGACCGACCGGGTCCTGTTCGCCGTCGACCCGGTGGGGAGCGTCGTCGACGAGGCGGTACGCCTCGGCACCCAGCTGATCGTCACCCATCACCCGCTCTACCTGCGGGGTACGACGACCGTCGCGGCCGACACCTTCAAGGGCCGGGTCGTGCACACCCTCATCAGGCAGGGCATCGCGCTGCACGTCGCGCACACCAACGCCGACACCGCCGACCCCGGGGTCTCCGACGCCCTGGCCGGAGCGCTCGGCCTGCGGGTCACCGGCCCCCTGGTGCCCGACCCCACCGACCGGCACGGCCGCCGCGGCCTCGGCCGGATCTGCGAGCTGGACCACCCCGAGACGCTGAGTGACTTCGCCGCCCGCGCCGCTGCCCGGCTGCCCGCCACCGCGCAGGGCGTCCGGCTGGCCGGCGACCCGGAGGCGACCGTGCGTACGGTCGCCGTCAGCGGCGGCTCCGGCGACAGCCTCTTCGACGCGGTGCGCGCGGCGGGCGTCGACGCCTTCCTCACCGCCGACCTGCGCCACCACCCGGCCTCCGAGGCCGTGCAGCACTCCCCGCTCGGCCTGGTCGACGCCGCGCACTGGGCCACCGAGTGGCCCTGGTGCGAGCAGGCGGCGGCGCAGCTGGACGCGATTTCCGACCGCCACGGATGGGACCTGCGGGTCCACGTCTCGAAGCAGGTCACCGACCCCTGGACCACCCACCACTCTTCTGGAGCCCCCAACTGAACGCCGCGCCCGCCGACCAGATCCGACTCCTCGACGTCCAGGCTCTCGACGTTCGCCTCGCGCAGACCGCGCACAAGCGGGCCTCGCTGCCGGAGCACGCGGAGATCGAGTCCCTCAACAACGACCTCACGCAGCTCCGCGACCTGCTGGTCGCCTCGCAGACCGAGGAGAGCGACACCAGCCGCGAGCAGACCAAGGCGGAGCAGGACGTCGACCAGGTGCGCCAGCGCTCCGTCCGCGACCAGCAGCGTCTCGACTCCGGCGCGGTCTCCTCGCCGAAGGACCTGGAGAACCTCCAGCGCGAGATCACCTCGCTGGCCAAGCGCCAGGGTGACCTGGAGGACGTCGTCCTCGAGATCATGGAGCGCCGCGAGGCCGCGCAGGAGCGGGTCGCCGAGCTGACCGACCGGGTCGCCGCCGTGCAGGCCAAGGTCGACGACGCCACCGGGCGCCGCGACGCCGCGCTCAAGGAGCTCGACGCGCAGGCCGAGACGATCACCAAGGACCGCGCCGTCGTCGCCGACGTCATCCCCGCCGACCTGCTGAAGCTGTACGACAAGCTCCGCGCCCAGCAGGGCGGCGTCGGTGCCGCCCGGCTCTACCAGCGCCGCTGCGAGGGCTGCCGCCTGGAGCTGAACATCACCGAGGTCAACGACGTGAAGGCGGCGTCCCCCGACACCGTGCTGCGCTGCGAGAACTGCCACCGCATCCTGGTGCGCACCTCGGACTCGGGCCTGTAATGACCGCGTCCCACCAGCTCGTCGTCGAAGCCGACGGAGGCTCCCGGGGTAACCCGGGACCCGCCGGCTACGGCGCCGTCGTCGTGGACCCGGCGACCGGCGAGACCCTCGCCGAGGCCGCCGAGTACATCGGCATCGCGACGAACAACGTCGCCGAGTACCGGGGCCTGATCGCCGGCCTGCGGGCCGCGAAGGCGTTGTTCCCGGAGGCGGCGGACGGTTCCGTCCGGGTCCACGTGCGGATGGACTCGAAGCTGGTGGTCGAGCAGATGTCGGGCCGCTGGAAGATCAAGCACCCCGACATGAAGCCCCTCGCGGCGGAGGCTGCCACCGTCTTCCCGCCCTCCGCCGTCACGTACGAGTGGATGCCGCGCGAGCGGAACAAGCACGCGGACCGGCTCGCCAACGAGGCGATGGACGCGGGCCGCCGGGGCGAGCGGTGGGAGCCCTCCGCCTCCACCGCCGGCCTGGACGCCCCCGCCCGCCCGTCCGTCGGCGAGTTCGGGGACGTACCGCCCGGTGAGGTGGGCGACGCGTCCGCCGGAGCCGCCAAGGTGCGCGCCGCCCTCGCCGCCGCCCGCACCGGCTCCACGGACTCCGCGAGCGCCTCCGGCGGGGTGTCCCGTACGCGTACCCCCGAAACGGCCGTCGTCCCGGACGCCGTCCCCGCTGCCGCGCCCCGGAGGGGGTGGGCCGCCGCTCCGGACATGGGCGCCCCCGCCACCTTCCTGCTGCTCCGGCACGGGGAGACCGTCCTGACCCCGGAGAAGCGGTTCTCCGGCAGCGGCGGCACCGACCCCGAACTCTCCGCGACCGGCCGTGAGCAGGCCGAACGCGCCGCCGCGCACTTCGCGGCCCTCGGCACGGTCCAGGACATCGTCAGCTCGCCGCTGCGCCGGTGCCGGGAGACGGCGGGCGCGGTGGCGGCCCGGCTCGGTCTCGACGTGACGATCGACGAGGGGCTGCGCGAGACCGACTTCGGCGCCTGGGAGGGGCTCACCTTCGCCGAGGTCCGCGAACGGTACGGCTCCGACCTGACGACCTGGCTCGCCGACCCCCAGGCGGCACCCACGGGCGGTGGCGAGAGCTTCGTGGAGGTCGCGGACCGGGTGGCCGTCGCCCGCGACCGGCTGGCCGCCGCGTACGCGG
Source organism: Streptomyces sp. NPDC008125 (assembly GCF_042957125.1). Lineage (NCBI taxonomy): Bacteria > Bacillati > Actinomycetota > Actinomycetes > Kitasatosporales > Streptomycetaceae > Streptomyces > Streptomyces sp. NPDC008125. The sequence goes on from NZ_JBIBHR010000020.1 coordinate 158,994, forward strand.
GCCGTACCGTGCTGCTGGTCAGCCATGTGACGCCCGTCAAGACCCTGGTCAGGCTGGCATTGGGCGCTCCGCCGGAGTCCATGTTCCGCATGGAGCTCGCCGCCGCGTCGCTCTCCGAGGTCGCGTACTACGCCGACGGCAACGCGTCCGTACGGCTCTTCAACGACACCTCGTACCTGCGGTAGCCGCCCCGGTCGCCCGACCGGGGCGAACTCGGCGCCGCGTCAGGTGCGCAGCGCCGCCGCCTCGGCGGCCAGCCGCTCCACCCGCGCCCAGTCCTTCGTAGCGACGGCCTCACGTGGAAGCATCCAACTGCCGCCCACGCAACCGACGTTGGACAGCGCGAGATAGTGCGGGGCCGAGGCCTCGGAGATGCCCCCGGTGGGGCAGAACCGCGCCTGCGGCAGCGGGGCGGCGAGCGCCTTGAGATAGGCGGTGCCGCCTGCCGCCTCCGCGGGGAAGAACTTCATGTCGGTGACCCCGCGTTCGAGCAGGGCGACCACCTCGGACGCGGACGAGACGCCCGGCAGGAAGGGCAGCCCGGACGCCCGCATCGCCGCCAGCAGGGTGTCCGTCCACCCCGGGCTGACCAGGAACCGTGCCCCGGCGGCCACCGTCTCCGCCACGTTCGCCGCGGATATCACCGTGCCCGCCCCCACCACGGCCTGCGGCACCTCGCGGGCGATGGCCGCGATCGCTTCCAGCGCCGCGGACGTCCGGAGCGTCACCTCGATCGCCGGGAGACCGCCCGCGACGAGCGCCCGGGCCAGTGGCACGGCGTCCGACGCGTCCTCCAGAACGACGACGGGAACGACAGGGGCCAGATCGAGCACGGAGTGGACAGGGGTGGAGGCAGCGGCAACGGGCGCGGGGGAGGCGGTCATGGCGCCATCCTGCCGCCGGACCGCACACCCTGCAACGGTCGTTGCGCATGCTGCAACGCGGCCCCGGTGCCGGGTGGAGGCGGACCCTCAGTGGATCTCGGGATCTCCGTCAGTGGATCTCCGTCACCACGACGTCGAGCGACCACGGCCGCCCCGCGCGGGCCGGCGCCTCGGCCTCCACCACGTGGCCGAGGTCCCGCAGCACCTCCACGAGCTGCTCCGGGCTCGCCGGTGCGGCGCCCGCCTCCAGCAGATCGCGGACCATGCGGCCCTTCGTCGCCTTGTTGAAGTGACTGACCACGGAACGCTTCTCGACCCCGTCGGCCCTCTGCGAGTGGAGCACCCGCACGCTCGCCGTACGCCCCGCGAGCTCCCCCTTCGGCTTCCACGCCGACGCGTACGCGGAGGACCGCAGATCCAGGACGAGCCCGTCGCCGGCGGCCTCCGGCAGGACCGGCTCCATCGCCGCACGCCAGTGCGCGGCGAGCGAGCCGAGGGCCGGAAGCTTCACACCCATCGAGCAGCGGTACGACGGAATCCGGTCGCCGACCCGCACGGCGCCCCAGAGCCCGGAGAAGATCAGCAGCGAGGCCGACGCCCGCCGCCGGGCCGCCGCGTCCAGGGTGGCCAGCTCCAGCGCGTCGTACAGGACCCCCGTGTAGATCTCGCCGGCCGGCCGGGTCGGAGCCGTACGCAGCTCCGCGTTCTTGCCGACCTCGCCCCGCAGCCCCTCGGTGAGCCCGAGCACACCGCGCGCCTTCTCCTCGTCGGCCAGACACAGCTCCACCAGCTCGTCCAGCACGGCCGCACGCGCGGGGGCGAGCCCCGGCAGCGACAGGGACTCGGGCTTCAGGGGTGCTCCGCGTCCCGGGGCGGCCTTGCCCTCGGAGGGCGGCAACAGCACGAGCACGGCGGTTCTCCTTCGTACGGGGGCGGAACAACCAGGTTACGGGGCCGGGGGAGGGCTCCGGCCGGTCGCGGGCGCTCCCCGGGCGCTCCCCGGGCGCTCCCCGGGCGCTCCCCGGGCGGGGGCCTGGGTGGGACCTTGGTGGGGCCTGGGTGGGGGCTGGGTGGGACCTGGGCGGGGTCTCCTTTCAGCCACCTCGGCCGGATCTCGTACGATCGCGCTGGCCGCCACGGACGCTCCGGGGCCAGGAAGGGTGATCCGCGTGACCGACCTCGCCGTCCGCGTCGCCGCTGGCAGCCCCGCCACCGGCCGCCCCCGGCAGATCGTGGCAGCCGCCCGCGCCCTGCTGGAGGAGGAGGGCCCGGAGGCCCTCACCATGCGGCGCCTGGCCGAACGCGTGGGGTTCCGGGCCTCGTCCCTGTACAAGTACTTCCCCGACAAGTCCTCGGTGGTGGCGGCTCTGGCGGCCGAGATGTACCGCGAGACGGCCGTCGTGCTGACCGCCGCCGAGGCGTCGGCGCCCGGCTCGTTCCCCGCCCTGGCCACGGCCTACCGCGCCTACGCCCTGGCCCACCCCCACCTCTACCTGCTCGCCACCGGCTGCCGTCCGGACCTCCCGGCCCTCGTCCCCGACCGCCGCGAGGCCGCCGCCCCCCTCTACCGGGCCGTGGCCGGCGACGCGGACCGCGCCCGGGCGGCCTGGGCGTTCGCGCACGGCATGGTCGTCCTCGAACTGAACGGCCGCTTCCCGCCGGACACCGACCTCACCGAGGCCTGGACCGCGGGCATCGCCGCCTTCACGGCCTTCCCGGGGTGAGGCGGGGCGGCCTTCACGGCCAGGAGCGGGGAGCGGCGAGGAGCCGCAGGCGGGAGCCCTTCCGCGCCGGGTACGATGGCCCCACGGCAGACGAGCCGGGCGGACGGCCGCGTGGGGATCTCCGGATCTCCCCGAGGAACGTCCGGGCTCCACAGGGCAGGGTGGTGGCTAACGGCCACCCGAGGTGACTCGCGGGACAGTGCCACAGAAAACAGACCGCCCGGGACCCAGGTCCTGGGTAAGGGTGAAACGGTGGTGTAAGAGACCACCAGCGCCTGAGGCGACTCAGGCGGCTAGGTAAACCCCACCCGGAGCAAGGTCAAGAAGGACCGTCGCAAGACGGCCCTGCGCGAACGTTCGAGGGCGGCCCGCCCGAGTTCGCGGGTAGACCGCAGGAGGCCGGTAGCAATGCCGGTCCTAGATGGATGGCCGTCTCCCCGGCCGCCGCGAGGCGACCGGGCGACAGAACCCGGCGTACAGCCCGACTCGTCTGCCTTACAGCTTCGGCTTTGCCAGAGAAAGGGCCCCGGCGTGCACCGGGAGCTCTTTCCGGGCAGTTCCGGGGGCCGCCGCTCACGCTCGACGGTCAGCCCTTCGGGATCAACGGCAGTCGTCCAGGATCTGCCCGATCGCCCCTTTGTGCGCTCGCGGAAGACCGCGCGGAAGTTGTCCCAGCTTTTCGACCACCGCGGAAACCCATGCGGGGTCGCCGAGGCGTGATGCCTCTCCCCGCTCGGTCACCTGGCCGAGGAACCGGGAGAGAATCCTGATCTCCCCTGGGGGATACCAGCGCGCGTGGTGGCTGAACACCGCTTGCCAGTCGCCGCGTCCGTTGCGCAGGTGCGCCGTGAGGTGGGCCGGTCCGCCGCCGGAGACGGATGCTCCCCTGAGATTCGCCATGATCTCGTTGGTCTTGGCGAGCCCCTTGGAGTTGCCCAGCCGCGTCGCGGCGGCGTAGATCCGCATGTCGGTGAACGCCTTCCAAGGCACGAGGGGCGCTTCCACGCCTCCGACCCAGTGGGACATTCCGCTCTGCTCGAAACGGAGGTGGTCCTTGTTCGGATCGCCGATGACCCAGGAGCCGTTTGCACACTCCAGAGGGCCGAAACGGTCGTACATTTACTGAGCCTCTTTCATCCTGATAGTCGCAGGTCAGTAGCGTGTGGACGGCCTGGACGATGGTGCCGATACGGCGGGTGGAGCATCGCGCTCGTCGGAGTAGTCGCCAGGTCTTCA
>NZ_JBIBHR010000021.1:0-107531 GCF_042957125.1 Streptomyces sp. NPDC008125
GTACTGCAGGGGGGACCCTGTGGGAGAGTAGGACGCCGCCGAACAATTTTTCCGGGAGACCCCCGTGCCTTGTGGCACGGGGGTTTTCTGCGTTCTGAGCGTCTAGGCTCGAACCATGCGCTACGAACTGGTCATCTTCGACAACGACGGCGTGCTCGTCGACAGTGAGCCGATCTCCAACACGATCCTCGCCGCGTACCTGACCGAGCTCGGTCACCCCACCACGTACGAGGAATCCCTCCGCGACTACATGGGGTCCGCCGTGCACCGGGTGCACGATCTGGTCCTGGAGCGTACGGGCGGGAAATTGCCCGACGACTTCGAGACGACACTCAACGCCAGGCTGTTCGCGGCCTTCCAGGAAGAACTCGTCGTCGTCCCCGGAGTCGAAGACGTGCTGGAGTCACTCGTCGCGGAGGGCGTGGACTACTGCGTCGCCTCCTCCAGCAGCCACGAGCGGATTCGCGTCAGCCTCCGCAAGGCCGGGCTGGACCAGTGGTTCGAGGAGGAGTGGATCTTCAGCGCGGAGGACGTGGGCCGCGGCAAGCCCGCCCCGGACCTGTTCCTCCACGCGGCACGCTCGATGGGTGTCGCCCCCGAGCGGTGCGTCGTGGTCGAGGACAGTCCGCTGGGCGTCGAAGCGGCCAGGGCGGCGGGCATGGACGTCTACGGATTCACCTCGATGATGCCGGCGGACCGGCTCACCGGAGTGACCGGGCACTTCTCCGACATGGCCCAACTCCCCGGATTGCTCGCCTGATCCGTCTACCCACGGGTAGATCCTGGCCCTACGCTCCCGCCATGACAGATGCGCGGTTGCGGCACGGCAGGGGTTCGTTGGCGTTCAGCTTCTTCGTGCAAGGGGTGACCTTCGCACTGCTGGTGACGCGTATCCCCGCCATTCAGGACCAGTACGGGATATCCGACGGGCTGCTGCCCGTCTTCCTGGCCGCCGTGCCGATCCTCGCGGGGGTCGGCAGCGTGGTCACCGAGAAGGTGGTCGCGCGGGTGCGGCCCGGGACCGTCCTGCGCTGGGCGCAGCCCCTCGTCATGCTGGCCCTGCTCGGGGTCGGCGCGGGCGGCGCGGTGTGGCACGTGGCCGTCGCGCTCGCTCTCTTCGGGCTCTCCGTGGGGGCGCTCGACGCCTCCATGAACATGATGGGCGTCAGCCTGCAGCGGGCCTACGGCCGCAGCATCATGCTCGGCTTCCACGCGGTGTTCAGCCTCGGCGGGATCGTGGGGGCCTCGCTCTCCTGGGCCGGGGCGCACTGGGACCTCTCGCTCCTCGTCTCGTACCTCCCGGCGGTCGTCGTCCTGCTGCCCGCCGCGCTGATCGGCAGCCGGTGGTACGCGGAGGGCCTGGCCGCGGGGAAAGAGGGCGCGGGGGAGGGAGCGGCCGACGGGGAGGCCGCGGTCTCCGTACCGTTCCGGTTGCTGCTGCCGCTCTGCCTGGTGATGTGCTTCGCCTACATAGGTGACTCGACGGTCTCCAACTGGAGTGCCAAGTACCTGCAGGACGTGCTGGGGAGTTCGGAGCAGCTGTCGACGGTCCCGTACAACGTCTACATGGTGACGACGCTGCTGGGGCGGGCCGTGGGCGACATCGGGGTGCGGCGGGTCGGGGCGGCGGCCGTGGTGCGGGCGGGGTCGGTGGTGGCGGCCGTCGGGTTCGGGGTGGTGGCGGTGGCGCCCGACCCGTGGACCGGGATGGCGGGATTCACCCTCCTGGGGTTCGGGCTCTGTGTGATCGTGCCGCAGACCTTCGCGGCGGCCGGGCGGCTGTTCCCCGGCGCGAGCGATGTCGCGGTCGCCCGGCTGAACATCTTCAACTACGTCGGGTTCCTGGTCGGTTCGCCGCTCGTGGGGGCACTCGGCGACGCGTGGAACTACCGCGGGGCGATGGTGGTGCCGATGGTCCTGGTGCTGGTGACGCTCGTGTACGCCCGGTCGTTCGGCGGGGGCGGGGCCCGATACGGTGGCGGGCATGAGCGGGCGCGCACGGTTGATGTGGGATGACACGGTAACGGGATACGACTTCGGGCACGGCCATCCGATGGACCCGGTCCGGCTGGCCCTGACGATGGGGCTGGTGCGGGCGTTCGGGCTGGACGAGGCCGTGGACGTGCGGTCGGCGAAGGCCGCGGGGGACTCCACGCTGCGGCTCGTGCACCGGGCGGACTACGTGGCGGCGGTACGGGCCGCCTCGGCCGACCCCGCCGGCGCCGACCGGAACTACGGGCTCGGGACCACCGACGACCCCGCCTTCGCGGGGATGCACGAGGTCTCCGCGCTCATCGCCGGGCTCTCCGTGGGGGCCGCCGAGGCCGTGTGGCAGGGGGAGACCGCGCACGCGGTCAACTTCACCGGCGGGCTGCACCACGCGATGCCCGGGGCGGCAGCCGGGTTCTGTGTCTACAACGACCCGGCGCTCGCCATCGCCCGGCTGCTGGAACTCGGCGCCGAGCGTATCGCCTACGTGGACGTGGACGTGCACCACGGCGACGGGGTCCAGGCGGCGTTCTGGGACGACCCCCGGGTGCTGACCGTGTCGCTGCACGAGCACCCGCGCACCCTCTTCCCGCACAGTGGCTTCCCGCAGGAGACCGGCGGTGCGGCGGGAGAGGGCGGGGCGGTCAACGTGGCGCTGCCGGCCGGGACGGGCGACGCGGGGTGGCTGCGGGCCTTCCACGCGGTGGTGCCGGAGCTGATCGCCGACTTCCGGCCCCAGGTGCTGGTGAGCCAGCACGGGACGGACACCCACTTCGATGATCCCCTCGCCCACCTGGCGGTCACGCTGGACGCGCAGCGGGCGGTCATGGAGGCCTGCCACGCACTCGCGCACGCGCACGCCGAAGGCGGGCGGTGGGTGGCGCTGGGCGGTGGCGGGTACGCCGTCGTCGACGTGGTGCCGCGCGCGTGGACCCACCTCGTGGGGATCGCCGCGCATCGGCCGGTGGACCCGGAGTCGGTGATCCCGGCGTCCTGGCGGGACGAGGTCCAGGCGCGCACCCGGCAGCCAGGACCGGAGCGGATGACGGACGGCCGGACACCCCGCTGGCAGGCCTGGGAGTCGGGTTACGACCCGGTGGACCGACTGGACCAGGCGGTGCTGGCGACGCGTCGTGCCGCGTACCCGCTGCGTGGACTGCTCGCCTGAACAGGGCTGTGCGGCAACGGGGGTGACGCCGCGTCGGATGTGCGGCGTGCGGGCGTTACGCCAACGGAGCGTCAGTCATAGTGTTTTGACCCCCGCCGGGGGCCGGTGCGGCAGCATGGCAGGGGTGTTGAGCACCGGGGCGCTGCGCGCCCATCTGCTGGCGGCCCGGTTGGCGGGGCCCGTCGCCACCTCGCGCGAGAACAGTCTGCGCAGCTACCGGCTGTTCGCGGCGCAGGACCCCCGGGCGACCCTGGGCGTCCGCCCCGAGGGGGTCTGGGGCGAGCGGGAGGTGCTCGGGCTGATGGCCGAGCGGTGCGGCGTCTCGGGCGATCCCCGGCGCGTTTCGGGGGCCGACACGATCGACCCGGAGCGCACTCTCGCGGGGCTCGACGCGTTCGCGGAGCGGCTCGCCGAGGTCGCCGCGCGGCGGGCGTCGGTGCTGTTCGGCACGGGGCACCCGGAGCGGCTGGCCGGGTTCTACGCCGGGCTCGCAGACGCCCTGTCGGCGGCCGGCTGTACGGTCCTCACTCCCGCACGGGGCCGCAGTATCGACATGACGACTCGATTCGGCGTACGTACGCACCGGCTCGATTACGTACGCGGGGTCGCGTTCGTGCGGGAACCCGGCGCACGCGGCGGACCCGGGGGCCCGGGGGCGCACACCCACTCCCCGCTGCCCGTGCGGGCCGCTCTGGAGAGCGCGGCCGAGGGCGCGGACGGGCTGCCGGAGCTGGTGATCGGCGATCACGGATGGGCGTGCGGCGCAGGTCAGCTGGGCATCGAGGCGATGGGGCCGGCCGATGTGAACGACCCTGCGCTCTTCGTCGGTGAGGCGGAGGGCCGGGTCTCGGTCGCCGTACCCGTGGACGACGCCGTGGCGGCGGAGCACTACCTCCCGCTGACGCGCTATGTGCTCAATCGGGCCCGTCTGTCACAGTAGGCGCCCGATCGCCTCACCTCTTCCCCACTCGCATCACCCGCCCCTAATCTGGGCAGTGAGCGCACAACGACGAAGAGTCACCGGAGGGGAAGCCGGTGCGCGTCGCCTGCGGAAGGTACAGGTGGGTCATGGCTGCTGGGAGCGAGAGACCTCTGAACGAGGTCAAGTTTCTGACCGTGGCGGAAGTCGCCTCGGTCATGAGAGTGTCGAAGATGACCGTGTACCGCTTGGTGCACAGCGGTCATCTGCCGGCGATCCGGGTGGGCAGGTCGTTCCGGGTGCCCGAGCAAGCGGTTCACGAGTACCTCCGCGAATCCTTTGTGGGGGTCGAGTCGGCCTGACGTCTTTCCCTCGGATTACGTCCCTCACCAAGTGACGGGTAGGCTAGGCCGACGTAGGTCGTGTGGGCCCAGACGCCCCGCACCAGGATGAGAAGTGAGCGAGGGTAGTCGTGGGCTCTGTTATCAAGAAGCGGCGCAAGCGGATGGCCAAGAAGAAGCACCGCAAGCTGCTCAAGCGCACGCGCGTTCAGCGTCGCAACAAGAAGTAAGCGAACGCAGTTCGTGCCTCCGCAGCCCCTCCGCCGTCATGGCGGAGGGGCTGCGGTATTTTCCGGCCCGGTTTCCTCCCGGGGGCGTGCGGTGCCGTTTTTGCGGTGCCGTTTTCCGGCTCCGGGCGCGACGAGTTCGTCAAACCCCGCTCCGGGGAACGCGCAGGGAAACATCCACCCGCTACGGTGACCGGCAGAGGATGGCCCTTTTTCGCGGGCGTCCCGCCTCGCGGACCGACGGAAGGCGCTGATCTTGGGGAAGGTCGTGCTCGTCACAGGAGCGGCCCGGCAGCTGGGAGGCCGCTTCGTGCGGCGCGTCCAGCGCGAGCCCGGTGTGGACCGGGTGATCGCCGTCGACGCCGCGGAGCCCGGGCACAGTCTCGGCGACGCGGTGTTCGTACGCGCCGACATCCGGCAGCCCGCCATCGCGCGGGTGCTCGCGGAGCACTCGGTGGACACGGTGGTCCACCTGAACGTCTCGGGCAAGGCGCTCGGCGCGACCGGCCGGACGGTGATCAAGGAGACCAACGTCATCGGCACCATGCAGCTGCTCGGTGCCTGCCAGAAGTCGCCCACCGTCCAGCGCCTGGTGGTGAAGTCCAGCACCAGCGTCTACGGCTCCGCCCCGCGCGACCCGGCCGTCTTCACCGAGACGACCCCGCCGAAGTCGCTGCCGAGCGGCGGCTTCGCCAAGGACGCGGTCGAGGTCGAGGGGTACGTACGCGGCTTCGCCCGGCGCCGCCCGGACGTCGCGGTCTGCGTGCTGCGCTTCGCCAACATCCTCGGCCCGATGCCGGACTCCCCGCTCGCGGACTACCTCGCGCTGCCCGTACTGCCGACCGTCCTCGGCTACGACCCCCGGCTCCAGTTCGTCCACGAGGACGACGTGGTCGACGTGCTGGGCATCGCGGCGGGCGAACCGCGGCGGGGCACCCTCAACAGCGGCACCTTCAACATCGCGGGCGACGGGGTGCTGCTGCTCTCGCAGTGCGCGCGGCGCCTCGGCCGGCCGACGGTCCCGGTGCTGCTGCCGGCCGTCACCTGGGTCGGCTCGGCGCTCCGCGCGGTCGGCATGACGGACTTCTCGCCGGAACAGATCCGGCTGCTCACCCACGGCAGGGTCGTCTCCACCACGCAGATGTACGAGACGCTGGGCTTCAGCCCCGGGTTCACCACGGCGGAGACCTTCGCGGAGTACGCCCGCAGCCGCGGCCCCGGGCTGCTGCCGCCGGAGGCGGTGGGCCGCGCGGTCGACCGCCTCGCAACGCTGCCGCTAGCAGGTCCGGCCCGCCGGAGCCGGCCGGCCGTCCCGACGGCGGCCCTGAAGGCACACACGCAGACGACGCACGGCGCCAGGTAGAGGAGCGCATCGACGATGGCGGACGCCAAGGTCATTCCGTTCGACGACGACCGGTCCCGGTCCCCGGGCGCGGGCGGGTCACGCTCCGCGCGCCGCCGTACCGGCTCCGGCAACGGCCCGGCCGCCGGGCGGGCCGAGGGCACCGCGGCGCCCGTGAGCGCCCTGCCGGGCGCCCAGGTGCCCGGACAGGGACGCGCGGGTGCCGAGCCGCCCCAGGACGCGCGTGGCCCTCAGGAGGGGGCGGCGGCGCGGGAGGAGCGGAAGACGCGCGGGAGTACGGAGCGCGGCGACTGGGACCGGCGGATCGCGGGCGGACTCGCCTTCCTGCGACGGCGGGTGACAGGCGATTACGAAGTGGACGAGTTCGGCTACGACGAGGAGCTCACCGACCAGGTCCTGATGTCGCTGCTGCGGCCCCTCGCCGACACATACTTCCGCGTCGAGGTGAAGGGCATCGAGAACATCCCGGCGGACGGCGGCGCGCTCGTCGTCGCCAACCACTCCGGGACCCTGCCGCTCGACGGGCTGATGCTCCAGGTCGCCGTGCACGACCACCACCCGGCCGAACGCCACCTGCGGCTGCTCGCCGCCGACCTCGTCTTCCGGCTGCCGGTCGTCAACGAACTCGCCAGGAAGGCCGGGCACACCCTGGCCTGCGCGGAGGACGCCCAGCGGCTCCTCGAACTCGGCGAGATCGTCGGGGTGATGCCGGAGGGCTTCAAGGGACTCGGCAAACCCTTCGGCGACCGGTACAAGCTCCAGCGTTTCGGCCGGGGCGGGTTCGTCTCCACCGCGCTGCGCGCCGGGGTGCCGATCGTGCCGTGCTCGATCGTCGGCGCCGAGGAGATCTACCCCATGCTCGGCAACGCGAAGACCGTCGCCCGGCTGCTCGGCTTCCCGTACTTCCCGGTCACCCCGACCTTCCCCTGGCTCGGCCCGCTCGGCTTGGTGCCGCTGCCGACGAAGTGGACCATCCAGTTCGGCGAGCCCATCCCGACGGACGGCTACCCGCCGGAGGCGGCCGAGGACCCGATGCTGATGTTCAACCTCACCGACCAGGTACGCGAACAGATCCAGCACACGCTCTACAAACTGCTGGTGCAGCGCCGCTCGGTGTTCTTCTGAGCCGTCCCGAAGGCGGCCGGTCGCAGCCGGGGGAGCGGGCGGCCGGTGTCGATCCGGATGCCCTCTCCCGTCTGCCGGACGGACGGCGCCGCTGTCGCCCCACACCCTCACGGGTGTCGGGACACGCTCTACTCGTCGGCGTCCTCCGCGCTGATGCCCAGGCCGGGGAGGAGGCCCGGCAGCAGCGGCGGCAGGGTGACGTCCGGCGTGGCCGAGCTGTCGGCACCACCCGGGGTGTCGGAGCCGTCCGAGCTCGACGGCGTACCGCCGTCCGTCGGCAGGCCGTCGAGCAGGCCGCTCGTCCCACCGCCGAGGAGACCCTCCGACGACTCCGGCGACGCCGAACCCGAGGGCGCGGGGGAGCCGCCCTTGGCCGAGGCCGCGGAGGAGGGCGCCGACGAGGGTGCGGTGGAGGGGGAGGTCCGCGAGGAACCGCCGTCACGCCGGGGAACCCCGGACCGCTCCGAGGTGCCCCCGACGCTCCTGTCCGGCGTGCGCGGCAGCAGCGACTCCAGCGGCGCGACCTCTTCGTCTATGGCCGCCAGCACCGAGCTGACCTTGTCCCCGACGTCGGTGAGCTGGACGGGCAGCTTGTCACGCAGGCTGCTCCAGCTGTCGCGGTGCGAACGGGAGAACGAGTCCAGGGTCTGGATGGGCCCCAGAGTGCCCTCGCGTTCGTACGCGGCGTGGAGCAGCCGGTGCCCCTCGGAGGCGTCGTGCGACATCCCGCTGAGGGCCCGCCGGATCTCGCCCAGCGACTCGTGGTCCAGGTGGCCGGAACGGCCGCGCTCCATCAGGCGGCGCGCCTCGTTGAGCCGGGTCGAGGCCTGGTCGAGGAAGGCCTCGCCGCGGTCGGTGTCGCTGTCGGCCATGGAGCGCTGGATGTCCTCCATGCCCCGCTTGAGGCCGTACAGCGAGTCACCGGGGAGGGCGTCGGAGCTGGCGGCGGCCACGCCACCGAACGCGCCCGCCGCGACACCCACGGTCAGCCCGCCGGCCGTGAGCCCCTTCGCCCAGCGGGAGCGGGGGCGGAGCTTGCGGAGCGGGGAGGCCCGGTGGGCTCCCCCGGGGCGTTGCTCGGGCACCGTAGGGCCCGTGGACGCACCGCCCTCGGCGAACATCGCCTCCATGGCGGCGACGAGCTGGGCTCGCTGCACCACTTTGACTTCGGGATCGAACTGCGGCGACGGCAGTTCACCGAGGCCGTTCGCCAGGGCCAACAGTGCTCCGTGGTCGGCCTGCTCGGCCGGCTCCTCGGGCTGTACGGCCGCCGCACCCTGGGGGGACTGCTCCTCCAGGGCCTGGGCGAAGGCGTTCGCCCGCCGGTGTGCCGAAACGTTTGCGATCACTGGCGGCACCTCCTCTCGTCATGACGGTCGACTCCCCTGGGGGTCCGGAAGGTTGTACACCCGGAGTCGATGCCACTCGATGGAGTGAGCGACGCCGGTCGAGGTGTAGCTACAGGGGGCCTGCATCCGGCACAACGAGCGGCGCGGCACTTGGGTTACGGACGAAAGATGATCGGACCAGTGCGTCATGAACGTGACAGGTCGGACGGCGGAACCGCGCCCTGCGGGGGCCGTCCGGCGACGGGGCCGCGTCAGCGGACGTCGTCCGGCAAGAGACGGGCGAGCGTGCGCACGGCCCGGTACTGGAGGGTCTTGATCGCGCCCTCGTTCTTGCCCATCACCCGGGCCGTCTCGGCGACCGAGAGCCCTTGCAGGAACCGGAGCGTGACGCACTCCTGCTGCTGCGGGTTGAGGCGCCGCACCGCCTGGAGCAGCGCGGCGTTGGAGAGGGATTCCAGCACGGAGTCCTCGGGGGAGCGCTCGACCTCGTTGGCGTCGAGCATCTCGCCGGTGGTCACCTCCAGCCGGAAGCGGCTGGACTTGAAGTGGTCGGCGACGAGGTTGCGCGCGATGGTGACCAGCCAGGCGCCGAAGTCGCGGCCCTGCCAGGTGAAGGTGGAGATGCGGCGCAGCGCGCGGAGGAAGGTCTCGCTGGTGAGGTCCTCCGCCGTGGCCTTGCCGCCCACGCGGTAGTAGATGTAGCGGTACACGGTGTCGCTGTACTGGTCGTAGAGGCGTCCGAAGGCGTCGGCCTCGCCGGCCTGTGCGCGTTCGACGAGGTCCATCATGCGCGCGCTGTCGCTGTCGGCGGTCGGGCGGCGCACGGTGGAGGCCGACGCCGATGGTGACGACGCCGACGATGCCGACGACGACGCGGGCGGGGTGGAGGACGCGGCCGAGACGGCGCGGTTGCCGCGTCTTCCGACCACCGCACCGCGTTCCGCCAGGGCATAGCAAGGACCGGCAGGTGCGGGTGCAGGGGTGGCGAGCGCGGGTACGGCGTACGCGGTGGGGACGAAGCCGCGCAAGCGGTCGAGGACCGTTGCACGCAGCGTAGCCAGGCCCGAGGCGTCAACCCCGACGTGTGGGTACACGGGACTCCCAGAGGCAGAGCTTCCATCACGAGCAGTTCGAAAGCCGTCACCTTTTGTAGGGGGTGGCGGGCTCCATCATGCGTTTGAGGAGAATAACGCTTCGTACAGGCGGCACTACACCGAGTTGCTAAAATCACCGGTTGCGTCAGTTCTCGTATCGCTCGGTGACTATTGCGATCGCAGATGGTGACCGGTTATTGATCGAATTGCTTCGCGTTCTGTCCCTGCTCGGTACCGGTTGTGGTCGCTCGCCGTCCGTCGGCCCGTCGCGGGGCGGGCGGGGCGGGGCGGGCGGCGCGGGGGTTCCGCCGGCCTTCCCCCCGGGGCGGCCCTCCCCGGCGGTCCCGGGCGTGGCCCGGCTCGATCGCGTCCGCGCCGAGGGGGAGCGCGGGGCGCACGAGGGCGCGCGGGCGGAGTGTTCGGAGGGGGCTGGCCAGGCGCACAGGTGTCCGTGCCGAGGGCCGTTCCCGACAGCCGTCGACGGAGGTGTGCCCGGAGGCCGTGCGTATGTGCGGAGGTGCGGAGGTGCGGAGGTGCTGGGATGCGGACGCGAGGTGGTGCGGACGCGCGGACGCCCGCGCGCACGGGCGTTCGGCGGGGCGAACGGCGGGTGGGCGCGGGCGGAGCGGTCGGACGGGGTGGTGGGCCGCGGGGGCGGCGGGCGGCGGCGGGCCGATGCCGACGGGTCAGCGGGTCAGCGGCGGCGGCGGTGCAGGGCGACGGCGGCGACGGTGCCGCCGGCCAGCGCGCCGACCCCGGCGGCGGCCGGGAGCGCGACCTGCGCGGCCTTGCGCCCGGTGCGGTAGTCGCGCAGCCGCCAGTCGTGGGCGCGGGCGTGCTTGCGGAGCTTGGCGTCGGGGTTGATCGCGTAGGGGTGGCCGACCAGCGAGAGCATCGGGATGTCGTTGTGCGAGTCGCTGTACGCGGCACAGCGCCGGAGGTCCAGGCCCTCGCCCGCCGCCAGGGCGCGTACCGCCTCGGCCTTGGCGGGGCCGTGCAGCGGTTCGCCGACCAGGCGGCCGGTGTAGACGCCGTCGACGGACTCGGCGACCGTGCCGAGCGCGCCGGTGAGGCCGAGCCGGCGGGCGATGATCGTGGCGGTCTCCACCGGGGCGGCGGTGACCAGCCAGACCTTCTGGCCGGCGTCGAGGTGCGCCTGGGCGAGGGCACGGGTGCCGGGCCAGATGCGGTCGGCCATGTACTCGTCGTAGATCTCCTCGCCGATGGACATCAGCTCGGAGACGCGGTGTCCCTTGACGATGGAGAGCGCGCTGTCGCGGGCGTCCTGCATGTGTTCCGGGTCTTCCACGCCGGCCAGCCGGAACCACGCCTGCTGCCAGGCGAAGCGGGTCAGTTCGCGCCGCTGGAAGAACTTCCGCTTGTAGAGGCCCCGGCCGAAGTGGAAGAGGGCGGCGCCCTGCATCACGGTGTTGTCGAGGTCGAAGAAGGCGGCGGCGCGGTCGTCGCCGGCCACCGGGAACGCGGGTTCCTCGGGTGCGCCCCGGTCCGCTTCGAGGAGGGTGCCGCCGTCCCCGCCCAGCGTCGCCTTGCGGGCGGCCTCGGCCGCAGCCTCGCCCGCCAGCACGCTCCGTGCGGTGGCGGGGCGCCTGCGAGGTGTGAGCCATCCAAGAGAGGCCATGCGGCGAGCATAACCATGTCGCCGGGCACTTCTGGTCCCGCCGGGTTCCGTGGGCGTGAACTCTCCGGGGCCCGGCCGTGACGCGGACGTGCCGGGCGGCGGTTCCGGTCGTGCCGCGGCCGTGCTCCCCCGGCGTCCCCGCACCGCCGCGGCCGTGTCCCGGCCGCGCGGAAACGGTGCGCGGTGGTGTCGGTGCGGGGCCCGCCGGGCGGAGAATGGGGCCATGAGTGCCCTGCTGCGTCGTACGAAGAAGAAGCCCGCCGACCGGGTCGTCACGCTCCTCGGGAAGCCGGGCTGCCACCTCTGCGAGGACGCGAGGGCCGTGGTGGACGCGGTGTGCGCGGAGACCGGCGCGGCGCTGGAGGAGAAGGACATCACGCGGGACGAGGCGCTGTACGCGCGGTACTGGGAGCAGATCCCGGTGGTGCTGATCGACGGGGAGCAGCACACCTTCTGGCGGGTCGACCCGAAGCGGCTGCGCACGGCGCTGGGTGCCTGAACCGTTTCCGCGGGTCGGGCGCCGCGCGGGGCCGGACACGGCACTGGGTGCCTGAGTCAACGATTTTCGCGTACCATCATGGGCGTTTTGAGTGGTCTCGGGGGCCCGGTCTTGAGGAGTGTGTTCGGTTTTGCCCCCTTCGAACCCGCAACGGGTTGATGCGATCCGTGGTTCCGGGATCGGGCGGCGAATTCGCGTGACCCCGGTCACTTTGACCGGACAAAACGGACACAATCTTTGTGCACGTGTTCACAAAGACATAGCCTGCATTCGACGGGGCGGTCTTGGGACATACGGCCGCCTACAGCCCCGCTCATCCCGCAGGAGCACCGTGGCAACTGGCCGAACTCACCGACCGGCGACCCGAAGCCGAGGAATTCCCGAGGCCACTGTCGCCCGACTCCCCCTGTATCTGCGCGCACTCACCGCGCTGTCCGAGCGTTCCGTTCCGACGGTTTCCTCCGAGGAACTCGCCACGGCCGCGGGGGTCAATTCCGCGAAGCTCCGCAAGGACTTCAGCTACCTGGGGTCCTACGGCACCCGGGGCGTCGGGTACGACGTCGAGTACCTCGTCTACCAGATCTCCCGTGAGCTCGGCCTCACCCAGGACTGGCCGGTCGCCATCGTCGGCATCGGAAACCTCGGCGCCGCCCTCGCCAACTACGGCGGGTTCGCCTCCCGCGGTTTCCGGGTCGCCGCGCTGATCGACGCCGACCCCGCGATGGCCGGCACGCCGGTCGCCGGGATCCCCGTCCAGCACACCGACGACATGGACCGCATCCTCACCGACAACGGTGTGTCCATCGGCGTGATCACCACCCCGCCCGGCGCGGCCCAGCAGGTCTGCGACCGTCTCGTGGCGGCCGGTGTCACCTCGATCCTCAACTTCGCGCCGACCGTCCTCTCCGTTCCCGAGGGCGTCGACGTGCGCAAGGTCGACCTCTCGATCGAGCTGCAGATCCTCGCGTTCCACGAGCAGCGCAAGGCCGGCGAGGACGGCAACGCCGACGAGACCGACGAGGCCGCGCCGCCGATGCGCGCGACCCCGGTGAACCGGAAGGGACCCGACGGGGACATGCCCGCCGTGATGCCCGCATGAGCCTTCTCGTCGTCGGACTGAGCCACCGCAGCGCCCCCGTCTCCGTACTGGAACGGGCCTCGCTCGCCCAGGACGCCCAGGTCAAGCTGTTGCAGGACACCCTCGCCGCGGAGCCCGCGGCCGAGGCCACCGTGCTGGCCACCTGCAACCGCATCGAGCTCTACGCCGACGTGGACAAGTTCCACGCGGGCGTCGCCGAGCTGTCGACGCTGCTCGCGCAGCACAGCCAGGTCGGGCTGGACGAACTCACTCCCCATCTCTACGTGCACTACGAGGACCGCGCCGTCCACCACCTCCTGTCGGTGGCCTGCGGGCTGGACTCGATGGTCGTGGGCGAGGGGCAGATCCTCGGCCAGATCAAGGACGCGCTCGCCCTGGGGCAGGAGCTCCACACGGCGGGGCGGCTGCTGAACGACCTGTTCCAGCAGGCTTTGCGGGTGGGCAAGCGCGCCCACAGCGAGACCGGGATCGACCGCGCCGGACAGTCGCTGGTCACCTTCGGACTGGAACAGCTCGCCGCCGGACAGGACGTCGACGCCTGGGCCCGGGGCAAGCGCGCCCTGGTCATCGGGGCCGGTTCGATGTCCTCGCTGGCCGCCGCCACCCTGGCCCGTACCGGAGTCGGCGAGATCGTCGTCGCCAACCGGACCCGGGCCCGCGCCGACCGCCTGGTGGAGATCCTCGGCCAGGCGACCGGGCCCGGACTGCGTGCCCGCGCCGTGGAGATGACCGCCGTCGGCGAGGAACTGACACGTGCCGACATCGTGGTGTCCTGCACCGGTTCGACCGGGCTGGTCCTGACCGCCGAGGCGATCGCGAAGGCCGTCGGCGCGGAGTACGACGCCGCGGCCGTGCCCGCCGGGAAGGCCGGTACCGCTGCCGCCGTGGACGCGCTGGACCAGCACGCCGCCTGGGTGGAGAACGGGTCCGGCAACGGCCTCCCCGCCCAGGACGGCACCCCGGCCGCGCCGCGCCGCGTCACCGTTCCCGCGCAGAACAACGGACCCGTACGGCTCGCGATCCTCGACCTCGCGATGCCGAGGGACGTGGACAGCGCCGCGCACCGCGTCGCCGGCGTACGCCTCGTCGACATCGAGTCGCTCGCCGAGGCGTCCGCGGACGCCCCGATGGCCGCCGACGTCGACCGGGTGCGGGGCATCGTCTCCGACGAGGTGGCCGCCTTCGGCGCCGCCCAGCGCGCCGCACACATCACCCCGACCGTCGTCGCCCTGCGCACGATGGCCGCCGACGTGGTGGCCGGCGAGATCGCCCGGCTCGACGGACGGCTGCCCGACCTCGACGAGAAGCAGCGCGCGGAGATCACGCAGACCGTGCGCCGTGTCGTCGACAAGCTCCTGCACGCGCCGACCGTGCGGGTCAAGCAGCTGGCGAGCGAGCCCGGCGGCGCCGGGTACGCGGACGCGCTGCGAGAACTCTTCGACCTCGACCCGCAGACGGTGGCCGCCGTCTCCCGGGCAGACCTGAACGACCCGAATAGAGGGCGGTCATGACCGACAGCTCACCCCAGGGTGGGGCCAACAACACGCCGCTGCGGCTCGGCACCCGGCGCAGCAAACTCGCCATGGCCCAGTCGGGCCTGGTCGCCGAGGCGGTCAGCGAGGTGACCGGGCGCGCCGTCGAGCTCGTCGAGATCACCACGTACGGCGACGTCTCGCGCGAGGACCTGGCGCAGATCGGCGGCACCGGAGTGTTCGTCGCCGCGCTGCGCGAGGCGCTGCTGCGGGGCGAGGTGGACTTCGCGGTCCACAGCCTCAAGGACCTGCCGACCGCGCAACCCGAGGGCCTGGTGCTGGCCGCCGTGCCGCTCCGCGAGGACCCGCGCGACGTGCTGGTGGCACGCGACGGGCTGACCTTCGAGGAGCTGCCGGCCGGTGCCCGTGTCGGTACCGGTTCGCCGCGCCGCATGGCCCAGCTGAACGCGTACGCGAAGTCGCACGGCCTCTCCGTGGAGACCGTGCCGATCCGCGGCAACGTGGATACGCGCATCGGATTTGTACGGAACGGAGAGCTGGACGCGGTGGTTCTCGCCGCGGCCGGTCTCAGCCGTCTGGGCCGGACGGACGAGGTGACCGACTTCCTGTCGCCCGACACCGTTCTGCCCGCTCCCGGTCAGGGAGCACTGGCGATCGAGTGCGCGACGACGAGCACCGACCTCGCCGCCGCGCTCGCGGAGCTCGACGACCCGTACACCCGGGTCGCGGTCACCGCCGAGCGTTCCCTGCTCGCCGCCCTGGAGGCCGGCTGCTCCGCACCCGTGGGTGCGTTGGCCGACCTCCTGGTCGACGGTCAGGCTGTCAACGAACTGCGCCTGCGCGGTGTCGTCGGTTCCACCGACGGTTCCTCGCTCGTGCAGCTGTCCATCACCGGTCCCGTTCCCACGTCGCAGGACGACGCGGCGGCTCTCGGACGCGAACTCGCGTCGGAGATGCTCGCCAAGGGTGCGGCCGGTCTTATGGGGGAGCGAGCACTTTGAGCCCCACCGGCCCCGCCGTGTCCGACTTTCCGCTGTTGTCCGCGCAGGGACACGTCACCTTCCTCGGCGCCGGTCCCGGCGACCCTGGTCTGCTGACGCTGCGCGCCGTCGAGGCGCTCGCGAGCGCCGACGTTCTTGTCGCAGAGCCCGAGGTGCTCGACGTCGTGCGCACACATGCGCGGGCAGGCGTGAGCACCCCTGAGCTGACCGTCGTTGACATCACGTCAACAGCCGCCGGAGTGCCTGTACTCAGGGACGCGGCCAATATTGTCATGGAGGCCGCGAAGGGCGGCAGGCGGGTCGTCCGTGCTGTCGCCGGTGACCCGGGGCTGGACGGTGGCGCGGGGGCGGAGATGCTCGCGTGCGCCGCGGCCGGGGTGCCCTTCGAGGTCGTCCCGGGTGTCGCGAACGTCGTCGGCGTGCCCGCGTACGCCGGTGTGCCGCTGCGCGACGCGCAGGGTGCGGACGTGCGTTTCGTGGACGCCCGTACCGCGACCGACCGCTGCTGGAGCGAGGTCGGCGCGAGCGACGCGACCGCAGTCGTCTCGACCACGCTGGACGCCGTCGCGGCGGCGGCGGGCGAGCTGGTCTCGGCGGGCCGCAAGCCCGACACCCCGCTGACCGTCACCGTCGCGGGCACCACCACCCGCCAGCGGACGTGGACGGCGACGCTGGGCACCGTCGCGCAGCTCTTCAAGCAGACGAAGGTGCTCCCGTCGCCGGACGGGCACCAGCCGGTCATAGCCGTGGTCGGGGACCGTACCTCCGCCGCCCAGCGCGACCAGCTCGCCTGGTTCGAGTCCAAGCAGCTCTTCGGCTGGAAGGTGCTCGTCCCGCGGACGAAGGAGCAGTCGGCCTCCCTCTCCGACCAGCTGCGCTCCTACGGTGCCGTGCCGCACGAGGTGCCGACGATCGCCGTCGAGCCGCCGCGTACGCCGCAGCAGATGGAGCGCGCGGTCAAGGGCCTGGTCACCGGCCGGTACGAGTGGATCGCGTTCACCTCGGTGAACGCCGTGAAGGCCGTACGGGAGAAGTTCGAGGAGTACGGCCTCGACGCCCGCGCCTTCGCCGGGATCAAGGTCGCGGCCGTCGGCGAGCAGACCGCCGCCGCGCTGGTCGATTTCGGTGTGAAGCCGGACCTGGTGCCGTCGGGCGAGCAGTCCGCCGCGGGTCTCCTGGAGGACTGGCCGCCGTACGACCCGGTCTTCGACCCGATCGACCGTGTCTTCCTGCCCCGCGCCGACATCGCCACCGAGACCCTGGTGGCGGGCCTGATCGACCTGGGCTGGGAGGTCGACGACGTGACCGCGTACCGCACGGTCCGCGCCTCGCCGCCCCCGGCGGACACCCGGGAGGCGATCAAGGGCGGCGGTTTCGACGCGGTGCTCTTCACCTCGTCCTCGACCGTCCGCAACCTGGTCGGCATCGCGGGCAAGCCGCACAACGTGACGGTCATCGCCTGCATCGGCCCGGCCACCGCGAAGACCGCCGAGGAGCACGGCCTGCGGGTCGACGTCCTCGCGCCGGAGCCCTCGGTGCACAAGCTGGCCGAGGCGCTGGCGGAGTTCGGCGCGCGGCGCCGGGACGCGGCCAAGGAGGCCGGCGACCCGGTGACCCGCCCGAGCGAGCGGCGCCCCGGTGCGCGGCGGAGGCGTACGACGACCTGACACCGGTCGGAGCGGACGTACGGGCCCGGCGGCTCCCTGGTGGAGCTGCCGGGCCCTTTCCGCGCTCGTGCCCGGTGGTGGTTCCGGAGCGCGGGCGCGGGGCCCGTTTTTCCGGCAGGGGTGTCGGTAAGAGACCGATGTGGGCGGGTCTATGGTCAAAGAATGACTGCGTACGGAAACTTCCCCGGCTCCCGCCCCCGGCGGCTGCGGACGACCCCGACGATGCGACGGATGGTCGCCGAGACCCGCCTCCACCCCGCCAACCTGATCCTGCCCGCGTTCGTCCGCGAGGGCATCGACGCGCCGGTCGAGATCTCGGCGATGCCGGGCGTGCGGCAGCACACCCTGGACACCCTGCGGAAGGCCGCCGTCGACGCGGTCGAGGCCGGGGTCTCCGGGATCATGCTCTTCGGCGTTCCGGCCGACGAGAAGAAGGACGCCCGGGGCACGGCGGGGACGGACCCGGACGGCATCCTCCAGCAGGGCCTGCGCGCGGTGCGCAAGGAGGTCGGCGACGACCTCGTCGTCATGTCGGACCTCTGCCTGGACGAGTACACCGACCACGGCCACTGCGGTGTGCTGACCGAGGACGGCCGCGTCGACAACGACGCCACCCTGGAGCGGTACGCCGAGATGGCCCAGGTCCAGGCCGACGCGGGCGCCCACACGGTCGGCCCGAGCGGCATGATGGACGGCCAGATCGGTGTGATCCGCGACGCCCTGGACCAGACCGGGTACGAGGACGTGTCGATCCTCGCGTACACCGCGAAGTACTCCTCCGCCTTCTACGGCCCCTTCCGGGAGGCCGTCGGCTCCTCGCTCCGGGGCGACCGCAAGACGTACCAGCAGGACCCGGCGAACGTCCGCGAGTCCCTGCGCGAGCTGGCGCTCGACCTGGAGGAGGGCGCCGACATGGTGATGGTCAAGCCGGCCGGCCCGTACCTCGACATCCTCGCCAAGGTCGCCGACTCCGTGAACGTGCCGGTCGCGGCGTACCAGATCAGCGGCGAGTACTCGATGATCGAGGCCGCCGCCGAGAAGGGCTGGATCGACCGCGACGCGGCGATCCTGGAGAGCCTGACCGGCATCCGGCGCGCGGGTGCGTCGATGATCCTGACGTACTGGGCGACGGAGGTCGCGCAGCGGCTGGGCGGGCGCTCGGCGTAGCCGTCACCGTACCGGCGGGGCCCGGCGGGCGCGTCCGTGCGGATGGCCCGGCGGGCCCCGCCGCACCCGCTCGACTTCGGCCTCCGGCGTGCGGGTCCGGTGCACGGGTGCCCGCCGCCCGGGGTGGTGGCACGATGCCCGGGTGAACCACTTCTCGCGCTTCGCCAAAGGTCCCAGCCCCGGTAGTAGCGGGATGCGAGAGCCCCCGGAACCCGTGCCGACCGAGCCCGGCCGGTGGCCGAAGCTGGAGGCGGCGCTCGCCGTGGTCAACCGCGACCTGCGGGCGACCCTGCCGGGCCAGGACGCGTTGGTGCTGATGGGTGTCCCGTCGTACGAGCCCGCGTCCCGGGCGTTCACCGGCGAGGAGCAGGTCTACGTGGCGATGTCCGACGGCTGTTGGCAGGGCAACGCGGTCAACGCGTCGGACCTGGAGGAGGGCGACCCGCCGGAGCCGGACGACCCGCACACGGTCCTGGCCGTCGTCGCGGAGGCCGCGCAGGACACCCTCATGGAGCTGCTGTGGCAGGTCTGGCCCGTCTGTCCGACGCACGGGACCGGCATGCACGTCCAGGCCGCGGGGACCAGCGGCGGTTGGCCCCACCCGGACGATCCGGATCCGGTGGGCCCGCCGGTGTGGTGGTGCGGTGGCGGTCCGGACGGTTCGTGTCACGATGCCGCGTCGGTGGGCGAGTTGGGCTCCGGGCGTCCGAAGTGGGCTGCACGGGAAGCCCGTTGACGGGTGCGCCCGCGTTCAGCGGTTCGGGTCCCAGAGCCCGCCGGCCTCGCCCCGGGCGAGATGGTCGGAGTAGACGCCGACCTTCCAGACGATGACGGAGCGGCACTCCTCCAGGGCCCGGATCTGCTCCTCGACGCGCCGCTGGTGGGCGTCGAGGAGCCGGAGGCGGTCGGCCTCGTTGCCGGGCCCGTTCCGTACGAGCTCCGCGAACCGCCTGAGTTCGGCGAGAGGCATCCCGGACTCCCGCAGTTTCACGCAGACCATCAGCCACTCCACGTCCGCCTCGGTGTAGCGGCGTCGGCCGCCCGCGTCCCGTCCCACCGGTCCGACCAGCAGGCCCTCACGTTCGTACAGGCGCAGGGCGTGCACGCTGAGGCCGGTCCGCCCGGCCACCTCGCCGATGCCCAGCGGCTCCGTGCGGGTCTCGGTAGTCGTCGTCATGCCCTTCAATCTAGGCGCTGTCGACGTCCGTTGCGGGAGTTGACCTAGACCGAGGTCGAGCTCGTAGCGTCCTCTGCATGACCATCAGTGAACAGCAGCCGCTCGGCTCGCCCTTCTCCGCCGCCAGTTCCGCCGATGACGTCCTGGCCGGTGCCGACCTTTCCGGGAAGACCGCCGTCGTGACCGGGGGCTACTCCGGGCTCGGCCTGGAGACCTCCCGCGCCCTGGCGGCCGCCGGAGCCCGGGTGATCGTCCCCGCCCGTCGGCCGGGAGTCGCCGAGGCGGCCCTCGCCGACGTGAAGGGGTGCGAGGTCGTCCCCATGGACCTGGCCGACCTCGACAGCGTACGGACGGCCGCCGCGCACATCAGCGCCTCCGTCACCCGGCTCGACCTCCTGATGGCGGTGGCCGGCGTCATGGCCACCCCGGAACGGCGTGTCGGGCCCGGCTGGGAGAGCCAGTTGGCCGCCAACCACTTCGGGCACTTCACCCTCGCCTGCGAGCTCTACCCGCTGCTTGCCGCGGCCGGTGGCGCGCGGGTCGTCGTCAACAGTTCCGCCGGGCACACCCTGACCGACTTCCGACGGCACGACCCGCACTTCCGCACCGGCTACGACAAGTGGCTGGCCTACGGCCAGTCCAAGACCGCCAACGCCCTGTTCGCCGTGCACCTCGACGCCCTCGGACGCGAGGACGGCGTCCGGGCGTTCTCCCTGCACCCCGGCAAGATCATCACGGGGCTCCAGCGGGAGATGGAGCTCCAGGAGCAGATCGACCTCGGGTGGGTGGACGAGCACGGGAACGTCGTCGGAGCCGGTTTCAAGTCCCCTTCGCAGGGGGCCGCCACCGGCCTGTGGGCCGCCACGTCCCCGCTCCTCGACGGACACGGCGGGCTCTACCTCGAAGACTGTGAGGTCGCGCGCGTCTCGGCCCCGGACGAGGCCATGGACGACGGTGGGGTCCGCGGGTACGCCGTCGATCCGGATGCGGCCGCACGGCTGTGGGACCTGTCCGTCACGGCGACCGGGGCCGCCCCGATCGGCCGGTGACGCTCCGGGCCGCGGGGCCAGCGGACGGGACAGCCCTCAATCGGCCGCCTGCTGCTCCCACCCCGTGAGGATGCGGGCGGCCTCGTGGCCGAGGTGGGCGTCGTCGGACAGCCGACGGAGCACCTCGGCCCGGCCCTCGCTCGGACCCGCCTCGCTGAGTGCCGCCAGGGCGTTGTCCCGTACGAGCGGGTCGGGGTCGCTCAGCACGGCGGCGGCCAGGGCCGCGAGGACGACGGAGTCGTCGGCGTACGAGCCCAGCGCCATCACCGCGTACTGGCGGACCAGGTCCTCGTCCGGGTGTTCGACGGCCGACACCAGGACGGCGCCCGCGAGACGCCAGGTCTCCGGGTCGGACGGGGGCCAGAGCCGCAGTACCTTCGTCGCCTCGACGCGCGCGAGGTCGAACGCCTCGTAGTCGGCGACGACCTCGATGAGGAACGACATGATGCCCGGGTGATCCGGCTCGGTGGAGAGCAGGCCGCCGAGGTCGTAGACGATTTCGCGCCTGCGGTCGCTCTCCTGGGGCAGCGTCCCGTACTCCGTGATCAGCTTTTCCGTCCGGTTCATGGGGTATGCGTTTCCCCCGACGGGAAGTTCCACGCATCCGGCCAGTTTCCGGGCCGCCGGGAGCACGCGTCGTACGGCCCGGAGGCGCTACGGGGCGTACCGGGCGTACCGGGCGTACGAGTGGGGCGCGGCCCGGCTTCTCCCCTCGTGGAAGCCGGACCGCGCGGTCGGGGCGGCCGGTCCCTGGCCGGGTCGGTCCCGGCCCTTCGGTCCCCGGCCGTTCGGGACCGTCTCGGGTCGGGTGGCCGGGCCGGGGTGTCCGGGCGGGCGGTCAGTCCCTCAGTCCCACCAGAAGGTCCAGCAGTCGCGGTTCATCAGGTGCTTCTCCGCGTACCCGTCGAGGTTGTACGGCGGGTTCTGGTCGATGTTGTCCGGACAGAAGGCGTAGTGCTCGGCCGCGACCGCCCGGGCCTCGGCGAGGGTGGTCGGCGGGCGGCCGACCGACACGGTCAGGGTGTCGAAGCCGAGCATGACGATCCGGATGTCGAAACGGTCCTCCCAGGAGCGGAGCACCGCGCAGAGGCGGGCGACGTCGTTCTCGTGATTGACCGGGCCCGACCAGCCGATGGCGGCGGGGATGTCCGCGCTGCGCCGGGCGGGTACGAGGGCAGGACGCAGACCGGTTCCGTCCTCTTCGAGGTAGGCGCTGCCGATGACGTCCGCGAGTCCGGCGGCCAGTCGGTCGGGATCGCCGAGGCAGGCGACGGGGACAGGGGCGAGTCCGGGCCACTCGGGGGTGCTGCGGGAGCCGGCCGGGACACCGGCCTCGGACGTGTCGTCGGACCCGGACATGCCTTCGGACCCGGACGCGACTTCGGACCAGGCGGTGGCGTCGGACGCGGCGCCCTCGTCTCCGAGTTCGTCGTCGGCGTACGGCTCCCAGTAGCTCAGGAGCACCTCTTCGGCGTCGTGGTCACCCGGGTACGAAACGTGCTCGGGGGCGAGATCCCAGGCGCTCGGCGGCTCCTGGCGCGGGCCCTCGTCGATCAACACGGGCAGCAGCCCGACCGGCCGGCCGGTGGCGCGCAGGGCCGCGAAGTCGCCCGGGGCCGCCGCCGTGTTCCCGTACCAGAACAGGGGTTCGTGCCAGGGGCCGTCGGCGGTGGTGTCCACGAGTGAACCGGGCGGCAGATCCAGCCCGTGCGAGGTAAGGGACGGAAGGGGATTCGGAAGCGTCGCCATGCCGTTGACACTAAGGGGATCCACTGACAACGCCTCCGGTGGCGCCGTTGAGACGGTCACTGACAGCGCGGTCCAGAACGGCCTGAAGTGCTCGAACACCCCTGAATCCGGCTCCGGTTCGCGCCAGAATTCGTCTTCGGGGCATCCGCAGGGCCCTCGCCGCCGAAGAGGAGACATGGCCCCTCAACCGAAACAACCCGAGCGCCCCGAGCAGCCGGAGCGACCCGAGAGGTCCGGACGTCCGCAGCGGCCCGGACCGGCCCAGCAGGGCGACCGGAGGCGTGGAAGCGAGCAGGGCAGTCCCGGCAGCAGCCACCCCAACCGGGGCAAGCGGACGAAGACTTCGCGTCTCGCCGACGGCCGGCTGCTCATCGCGGACATCGATCTTGAGCTCCCCCCGGGCCGGAGCCCGCTTCAACGGGCCCTGCGTACCGCCGACATCAACCTCCCGCCCGCCCGGTCCAGGGCCGGCGTACCGGCGAAGGCCGGCGGGCCCGCCGACGGGGCCGGGGAGGCTGCGCCCGTGGACGGAGGCGCTGAGGGGGAAGCCGCCGCCGGGGGGTGAACCGGGTGCTCGGGCGGTCCGTTCAGTCGGCCTTCGGTGTCGTCGCGTACGTGAACGGGCCGACGACGCCCGCACTGTGATGGGCCGCCGCTTCGAGCGCGGCGGTGATCCGCCGGCGCGGATTCAGGTCGAGCGCGGCGGTGGCGTGGAGCGCGCCGAGGGCGATGTCGTCTCCGCAGCCGACCGCCGCGTACCGGTCCGAGGGCTCGCCGACCTGGTAGTCCGAGTGGATGGTGTAGAGCCGTCCCGCTATGCCGACGAGAAACGTACCGGCCTGCTCCTGCTCCGACTCCTTGCGCGCCCAGCCCCCTTCCTTCAGGCAGGAGCGCAGTGCGTCGATGAAATTGGTGACCATGAACCGGTCCAGGTCGCCGCTCGGATGCGGCACCTCGAAGGCGTACCGCAGGAGCTGGCCCATGCGGAACGACGAGGTGAACCCCATGACGTAGGGGCCGTTGCGGAACACCTTGAGGTCCCGGCGCACGGTGATCGAGAGCCCGGCGACCCCTGCCGAGTCGCCGCCGAGGTGGACACGGTTCTTGTGGACGAGCCCGACGATCACGGTCATGCGCAGGCAACCTCACGAGGGTGCGGTGGGGCGGGTGTGCGGATGTCAGAAGAGGCTTCCCTGGCGGGATCGCCGCGAATCGTGGCGGGGCGGGGCGAGTTCGAGGAGCGTTCGAGGCGCGGCGAGGTGTGCGCGAGGCGCGGGGGCGCAGGGCGGCGCGCTCGCGCGGCTTCGCGATGCGCTCGCGCGGCCTCTCCGCCGCGTTCGTCGGGCAGCGGGTGCCGGTTCAGGACGCGTCACGCTGTCAGGGGGGCTTCGGCCTCTGAGACCCGGGGCTGTTTCCGGGGGAGTACGAGACGGGCCAGAGCCAGCCCCAGCAGGCTCAGCGCCGCGCCCGCGAGGCCGGTCCAGCGCAGCCCTCCGGCGGCGACGATCGCACCGCCGACGGCGGAGCCCGCGGCGGCGCCGAGGTTGAAGGCGCCCACGTTGACGGAGACGGCCAGGGTGGGGGCTGATCCCGCGTGGCGCAGGATCAGTCCTTGCAGCGGGGCGATGGTCGCGGTGGCGAACAGGCCGAGGACCAGGACCGCGACCACGGCCGTGGGCTGCCACACCGCGGCGAAGGGGACGAGCAGGAGGGTCCCGGCCAGGCCGCCGAAGACCCCGCGTACGGTCGCGCTCATCGACCTGTCGGTGAGTTTCCCGGCGGCGAGGTTGCCGAGAAAGCTGCCCGCGCCGTAGGCGAGCAGGAGCCCGGAGACCGCCGAGGCGGAGAAGCCGGAGACGCGGGTCAGCAGCGGGGAGATGTAGGTGAACACCGTGGACACGCCGGAGAAGCCCACTGCGGTGGTGGCGATGGCGAGCAGTACGGGCCGTCGCGTCACCACCCGCAGCTCGTCCCGCAGGCGAGTGGGCGGCGCCTTCTGCCAGGGCAGTACGACGGTCAGTAGCGCGGCGCTCCCCAGGGCGAGGGCGGTCAGCAGGACGAACGGAGCGCGCCAGCCTGCGCTCTGCCCCAGCAGCGCCCCCAGCGGCACCCCGAGGAGCGTGGCCACGGTGAAGCCGGAAGCGACGGTGGCGATGGCCGAGCCCGCCTTCTCGGCCGGGACCACCTTGGTCGCCGTCACCAGCGCCAGCGCCACGAAGGCCGCGTGACTGAGGGAGGACACGACCCGGCCCACCAGGAGCAGCCCGAAGGACGGTGCCACGGCGCAGATCGCGCTGCCCGCCGCGAACAGCAGCAGCAGCCCGACGGCGAGCCCCTTGCGCGCCAGACGCGAGGTCAGCAGCGCCATGAGCGGCCCGCCGATCACCACACCGAGCGCATAGGCCGTCACCGCCTGCCCGGCGGTCCCCACGGAGACGTGCAGATCGGAGCCGACCTCGGGGAGCAGCCCGGCGACCAGGTACTCGGAGGTACCCACGACGAAGACACTCGCGCACAGCGACGCGAGGATCGCGAAATCCTTGTTCACGGTCATGGCGCCGACGCTAAAGTCTCACATCGGTAGGAGAGTCAAGTGCTGAGGCGATCGCGACCGGGGTCGCGGTCATCGGGAGGTCCCTGTGCGGATCGGTGAACTGTCCCGGCGGACCGGCGTGGGCGTGCACCTGCTGCGCTACTACGAGGAACAGGACCTGCTGCATCCCGAGCGCCGCCCCAGCGGCTACCGGGAGTACGTCGACGAGGACGTCGCCGTCGTCCGCCGTATCCGGAGCCTCCTCGCCGCAGGTCTGAACACCTCGACGATCCGTACGGTCCTGCCGTGTCTGCGGGACGACGGCGAATGGCTCGTCCCGACCTGCTCGGATCTGGTCGCCGACCTCCACCGCGAGCGCGACCGCATCGCGCGAGCCATCGGCGACCTGCAGGCCTCCATGGCGGCGCTCGACGGAGTCATCGGCGCCGCCCCGGCCGACGTCACCCGACGGGCGCTCTCCACGCTCAACGCCTGAACGGAACGCCGACCGGGAGACCATCGCGTCAGCACCGATACTCGCCGGGTCGGCACCGATACTCGCCGTGTCAGCACCGAGAGGCAGCACTTCATGTACGCCAAGCAGTACGAGATCACTCTGCCCGCCGACTACGACATGGAGATCATCCGGAAGCGGGTGGCCGTGGGCGGCCCGACCATGGACGACCGTGCCGGACTCGGCCTGAAGGCCTTCGTGATCCGTGAGCGCGGGGTGAACGGTTCGCCGGTCAACGAGTACGCGCCCTTCTACCTGTGGAACGACGCGGGCGCGATGGCCCAGTTCCTCGTCGGTGGGGGCGGGTTCCAGAACATCGTCCGTGACTTCGGGCGCCCCGCGGCGCTCCACTGGACCGGTATCGCCTGCCACGCGGGGCCCGCCCGCGAGGCGCCCGTCCGGGCGGCCTCGCGCCGCCTCACCCCGATCCCCGCAGACCCCGATCTCCGGGCCGACGGCCTCGGCCTGGCCGCGCTGGTCGAGCGGGAGGCCGAGGAACTGCGCGCGCTCGCCCGCCGCGAAGGCGTGCACACCGCCGCCCTCGCCTTCGACCCGCACTCCTGGCAGCTGGTGCGGTTCGTACTGTGGGCGGACGCCGTGGCGCCGGCCGAGGAGGCCACCGAGCACTATGAGGTACTCCACCTCTCCGCTCCCGGCCTGGCCGACCTGCCGGAGGGGCGCACCTGGTAGTCGGCGGGAGGGCCGGCGACGGCGACATGCCGGACGGGGTACGGATCACGGGGCGGGCGGCCTCGCGCGCGTAGTGTCTCGGGCCACCCGAACCCGGTGCGCGGCCACCCGTGCCGCGTACCCCACCCGCTCCGCGAGGCCATCGATGCGCAAGCTCATCCTCTCCATCTCCATGTCCCTCGACGGGTTCTTCGAAGGGCCGGACCACGACATCGACTGGCACTTCGTGGACGAGGAGTTGCACCAGCACTTCAACGACGAGCTGGGGAGGATGGGCGCGTTCATCCACGGGCGGGTGACGTACGAGCTGATGGCCGAGTTCTGGCCCACGGCGGACGCCGACCCGGCGAACGCGGGGACGGTGGCCGAATTCGCCGTGATCTGGCGGGACATGCCGAAGTACGTCTACTCCCGGACCCTCACCGAGGCCGGCTGGGGCTCCACGATCGTGCGCGAGGTCGACCCCGACGCGATCCGCGCGCTGAAGGCGGAGCCGGGCGGTGACCTGGTGGTCGGCGGGCCGATGCTGGCCGACGCGTTCCGGCGGCACGGGCTCATCGACGAGTACCGGATCTACGTCCACCCGGTCCTGATCGGGCGGGGCACTCCGCTCTTCCGCGACACCGACACCCGTACGGACCTGAGCCTCGTGGAGACCCGGCGCTTCGGCAGCGGCGTGGTGCTGCTGCGGTACGAGGCGGGGGACGGGAGCGGGAACGGAGGCTGAGCTGACACCATCCGGTCATGGCAGACGACAGCACCCGTGGGTTCAGCGCGGGCCAGACGGGCCTCATCGTCCGGATCCCGGAGGCGGAACCCGCCGTCGGCACTTGGCGTGGACGGCTCGATCCCTCGGCCCGGGCCGGGGTACCTGCCCACATCACCGTGCTCTTCCCGTTCCTCGACGAGAGCCGGACGGATGCGTCCGTCCACGCCGCACTCGCGGACGTGCTCGGCAGCCACCCGGCCTTCGACCTGCGGTTCGAGAGGTGCGGACGGCTTCCGGGCGTGCTCTGTCTCGTCCCCGAGCCCGACACGCCGTTGATACGGCTCACGGAGGCGATCGCCGACCGCTGGCCCGAAGCCCCGCCGTACGGGGGCCGGTTCACCGAGATCGTGCCGCACCTGACCGTCGCCCAGGGCCAGGAAGAAGCCGTTTTCGAGGAGATCGAGGCAGACCTCTCCGACAGGCTCCCGTTCACCGCCCACGTCTCGTCGGTCGAACTCATCGTGCACGACGGCACGACGTGGCAGGGACGGGCGTCGTTCGCACTCGGAGAGCGAGAGCGGCACGCCGGTCAATCCCCCGTCAGTGGGCGCGGGTTCGCGTAGTGGCCCCTTGACCCTCACGCGACGTCAGGCCGCATGGTCGGTGCCGTGGAGGATCACTGGACCGTGGGACGCGTGGCCGCGCTGGCCGAGGTGAGCGTCCGTACGCTGCATCACTACGACGAGGTCGGGCTCGTACGTCCGTCGGGGCGGACCCCCGCCGGATACCGGGCCTACTCGGCGGGGGACGTGGAGCGGCTCAGGGAGGTACTGGCCTACCGGCGGCTGGGCTTCGGCCTGCGGGAGGTCGCGGAGTTGGTCGGCGACGCGTCCACCGACGCGGTCGCGCACCTGCGCCGACTGCGCGGCCTGCTGCTGGACCGGCGTGACCGCGCCGACGCCATGGTGGCGGCCATCGACAGGGAACTCGTCACGCGGGCGAAGGGGCTGATGGTGACACCGGAGGAGCAACTGGGTTTGCTCGGGGCGCGGTTGTACGACGCGATCGGCGGCGCCTACCCGGCGACACGGCGTACCGAGCCGCGGTTCGCCGCGCAGATCCGGGACGCGCTCGGGGAGGCGCGCACGGTACTGAACGTCGGTGCCGGTACCGGCTCCTACGAGCCCGCCGATCGCGAGGTCACCGCGGTGGAGCCGTCGGCGGTCATGCGGGGGCAGCGGCCCGCCGGTTCGGCACCGTGCGTGGCCGCCAGCGCGGAGAACCTGCCGTTCGGGGACCACTCCTTCGACGTCGCGATGGCCGTCTCCACCGTCCACCACTGGGGTGACCCGATCGCGGGGCTGCGCGAGATGCGGCGCGTGGCCCGCCGCGTGGTGGTCCTCACCTTCGACACCGACGAGCCCGGCTGGCAGGACCGCTTCTGGCTCACCCGCGATTACCTCCCCGAGTTCGCCGACGTCCTCGCGGAGTTCCCCTCGCTCGCCGAGATGGCCGACGCGATCGGCGCCCGCGTCGAGCCGGTGCCCGTCCCGTGGGACTGCGCCGACGGCCTGTTCGAGGCGTACTGGCGCCGACCGGACGCGTACCTGGAGGAACACGTGCGCCGGGCGATGTCGGTATGGACGAGGGTCGGGCCGGAGGCCGAGCAGCGGGCGGTACGCAGCCTCGGCGCCGACCTCCGCTCCGGGCGGTGGGCCGAGCGCAACGGGGGACTCGCCGGACTCGACGCGGTGGATCTCGGGCTGCGGCTGCTTGTCGCTTGAGTGGGCTTCGGTCCGGACCAGTGCCACCCGGTCGGTTCGTACCGGTGGGGGCGGTGTGCGTGGCCGCGTGCCGACGTTGCGGGATGCGGACTCGGCGGGCTTCGTGATGGGCCGGTCGGCCTCTGCCCTAAGCGGTGGCCGCGTAGGCGGCGAAGGCGCTCCACGTGCTGGTGGTGACGGTGAGGACCGGGCCCTCGGGGTCCTTGGAGTCGCGGATGTGGATGGCGTTGGGGTGGGCCGAGACCTCGATGCACTGGCCGCCCTCGTCACCGCTGTAGCTGGACTTGAACCAGTCGAGGGCGACCTCGAGGCATTGACCGCCCTCACTGCCGCTGTGGCTGGACTTGAACCAGTGCAGTTCGGTGTTCATTGCTCTCCCAGCAAGTGTTCCAACAGACGCAGGGTCTGCTCAGGGCTGAGCGCCTGAGCTCGCAGCATCGCATACTTCTGGGTCAGGATACTGACGTCGGTGGGGTCGGAAACGAGCTGACTGCCGCGCTGAGTTTCGGAGTACGCGACATGCTGGTGGTCCGG
Organism: Streptomyces sp. NPDC008125; assembly: GCF_042957125.1. Taxonomy (NCBI): domain Bacteria; kingdom Bacillati; phylum Actinomycetota; class Actinomycetes; order Kitasatosporales; family Streptomycetaceae; genus Streptomyces; species Streptomyces sp. NPDC008125. The sequence goes on from NZ_JBIBHR010000021.1 coordinate 28,880, forward strand.
GGTCTCCAGCAAGGTGAAGGGGCCATTGAGGCCCGCGTGGGATGTGCTGCTGAGGGAGAGTACTTGCAGGCAGATGCCCGGGGATTGTGCGCACGTCAGCAGGTGGCGTAGCTGCTTGGCGTGCTCTTCGGTCGGCCCCAGTCTGAGCATGAGGACTGGCTCCCAGACCACCATGCTGATCGTGGGCGGGACGGGACGCCACAGGATCTCCTGTCTCTTCAGTCGGATCGCCGTCTGCGTGGAGATCTCGTCCGCGCTGAACACCGGAACCCGGTTCTTGAAGACTGCCTCCGCATAACTTTCCGTCTGGAGCAGCCCTGGAAGAACCTGATTGTCGAACCAGGAGAGGGCCAGCGCTTCGCGCTCCAGCTCGATGTACTGCGCCGCCCAGGCCGGAATCAGGTCCACCTCCGGCAGGTTGTTCACCGCCGTCGTCAAGGCGCCCTTGGTGGACAGAAGTTCGTCCATTTGCTCGGCCAAGTCCGGCAGGAGAGCGCGCCTGCCCTGTTCGATCGAGGCGATCGTTTCGACCTGTACGCCTGCCTCGGCCGCCAACTGGGCCTGGGTGAGGCCGGCCGCAACGCGGAACAGGGCCACCAGTTTGCCGACGAGCTTCATGGCTGATGCGTTCTTGCGCTGCGGCTTCTTGGAATGCATGGCCTGCCTATCCCCATCCAGCTCCGTACGTCACGCGCGGGCGACCCGTACAAAAGATCTGTACGGGTGCGCGCACTGCATCAGCATAGTCACTGAGGGTGACTCTTGGCAGGTGAATGAAACAAAAGGGACCACCCCCCACCTCGCACGTCCTGTCCTCCCCGTGCGCCCCAAGCCGGCGGTTACTGCCCGTGAGCTTTTCTTCTGGCGGCGCCGGAATTCGGTAGCCGCCGTACGCGAGTTCGTGCGGCGCGCCGCCCAGGAATGGGGGCTCGGCGACCGCGTTGACGATGTTGTGCTGTGCGCGAGCGAGTTGGCGGCCAACGCGGTGCTGCACGGGGTGCCGGTCGGGCGGGGGTATCTCGTACGGATCGAGCGCCTGAGCGCGGAGGCCGGGCTGCGGATCGAGTTCCACGACAGCGGTGACGGCCGGGAATCGGTTCCGGTGTCCGGCCGGGGATGCCCGGCCGAGGCCGACCCGGGTGCGGAGTCCGGGCGTGGGCTGATCATCGTCAACGCGCTCGCCGACCGCTGGGGGGCGGCGGTGCGGAGGCCCGGGAAGATCGTCTGGTGCGAGTTCTCGGAGGGTGCGCCTCTTCGGTGACGGCTTGCCCCCCTGTACGCGGCCGGATACGGCCCGGCGGGTGCCGGCTCGCGCCCGGCACCCGCCGTTTCGGGGTCGCGCATGGAAAAGGGGGTCAGGTGCGGAGGCGCGCGTCAGGACCGGTCAGAACGAGGTGGCGGTCTCGAAGTCGGACTGCCAGTAAGTGACCTGCGCCGAGCTGTCGATCCAGACCGCCTTGCCGAGGGGGACGGTCACCTGGCCGTCGTTGAAGCCGCCGAGGTTGTCCTGGAAGGAGACCCGCAGCGCCTTCACGTTGAAGCCGCCTTCACCGCTGCCGTCGGCGGCCGAGGTGCGGACGGAGGCGTAGGCGGACTGGCCGGGCTCCAGGACGATGACCGCCTGCGGCACGCTGTTCTCGTCGTAGGCCATGACCGCCTGGGCGCCCTCGTAGCCGATGCCCGGGTAGCCGACCGCGTTGCAGGCCGTCGATCCGGTGTTGGTCACCGTCAGCAGGACGTGGTTGATCGGGCGGCTCAGGATGCTGCCCTTCACCTTGCTGTTCGTGCCGTCGCAGCTCGGGTAGCTGGGTGCGTCGTCGTCCGAGGAGCTGCCGGACGATCCCGTGGAGGAGCTGCCGGAGCCCGAGGTGCCCGAACCGGAGGACTTGCCCGATCCGGAAGTGGAACCCGAGGACTTCGAACCCGAGGAGCCCGAGGAGCCCGAGGAGCCGGCAGAGGCCGAGGAGTTCGCCTGGGTGGCGGTCGTGCCGTCCGTCGTGGCGGCACCGGTGGCGGCCGGGTCCGGCAGCGGGGCGCCGTTGTCGGCGACGGCCGGGGTCGAGGCGATGGCCCGGTCGATGGTGGCCCGGTCCTCCTCGCTGCACGCCGTCAGGGAGAGCGCGCCGATCAGGGCGGCGACGCCGAAGACGGAGGTACGGGTGATGCGGCGGGTGCGGAGCTGACGCATGGTGAGTTTCCTTTTTCCGTGAATGGCTTGGGCGGAACGGGGCGCGCCGCTTGGGCGTCCCGAGGGTGAACCGGTGTGCTGGACAATGACGTGGTCGTCAGTGCCACAGGAGTGGGAGAGCCGCCGCGGAGACGGTGATCAGTACCCGTGTGGCCACGGCTCCGATGAGGCCTGCTCGGCCGGATTCGGGCATGACGACTCCGTGTGTGAGGTGGGTGGGTGTCTGCCGTTCGCGGTCGGCGACCCGGCATGGCCACATGTTGTCCGGCTCCTCGTCCCAGCGGCAATGGATCACGGCCGACCTGGGACGCCGGAACGCTGGAACGGCCTCTGACCTGCGGATATATGAGGTGCCTGGAACGCTCTTCCGGGACGGGAACGAGGGGGGAACTGTCGGGTGGGCACGGAAATCCAGGACTTCGCCGCAGCGCTGGCCGCGCTGAAGGAGCGGTCCGGCATGAGTTACGGGGCGCTGGCCAAGCGGCTCCACATGAGTACGTCCACGGTGCACCGCTACTGCAACGGCGACGCGGTTCCGCACGAGTTCGCACCGGTCGAGCGACTGGCCAGGCTGTGCCGGGCGGCACCGGACGAGATGGTCGAGCTGCACCGGCAGTGGATTCTGGCGGACCAGGCGAAGAAGCAGGGCGGCGCGCGGAAGGAACAGGCGGCGCCGCCCGTACCCGCCGCACCCGCCGCTCCCACCACCCCCTCCTGGGCCCGGCCGGACGACGCGGAAGCGGAATCCGTGGCGGGCGAGGAAGCGGAACCGGTCGCGGAGCCGGCCCCGACCCCGACCTCGGCCGTGGCTCCGATTCCGACCCCGGCCCCGACTCCGACTCCGACTCCGGCCCCGGCCCCGACTCCGGCCCCGGCCCCGGCCATGGCCTCGATTCCGGCCCCGGCCGCACCTGACGCCGATGAGCCGCTGGTGACGGGACGCCAGGGAGAGCCGGGTGGGCCCGGCGGATCCACCGGCCCCGGTGGTCCCGGTCGTCCGTGGTCCCGGCGTACGCGCGTCCTGCTGGCCGCCGCCGTCGTGATCGCCCTCAGCGTGCCGTCCGTGCTCATCGCCCGTAACGTCGCGGGCGGCTCCGGCGACGGCCGGAACGCCGACGCGGTCGGGGCCACCGCCACCGCCGTACGGAACGCCTCGCCGAGCCCGTCCCGCAAGCCGTCCGCCAAGCCCTCGGCGAGCGCCTCGGCGTCCGCGTCGGCGTCGCCGTCCGCGTCCGCCACCGCGGCCGGGCCGACCGCCACAGCGGGCCCGGCGAAGAAGGGGGCGGGGGCGGTGCCGTCGGACGGGGTTCCGCTGCGCGCCACCATCACCTCGTACAACTGGGATTCGCCCTGCGGGCAGTACACCCTGCTGGACGACGATCCGAACGACGTACCGCCGCCACCGTCCCCGCAGAGCAGCCGGGGCTGGGCGAAGTCGCTGGGCGGTGTGGACGGCGGCTCGCAGCTGCTGGAACTGACGCTCCAGGGCTCCTCGTCCGAGGCGGTCGTCGTCAGCGGCCTCCACGTGCGGGTCGTGACGCGGAAGGCGCCGCTCGCCTGGAACGCCTTCTCGATGGCCGACGGATGCGGCAGCGCCATCATCCCGCAGAGCTTCGACATCGACCTGGACGACGACCAGCCGCGCACCAAGCCGGTCGCAGGGCAGCAGGGGGACGCCGTCGTCCCCGCGCAGGACTTCCCGTTCCGTACGAGCTCCACCGACGTCCAGGTCCTCGACCTCGACGCCCATGTGGAGGGGCACGACGTGTCCTGGTACCTGGAGCTCGACTGGGCCAGCGGGGACCGGAGCGGCACTCTGCGCGTGGACGACCACGGCGAGCCGTTCCGTACGAGCAGCATCAAGGCCCGGCCCGAGTACATCTACTGGCAGGACCGGGCGCAGTGGATGGACAAGGACTACGCGGACCCGTCCATGGCGGACGAGGGGGAATGACACCCCCGGGCGGGGTGCTGGTCCCGCCGGCCCGGCTCGCTCCGCCGTGGGGTGACGCAGGTCACGTTCGCCCGATGTCACGAACGGAAGAGCTGCTTGCGTCTGGTGGTCGTCCGCACGGCGGGAACGACGACACGACGGAGACGCAAGAGCCATGAACGCGACAGCAGCGCAGCAGCACGAAGTCCTGGTCCTCGGCGCGGGGTACGCGGGGCTTTCCGCCGCGATCCAGCTCGCGGCACGCGACAGGAAGCGCGGGAACCTGCGGGTGACGCTCGTCAACCCCTACGACACCTTCACCGAGCGGCTGCGGTTGCACATGACCGCCACCGGTCAGGAGACGGCCAGGATGAGCATCCCGGAACTGCTGGACGGTACCGGCGCCGGGTTCGTCCGCGGGTGGGTCACCACCGTGGACGCCGCGGCGAAGACCGTGAGGATCGACGACGACCGGGTCCTGCACTACGACACCCTCGTCTACGGGCTGGGCAGCGTCGCGGACGCCGGTGCCGTCCCCGGGGTGGAGGACCACGCCTACACGCTCGACGGCCCGGAGAACGCGGCCCTTCTCGCCGACCGGCTGGCCCGGCTCGGCGGCGGGACCGTCGTGGTCGCCGGCAGCGGCCTGACCGGAGTCGAAGCCGCCGCGGAGATCGCCGAGCGCCACCCGGAGCTCCAGGTGGTGCTGCTGGGCCGACGGGAGCCGGGAGCGGGCATGCACCCCAGGGCCAAGGCACATGTGGATGCCGCGCTCGCCCGGCTCGGGGTGCGGGTGCGCGGTGGCGTCGACGTGGTCGAGGTGCTGCCGGACGGCGTCGAGCTCGCGGACGGCACCGTCGTACCGGCGGACGCGGTGCTGTGGACCAGCGGTACCCGCGTCTCGCCGCTGGCGGCCGTCGCCGGGCTGGCCGTCGACGAGCGTGGCCGGGTGGTCACCGACCGGGCGCTGCGCTCGGTCTCCCACCCGGACGTCTGGGCGGTGGGCGACGCGGCCGCGATCGGTCAGGGGTACGGCGTGATGCACGGGACCTGCCAGGGTGGCATGCCCACGGGGGTGCACGCGGCCCTGTCGATCCTGCGGACGCTGGCCGGCAAGGAGCCGAAGCCCTTCCGTTTCGGTTATTACCACACGCCCGTCAGCCTGGGCCGGGATGATGCCGTCGTGCAGTTCACCCACCCCGACGACAGCCCGCGCCGGATCGTGCTGACCGGCAAGCGGGCGGCGAAGTACAAGGAGACGGTCTCCGCCGCACCGTGGGCGACCTTCGCCCGCATGAAGAAGATGCCCGCCTCGGGCGCGTTCTGGCCGCACGGCGGCCGCCACACCCGGATCAGGAGCGCCAAGTGACCCAGCCGCAGCCCGCCCAGCCACAGCACACCGGGCCTCGGCAGGCCCCGTCTCGGCAGGCCCTGTCTCCGTCGGTGGGCCCCGACCAGATCGCGTTCCAGGAGTACCGGACGCTGCTGTTCTCCGTCGCCTACCGGATCCTCGGTTCGGCCGCCGACGCGGAGGACGCGGTCCAGGACGCCTGGCTCAAGTGGTCGGCGTCGGACCGTTCCCAGGTGGCCGACCCCAAGGCGTACCTCACCCGGATCATCTCCCACCTGGCGATGGACCGGCTCCGTTCCACCCGCCATCAGCGCGAGACCTACGTCGGGCCGTGGCTGCCCGAGCCGATCCTCACCGCCCCCGACACCGCCGAGGGCGTCGCCGCCGCGGACTCGGTCTCCACGGCCCTCCTCGTGGTCCTGGAGACGCTGAGCCCCCTGGAACGTGCGGTGTTCGTGCTGAAGGAGGCTTTCGCCTTCAGCTACGCGGAGATCGCCCAGGCTGTGGAACGTACGGAACCGGCGGTACGTCAGGCCGCGCACCGCGCCCGCGAACACGTACAGGCCCGCAGGCCCCGCTTCACCGCGGACCCGGCCCGCCGCCGCGACGTCACCGAGCGCTTCTTCGCGGCGGCGACGGGCGGCGACATCAACACCCTGATGGAACTGCTCTCGCCGGACGTGACGCTCTGGACGGACGGCGGCGGCAAGGTCCGTCAGGCCCTCAAGCCGGTCAACGGCAGGGAGATCGTCGCCCGTTGGTTCGCCGCGCTCGGCACCGTGTCCTACCAGGGCGTCGAACCCGGACAGATGCGGGCGGAGCTCACCCCGGTCAACGGCGGTCCGGGCGTGGTCTTCCGCGGCCCGGACCGCGTGATCGCCACGCTGACCTTCGATTTCGATCCGGAGGGCCGTATCTCGACCATCCACAACGTGGCCAACCCGGACAAGCTGCACGCCGTCGCGGAGGGTGTCCGACACGAAACCTCTTGATGTGCACGGCTGTTGCACTCTCCCTGAGCCCGTACGGGCGACGGCCGCAACCGGCCCGTTAACCTGCCCGGCATGACCGACTCGTACGCAGCATCCGAGGACGCCGGGATCGCCGCAGCCGGGGCGGAGGCCGGTGCGCGGGTCGTGCGCGCCCTGTACGGCCGCCGCCTCGCCCGTGTCGACAAGGGCGGCGGGGACTTCGCGACCACCGCAGACCTGGAGGCGGAACGCGCGATCCTCGACGTGATCCGTACCGCCCGGCCCCACGACGCGGTGCTCGGTGAGGAGGGCGGGCAGCAGGGCGCGGCCGACGCCGTACGCCGGTGGCTGGTGGACCCCCTGTGCGGCACGCTCAACTACGCGGCCGGGACCCTGGTGGTGGCCGTCAACGTGGCGATGTCGGGCGGAAATTCGGGCGGTGCGGCTCCGTCCGGCTGGGTGGCGGCGGTGGCGGACCCGTTCGGCGAAGAGCTGTTCCACACCGACGGCCGGAGCGCCTGGGGGCGGCGCGACGGTGCCGACACCCCGCTGCAACCGTCTTCGGCCACCCGGCTGGTGGACGTCAACCTGGACCCGCCGTTCCCGAACGCGCCCGGATTCCGGGGGGTTGACCTGCTGGCTCACCCCGATTTCGCCCGGGAGTTCCGGCCCAGAGTGGTGTCCTCCACGCTGGCGGTGGCCTGGGTCGCGGCCGGCAGGCGCGCCGCGTACGTCACCGACGGCGGCGACCTGACCGGGAGCGTCCACTTCGCCGCCGGGATCGCCCTCTGCCGTGCCGCCGGCTGCGTGGTCACCGACCTCGACGGCGCCCCGCTCGGCCCGGGGGCCCGGGGGCTCGTGGTGGCCGCCGACGCGGAGACGCACGGGCGGCTGATCGCGATGATCAGGGGCTGAGCGGGTTCGGACGACGGATGCGGAGCGCGCACGGGCGGCAGTGCCCGGACATCATGCCCCCCCCCGGGAGTGGTGCACATGGCCCGCCTCGAGCCCGCAGGCGCGGGCCACGGACCTACTCGGTGGCCTCGCCCGCTTCCCGATGGGCGACGACCGCCTCGCCGTTCTCCCGCGCCCATGCGGTGAGCATTCTGATGGGCTCCTCCAGAGTCCGCCCGAGATCGGTCAGGCTGTACTCCACGCGCGGCGGAGCCTCGGCGTACGCGTGGCGTTCGACGAGTCCGTTCGCCTGGAGGCGGCGAAGCGTCTGGGTCAGTACCTTGCGCGAGATCCCACCGCTCAGTTCGACCAATTCGCCGTGGCGCAGAGGGCCGTCGGTCAGCGCGAAGAGCGTGACCATGGACCACTTGCTCGCGATGATCTCCATCGCAAGGAGAGCGGGGCAGTCGGCGAGGAAGATGTTTCCGGGGCGCAGGCTCACGTCTCGAAGGTTACCCGGAGGTTCCTGACGGCTGCCTATCGTCGGTGAGGTGCGCACGCCTCCTGTTCGCCTCCCGCATGATCGAGGTTTCCCGTGTTCATCTCCCTGGTCGTCACAACTGCGCTCATGTCGGCGGTACTTCTGATATCGGCCGGAGCCAAATCCCTGCGAACGCGCCACATCACCGAGCAGATGACCACTCTCGGAGTGCCGATGGGCCTGATGACGTTCCTGATCGCCGCCCAGGTGGCGGGCGCGGCCGGTGCGATCGCCGGACTTTGGTGGGCACCTCTCGGAATCGCCGCCGCCATCGGCCTGACGCTCTACTTCGCCGGGGCCGTCGCCTTCCACCTGCGGGTCGGCGACCACAAGGGGGCGCTTCCTGCGGCCGTCCTCACCGTGGCCTCCGTCGCCCTGATCCTGCTGCGCGCCGCGACCCTCTGACCCGCCGCGTCGGTCCTGCGGGCCTCCCCGAGCCGTTCGGGAATTCGGGAGTGACCCGCCCCATCCCGGGCATCCGGAACGACGGCCGACCGCCCGACGGCGGCCCGGCACCGTAACCCTGCCGCCCCCGCCGCTCCCGCCCTCCGGAAGGTGATCCATGACCAGCAGCACGCTCGACGCCGCGCCCTCCGGCAGCGGCGCGGCCGACCCCGTCGGCACGATCGACCCAGAGCTCTCCGCAGAGCGCGTCCAGCGCCTCAGACGGCGGCTGGAACGGCTCATCGGGATCGCCGCCACCGAGGGGAACGAGCTGGTACCGCTCCGCAACGGCGACGAGATATTCGGCGCGATGCTCGGGGCGATACGGGCGGCCGAGCACACCGTGGACATGATGACCTTCGTGTACTGGCGGGGGGAGATCGCCGAGAAGTTCGCCGAGGCGCTCTCCGAACGCGCGCGGGCCGGGGTGCGGGTGCGGCTGCTGCTCGACGGGTTCGGCAGCCGGCTCATCGAGAAGGACCAGCTGGCGATGATGAGCGACGCGGGCGTGCACGTCGCCTGGTTCCGCAAGCCGCTCTACCTCTCGCCGCTCAAGCAGAACCACCGCTGCCACCGCAAGGTGCTCATCGTGGACGAGCGCACCGCCTTCACCGGCGGGGTCGGGATAGCCGAGGAGTGGTGCGGCGACGCCCGCAACGAGCACGAGTGGCGCGACACCCACGTGCGGCTGCGCGGGCCCGCCGTCGACGGGCTGGCCGCCGCGTTCGCGCAGAACTGGGCCGAGTGCCACGAGGAGCTCTTCGACGCCGAGGACCGGTTCGTACCGGGCGCTCCCGAGGGCGACGCGATCGTGCAGGTGGTACGCGGCTCCGCCAGCTTCGGCTGGCAGGACATGCAGACCCTGATCCGTGTGGTCCTGGAGTCCGCCGAGGAGCGCGTCCGCCTCACCACCGCGTACTTCGCACCCGACGAGTTCTTCACCGAGCTGCTCTGCGCCACCGCCCGCCGGGGCGTCGAGGTGGAGATCCTGCTCCCCGGCCCGTACACCGACAAGCGGGTCTGCCAGCTCGCGGGGCAGCGGTTCTACGAGGACCTCACGGCGTGCGGGGTGAAGATCCACCAGTACCAGCCGACGATGATGCACACCAAGACCCTCACCGTGGACCGGGTCGCCGCCCTCATCGGCTCCACCAACTTCAACCGGCGCTCCCTCGACCACGACGAGGAGGTGATGCTCGCCGTGCTGGACCCGGAGTTCACCGCCGTGCTCGACGGCCACTTCGAGCAGGACCGCGCGGCGAGCGTGCTGATCGACGGCCGCCGCTGGCGCCGCCGCTCGCTGATGCAGAGGGCCCGCGAGGCCTCGGTGTACCCGATCCGCCGATTCCTCTGAGCCCGCCCCGAGGTGTGGCGTGGGCCGCGCGGGGCACATGAAAGGCCCCAGCCGCCGTACGGCCGGGTCCGACCGGGGCACTGCCCGCCCCGCCCCCGGGCCGTACGTCACCTGAAGGGAGAGGCCCATGAGCGCGTTCGCCGACACTTCACGGGAAACGACGACGGCGGCGGTGATCACCGAACCCGTGCCCGATCTCCAGCTCCAGCTGCTGATCCAGCTCCTCGACCGCGAACTCCGCTCCAGCCTGCCGCTGACCCTCACCCTCTCCGGCGGGGTCCTGCACGGGGACCTGATCGGCCACGAGGAGTGGAAGGCGGAGTGGGCGCGGAGCCTGCGCCAGGTGGAGGGCGAGGGGGCGAACCTCCTCGCGGAGTTCCCGGAATCCGTCGACCAGGGGCTGAGCGAGTTCGGCGCCGAGGAGGACCCCGGGCTGCCGCGCTGGATCCACCTGCGGGACGTCACCCTGAGCGTCGGCGGGGTCAGCCCGGTGCTGCTGCCGCTCTGGCGCGGGCGGCTCGCCGACGTGTCGGGGTGGGCGCTGGGGCGGCCGCAGTAGCCGCCAGGCCGTACGCGTACGGACGCGCGCAGGGAGTAGGCCCGACGGATCGGGAAGATCCGCCGGGCCTACTCCCTGCGTCAGGCGCGCACCGCCGTCAGAGGCGCTCGGGCGTCCGGATGCCCAGCAGCTCCATGCCCGTGTGCAGGGTGCGGGCGGTCAGCTCCACGAGGAAGAGCCGGTTCTCGACGACCTCGGGGGCGTTGTCGTCGCTGAGGACCTGGCACTGGTCGTAGAAGGTCGTCAGGTGCGAGGCGAGCTGGTAGAGGTACGCGGCCAGCTTGTGGGGCTCGTACCCCGCCGCGACCTCGTCCAGGGTCTCGCCGAACCGGTCCAGGTGCAGGCCGAGCGCGCGCTCCGCCGGGGCCAGCTCCAGCTCCGGGTGGGCGGCGGGCTTCGCGTCGCCGGCCTTGCGGAGGATCGAGCGGATACGGGCGTAGGCGTACTGGAGGTAGACCGAGGTGTCGCCGTTGAGCGAGACCATCTGGTCCAGGTCGAACTTGTAGTCGCGCACGGCGGACGTGGACAGGTCGGCGTACTTCACCGCGCCGATGCCGACGTACCGGCCGTTCTCGACGATCTCCTCCTCGGAGAGGCCCACCTTCTCGGCCTTCTCCCGCACCACGGCCGTCGCCCGGGAGACCGCCTCGTCGAGGAGGTCCTCCAGCCGGACGGTGACGCCCTCACGGGTCTTGAACGGCTTGCCGTCCTTGCCGAGGACCGTGCCGAAGGCCAGCTGGTGCGCCTTGACGTCCTCGCCGAGCCAGCCGGCCCGGCGGGCGGTCTCGAAGACCATCTTGAAGTGCAGCGACTGCCGGGCGTCCACCACGTACAGCAGGGTGTTCGCCTTGAGGTTCTGCACCCGGTCGCGGATCGCGGAGAGGTCGGTCGCCGCGTAGCCGTAACCGCCGTTGGTCTTCTTGACGATCAGCGGGACCTGGTTGCCGTCCGGGCCCTTCACGTCCTCGAAGAAGACGCAGAGCGCGCCCTCGGAGCGCACGGCGACGCCGGTCTCCTCCAGGATGCGGCAGGTCTCCTCCAGCATGTCGTTGTAGCCCGACTCGCCGACGATGTCCGGGTCGGAGATCTCCATGTCGAGCTTGTCGAAGACGGAGTAGAAGTAGACCTTCGACTCGTCCACGAACCGCTGCCACATGGCGAGCGTCTCCGGGTCACCGGCCTGGAGCGCGACCACCCGGTCCCGGGCGCGGGCCTTGAACTCCTCGTCGGAGTCGAAGAGCGCGCGGGACGCCTTGTAGAGCCGGTTCAGCGAGGACATCGCGGCCTCGCCCGCCGAGGCGGCGTCGGCGCTCTCGTGGCCCAGCTGGTCCGGGTGCTCGACGAGGTACTGGATGAGCATGCCGAACTGGGTGCCCCAGTCGCCGATGTGGTGGCGCCGCACCACGGACTCGCCGGTGAACTCCAGGATGCGCACCATCGCGTCGCCGATGACCGCCGACCGCAGGTGGCCGACGTGCATCTCCTTGGCGACGTTCGGCTGGGCGTAGTCGACGACCGTCGTCCCCGCGTCCGGCGCGGACGGCACGCCCAGGCGGCCCTCCGTGTCGGCGGCCCGCTCGGCGAGCGTCCGGAGGATCGCCCGGTCGGTGAGGGTGATGTTGAGGAAGCCGGGTCCGGAGACCTCGATCTCCTTGATCAGCTCGCCCGCCGGGATCGCGGCCGTGACCTGCGAGGCCAGCTCACGGGGGTTGCCCTTGAGCTTCTTGGCCAGCGCCAGGATGCCGTTGGCCTGGAAGTCGGCCCGGTCGCTTCGTCGCAGCAGCGGGTCGGCGGCGCCGGCGTCCGGCAGAGCTGCCGTCAGGGCGTCCGCCAGCTGCTGCTGGAGTGTGGAAGCGAGGGAAGGGACCGAGGCCATGTGCCGGCTGCCGTTTCCGTAGGGGGTAATGGGTTTCCCCAAGTATCCCACGGGCGGTGAGCGCGTTCGCAAAGCCATTTCGAGCGTGCTCACCAAGCCATTTTCGCGCTCCGCCCTGTACCTGGGAGAATGACAGGGCCCCCGAAAGATTCCTGTACGAGAGAAGGGCGTGCCGACCGTGGCCGAGAGTCAGACAAGCACCGAGACCGACTGGGTCTCCCGCTTCGCGGACGATGTCATCGCCGAATCGGAGCGTCGTGCGCCTGGCAAACCGGTCGTCGTCGCGTCCGGCCTGTCCCCGTCCGGCCCGATCCACCTCGGCAACCTCCGCGAGGTCATGACCCCGCACCTGGTCGCCGACGAGATCCGCCGCCGCGGGTACGAGGTCCGCCACCTGATCTCGTGGGACGACTACGACCGGTACCGCAAGGTCCCGAACGGCGTCCCCGGCATCGACGCGTCCTGGGCCGAGCACATCGGCAAGCCGCTGACCTCGGTGCCCGCCCCCGCCGGATCCGCGTACCCGAACTGGGCCGAGCACTTCAAGGCCGCCATGACCGAGGCGCTGGCCGAGCTGGGCGTCGAGTACGACCCGATCAGCCAGACCGAGCAGTACACCGCGGGCGTCTACCGCGAGCAGGTCCTGCACGCGATGAAGCACCGCGCGGACATCGACGCCGTCCTCGACCGCTACCGGACGAAGAAGGACCCGGCCGCCGCGGGCAAGGGCAAGCAGCAGCAGAAGAAGGTCGACGAGGCCGAGCTGGAGGCCGCCGAGGGCTCCGGCGCGGCGGACGAGGACGACGGCGGCGGCAGCTCCGCCGGGTACTTCCCGTACAAGCCGTACTGCGGCAACTGCGGCAAGGACTTCACCGTCGTCACCTCCTACGACGACGACACCACCGAGCTGAACTACACCTGCTCGGAGTGCGGCTTCGCCGAGACCGTGCGGCTCAACGAGTTCAACCGCGGCAAGCTGGTCTGGAAGGTCGACTGGCCGATGCGCTGGGCCTACGAGGGTGTGATCTTCGAGCCCAGCGGTGTGGACCACTCCTCGCCGGGCTCGTCGTTCGTCGTCGGCGGCCAGATCGTTCGCGAGGTCTTCGACGGCGTCCAGCCGATCGGCCCGATGTACGCCTTCGTCGGCATCTCCGGCATGGCGAAGATGTCCTCCTCCAAGGGTGGGGTGCCGACCCCGGCCGACGCCCTGAAGATCATGGAAGCTCCGCTGCTGCGCTGGCTGTACGCGCGCCGCAGGCCCAACCAGTCCTTCAAGATCGCCTTCGACCAGGAGATCAACCGGCTCTACGACGAGTGGGACTCCCTGGAGCGCAAGGTCGCCGAGGGCACCGCGCTCCCGGCGGACGTCGCCGCCCACGGCCGGGCCGTCCGCACGGCCGCCGGTGAGCTGCCGAGCACCCCGCGCCCGCTGCCGTACCGCACGCTGGCCTCCGTCGCCGACATCACCGCCGGCGCCGACGACCAGACGCTGCGCATCCTCGGCGAGCTCGACCCGGAGAACCCGCTCACCTCGCTCGACGCGGTGCGCCCCCGCCTGGACCGCGCCGAGAACTGGATCACCACCCAGGTCCCGGCCGAGGCCCGCACCGTCGTCCGCACCGAGCCGGACGCCGAACTCCTCGGCTCCCTCGACGAGCAGGGTCGCGAGTCGCTGCGCCTGCTGGTCGAGGGCCTGGACAGCCACTGGTCGCTGGACGGGCTCACCACGCTCGTCTACGGCGTGCCGAAGGTGCTCGCCGGTCTTGAGCCGGAGGCCAAGCCGACGCCCGAACTCAAGGTGGCCCAGCGGTCGTTCTTCGCGCTGCTCTACCGGCTGCTCGTCAGCCGGGACACCGGCCCGCGCCTGCCCACCCTGCTCCTCGCCGTCGGCGCGGACCGGGTGCGGGCGCTGCTCGGGGCGTAGGCGCACGGAGCGGGACGCGAAAAGAGGGGCCGCCGTCCGGAGAGATCCGGGCGGCGGCCCCTTTTTCTTACGGGTGCGCGTGTTTTTTACGGATTCGGGTGCGGGACCCCCGTTGGCACGGTGATCACCGCGGGCGTCTGCCACGGAGAGGGCGGAGCGCACGCGCGGTGCGACGTTCGCCCGGCGCCGCAGAGGCTGAGACCGACGCCCGACGCCCGACGCCCGACGCCCGACGTCAGTTTCGGCTCAGGCGATGTGGTCCGCCGCGAGCTCCGCGTCGAACCGCTGCTTGAACTCCGGCATCAGGCGACGCAACAGGGCTGCGCTGCGCGGGTGCTGGACGTTGTGGCCGTCGGCGAGGTGGATGCCGAGGACGTCGACGCTCGGGTAACCGCTGTTGGTCTGCACGAACGTCCGGAAGACCTGGTACGCGATCTCGGCGTACTCGGCGTCCTCCGCGTTCTCCGCCTCGGTGGTGACGCGTGCGGCCCGCTCCGCCTGCTCGTTGGCCTCGCGCTCGGCCTCCCGCACGGTCTCCTCGGCCTCCTGGACCGCCTCCCGCGCGTCCTCGTCGGCCTGCGAGCCGCCCTGCGGACCGGCCTCCGGCTGCTGTCCGGGCTCCTGCTGCCCGGCGCGCGGGTGCGGGACGGCGCCGATGGTGCCCACGTTGCCGAGCGGGCGGGTACGGCCACCGGCGCCCGAAGGCACCTGGGCGGGCGTGCGCTCGAAGGTGTCCTCGTAGAAGGGGTCGTAGTCGCCCTGGTACGGCTGGTCCGCCGACTGCCCCGCCCCCGCGAACCACGGGCTGATCCGCGCGTCCGGGTCGGGGTCCTCCGGTGCCCAGTCGCCGCGATCCTGCTGCTGGGTATCCTGCGGGTACGGCCCCTGGGGGTACGGGTCCTGCGGATACGCGTCCGGCGGGACGTCCTCGGGGGCGTACCCGTCCGGTGCGAATCCGTTCTGTGCGTACCCGTTCTGTGCGTACCCGTTCTGTGCGTACCCGTCCGGTGCGTACCCGTTCCGGGTGGGCCCGTCCTGGGCACCGGAGTTCCGCCGCCGCTGCTGGGGGAGGGACGCGCGCGGCGGGAAGTCGCGCTGCTGCGGGTGGGGTGCCCCGCCCTGCCGGTGCTCCACGTCCTGCGCGTGCTCCGCACCCCGGCGGTCCTGGTCGCCCTGCTGCCGGCGGTCCTGCTCCCCCTGGTAGGGGGCGAGTTCGGGCTTCGGCGCGGGCGGCAGCAGCACGGGCTCGATCCCGGCCGCCGCGAGCCCGGCCGGGGCGGTCTCGGCGAGCGGTACCCCGAACTTGGCGAGCCGCAGCGGCATCAGCGCCTCGACCGGGGCCTTGCGCCGCCAGCTCCGGCCGAAGCGGGCCTGCAGCCGGGCCTGGTAGACCAGCCGGTCCTGTTCGAGCTTGATGACCTGCTCGTAGCTGCGCAGCTCCCAGAGCTTCATGCGCCGCCACAGCTTGAACGTCGGTACGGGGGAGAGCAGCCAGCGCGTGAGGCGCACGCCCTCCATGTGCTTGTCGGCGGTGATGTCGGCGATCCGGCCCACCGCGTGGCGGGCGGCCTCGACGGCGACGACGAAGAGAATCGGGATCACCGCGTGCATGCCGGTGCCGAGCGGATCGGGCCAGGCGGCGGCGCCGTTGAACGCGATGGTCGCGGCCGTCAGCAGCCACGCGGTCTGGCGCAGCAGCGGGAACGGGATGCGCATCCACGTCAACAACAGGTCCAGCGCCAGCAGTACGCAGATGCCCGCGTCGATGCCGATCGGGAACACCAGGGAGAAGTTCCCGAAACCCTTCTCCAGGGCCAGTTCGCGCACGGCTGCGTACGAGCCCGCGAACCCGATCGCGGCGATGACCACCGCTCCTGCGACGACGAGCCCGATGAGTACCCGGTGCGTGCGTGTGAGCTGCATCGCGGCCACCCGCGATCCCCTCCCCGACCTCTGTTCTCCGCCCGGCTTCCGACATCCGGCAGGGGTCAGCCTGGCACATGTGTACGAGTCGTGATGCGCGGGGAGGCCGGGAGGACCGCCCGGAGGGGGTTCCGAGGGGAGTCATGGATTCCGCAAAGGGGGCACTGGGCTGGGACGTTGGCCCGGGGGCGATTTTCGGTCACGACTTGGGACCGGCCGACGGGATCGGCCCTTCCCGCTTCTACGCTGAGCCCGCGACAGGGCGCCCGTGGCCCTCTCGGCGCCCCTCCTGGCCGGGTTCGGCCCCTACGAGCAAGCCTGGTGATGACCCATGACCTCGGACATCGTCTCCGTACGCCCCCATACCCGCCGCGCGATGGCCCCCACCGTCGTCCCCGTCGTGATCGAGGCGTTCAAGGCGTTCGTGAGCGGCGAGGCGTTGCACTGGTGGCTTTTCGGCGGCGGGGCGGTGCTGTTCCCCGCCGTCCTGATGGCCGTCCGCAGAAGCGCCGTCACCGTCACCTCCTCCACCGTCACCGTGCGGCAGCCCCTGCGGACCGTCTCCTTCCGTCTCAACCGGCTGCGTTCGGTGTCCGGCGGGCGTCCGCCGGGCAAGAAGCGTGCCGTGGAGGTGCTGAGGTTCGAGGGCATCGGCGCGACCCGTACGTCGTTCAGCATGGCGTTCGTCTCCCCGGGCGACCGGCGACGCCTGGTCGCCGCCCTCACGGAGCGCACGGCGCCGCACGTGGTGCGGTGGGACGAGCCGATGCGCACCATGCTCGCCGGTGGGCGCCCGGACACACCTCCGGGGCCCGGCCCTCGGAAAGCAGCCGGACCCCGGAGTGGGACCCGCGAGATGTCCTGACCGGACGCCGTCCGGGCGTCAGGACTTCTTCGTCGCGTCAGGACTTCTTCGTCGCCTTGGGCGTCGCCTTCGCGGTGGCGCCCGAGTCGGAATCCGAGTCGGAACCGGAGTCCGAGGCGGCGCTCTTGCTGCTGCTCGTCTTCGGGCTGTCGCTCTCGTCGCTGCTGCTCTTGCTGCTGCTGGTCTTCGGGCTGGAGCTCGTGGTGGCGCTCGGGCTCGGCGAACCGTCCGTGGTGGTGCCGCCCGCACCGCCGACGGCCGCCACGGCCTCCTTCGCCGCGGTCTGCGCGCCCGCCAGGATGTCCGCGGCGGACGGGGCCTTGGCACCCGCGTAGCCGGTGCCGTTGTAGTTCACCGAGACGACGACGTTGGCCGTACGCACGACGACCGCGGCGTAGGAGAAGTCCTCGCTCGTCTTGTTCAGGGTGTACGTGACGGCGGTCGCCTGGTCGCCGACGCCGGAGACGGGCGAGGTCTCCAGCTTCTTGGCGCCGTCGACCGCCTGCGCCTTGGCGACCGACTTGGTGAAGTCGGTGGTCGCCCGGTCGGCGCCGCTGCCGAGGGCCTCGTCGGAGTCGTACCGGACGAAGCCGAGGTCCAGCCAGTGGTAGACGGAGCCCTTGACGCCCTTGTCGTCCAGGCCGTTCCAGGAGCAGCTGCCCCGGGCGTCGTCGTCGGAGGACTTGCCCACGGTGCCGCCGGCCTTCTTCACGGACGGGACGAGCTTCTTGACCGTCTTCGCGGAGAGCGCCTTGCACGGGTCGGGCAGCCCGGCGAACTTCGCCGGCTCCACGGTGGGGGTCGGTGAGGCGGAGGCGCCGGCGCTCGACGAGCCGGAGGCGGTGGAGCCGGCGCCCTTCTCCTTCGCGTCGTCGCCGGAGTCCGACGAGCAGCCGGCGGCGACGAGCATCACCGGGACGGCGGCGCAGAGGAGTATGCGGGACAGTCGCGGAGCTGATCGGTGCATGGTTCCTTCACTCGGACGGGACGGGACGGGACGGGACGGCGATCGCGGTCGTGCGGTCGGGCCGGTGTTCAGCCGTGCGGGCGTTCGTGCTCGGCTTTCGGGCGGGCGCCGTGCGGCGGTCGGTCGGGCGGGCGGTGGTGCGGGTGCGTGTTCCGAGGAGCCACCGTACGACGGACGCGGAACCCGCGTGGTCGCGGCGGCGACCCGTGACGGCCCCGGTGAGGGTCCTGCCGGCGCCCGTCGCAGCGGTCTATTCGTTGATGTTCTCGTCCAGCCCGCGCGCCAGTGCCTGGGCCTTCTCCTGGAGTTCCGCACTCTCGGGCACGTCGTCGGCGTCGGCCGCCTGCTCGGCGTACCGGACGGTCACGACCACGTTCGATGTGCGGAAGACCACGCTGACGGTGCGACGCTGCGCCGCTGAATCTCCGCTTTCGAGCGAATCATTCAGGAATGCGGCATTTCCGATGTTGTTCAGCGTCCGGGGCGCACGTTCGGCGGAGGCGTTCGTGCCGTCGTCGCCATCGCTGTCGCTCCCGTTCGGGGCCGGTGACGCGGTTGCCGCCGGGGACGTGGAGCCCTGCGGGGCCACCCCCGTCCCGTCGGACGCGGCCGGATCCGCCGAGGGATCCGCCGAGGCGTCGGCGGAGGGGTCCGCCGAGGGGTCCGCCGAGTCGTCCGTCGAAGGGGACGAGGAGAGGGAGGGCGCGGGCAGCCCGGCCGCCTCCGCCTTCTTCCCGTACACGGTGGCGGCGCTGTCCTCGTCGCTCACGGAGGGGTCGTAGGAGACGACCCGCTCGAAGTCGACCACCAGGGTGCGGGTCGAATCGGAGGTCCGCGCCTGCCAGGTGCACCCCACCTTGCGGTCGGTGTCGTACGTGACCGACGCCCGGCCCTCGTACGCCCGCTCCCGCTGGTCCTCCGGGAGGTCCGCCACGCCCGGCAGGAGCTGCTTGAGCGTGTTCACGCTCACGGACCGGCAGGCTTCCGGCAGGGTCTGGTACTTGCCCGGGGGTGCGACGGAGACGGTCGGGGCGCCGGGCTTCGCGTCGGCGGTGGCGTCCTCGGTGCCCGAGCCCCCGGTGCAGCCGGCGACGAGCGCCGCGAGAAGCGCGATGCCGGGAACGTACGCCATGGGTCGCAAGGTCCCAGGCCCCCTTCGGTACGAAAACGAGTTGCCGCACTACGGCGGCCGGTGGACACAATGTGTATCGCACGTGCGGCGGTGAATGCCGGTCGGCCGAGACGTTTGCCGACCTTGGCACCGGTTTTGCGCTTTAAGTCTTTTGGGTCCTTTCGGGCCTCTTCGGCTGTCTGTCCTGTCGCCCGTCCTGTTGCCGTCCTGTTGTTTGTCCAGTCGTTGTCTGTCCAGCTGTCCGTCCTGCACATTCTTGTCGGGGGAAATCGAGGGTCCATGTCGTACGTCGAGATGCCAGGAGCGCAGGTACCGATCCGGATGTGGACCGACCCCGCGTCGGTCGAGGACGTCGCGATGCAGCAGCTGCGCAACGTCGCGACCCTGCCGTGGATCAAGGGCCTCGCCGTGATGCCCGACGTCCACTTCGGCAAGGGGGCGACGGTCGGCTCGGTGATCGCCATGCACGGCGCGGTCTGCCCCGCCGCCGTCGGGGTGGACATCGGCTGCGGCATGTCCGCCGTCAGGACCTCTCTCACCGCGAACGACCTGCCCGGCGACCTCTCCCGGCTGCGTTCGCGCATCGAGGAGGCCATTCCGGTCGGGCGCGGGATGCACGAGGAGCTGGTGGACCCGGCCCGGCTTCCGGGGACGGGTGCGGCCGGCTGGGACGACTTCTGGACCCGGTTCGGCGGGATCGCCGAAGAGGTCAAGTTCCGCCAGCAGCGGGCGGTGCGGCAGATGGGCACGCTCGGCGGCGGCAATCACTTCATCGAGTTCTGCCTCGACGAGGCGGGCTCGGTCTGGCTGATGCTGCACTCCGGTTCGCGCAACATCGGCAACGAACTGGCCGACCACCACATCGGCATCGCCCAGAGCCTCCCGCACAACCAGGGCCTCGTCGACCGCGACCTCGCGGTCTTCGTCGCGGACACCCCGCAGATGGCCGCCTACCGCAACGACCTGTTCTGGGCGCAGGAGTACGCCAAGTTCAACCGGGCGGTCATGATGGGGCTCTTCCAGGACGTGGTCCGCAAGGAGTTCCGGAAGGCGAAGGTCACCTTCGAGCCGGTCATCTCCTGCCACCACAACTACGTGTCCGAGGAGCGGTACGACGGCATGGACCTGCTGGTCACCCGGAAGGGCGCGATCCGGGCAGGCTCCGGCGAGTACGGGATCATCCCCGGGTCCATGGGCACCGGCTCGTACATCGTGAAGGGCCTCGGCAACGAGAAGTCCTTCAACTCCGCCTCGCACGGTGCGGGCCGCCGGATGAGCCGGATGGCCGCGAAGCGCCGGTTCACCACCAAGGACCTGGAGGAGCAGACGCGTGGCGTCGAGTGCCGCAAGGACTCCGGCGTGGTGGACGAGATCCCGGGCGCGTACAAGCCGATCGAGAAGGTCATCGACCAGCAGCGGGACCTGGTGGAAGTCGTCGCCAAGCTGAAGCAGCTGGTCTGCGTGAAGGGCTGAGACGGGAAACGCGCCCACGGGCCGGACCGGGCCTGTGGGCGCGCGGGCGCCGCTCAGAGCGTGCGGTGGACCTTGGTGTTGGACGCCTGGGCGCGCGGACGGACCACGAGAAGGTCGACGTTGACGTGGCTGGGGCGCGTCACGGCCCAGCCGACGGTGTCGGCCACGTCCTCGGCGGTGAGCGGCGCGTCGACGCCCGCGTACACCTTGGCGGCCTTCTCCTTGTCGCCCCGGAACCGGTTGGTGGCGAACTCGTCGGTCTTCACCATGCCGGGCGCGATCTCGATGACCCGGACCGGCGTCCCGACGATCTCCAGCCGCAGCGTCTCGGCGAGCACGTGCTCACCGTGCTTGGCCGCGACATAGCCCGCGCCGCCCTCGTACGTCCCGTGGCCCGCCGTCGAGGTCAGCACCACGACCGTGCCGTCGCCGCTCGCGGTGAGGGCCGGCAGCAGGGCCTGGGTGATGTTGAGCGTGCCGACGACGTTCGTCTCGAACATCTGGCGCCAGTCCGCCGGGTCCCCGGTGGCGACCGGGTCCGCGCCGAGCGCGCCGCCCGCGTTGTTGACCAGGACCGCGAGCGAGCGGAACGCGGTGGCGAACTCGTCGACCGCCGCGCGGTCGGTGACGTCAAGGGCGTACGCGGCGGCCTGGTGACCCGCCGCGTTGATCTCCTCGGCCAGCGCCTCGATGCGGTCCTTGCGGCGCGCGGTGAGCACCACGCGGTAGCCCTCGGCGGCGAGCCGGCGGGCGGTCGCGGCACCGATGCCGCTGCTCGCACCGGTGATGACGGCGATCGGGGTGGCGGCCATGACGAACTCCCTCGGACAGGTGACCGGTACCGGGCCAGGATAGGCAGACGCGGACCCCGGGCCTGCGGCTGGACCGGGCAGGACCCCGGGCCCGCGGCTGGACCGGGCAGGACCCCGGGCCCGCGGCTGGACCGGGCCGGATCGAAGGGCCCGGGCCCTCAGGCGGCGTCCGGCCCGCCGAACTCGCGCAGCGCGTCGGCGACCACCGTCTCCAGATGCCCGTGGTGCGCGCCCCGCCAGTACACCCGCTCGCACACCGTGCACTGCGCGAACACGTCGTACGCCGCCTGCGTACCGTGCTTCAGCCGGTCGGCCACCGCGTCCTTGTCGGCCTCCCGCAGCGTCCCGTTGCACGCGGTGCAGCGCGACCACGGCACCAGGACCGGCGCGAAGCGCCCCAGCACGTCCCGGAGCTGCTCCTCGGGCCGGTCGCTGTAGACGTACGCCCCCGCCCACAGCTCCCGCCTCCGCAGCAGCCCCCGGTCCCGCGAGAGCATCACCCGCCGCTCACGCGCGGAGAGCGCCGCCAGGGCGGGATCGCCGATGTCCTCGCTCTCGTACGCCGCGTCGACGCCCAGCAGCCGCAACCGCCGGGCCAGCGTGCCCAGATGGACGTCCAGCAGGAAGCGCAACGGCGCCCCCGGCACCCGCTGCGGACGCTCCACCGCGCCGACGGCCAGGTGCTCCCCGGACCGCGGAACGTGCGACACCGCCACCTCCGCCCCGTCCACCACCAGCGCCCCCGCCTCGGTGAGCGGCACGCCGAGCGACTCCACGACGTGCCCGAGGGTCGACACCCCGTCCGTCACCAGCGCGGTCACCCCCTTCCGCCGCTCGTGCGCGACGAACAACCGCAGCTCGGGGGCGACTTCGACGGTGATCTGCTGCTTGGCCACGGGCGGCCTGGGCGCGGAAGGCTTGGTCACGGGCTCAGGATGTCACCGGGGAGGGCGGTGGAGCGAGGCGTTTCCGTTCGGGTGCCGACGTCAGACCTGCGGGGCCGAGCCGGAGCTGCGGGCCGAGGTCCGCGCGCCCGGGTCGGCCCCGTGGGTGTCCGCGCCCGGGACGTACGGGGTGTAGAGCGGCCCGAACGCGGCGTACGCGTCGGCGAGGATCTCCTCCGCCGTGACCAGCATCCGCTCCTCGGCGAGCCGGAGCGCCTGGCGGGTGTACGGGGAGGGCGGGGCCGGGTGGCGTCGGCGCCACCAGCTCGCGGCGACGGCGTACGCGCCACTGGCGAGGGCCACGGCGGGGACGGACAGGATCGGCAGCACAGCGCCCACGGCGGGACCTCCTACAGCGGATGTCCTCTTGTGTCGGCAGGTTCCGGGGCCCGACTGGAGATCGTTCTTCGGCCAATGAATGGCCGGATGACTACTGATGGATGCGCAGGGCACGCGGCCGCGCTCCGGTGTACCCCGGCGTGCGCGTGAGCGTCGCATGCGTCCGGCAGGTCGCTCGGCGCGATGGTGGTGCGTGCGTGCGGGCTTCCGGCGTGCGGGGCGCCTCGTGCGTGCGTGCGGTGCGCTTCGTGCGTGCGCCTCGTACTTCTCGTGCGCGCGTGCGGTGCGTGCGTGCGGTGCGTCTCGTGCGTCAGGGCCACACCAGGCAGTACGCCTGGTGGCCCGCGTCGTGCAGGCGGACGGAGAAGTCCTGCCACTCGTGGAGGAGCCGGTAGACGTTGAAGGCGTCGCGCGGGCCGCCCCGGTCGGGGACGGTCGACCATATGAAGGCCGCCGCGCCCACCGTCTCCTCGCCCACCTCACGCAGGGGGTCGACCACCGTCATCGGCAGCTTCACCACGGCGTAGTCGGGGTGGAGGACGACGAGCTCCAGCGGCGGGACCTGGTGCAGTGGGATCCCCTGTATACCGGTGAGGACCATGGCGGCCACCGTCTCCGGCTTGATCTTGGTGAACATGCCCCCCATGCCCAGCTCGTCGCCGCCCAGCTCCTCCGGGCGCATCGAGATGGGCACGCGTGCGGCGGTCGCCCCGTCCGGGGCGCCGAAGTACTTGTAGGTCACCCCCACCCGGCCACCGCTCCTGATCCCGGGACCGCTGCCGGCATCCGGTGCCGGTCTGCTGCCCTGTACGCGTTCAGCATCACGCCGGTGACGCCCACGCCGGGCAGGCTCGGGCCCCAGGCCGTCAGTGCCTTCGCCCACTCCGCCACCGCGATGCATATTTCATCCACCCGACTACTTCTTAGGAGACACAGCCCCACCGCGCAACCCGATCATCGTGTCAGTGACCTCCCCACCAGGCGTGCGGCGAAACACCTGCCTGCGAGTCCGCGCGCGCCTCTGACACCATGGCATGTGTGAGCTTTCCCCATGACGCCCCAGTTTCGCAGACGCGAGGGGGCTGACGCCCTTTCGTGATACGAGGAGTGCGCGCTCCTTGCTCACCGGTGGCCGCGATGTCCCCACCAGCCCTCCGACCCCCCGAATCGCAGATCAGGACCAAAGTGGCGTATTCATACGAAGCCCCAGTTTCACAGTCGCTCTTCGACCGCGCGTCCGTCGTGACGCCCGGTGGCGTGAACTCGCCGGTGCGCGCCTTCAACGCCGTAGGCGGTACGCCCCGGTTCATGGTGTCCGGCACCGGTCCGTACCTCACCGACGCCGACGGCCGCGAGTACGTCGACCTCGTCTGCTCGTGGGGGCCGATGATTCTCGGCCACGCTCACCCCGAGGTCATCGGCGCCGTGCAGGCGGCGGTCGCCCGCGGCACCTCCTTCGGTACGCCGGGTGAGGGCGAGGTCGCGCTCGCCGAGGCGATGGTGGACCGCGTCGAGCCCGTCGAGCAGGTGCGCCTGGTCTCGTCCGGCACCGAGGCGACCATGTCCGCGATCCGGCTGGCGCGCGGCTTCACCGGCCGGGCCAAGGTCGTGAAGTTCGCCGGCTGCTACCACGGCCACGTCGACGCGCTGCTGGCCGCCGCCGGCTCCGGTGTCGCCACCTTCGCGCTGCCCGACACCCCTGGGGTGACCGGCGCGCAGGCCGGAGACACCCTGGTGCTGCCGTACAACGACCTGGAGGCCGTCCGCGCCGCCTTCGCCGCGCACCCCGGCGAGATCGCCTGTGTGATCACCGAGGCCGCCGCGGGCAACATGGGCGTCGTCCGGCCGGTGGACGGCTTCAACGCCGGGCTGAAGGAGCTGTGCGCCGCCGAGGGTGCCCTCTTCATCTCCGACGAGGTCATGACCGGGTTCCGCACCTCGAAGGCCGGCTGGTACGGCATCGACGGCGTCCGCCCCGACCTGATGACCTTCGGCAAGGTCATGGGCGGCGGCTTCCCGGCCGCGGCCTTCGGCGGACGCGCCGACGTCATGGCGTACCTCGCCCCGGCCGGTCCGGTCTACCAGGCGGGCACCCTCTCCGGGAACCCGATCGCCACCGCCGCCGGCCTCGCGCAGCTGCGGCTGCTCGACGACGCCGCGTACGCGAAGGTGGACGCGGTCTCCGCCGAGCTCCAGGGCCTGGTCAGCGGCGCGCTCAGCAAGGAGGGCGTGGCGCACCACGTGTCCACGGCGAGCAACATGTTCTCCGTGTTCTTCACCGACGGGCCGGTCCGGAACTACGCGGACGCGAAGAAGCAGGAGGCGTTCCGCTACACCGCCTTCTTCCACTCGATGCTGTCCCAGGGCGTCTACCTGCCCCCCTCGGCGTTCGAGTCCTGGTTCGTCTCCACCGCCCACGACTCCCGGGCCGTCGAGCGCGTCGCCGACGCCCTGCCCGCCGCCGCCCGCGCCGCCTCGGAGGCCACCGCATGAGCGAGAACGGTTCCGCCCAGGACATCACCGTCGTCCACCTGATGCGCCACGGCGAGGTGCACAACCCGGAGGGCGTGCTCTACGGGCGCAAGTCCGGGTACCACCTCTCCGAACTGGGCCGGAAGATGGCCGACCGGGTCGCCGAGCACCTGGAGCGGCGCGACGTCCGCCACGTCGTCGCCTCCCCGCTGGAGCGCGCCCAGGAGACCGCGACCCCGATCGCCAAGGCGCACGGGCTCGACCTCGCCACCGACGCGCGGCTGATCGAGGCCGCCAACGTCTTCGAGGGCAAGACCTTCGGCGTCGGTGACGGCGCGCTGCGCAACCCGGACAACTGGAAGCACCTCACCAACCCGTTCAAGCCCTCCTGGGGCGAGCCGTACGTCGAGCAGGTCGTACGGATGATGGGGGCCCTGGACGCCGCGCGCGACGCGGCACGGGGGCACGAGGCGGTCTGCGTCAGCC
The DNA here is from genome assembly GCF_042957125.1 of Streptomyces sp. NPDC008125. Classification (NCBI taxonomy): domain Bacteria; kingdom Bacillati; phylum Actinomycetota; class Actinomycetes; order Kitasatosporales; family Streptomycetaceae; genus Streptomyces; species Streptomyces sp. NPDC008125. The sequence goes on from NZ_JBIBHR010000021.1 coordinate 54,328, forward strand.
ACCAGCTGCCGATCTGGATCGTGCGCAGCTTCGTGGAGCGCCGCCGGCTCTGGCACGACCCGCGCAAGCGGCAGTGCACCCTCGCCTCGCTGACCAGCTTCACCTACCAGGGCGACAAGATCGTCTCGGTCGGCTACTCCGAGCCCGCCCGCGATCTGGTGCCCGCGCACCTGCGCGCCGGGGCGAAGCCGGTGAAGGGCAAGTCGAAGGCGTTCGGCGCCTGAGGACGTACGCACCTGAGAGCGCTGATCCCGGGGGCGGGCCACGGCAGGTGGCCCGCCCCCGGGATCGTTCGTTCCTGGCGGAGCCGGTCAGCCCTCGGGGCCGCCCTTCGCGCCGAACCAGTCGAGGCAGACGACCAGTGCGTCGTCCTCCGGCTCCGCGTCGCGGTGTTCGGCCAGGGCCCGCAGGATGGCCCTCGGTACGGACGGGGCGTGCAGCAGACCGGCGGCTTGGATGGCCCGGGTCAGCGCCCGTTCGCCGTACGGCTCTCCGGCACGGTTGCCCGCCGCGTAGACCCCGTCGCTGACGAAGACCAGGCGGTCGCCCGGCAGCACCTGGAACTCCTGGACGACGTAGGCGGTCTCGTCGAACATGCCGAGCGGGAGCTGCGCCTCCAGATCGATGCGTTCGACGGTCCGGCCGCGCCGGCGCCAGAGCTGCGGCGAACCGGCGTCCACCACCTGGGCGTTGCCGGTGGTGAGATCGAAGGTGAGCAGCAGCGTCGACACGTGGGACGCGCCCCGGTACTGCGCGTACAGCGCCTGGTCCGCGAGGGCCGCCTGGTCCGCCATGCCGATCCCGGCCCGGCGGGCGTTGCGCAGGGCGTTCACGGCCAGGTTGGTGAGGAGCGACGCCTCGATGCCCTCGCCCATGCCGTTGGTGACGGTGAGGGTGAGGGTGTCGGCGGTGGTGGACCAGTCGAAGTTGTCGCCGTGGATGGCGTACGCCGGTTCCAGCTGGGCGCCTATGGCGTACTCGGGCCGCGCACACGCCCGGGCGGGCAGCAGCTGCCACTGCATCTCGGCGGCGAGGGTCAGCCGGTTGACCCGGCGGGCCCGCAGATAGAGGTCGGTGTCCCGCTCGGCGACGATGATCTCGTGGCCGAGAAGCTGGGCGATCTCGGTGAGGTCGTGGACGGCGCCGGTCGTGCGCCGGTGCCGGGGGAGCGTCACGTCGAGGACGCCGAGGCGGTCGCCCCGGACGGCCACCGGCAGGTGCAGCACGACCGCGTCGTCCGGCCCCGGCGCGGTGCGCTCGTACGGCGTCTGGCTGCCGAAGGCGCGGCCCTCGGGGCTGCCGTTCACCGGCACCGGGCCCTCCGGGCGGGCCGGGGCGTCGACCGGCTGGAGCACCGTCAGGCTGTAGTCGGCCATCAGCAGCTCGACGTCCGTGGCGCCGTAGTGCTCGGCGAGTGCGACGCGCGCGGCCTCCACCAGGGCGTGCGGCGCGGCGGTACGCAGAGCGCGTTCCACGGCCAGGTAGTTCGTCACAGTTGGTCGGCTTTCTTCACCAGGATGCTGCTCGGGGGCGAGCAGGGTAACGGGACCGGGGGGTGCCCGACGGGCCGGTGCCGGGCCCTTCGCGCCGCGCCCCTCCGACGGCGGAGCGGGGAGGGAGTGGCGGCCGGAGCCGGCGTCAGCGGGTACGGGCGGGGCGGAGCGTTGCCGGTACGGGCGCCGCCCTCACACGGTGTCCGTCCAGCCGAGGTGGAGTACGGCCACGTCGTCGGCGAGTCCGCCGCTGTCGGCGGCGAGGTCCTCGCACCGCTGGATGACCGCGTCCACGAAGTCGTCGGCCGGGAGGTGGTGGGCGTACTCCCGTGCGATCTTCACGAGGCCCTCCTCACCGAGGCGTTCGTACCCCGTGCCGGTGCGGCCCTCGATGAGCCCGTCGGTGAAGAGCGCGAGCCGCGTCCCCCGGGGCGCCTCCAGCACGGTCACCGGCCAGTGCGCGCGGCCGGGCAGCAGGCCCAGCACGGGGCCGCCCGGCACCTCCTCCAGGCGGACCGGGCCGTCCGGCGGACGCACCAGGAGCCCCGGGTGCCCGGCGCGCATGACCTCCACGTGCGGAGTGCCGACCGCCCGGCTGAGCGTGGTGAGGGTAGCGAAGATCTCGGGCCCGGAACGCTCGGCGACCAGCATCTGTTCGAGCAGGTCCAGCAGCCGTTGGCCGCGCGCTCCGGAGAGGATGAAGGAGCGCCACGCGACCCGCAGGCACACCCCGAGGGCGGCCTCGTCGGGGCCGTGGCCGGAGACGTCGCCGACGACCGCGTGCGTGGTGCCGTCGGGTGTCTGGACGACGTCGTAGAAGTCGCCGCCGAGCAGGGTCTGCGCGCGCCCGGGGCGGTAGCGGGAGCAGACCTGGGCGGTGTCGTCGATGAGCAGCGGGGTGGGCAGCAGGCCGCGTTCGACCCGGCTGTTCTCCGCGGCCAGCAGCCGGCTCTCCCGCAGGTCGGCGGCGGCGCGCTCGGCGCGCTTGCGCTGGATCGCGTAGCGGATGGCCCGTACGAAGAGCTCGCCGTCGAGGCGGCCCTTGATCAGGTAGTCCTGGGCGCCGCCGGAGACCGCGGCGAGCCCGGAGTCCTCCTGGGCGAGCCCGGTCAGGACGACGACGGCCGTGTCCGGCGAGCGGGAGAGGATCGTCTCCAGGGCGCCGAGTCCCTGGGAGTCGGGCAGGTGGAGGTCGAGCAGGACGCACTGGGGGGTGTCCCGGTCGAGGGAGTCGAGCGCCTCCGCGAGAGTCCGCGCCCAGGACAGGTCGATGGCCACGCCGCTGTCGGCGACCATCTCCTCGACCAGCAGGGCGTCCCCGGCGTCGTCCTCGATCAGCAGGACGCTGGGCCCGTCGCCACTCCACAGGTCGAAGCCCGGGGCCTCGCCGGTACGGCCGGCGGGGACGGCCGCGGTACGGGGCGCGGCGGTGCCGGTGCGCGACGGCTCGGAGGAACTGCCGTCACGGGGTGCGAGGACGGTGGGGGGCAGGGTGCCCAAGGCGCTGTGCCTCCTCTCACCATGGACCGGCCGGCCATGGGGCCGCACGATGCGACCGCGACGAGACTAGAGGTAATAGTTGTTCACTGACAACAATTGCAGGAAGGAAACATCCCAGGCTGGGACGGTGTGGGGTGAATCGGCGCATTCTCTGCGTGCTGGTCGCGGGCTCGCTGCGCTCTCGCGACGGGCGGGGAGGGTGTGCCGGACCGGGTCGGGCGGCCCCGGTGGTCTCAGGCGAGGCTGGCCAGCCAGGCGGGTTCGTCGGGCTCGTATCTCTCCCCGTCGATGACCTCGGTCGCGGCGTCCCGGAACGCCGCGAGGCCCTCGCGCAGTGCTTCGGCCGCCTCGGGCTCCATCGCCGCGAGCACCAGGGACACCTCCCGCACCTGGCCGGCCCTGATCTCGTCCAGCAGGGCCCGGCCGGGCCGGCTGAGGTGGAGTTCTATCTCCCGGCGGCTGGCCGGGCTGAGGCGGCGCTCGACGAGGCCCGCGGCTTCCAGCCGGTCGCAGAGTCGGCTCGTCGCGGGCGGGGTCGACCCCAGCGCCTCGCCCAGGGCCCGCATGTTGCCACCCTCCCGGCGCTCGATCGCCAGCAGTGCGCGCAGCTGGGACGGGGAGGTGGGGCCCGTCGGGGTGTTGGCCTGGGCTCTTCCCCAGAGGACCGCGAGCAGATTCGTCACCTCGGACGCGGTACGGGCCACTTCTTGGGGGGACGACGGCCGGCGCGGGAACATCGCTCCACTGTGCCACCCCTGTGGCGCGGTTGTCAGCCCGCGCGCCCCCGGGCGGATGGCCGAAAGACGTCAGGGCCGTCCCGTGAAAGCGGAGCGCTTGTGGAGAACCGGTGAGGGTCCGGTCGTGTGGTGAAAATCAGATAATCGTAGGAACCATCGCGTCGCTCCTTTCATCTCAGCCATGGGCAGTTTGTATGAGCATGAGACAAAACGACCGCCGATGGGGACGTGGACGTGAACCAGAAGCATGCGAACAACATCAACCGGAGGGGACTGCTGGGAGCGGGTCTGGGAGCCGCAGCCGCCGCGGGAATCGCGGGCTGCGGCTCACTCGGTTCCGGGAGCGGGGCGCACCGGGGCCCCGGGGGGAGCTCCGGGGGTGCCGCCGGTACAGCTCCCGACCACGGCGCGCACGGCGGAGGGAAGGAGCACGGCAAGGGGCCCGCGAACAGCGGTGTACGCCTGATCGGGGACGGTTCCACCTCCGACACCGGAAAGCAGCCGAAACAGCCGGACGCACCCGTCCCGCTCGAACCGGGCCAGACGCCCCCGCAGTTCGTGATTTTCTCCTGGGACGGGGCGGGCGAGGTCGGCAACGGCCTTTTCCCGCGCTTTCTGGAACTCGCCCGGGAACACGACGCCGCGATGACCTTCTTCCTCTCCGGTATCTACCTGCTGCCCGAGTCGAAGAAATCGCTCTACCAGCCGCCCAACAATCCGCGCGGGGCCTCGGACATCGGTTACCTCACCGACGACCACGTCAGGCAGACGCTGCGCTACGTGCGCGAGGCGTGGCTCGACGGCCACGAGATCGGCACCCACTTCAACGGTCATTTCTGCGCCGGTGGAGGGTCGGTGGAGAACTGGACCCCCGCGCAGTGGCACAGCGAGATCAATCAGGCCGTCTCCTTCGTGACGCAATGGCGCACCAACAGTGGCTGGGAGAACGTCGAACCGCTGCCTTTCGACTACCGGAAGGAACTCACCGGCGGACGTACCCCCTGCCTTCTCGGGCAGGAGAACCTGCTGCCGACCGCGAGCAGGCTCGGCTGGCGCTACGACGCGAGTTCGCCGGGCGGGGTGCAGAGGTGGCCGGAGAAGCGACTCGGCGTGTGGGATCTCCCGCTCCAGGGAATGCCGTTCCCCGGCCACACCTTCGAAGTTCTCTCCATGGACTACAACATCCTCGCCAACCAGTCGCAGAACTCGACCCGGGGCATGCCCTCGCGCTATCCGGACTGGCGTGAACAGGCGACCGGCTCCTATCTCGCCGGATTCCACAGGGCGTACGCATCGAATCGCGCACCGTTCTTCATCGGCAATCACTTCGAGGAGTGGAACGGCGGTATCTACATGGACGCCGTGGAGGAAGTGATCAAGGAGGTGGCCGGACAGCCGGACGTACGGCTCGTCTCGTTCCGCCAGTTCGTGGACTGGCTGGACGTCCAGGACCCGGAAGTTCTGGCGAAGCTCCGTACACTGGAGGTCGGTCAGGCCCCCGCCGGTGGCTGGAACGCTTTCTTTAAGCAGGCCTGACAAGGGGCTTTACGGGCACCGAGGGGGGTGCCCAAGATCCCCGGATCTGCCATGCGAAACTTTTCACATGAGCCATGGCCGCGCACCCCGACGCCGCTTCACCCTGCTCGCCGCCACGACCGCCGTCGTGGCCGGTGCCCTGACCCTGTCCGCGTGCGGCGGGGACGACATCAAGTCGGGCGGGGGCGGTGACACCAACTTCGTCACCGGCGGCGGCGGCATCTCGACCGTGGCCCTGAAGGACCGCCGGGCCGCCCCGGAGCTCGAAGGCAGCACGCTGGAGGGCAAGAAGCTCGACGTCGCCGCCTACAAGGGCAAGGTCGTCGTCGTCAACGTCTGGGGATCGTGGTGCGGCCCCTGCCGCGCGGAGGCGAAGCACTTCGCCGCCGTCTCCAAGGAGACCGCGGGCCAGGGCGTCCAGTTCGTCGGGATCAACACCCGCGACACGCAGAAGGACGCCGCCCTGAACTTCGAGGCGGACGCGGGCATCGCCTATCCGAGCCTCTACGACCCGGTGGGCAAGCTCATCCTCCGCTTCCCCAAGGGCACCCTGAACCCGCAGACCATCCCGTCGACCGTGGTCATCGACCGCGAGGGACGCATCGCCGCCCGCACCCTCCAGGCGCTCGACGCGGAACAGCTGCACAAGATGATCGACCCGCTGATCGCGGAGAAGTGACCCGGTGACCACCCTCGCCGCCGCCACGTACAACGAGACGGTCGTCAACGGTGCGCTGCTGGCCGCCGTGCCGATCGCGCTCCTCGGCGGTCTCGTGTCGTTCTTCTCGCCCTGCGTCCTGCCGCTGGTCCCCGGCTACCTGAGCTACGTCACCGGCATCAGCGGCACCGACCTGGCGAACGCCCGGCGGGGCCGGATCGTCGGCGGCGCCTCCCTCTTCGTGCTCGGCTTCACCGCCGTGTTCGTGTCGGGCGGGGCGCTCTTCGGCTACTTCGGCGGCAACCTCCAGGAACACAGCGAGGCCCTCCAGCGGGTCCTCGGCGTGCTGATGATCCTCATGGGCGTCTTCTTCATGGGGCTGATGCCGTGGATGACCCAGCGCGAGTTCCGCATCCACCGCAGACCGGTCACCGGGCTGCTGGGAGCCCCGCTGCTGGGCGCCCTCTTCGGGATCGGGTGGACCCCCTGCCTCGGCCCGACGCTGAGCGCGGTGTCCATGCTCGCCTTCGACCAGGGCACCGCCGAACGCGGGGCACTTCTGACCGTCGCGTACTGTCTGGGACTCGGTGTCCCGTTCGTCCTCGCCGCCGTCGCCTTCCGCAAGGCGCTCGGTGCGTTCGGCTGGGTCAAGCGCCACTACGCATGGGTCATGCGCATCGGGGGCGTCATGATGATCGCGACCGGCATCCTGCTGCTGACGGGGCTGTGGGCCTCGTTCATGCAGGACGTGCAGGGCTGGTCCAACGGTTTCACTGTGGGGATCTGAGTTCCATTGAGCAAGCTGAACACCACTGACGAGCGCGACGCCGCGCGCGCCGACGAGCAGGACACCCGGGAGCTCGGTGAGGCCGGGGCGCAGCTCTCCACCGCACCGGTGGAGGAACGCGCCGACCGCGAGGCCGGGCTGCCCGCCATGGGCTTCATCGGCTGGATCCGCTGGTTCTGGCGCCAGCTCACCTCGATGCGGATCGCGCTGATCCTGCTCTTCCTGCTGTCGCTCGGCGCCATCCCCGGCTCGCTGATCCCGCAGAACAGCGTGGACGAGCTGAAGGTGCTGACGTTCAAGAACGCGCACACCACCGTCACCCCGATCTACGAGAAGCTCCAGCTCTTCGACGTCTACAGCTCGGTGTGGTTCTCCGCGATCTACATCCTGCTGTTCGTCTCGCTCATCGGCTGCATCCTGCCGCGCAGCGCCCAGTTCGTGGGCCAGCTGCGCAGCCGCCCGCCGCACGCCCCGAAGCGCCTGACCCGGCTGCCCGCGTACACGACCTGGCGCACGGAGGCCGAGCCGGAGCAGGTCCGCGAGGCGGCGCTCGCCCTGCTGCGCAAGCGGCGGTTCCGCTCCCATGCGGTCGGGGACGCGGTCGCCGCGGAGAAGGGCTACCTGCGCGAGGCCGGCAACCTGGTCTTCCACGTCGCGCTCATCGTGATGCTGGTGGCCTTCGCGGTCGGCGCGCTCTTCCACTTCCAGGGCGGCAAGCTCGTCACCGAGGGCGACGGTTTCGCCAACACGATGACGCAGTACGACGACTTCGACAGCGGTTCGCTGTACGACAGCGATTCGCTCGCGCCGTTCAGCTTCACCCTCGACGACTTCGTCGGCACGTACGAGAAGACCGGTCCCCAGCGGGGCACGGCCCGTACCTTCGAGGCGCGGGTGACGTACGCCGAGGGCGCGTACGGCAAGGAGAAGAAGGGTGTCATCAAGGTCAACGAGCCCTTGGTGATCGACGGCACCAAGATCTTCCTGATCTCGCACGGCTACGCCCCGGTCGTCACCGTCCGGGACGGCAGGGGCAAGCAGATCTTCAAGGCCGCCGTGCCGCTGCTGCCGCGCGACGCCAACATCACCTCGTCCGGTGCCATCAAGGTCATGGACGGATACAAGGACAAGAACGGCAAGCGGGACCAGCTCGGTTTCCAGGCGTTCTTCGTGCCGACCTTCGCCGGTGCGGGCAGCGGGACGATGCTCTCGCAGTTCCCCGGCGCGGAGAACCCGGTGCTGGCGCTCAACGCGCTGCACGGCAGCCTCGGCGTCGACTCCGGCCTCCCGCAGAACGTCTACCAGCTCGACACGGACAAGCTGAAGCCCTTCAAGGACGCCTCCGGCGCCAACCTGAAGCAGCGGCTCGCGCCCGGCGAGACCATGCAGCTTCCGGACGGCGCCGGCTCCATCACCTTCGACGGCGTCGAGGAGTGGGCCAGCTTCCAGATCTCCGAGCGGCCCGCCGCCGGCTGGGCGCTCGGCGGGGCCATCGCCGCCATCGCCGGACTGGCCGGTTCGCTCTTCATCCAGCGCCGCCGCTTCTGGGTGCGGGCCGTGCGCGGGGCCGACGGGGTGACCGTCGTCGAGATGGCCGGCCTCGGCCGCAGCGAGTCCGCGAAGCTGCCCGAGGAACTGCTCGGCCTGGCGGTGGCGCTGAACGACGTGGCGCCGACCGCACCCGATCCGCAGCCCGACCCCGAACAGGGGCCGGAGACCGACTCCGCGGCCGAACCCGGCCCCGGTCCCGACGTACCTGCCGCAGAAACTGCCGAAGGGGCTGAGAAGTGAATCTCGCCGCCGCCGCCAACGAGAATCTGGCGCACACCAGCAATGTGCTGATCTATTCGTCGATGGCCGTCTACACCCTGGCCTTCCTCGCGCACATCGCGGAATGGGTGTTCGGCAGCCGCAGCAAGGTCGGCCGCACGGCCGCCGCGCTCGACGCCGGAGCCGCCACCCAGTCCTCGGTGAAGGTCCAGGTCACCCAGGCCGGCGGTACGACCGCCGTGCTGGAACGCCCGAAGGTGGTCACCCGGTCCGCCGCCGGGACCCGGGACGTCCCGGACGGCCCCGGTGCCTCCGGCGGCACCTTCCAGGGCGACCTGTGGGGCCGGATCGCGGTCTCGATGACCGTGCTCGCCTTCCTCGTGCAGGCGGGCGGCGTCGTCGCCCGCGCGCTCTCCGTGGAGCGCGCCCCCTGGGGCAACATGTACGAGTTCTCGATCACCTTCTCCACGGTCGCCGTCGCGGCCTACCTGATCCTGCTGCTGCTCCGGAAGAACGTCCGCTGGATGGGGCTGCTGCTGGTCACCGTGGTCCTGCTGGACCTCGGCATCGCCACCACCGTGCTCTACACGGACAGCGACCAGCTGGTGCCGGCGCTCCACTCGTACTGGCTGTGGATCCACGTCTCCACCGCCATCATCTGCGGCGCGGTCTTCTTCCTCGGCGCCGTCGCCACGCTGCTCTACCTCTTCCGCGACAGCTACGAGCGCAAGGTCGAGAACGGCGAGACGCCGGGCCGGTTCGCCCAGTCCGTGCTGGACCGGCTGCCCTCGGCGGCGACGCTCGACAAGTTCTCGTACCGCGCCAACGCGGCCGTCTTCCCGCTCTGGACGTTCACGATCATCGCGGGGGCGATCTGGGCCGGCGAGGCGTGGGGCCGCTACTGGGGCTGGGACGCCAAGGAGACCTGGTCGTTCATCACCTGGGTCGCCTACGCCTGCTACCTGCACGCCCGCGCGACCGCCGGGTGGAAGGGCCGCAAGGCCGCCTACCTGGCGCTCATCGCCTTCGGCTGCTGGCTGTTCAACTACTACGGCGTCAACATCTTCATCACCGGCAAGCACTCCTACGCCGGGGTCTGACGCGCCACCACGCGCAACGGCTGCCCACCCCTCCCGTACGTACCGGGGGGGAGCGGGCAGCCGTTGCGCGTGGTGGCGCAGCGCCGGTCAGCCGAGCGGGGTGTCCAGGACCGCCTTGCGGTGGCTGAAGGTGTCCATGGAGTACTGCCCGTGGTAGCTGCCCATGCCGCTCTCACCGACTCCGCCGAAGGGCAGGTCGGAGACGGTCAGGTGGGCGAGCGGCAGGCCGATGCCGACTCCGCCCGAGGAGGTCTCGTTCAGCAGCCGCTCGCGGGTCTCGGCGGACTCGGTGAACGCGTAGAGCGCCAGCGGCTTGTCCCGGTCGTTGATGAAGTCGATCGCCTCGTCCAGGCCGGACACGGTGAGGATCGGCAGCACCGGGCCGAAGATCTCCTCGCCCATCACCGGTGCGTCCGGGGCGACATCGGCGAGGACGGTCGGCGCGATGTACTTCGCCGCCCGGTCGTGGACGCCGCCGGTGACCGTACGGCCGGAGTCCAGCAGGCGTACCAGGCGGTCGAAGTGGCGCTCGTTGATGATGCGGCCGTAGTCGGGGGAGGCCGAGGGGTCGCTGCCGAACTGCGTCTCGACGGCGGCGGCGAGCGCGTCCGCGAGGGCGGCGCCGGTCTCCGGGTCGGTGAGGACGTAGTCCGGGGCGACGCAGGTCTGGCCGGCGTTGAGGAACTTCCCCGAGGCGAGGCGCGCCGCGACCGCCTTCACGTCGGTGTCCCGGTCCACGAAGACCGGGGACTTGCCGCCCAGCTCCAGCGTCACCGGGGTGAGGTGCTTCGCCGCGGCGGCCATCACGATCCGGCCGACCGTGCCGTTGCCGGTGTAGAAGATGTGGTCGAACCGCTCCTCCAGCAGCGCCGTCGTCTCCTCCACGCCGCCCTCGACGACGGCCACCGCGTCGGTGTCCAGGAAGCGGGGGAGCAGCCGGGCGACGGCGGCGGAGGTCGCCGGGGCCAGCTCGCTCGGCTTGGCCACCACGCAGTTGCCGCCCGCCAGCGCGCCCGCGAGCGGGGCGAGCAGCAGCTGCGCCGGGTAGTTCCAGGGCGCGATGATCAGGACGACTCCGAGCGGGTCGCGCACCGTGAGCGCGGTGGCCCCGAGGGCGGCGAGCCCGGCGTGTACGGGGGCGGGCTCGGGGCGCAGCCAGCCGGCGAGGTGCTCCAGGGTGTGGTCGATCTCGCGGACGGTGAAGTCGATCTCGGTCCGGTAGGACTCCGCGCGGCTCTTGCCGAGGTCGGCGCGGAGCGCGTCGGCCAGCTCGTCACCGTGCTCGGTGAGCAGGGCGCGCAGCCGCTCCAGCTGGTGGGTGCGCCAGGCCAGGTCCTTCGTACGGCCGGTGCGGAAGGTGGTGCGGAGGCGGGCGACGACGTCGGCCGGGGACTCGGAGGGCATGGGGGGCTCCCTACTGCTACTGCGTGGCGTCTCGACATCAGGAAGTTGACATCATCAAGCAACGCATTTCATGTAACTGCCGGAAGTTGAGTAAGTCAAATAATCGGAACGCGGCGTACGGTGGATGTCCGCACCGCCCGTCCCCGCGCCCTTCCCGCCGCTCGCTCCCGCGCCTCTGCCCAAGGATGACCACCCCATGCCCCCGGAACCGGCACCCCGCCCCGACCGCGCCGTCCCCACCCCGGACGACCTGCTGGAGCCCCTGGCCGGCGTCGTCCGCGGACACTCCGACGACCTCACCGCCGTCGCCGCCCGCCACGGCCTGAGCAGCGCGCAGGCCCGCGCCCTCATCGCGCTCGACGCGCCGATGCCGATGAGCGCCCTCGCCCGTCACCTGGTCTGCGACGCCTCCAACGCCACCGGGCTCGTCGGCCGCATGGAGACCCGGGGCCTGCTCGTCCGCACCCCCGCACCCGGCGACCGCCGCTCCAAGGTCGCCTCCCGCACCCCCGAGGGCACCGAGCTGGCGCACCGGATACGCGCCGAGATGCGCGTGGTGCACGGCGCGCTGGAGGCGCTCACCCCTCAGGAACGCGCCGCGCTGCTCCCCCTGCTGAACCGGCTCGGGGCGCTGCTGAGCCCGTGAACGCGTGAAGCCCGCCCGGTCCGGTCCCCCGGCCCGCGCGGGCTTCGTGCTGCTTCGTACGGTCAGGCGGTCGCCGGCGGCGGCGTGCCCGGGGCTTCGTCGGGGCCGGTACCGCGCTCGCGGCGCTTGAGCTCGTCCTCGCGGCGGCGCAGGTCCGCCTCCCAGTCCTTCAGGAGCGACTCGTCCCTCCTGTTCTCCGCGCGGAGGCTCTGGAGGAACTCCGGGTTGTCGTCCGGCGCCACCCACTGGGTGCGGTGGTTGCGGTGCCATTCGGAGGGCGTACGGCCTCCGGCGGGTGCGTGCCGCAGCTTGCCCGCGGCCAGCCAGACGATCGGACCGACGATCCAGAACAGCAGGATGATGAAGACCCAGGCCACCTTCGGCAGGTGCTTGGCCTCGTCCTCCGGGGTGTTGAGGCAGTCGATGAAGGCGTAGATCGTCAGCGCCAGCGGCAGGAGATAGATCAGGGCCCTGAACATGGGTGAGGATTCCCCCCGGGAACGGCGGTGGGGCGTGAAGGCCCCCGGTGAGCCGACAGGGTACCGGCTACGGACGACACCCCACGGCGAGCAGATGTGAACTGGCGGCGAGAAGCTCCGGATGAGCCTCCGCCAGGCGGGCCGCGACGAGCGCGGACTCGAACAGCGGCGAGCCCACGAGCGACTCCCCGGTGTGATGTTCCGTCGCCTTCAGCAGCGACCAGGCCGGTCCCTCGATCCCGTACACCACCGTGTCCTCGCACCCGGAGTCGCACAGTTCGGCCGTCAGTTCCGCCGCGGAGTGGAAGTACGCCTCGGTGAACCCGCGCCGGCCGTCGTACACCCCCGTCACCAGGTCCTCCGCGACACTCCGCTGAAGCTCCGGGCGGTGCAGGTGGGCGTACGCGGTGTGCTCGAAGAGCGGGGCGTACCGGTTGATGCCAGCCGCCGCGACCGGACCGCCCGGCCGGACCACCCGCACGGCCTCCGCGAGCGCCGCCCTCCGGTCGGCCGGGTCGGGCAGGTGGTAGAGCGGGCCGAGCAGCAGCACCGCGTCGTACGTCGCGTCCCCGGCCGGGAGCGACCGGGCGTCCCCCCGCTCGGCGGTGGCCCCGGTCTCCAGGGCCTCCCGGACGTGCCGCTCGACCGGGTCGACGAGGTGGACCTCGTACCCCTCCTCCACCAGCCACCGCGCGTGCGCCCCCGGGCCACCGCCCACGTCGAGCACCTTCGCGGGGGCGGGCGGCAGGTGCCGGCGCAGCAGTTCCTGGGTCCGCACCAGCTCCAGCACGCCGTCGGCGCTCCTGCTCAGCCGGCCGCCCTCGTCGTATCCGGAAGCGTAGAAGTCGATGATCCCGGGCGGTACCTGGTGCGGCGCCATGCTCTTCTCCTGCGGGCGGGGCGGATTCCCGGGCCACGCTACGGGCCGTCCGTGCGGTGGGCACCCGTTTTCCCGGCTGCCCGCCCCCGGCGCGGCGGCGGGGGAGCGCCCGAGGGGGAGTGCGGGGAGGATGACAAACTGGTGGGCATGGCTTACGACGATCTTCGCTCCCTGCTCCGGGCCTTGGAACGTGAGGGCGATCTCAAGCGCATCAAGGCCGAGGTCGATCCGTACCTCGAAGTCGGCGAGATCGTCGACCGCGTCAACAAGGCCGGCGGGCCCGCGCTGCTCTTTGAGAACGTCAAGGGGTCCTCGATGCCCCTGGCCATGAACGTGTACGGCACCGACCGGCGGCTGCTGAAGGCGCTCGGGCTGAAGGCGTACTCGGACATCAGCGACAAGATCGGCGGGCTGCTGAAGCCGGAGCTGCCGCACGGGTTCATCGGTGTGCGCGAGGCGTTCGGGAAGCTCGGCTCGATGATCCACGTGCCGCCGAAGAAGGTGAAGGGGGAGAGCGCCCCCGTCCAGGAGGTCGTCCTCACCGGCGACGACGTCGACCTGGACCAGCTCCCCGCGCTCTTCACCTGGCCCGAGGACGGGGGCTCCTTCTTCAACCTGGGGCTGACCCACACCAAGCACCCCGAGACCGGCGTCCGCAACCTCGGGCTCTACCGCCTCCAGCGCCACGACCGCCGCACCATCGGCATGCACTGGCAGATCCACAAGGACAGCCGCAACCACTACCAGGTCGCCGCCAAGCGCGGCGAGCGGCTGCCGGTGGCCATCGCCTTCGGGGCGCCGCCCGCCGTGACGTACGCGTCGACCGCACCGCTGCCCGGGGACATCGACGAGTACCTCTTCGCCGGGTTCGTCCAGGGCAAGCGGATCGAGATGGTCGACTGCAGGACCGTGCCGCTCCAGGTCCCGGCCAACGCCGAGGTCGTCATCGAGGGCTGGCTGGAGCCGGGCAGGATGCTCCCCGAGGGGCCCTTCGGCGACCACACCGGGTTCTACACCCCGCAGGAACCGTTCCCCGCGCTGACCATCGACTGCGTGACCATGCGGAAGCGTCCGCTGCTCCAGTCGATCGTGGTCGGCCGCCCGCCCACCGAGGACGGGCCGCTGGGCCGCGCCACCGAACGGTTCTTCCTGCCGCTGCTGAAGATCATCGTCCCGGACATCGTGGACTACCACCTCCCCGAGGCCGGCGGCTTCCACAACTGTGCGATCGTTTCGATCGACAAGAAGTACCCCAAGCACGCCCAGAAGGTGATGAGTGCCATCTGGGGTGCCCACATGATGTCGCTGACCAAGCTGATCGTCGTCGTGGACTCCGACTGCGACGTCCACGATCTGCACGAGGTGGCCTGGCGGGCGCTCGGCAACACCGACTACGCCCGGGACCTGACCGTCGCCGAGGGGCCGGTCGATCACCTCGACCACGCCTCCTACCAGCAGTTCTGGGGTGGCAAGGCGGGCATCGACGCGACGCGGAAGTGGCCCGAGGAGGGGTACACGCGGGACGGAGGCTGGCCGGAGATGGTCGAGTCCGACCCGGAGACGGCGGCGAAGGTCGACCGCCGCTGGAAGGAATACGGACTGTGACTGCCGCAGAAGCAGCGCTGGGCCACGGCCCGGCGCAGCCCAACAGCAAAGTGAAGGCGTTCCTGCGGCTGGTGATGATCGAGCACTCGGTGTTCGCGCTGCCCTTCGCGTACATCGCCGCGCTGACCGCGATGTTCCGGGTCAGCGAGTCGATCCACTGGGTCGAGCTGCTGCTCGTCACGGTGGCGATGGTCGGCCTGCGGACCTTCGCGATGGCCGCGAACCGGATCATCGACCGGGAGATCGACGCGCGCAATCCGCGCACCGCGACCCGCGAGATCGTCACCGGCGCGGTCTCCGTGCGCTCCGCGTGGACGGGCGCCGTGGTCGCGCTGGTCTTCTTCCTGGGCGCGGCGGCGCTCCTGAATCCGCTCTGCCTCGCGCTCGCCCCGATCGCGGTCGTGCCGATGGTGGTCTATCCGTACGGCAAGCGGTTCACGAACTTCCCGCACGCCATCCTCGGCATCGCGCAGGCCATGGGCCCGATCGGCGCCTGGCTCGCGGTGACCGGCAGCTGGTCGTGGGACGCGGTCGTCCTCGGGCTCGCCGTCGGCATCTGGATCGGCGGCTTCGACCTGATCTTCGCCTGCCAGGACGTCCGCGCCGACCGCGCGCACGGCGTGCACTCGGTGCCCGCCCGCTTCGGCATCCCGGCCGCGCTCTGGGGCGCCCGGGTCTGCCACGTGATCACGACCGGGCTGCTCGTCTGGTTCGGCCTGGCCACCGGCGCGGAGCTCTTCTACTGGATCGGCATGGTGATCGTCGCCGTGGCCTTCGTGTACGAGCACCGGGTGGTCCGCCCGCACGACCTGTCCCGCCTCAACCGGGCGTTCTTCTCGGTCAACGGCTTCATCGGCATGGCGCTCTTCGCCTGCACCCTGCTCGACCTGGTGGTGCGCGGCCTCACGCCGTGACGGCCGGATACGGGGCGCGGCCGGCGGAACAGGAGGGCCGCGCCCACCCCGCCGGGGAACCGGCGGATGCCCGCGAGCGCCGCAGTCCGGCCGAGGACCAGCAGCGGGACGGTGTCGGAGGCGAGATGGCCCCGGCAGGGGGTGGCCACGGGACGGCCGCTGGACGGCACGAGGAACAACGCCCAGAAGCCCCCGGCCGGTTCCGGGTTCGGCCGGTGCGCGGGGGGCAGCTACTCTCGGCGTGTGGAATCCACGACTTCAGTGAGTCAGCAGCCGCGTCGGCCTTGGATTGTCGGGGTGTCGGGCGCTTCGGGGACCCCGTTCGCCGCTTCGGTGGTGCGTGGGCTGCTCGCCGCCGGTGAGGACGTGGACCTGGTGGTGAGCCGTGCCTCGCGACTCACGCTGCTGGACGAGACCGGGATCGCCTTCCGCGACGCGCACTGGCGGGACGACCTCGCGAGCTGGCTGGCGCGGGGGGCGGACGGCAAGCCGGACACCTTCGCCCCGGACCTCTCCGGGGTGCGCCACTGGCCCGCCGGTGACCTCGCGGCGGGGCCGTCCTCGGGCTCGTACCCGGCGAAGGGGATGCTGATCGTCCCTGCCTCGACGGCCTGCGTGGCCGGGGTCGCGCTCGGGCTGTCGAAGGACCTGCTCCAGCGGGCCGCGAGCGTCACGCTCAAGGAGCGGCGCACCCTCGTCGTCGCGGTACGGGAGACACCCCTGAGCGGGGCGACGCTGAAGCAGATGGTGGCCCTGGACGAGGCGGGGGCCGTGGTGCTGCCCGCCTCCCCGGCGTTCTACGCGGGCGCCACGCACATCCAGGACCTGGTGGACTTCGTCGCGGGGCGGGTGCTGGACGCGGCGGGGGTGCCGCACGGTCTGTACCGCCGGTGGGAGGGGGAGCTCGGTGGCGGCTCACGTACCGCCTGAGGGCGGGCCGGCCCGGTCGGCGCTTGCGGTGGCGCGGGGTGCGGCTCTCCGCGACGCGCCGTGCGGCGGCGGGCTGTCCGTTCCGCGAGCGGTTCGCCTGGTCCCGCAGCTCGCGCACGCGGGCGGAGACCCTCTCGATCGAGGCCGCCGCCTCGCACGGAAGCACGGTATGCGCTCCTGAAGGTTCGCACGCGCTTCGCGAACCAGATGAAAGATTCGCAGGGCACAGCCCCTGTCAACCTTAAATTCCACACGTAGACTTGCGATACTGCTGAACAATGGAAGGTTCTGTCATATGGACGCGGTGGACAGGCAGCTCATCCAAGCCCTCCGGGAGAACGGCAGGGCGTCGTACGCCGAGCTGGGCCGGCTCGTCGGCCTCTCGGGTCCCAGCGTCACCGACCGGATCAACCGGCTGGAGTCGGCCGGAGTCATCACCGGCTACCGCGCCACGGTCGACGCGGCGGCCCTCGGCCTCGGCGTCACCGCGCTGATCGGCATCTCGCTCTCCGACGCGGCCGACCACGAGGACGTGGCGCGCCGGCTGCGCGACCTGGAGGAGATCGAGGATGCCTGGTTCATCGCGGGCGACGACTCCTACATGCTCAAGGTGCGGGTCGGTGACGTGGACGGCCTGGAGAAGACGATCCGCCGGCTGAGCGGAACGAAGGGCGTTTCCCGCACCCGGACGACGATCGTGCTCTCCACGAAGTGGGAGAACCGGGTCGGGGAGCTTCCCGAAGAGCGTTGAGGGTGTCCCCGGGGACGGCCGGGCAACCTCGGGGCGTACGGTTACGGAAAGTCTGTTACGTAGAGAAAATGGGAGGCGTTCTAGTGGACGCGGGACTCAAGCGCGAGCTGGAGGAGAAGGTCCGGGCCGGCGAGCGGCTGAGCCGCGAGGACGGGATCGCTCTCTACGAGTCCGACGACCTGGCCTGGCTCGGCGGTCTGGCCCATGAAGTGCGCACCGTCAAGAACGGTGACGTCGTGCACTTCAACGTCAACCGGCACCTCAACATGACGAACGTGTGCACCGCCTCGTGCGCGTACTGCTCGTTCCAGCGCAAGCCGGGCGAGAAGGACGCGTACACGATGCGCATCGAGGAGGCCGTCCGCCTCGCCAAGGCGATGGAGAACGACAACCTCACCGAGCTGCACATCGTCAACGGGCTCCACCCCACCCTGCCGTGGCGGTACTACCCGCGCTCGCTCAGCGCCCTCAAGGAGGCGCTGCCGAACGTGGCGCTGAAGGCGTTCACGGCGACGGAGATCCACCACTTCGAGACGATCTCCGGCCTCAGCGCCTCCGAGATCCTCGACGAGCTGATCGAAGCCGGGCTGGAGTCGCTGACCGGCGGCGGCGCGGAGATCTTCGACTGGGAGGTCCGCCAGCACATCGTCGACCACAACACCCACTGGGAGGACTGGTCGCGCATCCACCGCCTCGCGCACGAGAAGGGTCTCAAGACCCCGGCGACGATGCTGTACGGGCACATCGAGGAGCCCCGTCACCGCGTCGACCACGTGCTGCGGCTGCGCGAGATGCAGGACGAGACCGGAGGCTTCCAGGTCTTCATCCCGCTGCGCTACCAGCACGACTTCGTGGACATGAAGGACGGCAAGATCCGCAACAAGCTCCAGGCGCGGACCACGATGGCCACCGGCGCCGAGGCGCTGAAGACCTTCGCCGTCTCCCGGCTGCTGTTCGACAACGTGCCGCACGTCAAGGTGTTCTGGGTGATGCACGGCGTGCAGACGGCCCAGCTGGCGCTCCAGCACGGCGCGGACGACATGGACGGCTCGGTCGTCGAGTACAAGATCACGCACGACGCGGACAACTACGGCACGCCGAACAAGCTCGGCCGTGACGATCTGCTGGAGCTCATCCGGGACGCGGGCTTCCAGCCCGTCGAGCGCAACACCCGGTACGAGATCATCCGCGAGTACCCGGGCCCGGACGCCGACCGGCGCGAGACGCCGCAGGCGATGCGGGTCTGACACCACGTGTTCGCCGAGGGGCCCCGGTCGCAGGTACGCCGCCCGCGACCGGGGCCCCTCCGCGTCACCGGTCCGTACCGGGCTTCCTCCGGCCCGTCCCGCATGCCGGAAAGGCGGTTGGGGTCACCGAGGTGTAATGGCTAATCTTGCTCCATGCCTCTTACCTTCACCCTGGACCCCGCGTTCGGTCCCGAGCTGCGCGACGGCCTCCTCGCACTCTGGACCGACGTCTCCAACGCGGGTGGCGCGGTCGGCTTCGTGCCGCCGGTCACCACCGAGGACGTCCGCCCCGAGCTGCTCAAGCACCTCACCGCGATGGCCGAGGGGCGTACCCGGCTGCTCGTCGGGCGGGACGAGGGCGGCGCGGTCGCGGCGACCGTCTTCCTCACCCTCAACACCCACCGGTTGATGCGCCACTGGCTCTGGCTCTACACGGTGATGGTCCACCCCTCCCACCAGGGCAAGGGATACGGGCGCGACCTCATGGCGGCGGCGGCCGACGCGGCGCGCACCATCGACGGCATGGAGTACATCCGGCTCACCTGCCGGGGCGGCACCGGCGTGGACCGCTTCTACGCGAGCTGCGGCTACAAGGAAGTGGGCCGGGTGCCGGGGGCGATCCGGGTCGCCGAGGGCGACGACCGGGACGACATCACCATGCTGCTCCCGCTCGCCTGACCGGTCCCGGGCGAGTGTTCCCGCAGTTCAGGCGGGGGCGTACGAGGAGCGCGGGGGGCCGCGGCAACCCCGTGAACCGAACGATTTCGGGGCATGCTTCACTGGTCGGGCAGGATCGCATCACCGTCGTACGTAGAGAGAGGTCGGCCGTGTCCGCTGCCAAGCCGAGCGCAATGATCCGGTACTCCGCGCTGCGACTGTTGATTTTCGTCGCCTGCTTCTTCGTCGCGGGGGTGGCGGTCCACTTCGGTGTGATCCCCTCCGGCGTCGGCGGCTCCAACGTCGTCTGGGTCGTCCTGCTCGGGCTGGTGCTGTCCGCCCCGCTGAGCTACGTCCTGCTGCGCAAGCAGCGCGACGAGATGTCCGTCCAGGTCGTCGAGAAGGTGGACCGCGCCAAGGCCCGCCTGGAGGCGAACCGCACGCGCGAGGACGCCGTCCAGTAGGGCGTGGTTCTCGTCCCTGCGGAACCCGGCACGTAACCTTCGTCACATCCGCGCCCTTCGGGGTGTGCCGCACCTCGGGCCCCGGCCCGGAGCAAGTCGCTCCGGAACCGGGGCCCTTGGCGTTCTTATCCGCTGCTTACGGGGCGCGGTTCGCCCGATACCCGCTCATAGAAAAGCTTTGAGCACCTCAAAGTCGCGGTGTTAACGTGAATGACATGAAGACAGCAGTGCGAATCCGCTACGCCCCGGGCGTCCCGCTCGTGGCGCGCCTGCACGTCGATCTCTGCCGCTGCACGACCGCGGCCTGTTGTCGCCTCTGACCCGGCAGCATGCAGCGGCGCCGCCTCCCGGCGAGGACGCCGCCTCCGTCCCCTTCCCCTTCTCGCGTACGCATGCCTTCCCCTGCGTACGCCGCGTCCTGTCTGGAGTGTGTCCGTGTCCGCGAACTCCGCGTCCACCACGGAGACCACCGAGCCCAAGAGCTCCGGTTTCCGCATACCGAAGGTGCCCTTCTGGGCCCAGATCGTCGCCGGTCTGGTCCTCGGTGTCGTCCTCGGCTGGATCACCCGCTCGTACGACGTCGCGTGGCTCTACACCACGCTCGACAAGATCGGCCACATCTTCGTCCAGCTGCTGAAGCTGGCCGTCGCGCCGCTCGTCTTCTTCGCGATCCTGGTGTCGATCACCAACCTCCGCAAGGTCAACAACGCGGCCCGGCTCGCCACCCGCACCCTGCTCTGGTTCATGATCACCTCGCTGATCGCGGTGGCCATCGGCCTCGCCATCGGCCTGATCACCAACCCGGGCTCCGGCACCGGCCTCACGCCGAAGGACGGCCTCAAGCCCGAGCACGCCGGCTCCTGGCTGGACTTCCTCACCGGCATCGTCCCGACCGACGTGATCACGCCGTTCACCGAGCTGAACGTCCTCCAGATCGTCTTCATGGCCGCCGTCGCCGGCATCGCCGCCCTGAAGCTCGGCGAGAAGGCCCAGCCGATCCTCACCCTCAGCGAGTCGATCCTGGAGCTGCTCCAGAAGGCCCTGTGGTGGGTCATCCGCCTCGCCCCGCTCGGCACCGTCGGCCTCATCGGCTACGCCATCGCCGACTACGGCTGGGACCTCATCGGCAAGTACGCCACCTTCACCGCCGACGTCTACGTCGGCTGCGCCCTGGTGCTCTTCGGCGTCTACCCGCTGCTCCTCGCCACCGTCGCCAAGGTCAGCCCGATCCAGTTCTTCAAGGGCGCCTGGCCCGCGATCCAGCTGGCGTTCGTCTCCCGCTCCTCGGTGGGCACCATGCCCGTCACCCAGAAGGTCACCGAGCGCCTCGGCGTCCCGAAGGAGTACGCCTCCTTCGCCGTGCCGTTCGGCGCCACGACCAAGATGGACGGCTGCGCCGCGATCTACCCGTCGCTGGCCGCGATCTTCATCGCGCAGATCTTCGACGTGCAGCTCGGCGTCGGTGACTACGTCCTGATCGCGTTCGTCTCGGTCATCGGCTCCGCCGCGACCGCCGGTCTCACCGGCGCGACGGTCATGCTGACCCTGACCCTCTCGACGCTGGGCCTCCCGCTGGAGGGCGTCGGCCTGCTCATGGCGATCGACCCGATCCTGGACATGATGCGCACCGCCACCAACGTGGCCGGCCAGGCGCTGGTCCCGGTGATCGTCTCGGCCCGCGAGAAGATCCTCGACCTCGGCAAGTACAACTCCGCCTCGGCCTCGCCGGTGGACGAGATCGAGGTCGCCGACGAGGAGCCCGTACGGGTCCCCGTCGCCGCCTGATCCCTTTCGTACCGCGTCTCCAGGGGCGCCCGGGTCCTTCGGGACCGGGGCGCCCCTGTGGTGTTCCCGGGCCCGCGTGCGCCGTCGCGCCGACGGGTTCCGCTCCCGCTCCCCGTACCCTTACTCGGGAGTAAGGCTGCGGGGGCGGAAGGAAGTCCGACATGGATGCGGTGAAGAGCAAGCGGATGCCACGCGCCGTGCGTGAGCAGCAGATGATGGACGCGGCGGTCCAGATCTTCGGGCAGCGCGGCTACCGCGCGGCCTCGATGGACGAGATCGCGGAGCTCGCCGGCGTGTCGAAGCCGCTGGTCTACCTGTACCTGAACTCCAAGGAGGAGCTCTTCACCGCGTGCATCCGCCGGGAGGCGAAGGCGCTGGTGGACGCGGTCCAGGCGGGAGTGGAGCCGGGGCTGCCCGCCGACCGGCAGCTCTGGGAGGGGCTGCGCGCGTTCTTCCTGCACACCGCGGAGAACCCGGACGGCTGGGCGGTGCTGCACCGCCAGGCGCGGACGCACGGGGAGCCGTTCGCCTCGGAGATCACCACCATGCGGGACGAGATCGTCGCGTTCGTGACCGGTCTGATCGGCGCCGCCGCCCGGGAGGCCCACCACGACCCCGCGCTGCCCGACCGGGACGTGGCCGGGCTCGCCCAGGCGCTGGTGGGGGCCGCCGAGGCGCTGGCGGGGTGGGCCAACGACACCCCGGGGGTCTCGGCCCGGGAGGCGGCGGCGACGCTGATGAACTTCTCCTGGGCGGGCCTGGAGAACCTCATGAACGGGCGGCCCTGGCAGCCGCCCGTCTGATCCGGTGGCTGCCGCCGGTACAGGCCGACACGGCGGTTCTCAGGGGTTCTCGGGCGCCAGTCCGGCGGCGACCAGGGCCGCGTGGACCGCCTGGCCCAGTGCCTGTACGGCGGACTGGGGGCGAACCATCACGGTGAACTCCTTGATCAGCCCGGCCCCGTCGAAGTGCAGCAGGTCGATGCCGTGGATCTGGACGCCGTTCACGGTGGCGCGGAAGACCAGGATCTCCGAGGGGGCCTCCTCGCCGTCGGCGCTGGTCTCGGCGGTGCCCTCGTACCGGCCGACGTAGTGGAAGTCCTCGAAGACCTGGAGCAGCACCCCGAGGAGTCCCAGCACCTGGGGCCTGCCGTCGAAGGGGGTGAACTTCACCGGGCTGTAGAGGCGGACGTCGTCGGTGAACAGGGCTTCGACGGTGTCGAGTTCGCCCTTCTCCACGGCGGCGCGGAAGCGTTCGGCGGTCTCCATGGCGCATTCCTCCTGGTGTGCGTGCGGCACGGGGCGGTGCCGTGCCGTGCCGTGCCGTGCCGGTCGTACCGTACGGGCTCACAGGTCCCGGGTCACCGTGCCGGTGAGGTGGACGCGCGCGCCGTCCGTGCCGCCGCGCAGCTGGAACGTCGTGCCCGAGCCGTCCGCCGCGTACGTCACCGTGCCCGGCAGCAGCACCGGGGACCGGAACTCCGCCCGTACGGTGCGGACGTGGTCGGCGCCCTCCACCTCGGCGAGGCAGCGGGCGACGGTCCACATGCCGTGCGCGATGGCCCGGGGAAAGCCGAACAGGCGGGCGGTGAGCGGGTGGAGGTGGATCGGGTTGCGGTCGCCCGAGGCGGCACCGTACCGCCGCCCCAGGTCGCCGGTGAGCCGCCACTCGGTGACGGCGGGCAGGCCGGGGGCCTCATGCGTGGCGCCGGCCGCGGTCGGCGTGGCGGGGGCGGTCCGTACGGAGTGGCGGGCGAGGTACCCGCTGCGGGACTCCCACACCAGCTCGTCCGCCACCCGGGCCTCCGTCACCACGGTGGCCTCGGTTCCCCGGCGGTGCGGTGTCAACGCTTCCGCGTACACGGTGAGTCGCAGTGGCTCCGCCGGCCGTACGGGCCGGTGGGAGGTGATCTCGATCCAGGTGTGGACGAGTCCCAGCACCGGCAGCGGGAACGCCCGTGCCGTCATCAGCCGCATCGCGAGCGGGAACGCCAGCACGTGCGGATAGGTCGGGGGGAGCGGGCCGGTGGCGGGGAAGTGGCAGATCCGGCGGTAGCGGGCGAGGAGTTCGGCCGGCGCGGGGGCCGCGGGGCCGGTGACGCGGGTGGCCGGGAGTGCGGCTCCCGGGCGGCCGGGGTGTTTCAGTGGCGAGGTCAACGCGCCGCGCAGCAGGAGGAGTCCGAGTCCGGGCATCGGCTCACGCTCCCAGCAGGCTCTGGCCGCAGACGCGTACCACCTGGCCGTTGACGGCGGTGGACGCGGGCTGCGCGAACCACGCGGTGGTCTCGGCCACGTCCACCGGAAGTCCGCCCTGGGAGAGGGAGTTCATGCGGCGGCCCGCCTCGCGGATGAGGAGCGGCACGGCGGCGGTCATCTTCGTCTCGATGAAGCCGGGGGCGACCGCGTTGACCGTGACCCCGTGGTCGGCGACGGCGCGCGGGGCGAGCGAGCGGACCAGGCCGATGATGCCGGCCTTGCTCGCCGCGTAGTTGGTCTGCCCGGTGTTCCCCGCGATGCCCGCGATGGAGGCGGTGGCGACGATCCGGCCGCCCCGGTTGAGGGTGCCCGCCTTGAGCAGCGCGTCCGTGGTCCGCAGCACCGAGTCGAGGTTGACGTCGATCACGGAGGCCCAGCGGTCGGCCGCCATGTTGGCGAGCCGGCGGTCGCGGGTGATGCCCGCGTTGTGCACGAGGACGTCGAGCCCGTCCGGGAAGGCCGCCGCGATCCGCTCGGCGGCGTCCGGTGCGGTGATGTCCAGCGGCAGCGCGGTGGCGCCGAGCCGGTCCGCCGTACGCACCAGGTCCTCCTCGGCCCGGGGGACGTCGAGGCAGACCACCCGGGCGCCGTCGCGGGCCAGCGTGGAGGCCACCGCCTCGCCGATGCCCCGGGCGGAGCCGGTGACCAGCGCGGTGCGGCCGGTCAGCGGGGCGAACCAGTCGGCGACCGGGTCGGGAGCCGCGCCGGAGACTTCGACGACCTGGCCGCTGACGTACGCGGACCGTGGCGAGAGGAGGAAGCGCAGGGTGGACTCGGCGGACGCGGCGGCGCCCGGCACGACCCGCACCAGCTGCACGGTGGCGCCCCGGCCGATCTCCTTGCCCAGCGAGCGGACGAAACCCTCCAACGCCTGCTGGGCGGCGGCCTGGTGGTGGTCCTCGGGGGACGGGGCCGTACCGAGGACGACGATCCGGCCGTTGCGGGCGACCGAGCGGACGACGGGGTGCAGGGCCGCGTGGAGGGCGGCGAGGCCCGCCGCGGAGGTGATGCCCGTCGCGTCCACGACGATTCCGGCGGGCCGGTCGGCGCGCTCCACCACCGGCAGCCCGAGGCGGGCGAGCACCTCGCCGACCTCGCCCCGGACGGCCGCCTCACCCGCCGTGAGGTGCAGCAACGGCCCGTCGAGGGTGGGCGTCCCCAGGGACCAGCGGCGCAGCGGCGAGGGCTGGGGGAGGCCCAGGCTCCGGGTGAGGAAGCGGCCGGGGGCTGTGCCGGTCAGGTGCAGATAGCGGTCGGCCATTGTCCAGACTCCCTGCTCGGTCGTAGATTTACTCCGGAGTAAGGTTACTCAAGAGTCAGGAGCTGGTCGAGATGAACCGCACGCGGACAGGGCGCGGGCCCACAGCACCGCTCGGGGCGATCGCGGGGGTCGCGACGGCCGAGGCGATCGTGAGGGCCGCGACGGCCGGGACGAGAGGGCCGCGATGATCCCGCTGCCGCAGCCGCGCCGGGTCGCCGTCCTCGGGGGCAGCCGCATCCCCTTCGCCCGCTCCGACGGCCCCTACGCCGAGGCGTCCAACCAGCAGATGCTGACGGCCGCGCTCGACGGGCTCGTCGAGCGGTTCGGTCTGGCCGGGCAGCGGGTGGGGGAGTTCGCCGCCGGTGCCGTGCTCAAGCACAGCCGCGACTTCAACCTCGCCCGCGAGACGGTGCTCGGCTCCCGCCTCGACCCCCGCACCCCGGCGTACGACGTCCAGCAGGCCTGCGGCACCGGCCTCCAGGCCGTCATCGGCGTCGCGAACAAGATCACCCTCGGAGCGATCGACTCGGGCATCGCGGGCGGCGCGGACACCACGAGCGACGCGCCGCTCGGCGTCAACGACGAACTCCGCCGCATCCTGCTGAACGCCCGCCGTGCCCAGGGCAACGCCGCCCGGCTGCGGGCGCTCGCAGCCGTCCGCCCGCGTCACCTCGTCCCCGACATCCCGCGCAACGCCGAGCCGCGCACCGGGCTCTCGATGGGCGAGCACGCCGCGATCACCGCCCGCCGCTGGGGCGTCCCGCGCGAGGACCAGGACCTGCTGGCGGCGACCAGCCACCAGCGGCTGGCCGCCGCCTACGACCGCGGGTTCCTGGACGACCTCGTCGTCCCGTACCTCGGCCTGGAGCGGGACCAGAACCTGCGGCCCGGCTCCACGGTCGGGAAACTCGCCACGCTGAAGCCGGTGTTCGGCGCCGGCCACCCCGACGCGACGATGACCGCCGGGAACTCCACCCCGCTCACCGACGGCGCCGCCACCGTGCTGCTGGCGAGCGAGGAGTGGGCGCGCGAACGCGGCCTCACGCCACTGGCGTACCTCACGCTGTACGAGACCGCCGCCGTGGACTACGTGCACGGCGAGGACGGCCTGCTGATGGCCCCGGCGTACGCGGTGCCCCGGCTGCTGGAACGGGCGGGCCTGACCTTCGAGGACTTCGACCTGTTCGAGGTGCACGAGGCGTTCGCCTCACAGGTGCTCGCCACGCTCGCCGCCTGGCGGAAGCAGGGCCTCGGCCCCGTCGACCGGGAGAAGCTCAACGTGGCCGGTTCCTCGCTCGCCACCGGCCACCCCTTCGCCGCGACCGGCGCCCGGATCGTCGCCACCCTCGCCAAGCTGCTCGCGGAGCGCGAGGGGCCGGGGCGCGGGCTGATCTCGGTCTGCGCGGCCGGTGGCCTGGGGGTGACCGCGATCCTCGAACGGCCCTGACGGGGAACCTCGTCCGCCGCCGGACCCGACCTGCCACCGTCCCGCCACCGTCCCCGCATCCGAGGAGCCGCACGTGTCCACGCCCCCCGCCCCGCCCGCATCCCCGGCCGACGGCACCGCGTCCGCCGCCGCGCCGCCCGTCCTGATTCCCCCGCTGCTCCTGCGCGGCGCGGACGGCCGTGTGCGGGAGGCCTCCGTACCCGCGTTCGCGCCGCCCGTACGGCACGGCTCGCTCGCCGAGATCCCCTTCGACAACGCGCGCGAGGCGCCCTCGGACGCCGTCCTCAGCCGCAAGCGGGAGGACGGCAGCTGGGGGGACGTGACCGCCCTCGCGTTCGCCGAGGAGGTACGCGCCCTCGCCAAGGGCCTGATCGCGGAGGGGTTCCAGCCCGGCGCCCGGATCGCGATCATGGCCCGTACGACGTACGAGTGGACGCTGCTCGACTTCGCCGCCTGGGCCGCCGGGCTCGTCACCGTCCCGATCTACCCGACGTCCTCGGCGTACCAGGTGCGGTGGATCCTCCAGGACTCCGGCGCGCGGGCCTGCGCGGTCGAGACCAAGGAGCAGGCGCGGATCGTCAGTCAGGAGCGCAGGGGACTCGACGGCCTGGCCCACCTGTGGCAGTTCGACACCGGGGCGCTCGGCCGGCTCAGGACGGCCGGCCGGCACGTGCCCGACGCGGCGGTGGACGAACGCCGCGCCCTGCTGACCCCGGACACCGCCGCCACCCTCATCTACACCTCCGGCACCACCGGCCGCCCCAAGGGGTGCGTCCTCACCCACGGCAACTTCTTCGCCGAGGTCGACAACGCCATCGAGCTGCTGCACCCGGTCTTCAAGTCCGTCTCCACGTACCCGGCTTCGACCCTGCTGTTCCTGCCGCTCAGCCATGTCTTCGGCCGGATGGTCGCGATCGGCTGCCTGCGCGCCCGGGTCCGCATCGGACACGCCCCCTCCATCCGCACCGAGGACCTGCTGGAGGACCTGGCGGGGTTCCAGCCGTCGTTCCTGCTGGCGATCCCGTACGTCCTGGAGAAGGTCTTCAACACCGGTCGCGCCACCGCCGAGAAGATGGGCCGCGCCTCCTCCTTCGACCGGGCCGCCCGCATCGCCCAGCGGTACGGGCGGGCCGTCGAGGCCGCCGAACACGGCACGGGCCCCGGTCCCGGTACCGCCCTGAAGATGGCCCGCAAGCTCTACGACCCGCTGGTCTACCGCCGCATCCGCGCGGCCCTCGGCGGCCATGTCCGGTACGTCATCTGCGGCGGCTCCCCGCTGGGCGGCCGGCTCGCCTCCTTCTACGCGGGCGCCGGGATCGAGATCTTCGAGGGGTACGGCCTCACCGAGACCACCGCCGCCCACACGGTGACCCCGCCCCTCAAACCCCGCCTGGGCACGGTCGGCTGGCCGCTGCCCGGGACCTCGGTACGGATCGCGGACGACGGCGAGGTGCTGCTCCGGGGCGGCCAGGTCTTCCACGGCTACTGGGACGCGGAGACCGGCACGTCCGTACCGGTGGTGCAGGACGGCTGGTTCGCCACCGGTGACCTCGGCGCCCTCGACGACGACGGCTACCTCACCATCACCGGCCGCAAGAAGGACGTCATCATCACCTCGGGCGGCAAGAACGTCATCCCGGCCCCGCTGGAGGACTGGCTGCGCGCCCACCCGCTGGTCGGCCAGTGCATGGTCGTCGGCGACAACCGCTCCTTCATCACGGCGCTGATCACCCTGGAGGAGGACGGGCTCGCGCACTGGCGGCAGATGAAGAAGAAGCAGGGCGTTCCGCTCCGTGAACTGGTCGACGACCCGGAACTCCGCGAGACGATCCAGCACGCGGTGGACGAGGCCAACGGCTCCGTCTCACGCGCCGAGTCGATCCGCAAGTTCACCGTGCTGCCCGTCGACTTCACCGAGGCGAGCGGCCACCTCACGCCCTCGCTGAAGCTCAAACGGGACGTGGTGGCACGGGACTTCGCGGCGGAGATCGAGGAGCTGTACCGCAAGTGAGCGCGACCGGCGGTGCGGGCGTCCTGGCCCGTCAGCCGAGCCGGACCGGCGCCAGGAGTCCGGCCGTCGACCGCCTGCGGGCCCGGCGGACGCTCCTGAGCGTGGCGAGCCCGCAGGCCACGGCCGCGAGGAGCAGGAGCAGCGGAGCCGCGAACGCGGCGGACCGCGCCAGGGGACTCGTGCGCGGGGCGATGTAGTCGCCCCAGGGGGCGCGTACTGCCTCGACGGTACGGCCGGGGTGCTGCCGGCCCGGCAGCACGACCGTGGTGCCGTCGGGCCGTACGCCCTCGCAGCGGACGTAGCTGTTCTTGCCGGTGTCCCGGGTCGTGCAGGCGGTGACGGCCACCCGCACGGCCGGGCCGCCCGGCGCCACGTACGCCAGGCCGACCAGCACGGCGAGGACCGTCGCTCCCGCGCAGAGCGCCGTCAGCAGTCCCCACAGGACCGCCGTCGGCCACCTCTCCGTACCGCCCCCGCCTCTCATGGCGCCGAACCTACTCCCCGCGCGGGTCAGGGCATCACAGCGGGTTGTCGCCCTTCATGTTGAGGGCGTGGCCCGGCCGGAAGAAGCGCCTGGCGGCGAAGTGGCCGTGCTCGGCCGCCATCCGGAACCACGGCTCCGACGCCGCCAGCCCGTCGCGCTGCTCCACCAGGCGGCCCATCTCCCACATCGACTCGGGGTCCTTCCGCTCCACCCCCAGCCGGAACACGCGCTCGGCCTCGTCCAGGTCTCCCTGGATCTTCGCGAGCAGCGCGATCGATCGCAGGGCCCGCAGGTCGCCGCCCTCGGCGGCGGCGGCCAGCTTCTGCGGGGTGCCGTACTTCCGGTGCAGGTGCCAGGCGCGCAGCGCGAGGAGGAGACCCAGCAGCCAGGCCGCCCAACTGGCGTCGAACAGCGTGTCGTTGTCGGTCGCCATCCCGATCACGCTCAGGACCGCCGCCACGACGAACAGCAGGAATGCCATGCGTACCCCCCCGGGTTGTGCACTGCCCACCCGCACTCTTCCCGGTGTGCGCCCCCGCAACCCCGGGAGGGCGGGAATGCTCGGCCCCGGCCCAGGGGGTCTGTCCGGCCGCCCGCGCCGTCCGCGCCGTCCGCCCGACGGGAACAGCCGGAGACAGCCAACCGCCCGGCGGCCGTGGGTGATCGCCCGGGGGACCGCTGTCCTCGGACCATGCTCCGTACAGAACAATGCGTACGGAACGACGCGTACGGAACAATGTGTACGGAACAATGTGTACGGAACAATGCGTACGGGGCCACGAAGCGTTGCCCCGTACCGCCGCCCCCGAGCGGCGGGGCCCGCCCGCTCCGACCGACGGCCCGCCACGGCGGGAACCCGCGCCGCCGGAGCGGGCCCTACCGGAGGACTGCCATGAGTGACCCCAGCCCCCTTGTCGTCGTTTCCGGCGCCCTGTGGGTCGTGGCCGCCGCCGTGTCGGTGATCACCGCGACCGTCCGGACCTTCCGGATCAGGCGCAGGGCCGACGCGGACGGAACCGGCGCACGCGCGCCCTGGGCTCCGTTCGGGCCGGAGTGCACCTGGCCCTTGGTCGCGGCGGCCGTCGGGTACGCCGTCGAGGCGGTGATCGTGCGGCGCATCAGTCTGGGAGACGCCTCGCAGAGCATCTGGTGGCCCGTGTTCGCCGCGTCGGCGCTCACGTACGTGACCCAGCGGCGCCTGCGGGGGCGGGCGAAGGGTGCTTCCGCGCTGTTCGCGGCCGCCGGTGCCGTGCTCTTCGGCCCGGTGTTCGGCTGACGCGCGGGCGGGGCGGGCTGAGCGGGGCGGCGCCCGGCCGCCGGGTGCCGGACCGCCTCCCCGTCCAGCCCGCGCCTCCCCGCTCAACCCGCCGGTCCTCTCGGCCCGCCCCGCTCACCCCGTGCGTCCGCCCCGCAGTCGTTCCAGCAGCGCGCTCTCGGCCCGGTGGGCGCCCGGGTCCTCCCAGAAGGTGACGGGGACGCCCCGGAGGTGGCGGCCGTGCGGGTCCAGGAGGTGGCCGGCCAGCTTGAGCGGCCAGAGGGTCACCGCCCGGTCGGCGACGACCAGTTCGGGGAACCGGGCGGCCAACCGGGCCTCGAAGGCGCCGATTTCCTCGGCCGAGCGCAGCCAGACCGCGAGCATCAGGTTGTGCGGCCCCGACAGCGAGGCGCAGAGGCGGGTTTCGCGCATCCCGATGAGCTGGGCAGCGATCCGTGCGGTGTCGGCTGCCGGGGCGACGCCCCACAGGGTCACCGAGATCGGCCAGCCGGAGAGGCAACGCGCCACTTCGCAGCGGTAGACGAGGGCGTCCTCGCGGTGCATCCGGCCCAGCCGTCGGCGTACGGTGCTGGGACTCACGCCCAGGCGCTCCGCGAGCCGGGCGGCGGGCTGGCGGAAGTCCTCGCTGAGCAGCAGGTAGAGCCGGTTGTCCAGGTCGTCCGGGGTGGTCAGGCCCCGGCGCGGCAGGGAAGGGCCCCGGTCCCTGGTGAGGGTGTCCTGGCTGTCCGGGGCGAGCCGGTCCAGCCGCCAGCGGCTGCCCTCGGTGTGGACGGCGGTGGCGATCTGCGAGCGGGTGGCGGCGACACCGGGCAGGGTGCCGAGCCGGAAACCGACGTACCGGGCCAGCATCGCCTGGTCGGGGAAGGCGGCGGTGAGGACCAGGTCCCGGGAGCCGGTGACGTGCTCGATGGTGATCAGGTGCGGGTCGTCCGCGATCCGGGCCGCCACCTCGTGCAGGGCGCCCGCCGCGCAGTCCACCTCGATGAACGCGATGATCGGCAGCGTCACCCCGGACGCCACCGTGTAGCAGCTCAGCCAGGCGTGTCCGGCCTCGGTGAGGCGGTTCCAGCGGCGCGCGGCCGTCGAGGCGTCCACCCCGAGCGCCTTGCCGATCTGCGCCCACTCCGCCCGGGGCGAGGTCTGCAACGCGGTGATCAGGAGATAGTCCAGCTCGTCGAGAGGGGCGTCGTCGGGGGCGGTGGTCCGGGGACCGCGGGCAGGCGCCGGGGCTGTGGCGGATTTCTGCGTGGAGGACCTCATCGGCGCCGCTTTCCTGCGGATGATCATCAGTGGAGTGCTCGGGTCCGCACCATACGCCCATGTCTCTGCTCCAGGATGCCCACGCCCTCGCCCCCGCGCTGACCGAACTCCGCCACGCCCTGCACCGGGAACCCGAACTCGGCCTCGACCTCCCGCTCACCCAGCGCAGGATCGTGGAGGCCCTGGCGGGCCTCGGGCTGGAGATCACCCTGGGAAAGGGGCTCAGCTCCGTCACCGCCGTGCTGCGCGGCGGGCTGCCCGGTCCCGCGGTGCTGCTCCGCGGCGACATGGACGGGCTCCCCGTCCAGGAGGACACCGGCCTCCCGTACGCCTCCGTGCTCGACGGCCGGATGCACGCCTGCGGCCACGATCTGCACGTCACCGGGCTGGTCGGCGCGGCCCGGCTGCTCGCGGAGCGGCGCGCGGAGCTGGCCGGGGACGTGGTCCTCATGTTCCAGCCCGGCGAGGAGGGCCGGGGCGGCGCGAAGATCATGATCGAGGAGGGGGTGCTCGACGCGGCGGGGGAGCGGGTCGTCGCCGCGTACGCCCTGCACGTGGTCTCCACCGGGGCGCCGACCGGCTTCGCCGCCACCCGGCCCGGCCCGATGCTCGCCGCCTCGGACGAGGTCCACGTCACCGTGCACGGCCGGGGCGGGCACGGTTCGTCCCCGCACCTCGCGGCCGATCCGGTACCCGCGATGTGCGCGATGGTCACCGCGCTCCAGACCCTGGTCACCCGTGAGGCGGACATCTTCGATCCGGCGGTCGTCACCGTGGGCCGGATCGAGGCCGGAACGGCGCCCAATGTCATCCCGGAGGACGCGCGCTTCTCCGCCACCGTACGGACGTTCTCCGACGCCGCCCGCGCCACCGTCCGCGCCGGCTTCGAGCGGACCGTGCACGGGGTGGCCGCCGCCCACGGGGTCACCGCGACCGTCGACCACGCCGACCAGTACCCGCCGACCGTCAACCACGCCGAGGAGGCGTCGTTCGCGCTGGAGACCGCGCGGCGGATCCTCGGCCCGGAGCACGCCTTCGAGGCGCCCAAGCCGATGGCCGGGGCGGAGGACTTCTCCTTCGTGCTGCGCGAGGTGCCCGGCGCGTTCGTCGGACTCGGCGCCTGCCCGCCCGGCGTCGATCCCGCAACCGCCCCGATGAACCACTCCGCCCAGGCGGTGTACGACGACGGCGCCCTGCCGCTCGCCGCCGCGCTGCTCGCCGGGCTGGCCCTGCGCCGCCTCGGCCACGACGTGTAGGGGCCCGCCCTCCCGCTCGGCCTTCCGGTGCCACCGCCGTCCCGAACCCGCTGGAGCCCGCCCATGACCGCCACCGCCCCGCCCACCCCGTCCGCCCGGCCCCCGGCCGGACCACCACCCGCCGCGTCCGTGACGGCGGTCGTGGGACTCCTCGTGTTCTTCGAGGCGACCAGCGGCTTTCTCCAGGTCGGGCTGGCCCCGCTGCTGCCCGACCTCGCCGACCACCTCTCGATCGGTTCGGCCTCCCTCAACTGGGTGGTCTCCGTGCAGCTGCTGGCGGCGGCGGTGTGCGTCCCGCTGTTCGGGCGGCTCGGCGATCTGCACGGCCACCGCCGGATGCTCCGGATCGCGCTCGCGCTGATCGCCGCCGGAACGCTGACCGTCGCCCTCGCGCCCGACTACCCGGTGCTGCTGGCCGGACGGGTGCTCCAGGGGCCGATCGCGGCGCTGCTGCCGCTGGAGATCGCCCTCGTACGGGACCGGCTGCCGGTCGCCGAAGCGCGCCGGGCCATCGCCCGGCTCGTCGGGGCGCTGACGCTCGGCGCGATGGCGGGCGGGGTGGTGATGGGGCTGGTCGACTCCGCGTTCGGCTCGCTGCGGCTGACCCTGCTGGTCCCGGCCGTTCTCGCGGTGGCCTGCGTACCGGTCTCCTTCGTCGCCGTACCGGAGTCGCGCACCAGGGCCGGCGGGCGCGTCGACCGGGCCGGGGTGGTGCTCCTCGGCGCCGCGATGATCGCCCTGCTCGCCGGGGTGTCGGGCGCGGAGGACGGCTCCTGGGGCTCGGTGCGGGTGCTCGGTCCGGTGACCCTGGGGCTCGCGCTGCTCGCCCTCTGGGTGCGGGTCGAGCTGCGCAGCGGCGAACCGCTCGTGGACATACGCGCGTTGGCGGCACGGACCACCGCCCCCTTCTTCTGCGCGGCCTTCCTCTTCGGGGTCTTCTACTTCGGCAGTCAGACCCCCAACTCGACTTTCTACGCGGCCGATCCGGCGACCGACGGGTACGGCTTCGGGCTCGGCGCCCTCGCCATCTCGCTGGTGTCGCTGCCCGGCGCGGTCGGCAGCGTCGTCGGCTCCCTCTCCACGGCCGCGCTGGCGAAGCGGATCGGCTACCGGTCGACGCTGATGGCCGCCTTCGGTCTGGTCGCGCTCACCTTCACCCAATTCGCGTTCTTCCACGCGGAGATGTGGCAGATGGCGGCCGGATCGGCCTTCCTCGGCCTCGGTGTCGGACTGGCGCTGGGCGCCATGCCCACCGTCATCGTGGAGGCGACCGAGCCCGCCCGTACGGGGATCGCCGCCGCCCTCTACAACAACGTGAAGACGCTCGGCGGGGCCGTGGCGGGCGGGGTGTTCGCCTCCCTGCTCGGCGCGTTCCGCCCGGACCTCACCGGCGAGCCGGGCGAGGGCGGCTACACGGCGGTGTGGCTGGTCGGCGCGGCGGCTGCCCTCGCGGCGGTCGCGATGAGCGCGCTGTCCCGGCGCGGGGAGGAGTGAGGCGCGCCCCGCGAAGGGTCAGTCCGCCTCAAGGGGCACCAGTCGGCGGGCCGCCTCCACGATGTGCGCCCGTCGACGACCTGCCCGGCCGCGCTGTCCGGCCCGGACACTCCGGTCACCGTGCCGTCCGGCCCGGACACTCCGGTCACCGCACCGACCGCAGCGCGCGGAGCGTGGGCGTCGCGCCCCGTTCCGCCGGCCGTTCCGGGTCCTCCCGTACGGGCCCCGCCCCGCCACCGCCCGCCCCGCCGTCGCCGGCCCCCCGCTCCCGTACCAGTCCCGGCAGCGTGGCCACCTCGGTGAGCGCGTCCACACGCCAGTCGGCCGACTCCACCACGTCCGGGTGATCCGCCCACCAGTGCCCGAACGGGCCCCGCCGCAGGTGGGCGGTGCGCAGACCGGCGGCCTTCGCCGGGAAGAGGTCCTCGGCCGGGTGGTCGCCGACGTAGACCGTGGTGCGCGGGTCGGCGTCCGACGCCTTGAGCACCCGCGCGTAGAACTCCGGGTCCGGCTTGGTGACGCCCCACTCCGCCGAGCTGACGACGAGGTCCGCCGGGAGGTCCAGGGCCCGCAACTGCTCGGTGGCGCGTGCCGACCGGTGCCCCGCCACCACCACCCGGAACCCGAGCGAGCGGAGTCCGGCGAGCGCCGGGCGTACGTCCGGGTAGAGGTCCCGCTCGCCCAGGTGCTCGCCGCGCCCCGCCGCCTCGCGGGCCAGCTCCGCCTCCGCCACGTCCATGCCGGGGCGGAGCAGCGCCAGCGCGTCCGTGGCGTTCTGGCCCCCGACGACGGCGGCGCCGACCAGAGCGCTCACCGTGTGCACGGGCACACCCAGCCAGTCGGCCCAGGACGCCCAGTGGCGGTCGTCGCGTACGAGGGTCTCACCGATGTCGAACACGATCGTTTCCATCACCGTGCCGACCCTACGGGGCGGACCCCGCCGCACCGCCGACATCCGCGCCCGGACGCGCGGGGCGGGTTCCGCCGGGTGCGGTCGGGTGCGGTGAGGTGTGCGCGATCGTGCGACGAGGTGTGCGCGAACGTGTGGCGACCGGCCGACCCGGGCCCCGGTGCCGCTCGTATGCTCGATCCCATGACCGATCCTCAGAGCGGACGCCCCACGACCAACGCCATGCGGCGCGCACTCAAACGGGCACGTGACGGTGTGGCCCTCGACGCGACCGAGGCCGCCGTACTCCTCCAGGCGCGCGGTGACGATCTGACGGATCTCACCGCGTCCGCCGCCCGGGTGCGCGACGCGGGCCTGGAGGCGGCGGGACGGCCGGGCGTCATCACGTACTCCCGCAAGGTGTTCATCCCGCTCACCCGCCTCTGCCGCGACATCTGTCACTACTGCACCTTCGTCACCGTCCCCGGCAAGCTCCGCCGCGAGGGTCACGGGATGTTCCTCTCCCCCGACGAGGTCCTCGGCATCGCCCGCGAGGGCGCGGCGCTCGGCTGCAAGGAAGCGCTCTTCACGCTCGGCGACCGCCCCGAGGACCGCTGGCCCGAGGCGCGGGAGTGGCTGGAGGCCGAGGGGTACGACGACACCCTGGCGTACGTACGCGCCATGGCGATCCGGGTCCTGGAGGAGACGGGCCTGCTCCCGCACCTCAACCCCGGAGTGCTCGGCTGGACCGACCTCCAGCGCCTCAAGCCGGTCGCCCCGTCGATGGGGATGATGCTGGAGACCACCGCGACCCGCCTGTGGTCCGAGAAGGGCGGCCCGCACCACGGCTCCCCGGACAAGGAACCGGCCGTCCGGCTGCGCGTCCTGGAGGACGCCGGCCGCTCCAACGTCCCCTTCACCACCGGCATCCTGATCGGCATCGGCGAGAACTACGAGGAGCGCGCCGACTCCCTCTTCGAGATCCGCCGCACCGCCCGCGCCTACCACGGCATCCAGGAAGTCATCATCCAGAACTTCCGCGCCAAACCGGACACCGCGATGCGTGCGATGCCCGACGCGGAGCTGGAGGAACTGGCCGCGACGATCGCCGTCGCCCGGCACATCCTCGGCCCCTCAGCCCGCATCCAGGCCCCGCCGAACCTGGTGGACTCGGAGTACGCGCTGATCGTCGGCGCGGGCATCGACGACTGGGGCGGGGTCTCGCCGCTCACCCCCGACCACGTGAACCCCGAACGCCCCTGGCCGCACATCGACGAACTCGCCGCCCGTACCGCCGAGTCGGGCTTCTCCTTGCGTGAACGCCTGACCATCTACCCGGAGTTCATCCGGCGCGGCGAACCGTGGCTCGACCCGCGGCTGCTCCCGCACGTGCGCGCGCTCGCCGACCCGGAGACGGGCATGGCGAAGGAGGGCGCGATCCCCGTCGGTCTGCCCTGGCAGGAACCGGACGAGCAGTTCGGCGCGAGCGGGCGCACCGACCTGCACCGCACCATCGACACCGAGGGCCGCACCGGCGACCGCCGCGAGGACTTCGACGAGGTGTACGGGGACTGGGAGGCGCTCCGCGAGGCCGCCGCCCCCGGCATGGTCCCGTCCCGCATCGACACCGACGTGCGCGAGGCGCTGAGCCAGGCCGCCGACGACCCGACGAAGCTCACCGACGCCCAGGCCCTCGCCCTGCTCCACGCGGAGGGCCCGGCACTCGACGAGCTCTGCCGGATCGCGGACACGCTGCGCCGCGACACGGTCGGCGACGAGGTCACCTACATCGTCACCCGGAACATCAACTTCACCAACGTCTGCTACACCGGCTGCCGGTTCTGCGCCTTCGCGCAGCGCCGTACCGACGCCGACGCGTACACCCTCTCCCTCGACCAGGTCGCCGACCGGGCGGCCCAGGCGTGGGACGTCGGCGCGGTGGAGGTCTGCATGCAGGGCGGCATCCACCCGGACCTGCCCGGCACCGCCTACTTCGACATCGCGCGGGCCGTGAAGGACCGCGTCCCCGGCATGCACGTGCACGCCTTCTCGCCGATGGAGGTCGTCAACGGGGCTACCCGTACCGGGCTTTCGATCCGTGACTGGCTGATCGCCGCGAAGGAGGCCGGCCTCGGCTCCATTCCCGGCACGGCGGCGGAGATCCTGGACGACGAGGTCCGCTGGGTCCTCACCAAGGGAAAACTCCCCACCGCCACCTGGCTGGAGGTCGTGAAGACCGCCCACGAGGTCGGCCTGCGGTCCTCGTCCACCATGATGTACGGCCATGTCGACCAGCCCCGCCACTGGCTGGGCCACCTCCGCACGCTCGCCCGACTCCAGCAGGAGACGGGCGGGTTCACCGAGTTCGTGACCCTTCCCTTCATCCACACCAACGCCCCGGTCTACCTGGCCGGTATCGCCCGCCCCGGTCCCACCGACCGCGACAACAGGGCCGTCACCGCCATGGCCCGGCTGCTGCTCCACCCGCACATCACCAACATCCAGACCAGCTGGGTGAAGCTCGGCACCGAGGGCGCCGCCGAGATGCTCCGCTCGGGCGCCAACGACCTCGGCGGCACCCTGATGGAGGAGACCATCTCCCGGATGGCCGGGTCGAGTTACGGCTCGTACCGCTCCATCCAGGACCTGGTCGCCATCGCCGAACTCGCGGGCCGCCCGGCGAAGCCGCGCACCACCCTGTACGGCGAGGTCCCCGAGGAGCGCGTCACCGCCGCGACCGCCTCGGACGGCCACCTTCCGGAGCTGCTGCCGGTCCTGCCGGGGTGACCGGTGCGCCCCGCCGTCCCCGTACCTCCACGTCGGCGGACGGGGACGGCGGCCCGCTCAGGCGCGCGTGACGGGCTGCGTTGCCGTTGCCGTTGCCGTTGTTGATGCCGTGGTCGCCGGTGATCCCGTCGAGGCCAGCGCCTTGCCCAGCCGCAGCAGCCCCTCGGTGATCTCCTCGGGGGTGTGGGTGGTGAAGGACATCCGCAGGGCCGCCGGGTCGGCGGTCCCGGTGTAGAAGGGGGCGCCGGGCACGTACGCCACCTCGTGGGCGATCGCCTTCGGCAGCAGGGCGGTCGCGTCGTGGCCGTCGGGCAGCCGGACCCAGACGAACATCCCGCCGTCGGGCCGGTTCCAGGTGCTGCCCTGCGGGAGGGCGGCGGGCAGGCCGTCGAGCAGGGCGTTCCGGCGCTCGCCGTACGCGGCGCGGACCCGGCCCACATGGGCGTCGAGGTCCGAGACCTCCAGATAGCGCGCGGCGGCAGCCTGGTCCACGGCGGAGCAGTGCAGGTCGGCGGCCTGCTTGACGATCACGCAGGCCCGGCGCAGCGCGGCGGGCGCACGGAGATGACCGAGGCGCATACCGGGGGACATCACCTTGGAGAAGGTGCCGAGCAGGACCGTGCGGTCGGCGGCGGCGTCCAGCGAGGCGATCCACGGCACGCGCTCGCCCTCGTAGCGCAGCTCGCCGTACGGGTCGTCCTCGACGATCCACAGGCCGAGCCGCTGCGCGACCTCGGCGACGGCCTGCCGGCGCGCGAGCGGGAGGGTGCGTCCGGTCGGGTTCTGGAAGGTGGGGATCGTGTAGAGCAGCTTGGGCCGCTCCCGCTCGACGAGTTCCGCGAGCGCCACCGGGTCGATGCCCTCCTCGTCGCACGGCACCGGCAGGACCCGCGCCCCCGCGAAGCCGAAGCACTGCAACGCCGCGAGATACGTGGGGTCTTCGACGAGGACGGTGTCGCCGGGCTCCAGCAGTGCGGTGGTGAGCAGGGTCAGCGCCTGCTGCGATCCGGTGGTCACCAGCAGGTCCTCGGCCCCGGTCGGCAGCCCCCGGGCGGAGTACCGGGCGGCGACGGCCGCCCGCAGCCTTGGATCGCCGTCGGTCACCGAGTACTGGAGCGCCCGCGCCGCGTCCTCGGCCAGCACGTGGTCGTAGGCGGCCCGGATCCCCTCGGTGTCGAACAACTCCGGCGCCGGGAGTCCGCCCGCGAACGAGATTATCTCGGGGCGCGCGGTCAGCGCGAGGATCTCGCGTACGGGCGAGGCGTCGACCGCGGAAGCGCGTGCGGCGAGGGCGGGGGTGGCGGCTCGGGTCGTCATGCGCGAAGCCTACGGACAACTGCGCCTTCTCTTGAAGGCGTCGTCGGGGGTAAAGCATCAAGAGGGCAGAATTTGCCGGGCGTAACCGGGCGGCCGTGGCGGTGTGCCCTGCGGCGCCTGGCAGTTGTACCGGGCTGTGGGCGCTCCGTCGCCGGGCAGGGAGACCGGCCGTAGTGCCCTGCCACACCGTGGATCAGCCGTTCTCCGTCAGGGCCGCGTGTGCGGTGGTGAGGATCTTTTCGGAGAGCGGGGAGCCCTTGGTGGCCCGTGACAGGACCAGTGCGCCGAACAGTGTGCACAGCCGGGCGATGCCGTCCTGGTCGTCGTTGGCGAGGAAATCCGCAAAGTCGGAGACACCCTCGGTGTAGACGCGCCTGGCTCCACTCCCGCCGCCTTCCCGCGCGATGTCGGTGGCGAGCGCGGCGACCGGGCAGCCGTCCGCCGGGTTGTCGCGGTGGTCGACGGAGAGATAGGTGTCGATCAGCGCCCGCTGGGTGGCGTCGCGCTGACCGTCGTGCTCTTCGAGCCCGGCGGCGTGGTGGCCGGCGAGTCGGGTGAAGGCATGGGCGGTGGCCTCGTCGACGAGCGCCTCCTTGGAGGCGAACTGCTTGTAGAAAGCGCCGTGGGTGAGACCGGCCGCCTTCATCAGGTCGGCGACGCTGACCTGCGTGCCCTGCTCCCGGAAGAGCCGGGAGGCGGTGTCCACCACCCGGCTGCGGTTCTCCTCCGCCTGCGCCTGCGACACGCGGCCCATGACTGCCTCCCTTTTTGGATGTCGACTGGCATCTATCATAGAACGGTGTTTAGATTATGGCCATAATCCAAATGGGGTGGGTGGCCGGAAGGCGCCCGCAAGGGCCGGGAGCGGACACATGGAACTCAAGAACGCGGTCGCGGTCGTCACCGGCGCCAACCGGGGCCTGGGTCGGCACCTGGCCGCCCAGCTCGTGGAGCGCGGCGCGAAGGTGTACGCGGCGGCCCGGCGCCCCGAGCTGATCGACCTACCCGGTGTCACCCGCTTGCGGCTGGACGTCACGGACCACACGTCGGTCCGGGAGGCCGCCCGCATCGCGTCCGACGCAACGCTGCTCGTCAACAACGCGGGTGTGGCCACCGGTGCGACCCTCGTCGGGGGCGACCTGGACGAGGTGCGCCGGGAGATGGAGACCAACTTCTTCGGCCCGCTGTTCACGACCCGGGCGTTCGCTCCGGTCATCGAGGGCAACGGCGGCGGTGCCGTACTCAACGTCCTGTCCGTCCTGTCCTGGACGCACCCGGGTGGAGCGGGCTCGTACGCCGCTTCCAAGGCGGCCGCCTGGGCCCTGACCGGTGCGGCCCGGGACGAGCTGGCACCTCGCGGTATCGCCGTCTCCGCGCTGCACGTCGGTTATATGGACACCGACATGGCCGCGGCCGTACCCGCCGACCGGAAGACCGCCGCCGCCGACGTCGCCGCACTCGCCCTCGACGGCATCGAGGCGGGCCTGCCCGAGATCCTCGCCGACGAGGTGACCCGGCAGGTCAAGCGGAACCTGGCCGCCGCCCCATCGCCCTCATGGGCCGGCCCCCGATCGACCGCGTGAACAGCGCTGCGGGCCGACCCCTGGGCGCTGGTGCCACGCCCCACCCGAACCATCTCTACCCCGGCACGAGGCTGGGGCGAACCAAGCCCCTGCCCTCCCACGGGCGACGCGCGGAACGGAGAAGACGATGAAGGCCTTCGTGGTGGAGAAGTACGGTGACCGAGCCGGCACGCGGGCCGCCGAGGTGCCCGACCCCGAGGTGGGCGCCGAGGACGTACTGGTCAGGATCGACGCGGCCGGCGTCAATCCGCTGGACGTCAGGATCCGCAACGGCGACTTCAAGGCGTTCCTGCCCTACCGTCTCCCGCTCGTCCTCGGCAACGACCTCGCGGGGACGGTCGTCCGCACCGGCCCGTCCGTCACCCGGTTCGCGGTGGGCGACCGTGTCTACGGCCGGCCCGACAAGGGCCGCATCGGCACCTTCGCCGAACTCCTCGCCGTCCACCAGGACGACCTGGCACCCAAACCGGCCACCCTCACCATGACCGAGGCCGCCTCCCTGCCGCTGGTCGCCCTGACCGCGTGGCAGGCACTGGTCGAGCGGGCCCAGGTGCGGCCGGGCCAGAAGGTCCTCATTCACGCGGGCGCCGGTGGCCTCGGTTCCGTCGCCGTCCAGTTGGCCAAGGCGTTGGGCGCGCACGTGGCCACCACCGTCAGCACCGCGAAGGCCGAGTCGGCGAAGGAACTCGGTGCGGACGTCGTGATCGACTACCGCACGCAGGACTTCGAAGAACTGCTCGACGGGTACGACGTCGTCCTCGACAGTCTCGGCGGCGTGAACCTCGCCAAGTCCCTGCGCGTGCTCAAGCGCGGCGGCGTGGCCGTCAGCGTCGCGGGCCCGCCCGACCCCGCCTTCGCGCGCGAACTCGGCGTCAACCCCCTCCTCCGCCTCGCCATGACCGCGCTGAGCTTCAGGACCCGGCGCGTTGCCGAGCGCCACGGCGTGACCTACTCGTTCCTGTTCATGAAGGCGAGTGGCGACCAACTGCGCCGGCTCACCCCCCTCATCGACGCCGGGAAGATCCGCCCGGTCGTCGACCGGGTCTTTCCGTTCGACGAGACCCTGGAAGCCATCGAGTACGTCGAGAAGGGGCGGGCGAGGGTCGGCAAGGTCGTCGTCGACATGGCCTGAGGGCAGGCGCGACCGGACACCGGGCTTCTCCCGCTGTTCGACGTGCCGTCCGTCCCGGGGCGCCCGGTCCCGGGGCTCCGGCGGCGCTGCCTGCTCGGTCCGATCGCCTGGGAACCCACCGGTATCCTGGGCTTCCGTGACCGCAAGCAGCGCAGACGCCGCACGCACCGCCCCGCCCCGTACGTATCCCGTCCCGTCGAGCCCGCTCCGGGTGCCGCGCAGGCGCGGGCCGTGGCCGGGGACGTGGAGGCCAACACGGCCACCGCCGCCGCCGTGGTCTGACCGCCGCCCGCGCGGCGGAGGGAATGCTGGGCGACCTGGACCGGGTCGTGGCGGGGGAGCGGGCGCGGTTCGCACTGGGCGCCGGGCGGCCGTAGCACCGATCAGCGCGGTTCCGGCGCCCCGGCGCGGGCGATACGGGTGGCGAAGAAGGCGAAGGCCAGGGCCAGAG
The DNA here is from genome assembly GCF_042957125.1 of Streptomyces sp. NPDC008125. Taxonomy (NCBI): domain Bacteria; kingdom Bacillati; phylum Actinomycetota; class Actinomycetes; order Kitasatosporales; family Streptomycetaceae; genus Streptomyces; species Streptomyces sp. NPDC008125. The sequence continues at coordinate 96,574 of NZ_JBIBHR010000021.1, forward strand.
CGGCCTGTACGGCCACGGCTGCGGCGAAACCGCGGGGCAGCCCGGCGGCGGCGGAACCGTCCGCCGTCGCGTCGGCCACGGCGTGGAAGAGGCCGCCCAGGAGTGCCACGCCCAGGCCGAGACCGAGCTGCTGCAAGGTGGTGAAGAGCCCGCCGGCGACACCCGCCGCCCAGGTCGGGGTGCGGGAGAGGACCGTGCGCAGGACCGGCCCGTACATCAGGGCCTGGGTGACACCGAGCAGGATCAGCAGCGGCTGCAGGGCCCACGGGGCTTCGCCGCGGGTGCCGCTGACGGTGACGGCGAGAGCCACGAGCACCGCCGCCTGCGCGATGGCCGCGCCGGTCATCGTCCAGCGTCCGGTGCGGCGTTCCACGGCCGGCAGGGCGAGGGCGACGACGACGAACCCCGCGCCGAACCCGAGCAGCAGCACGACGGTGCCCCAGGCGTCCACGCCGAACGCGCCCTGGGCGAGCGCCGAGAACTCGTAGAGGAACGCGCCGTAACCGGTGAAGAACAGCAGCGACATGATCAGGCCCTGACGCACGGCCGGGGTGCGCAGCACGCTCGGCGGGACGACGGGCAGTTCGCCGCGGCGTTCGGCGGCACGCTGCGAGCGGGCGAAGGCGGTGAGCACCGCGCCGGCCGCGGCCAGCATCGCGAGCACCGGGACCGGGCCGCCCGCCGAGGTGCCGAGGGTCAGGGGCACCACGATCAGGAGCAGTCCGGTGCCGAGGAGTGCGGCGCCGCGCAGGTCGAGCGTGAGCGGTGCCGTCGAGCGCGACTCGGGCACGGTGCGCAGCGCGAGCAGCGCGGTCGCGCCGATCGCTCCGGTGAGTATCTGCACGAGCCGCCAGCCCCAGTGGTCACCGGCGGCCTGGGACACGGCTCCCGCGAGGAGCTGCCCGGCGACGGTCGCGATGCCGCCGACGGCGGCGAAGAGCGTGACGCCCAGCGCCCGCAGCTTCGCGGGCGCGGTGGACTGGATGGTGGAGAGGACCTGCGGGGTGAACAGGCCGGCGGCCACGCCCAGCACGGCCCGCAGTACGACGAGGGTGACCAGGTTCGGCGCGAGGGCGGCGAGGACGGAGGCCACGCCGAAGGCGCCGACGCCGGACGCGAGCAGCCGGCGCCGTCCGAACCGGTCGCCCAGGCGCCCCGCGACGACGAGCGTCGCGGCGAACGCCGTGGTGTACGCGGACAGTACGAGCTGTCCGCCCGAAGCGGTCACACCGAGATCTCCGGTGATCGCGGGCTCCAGCAGGTTGACCGAACCGAACGTCATGTTCACGGGCAGGAAGGCGACGAGCAGGGCGGCGAGCCCGGCGCCGGTGAGAGCACGCGACGGGGCCGGAGCCACAGGGTGCGGGACGGCGGCGGCGGCGGGGACGGGGACGGCCGGCGGGGTGGGGGTGCCGGGAACGGCCGGTGGGGTGGAGGTGCCGGGAACGGCCGGTGGGGTGGAGGTGCCGGGTACGGGCGGTGCGGTCGTGAGGGTCATGACCGGACTGTGCGCCTGGCGTCATCCTGGTACCAGGAGCCAACTTATAGGGGTACCAGTACTACCTGGATCCACCGGCCCGGAGGCCCGACACTGGGGTGGTGACCTCTTCGACGCCCGACCGCGACGCCCTCGGCGCCTTCCTGCGCGCCCGCCGCGCCCGCGTGGCCCCCGCCGACGTGGGACTGCCCGCGGGCGGCCGGCGCCGCACGCCCGGTCTGCGGCGCGAGGAGGTCGCGCAGCTCGCCGGTGTCGGGGTCACCTGGTACACGTGGCTGGAACAGGGGAGGGCCAGGAACGCCTCCGACCAGGTCCTGGACGCGGTGGCGCGCGTCCTGCGCCTGGACGCCGCCGAGCACCGGCACCTGATGGTGCTCGCGGGCCGGGGGGCACCCGCCGAGCCGGGACCGCCGATGGACCTGCGCCCCGAACACACCGCCGTCCTGGCGAAGTTGCTGCCCTACCCGGCCGCCGTGCAAACCGACTGCTACGACCTGGTCGCGGCCAACCGCACCTACCGTTATCTCTTCGCCGACCTCGACGCGTACCCGGTCGAGGAACGCAACTGCGCGTGGCTGATGTTCACCGAACCGAGCTGGCGCGACAGCCTGGTGGACGAGGACACCGTCCTCCGCGACATCACCGCGAGGCTCCGCGCCCGCCAGCCGGAACACCGCGACGACCCCCGCTGGAACGCGCTGATCACCCGGCTGCGCCAGGAGTCGCCGGACTTCGTGCGGCACTGGGAGTCGTACGAGGTCGGCGCCGACCGGACCCAGTTGCGCCACTACCGTTCCCCGCGCGTCGGCGCCCTCGACGTCCAGTTCCAGAGCCTGTGGCTGGACCGGGCGCGGGGCGAGCGGATCATCGTCATGACCCCCGACGACGCCGCCACCGCCCAGCGCCTGGATCGCCTCGACTCGCTGGTCGGTGCCGCACCGGCGTGGACCTCCCTGGGAGACGGCGCCGCCGCGGACGGGTCGGTCGCGGGGGCCTGAGCGCGGGCTGCCGCAGTCCGCGGAGGGCGGGCCGCGCCGGAAACGGGTTGCCCGGGTAGCGGTGCCCTTCGAGAATCCGCCCATGACCATGACTCCCTCCGCGCTGCCGCTGTCGTCCCCCGCCGCCATGACACTGGGCCTCCAGCAGCGGACCGGCGGTCCGGGGAGGCCTACTCCGCACCGCGCGTGAGCGCGGCGTGGGTCGCGGGGCTGCTGGCCGGTTACGGCATCGCCGTACCGGTCGGGGCGGTCGCGACCTACCTGGTGGCCCTCGTGCTGCTGGGGCGCGTACTCACGGGCCCGCTCGGCCGGTCGATCACCTCGCTGATCTCCGGCGCGGTGATCGTCGGACTCGCGGCCCGGCTGGTACTCGCCCCGCCCTGACGAGAGCTCTACGCGACGGCGTCACCGGCGGCCGACGGCGGCGACTGCTCCTTCGCCGTGGCGATCACCTCGTCCAACACCTCGCGGGAACGCAGGAGTTCGGCGATCTTCCGGTCGATCCGGTCGCGTTCCGCGCCGAGGTCGCCGACCAGCCGGGGCGTGGCGACGGCGGATGGTCCGCCGTCCGAGTCCCGTACACAGGGCAGGAGTTCGTAGATCTTCGAGCTGCGCAGGCCCGCCGCGTAGAACTCCTGGATACGGATGACCCGGTCGACCGCGCCCTCGGGGTACTCGCGGTGCCCGCCGGGCGTACGGTCCGAGGCCAGCAGGCCCTGCTGCTCGTAGTAGCGCAGGGAACGCTCGCTCACGCCCGTACGCCGGGCCAGTTCACCGATGCGCATGACGCTCCAGCTCCTTTGCGACTTGAACCTGACACCGGTGTCAATTCCTACCCTCCCGGCATGACGAACGCACCCGCCTCCGCCCAGCCGTCCGGACCCGCTGTGTCCCGGCCTGCCGGACCCGCCCCCCGTACGGTCTTCGACCCCGCGGACCTCGGCCCGCTCCGCCTCCCGAACCGTCTCGTGATGGCTCCGCTGACCCGTAACCGCGCCACCGCCGACGGCGTCCCCACCCCGCTCATGGCCACCTACTACGCCCAGCGCGCCACGGCCGGCCTGATCATCGCCGAGGCGTCCACCCCCAACGCGGTCGGCCAGACCTACCCCAACATCACCGCCATCCACCGATCCGACCACGTCGCCGGATGGCGCCTGGTCACCGACGCGGTACGCGCGGCCGGCGGGCGGATGTTCCTCCAGCTCCAGCACGGCGGACGCGTCGGCCACCCCGACACCAGCGGCCTGACCCCGGTCGCCCCCTCGCCGGTGGCGCTCCCGGAGACGCTGCACACGCCCATGGGAAAGCAACAGGCACCCGTGCCACGCGAGATGAACCTCCAGGACATCGAGGACCACGTCGCCGACTTCGCCTCCGCCGCGCGCCGCGCGATCGAGGCGGGCTTCGAAGGGGTGGAAGTGCACAGCGCCAACGGCCACTTGCTCCACCAGTTCCTGTCGCAGAACACCAACCGCCGCACCGACGCCTACGGCGGCCCGGTCGGCAACCGGGTCCGGTTCGTCGCCGAAGTGGTCCGGGCCGTCGCCGACGGGATCGGCCCCGAGCGGGTGGGGCTGCGGGTCTCTCCCGGCAACACGGTCAACAGCATCGAGGAGGGCGACACCGAGGAGATCTACCCCGCCCTCGTCGCCGCCCTGGCGGGCAGCCGGATCGCCTACCTGCACATCGGGTACGCGGACCCGGACCAGCCCGTCTTCCAGCGCATCCGCAAGGACTGGCCCGGCACCCTGATCGCCAACCCGGTCCTTCCGAAGGACCGCATCCCCGAGGACGGGCGGCCTCGCCGCGAGCGAGCGCCTCCTCGCCGCCGGAGCCGACCTCGTCGCCCTCGGCCGCCCGTTCCTCGCCAACCCGGACCTCGTCCACCGTCTGCGTACCGGAGCGCCGGTGAACCAGGTGCGGGACGCGTACATGATGTACGTCGGCGGGGCGACGGGCTACACGGACTACCCGGCCGTGCGGACCGGCGGTTGAGGCAGCCGGGAGCCGGTGGGACACCGGGGTGCCCGGACCCTTTCCCAGGTGGGACCGGGGCAGTGGCAGACTGGCCGGTATGGATGTGCGCCGCAGGAACAACGTGACCGTCACCGGCCGTGCCGATGGACCGGTGCTTCTGCTGGCGCACGGATTCGGCTGCGATCAGAACATGTGGCGCCTGGTCGTGCCGGCGCTGGCGGAGAGCCACCAAGTCGTGCTCTTCGACTACGTGGGCTCGGGCCGGGCGGTCCCCGCGGCCTGGGACGAGCAGCGCTACAGCTCTCTGGACGGCTACGCGAGGGACGTGCTGGACGTGGTCGAGGAGCTGGACCTGCGGGAGGTGACGTTCGTGGGGCACTCGGTCAGCGCGATGGTGGGGGTACTCGCGGCGGCGAAGGCACCGGAGCGCATCTCCCGGCTGGTGATGGTCGCTCCCTCACCCCGCTACATCGACGAGGACGGCTACCGCGGCGGGTTCAGCGCGGAGGACATCGACGAGCTGCTGGAGTCGCTCGAATCGAACTATCTGGGCTGGTCGGCGGCGATGGCCCCCGTCATCATGGGCAACGACGACCGGCCCGAACTCGGCCAGGAGCTGACCGCCTCGTTCTGCGCGACCGACCCGGACATGGCCCGCGTCTTCGCCCGCACGACGTTCCTGTCCGACAGCCGGGAGGACCTCCGGACGGTCACGGCACCGACCCTGATCATCGAGTGCAGGCACGACGTGATCGCCCCCCGCGAGGTCGGCGCCTACGTCCGCGACGCGATACCCGGCAGCCGGCTGGTCACCCTGGAGGCGACAGGGCACTGTCCGCAGCTGAGCGCACCGCAGGCCACGGCCGGAGCGATCGCCGACTTCCTCGGAGCCGCCTCATGATGTGCCGCACCGGTCAGTCCCCGGAACCGGGCGACGGGCAGGACGTGGACGCCACGAACACGGTGTTCACCTCGCTGCTGGAGGACAGTGCCGAGGAACTCTACGAGCAGGCCCCGTGCGGCTACCTGTCGACGCTGATGGACGGCACCATCGCGAAGATCAACAGCACCCTGTTGGACTGGCTGGGCCTGGAACGGTCCCGGGTGGTGGGACGGATGCGGTTCGCCGACCTGCTGACCGTGGGCGGCAAGCTGTACCACGAGACGCACTTCGCGCCGATGCTGCAGATGAAGGGCGAGGTCAGCGGCGTCGCCATCGACATAAAGGCCGCTACCGGCCGGCGGATGCCGGTGCTGGTCACCTCCAAGGTGAAGACCAGCGAGAACGACGAGCCGCTACTGATCCGTACCACCGTCTTCGACGCCCGCGACCGCCGTGCCTACGAGACGGAGCTGCTCCGTGGCCGCCAGGCGGCCGAGGAAGCCCGCCGAGTGGCCGAGGAGGCCCGTCGGCAGTCCGAGGAAGCCCGCCAGGCGGCCGAGGAAGCCCGAAGGCAGTCCGAGGCCGACCGCGTCCGGCTCCAGGAGGCACTCGCCGCCCTCCAGCAGAGCCTGCTGCCCTCCCAGTTGCCCGAGATTCCGGGTCTGGAGGCCGACTCGTACTACCACACGGCCTCCCCGGACCTCCTGGGCGGAGACTTCTACGACCTCTTCCCCCTGGACTGCGACCGGTGGGCGTTCTTCCTCGGCGACGTGTGCGGCAAGGGCCCCCAGGCCGCCGCGGTCACGTCGCTGGCCCGCTACACCCTGCGCGCCGCCGCCCTCCACGACGCCGACCCCGTCACCGCGCTCACCACTCTGAACACGGTCCTGCACGAGCGGTACGCCAGCGGCGAAGGGCGTTTCTGCACCGTCGTGTTCGGCACCCTGGAACCCGGCGACGGCCACGTCGACGTGCACCTGGCCTCGGGCGGCCACCCCTCCGCCCTGATCCAGCGCGCCGACGGCAGCGCCGACTACCTCCCCACCCCTGGCGGGCTGCTCGTGGGCGTCATGCCCCAGGCCCCGTTCACCGCCGCCCGCACCCGGCTGCTCCCCGGCGACACTCTGCTCCTGTACACCGACGGTCTGACCGAGGCCCGTATCGGACCCGACCGCCGGCTGTACGGCGACGAAGCCCTGCGCGCCTTCACCGCCGCCCAGCCCGCCCAGGGCCCGAAAGCCCTGATCGCCGCCCTGGGAGGGCTGCTCGACTCCTTCGGCGACGGTCTCGACGACGACACCGCGCTCCTCGCCCTCGGTGTCCCCGCCCCCGGCGCCCCCGTCCCGCTTCCCACCACCGCGAGTGACCACCTGACATGAGCCCACTGACGATCACCACCCGCGACGCAGCCACCGGCCCGGTACTGGGGATCATCGGTGACCTCGACTACGCCACCGCGCCCGAACTGCGCGAGGCCCTGGACGGCCTCGCCCTCGCAGTGGGGCAACTGCTGGTCCTGGATCTGGCCGGCCTGGCCTTCTGCGACTCCAGCGGGATCAGTGCCCTGCTGTCGGCCAGAAGCCTGGCCGCCGACCGGGGCGGCCGCGTAGCGCTGATCGCGGTCCCCGCCAACACCGCGCGCATCCTGGGCGTCCTGGGCCTCAACCAGGTCTTCGCGATCGGCTCGGACGGCGGGGAGGCCGCCGAGCGTGATCCGCTCGCGGGCTGAGTCCCGGCCCCGACGGACCGGTTCCGGGCCGCTGGAAACCCGACCCGCGAGAGCGTGGGGGAACCGTCTCCCGGTCGGATGACCTCCACGTGGTGAAGGCCGGACGCGGCGACCCTGTCCGCATCCACCGGAACGACGGGAATGGACATTCATGAAACTGGCATTCAGGACCGCGGCTCTGGGGGCGGTCATCGCGGCCACCGCGGTACTGGTGGCTCCGGGAACCGCATTGGCCGATGACCCCAAGGACGGGGGCGTGGCCCGCTGTTCGGACGGGAAGGTCTGCCTCTTCGACGGCCCCAGCCTCACCGGGGACGTCCTGCAGCTCGATCCGGTGGACAACCGCAACATCGGCTCGGCGTGGAACGACCGGGCGGGCTCGGTGTGGAACCGCAGCAGCCTCAACGTGTGCATCTGGACCGATGCCGACTTCCGCGGCCTCAACTGGATCATCGAGCCGGGTAACAAGCAGGAACTCTGGGCTCTCTACGACAATTCGGTGACCAGCATCGAGGCCCACTCCGGCTACGGCTGCGGGGGCTGAGCCGACGGGTCGACCGGTCCCGCCGTCCTCCCGCCGTACGAGGGAGGACGGCGGCCGTTCGGCTGCTGCACGGCCCGCCGTACGCGCGCCTCAGGGACGATGTTCCGTGCTGCACTCGGGGAACCACCGCCCGCTCCGCCGGACAGCCCGGCACTGTCGCGCGCGAAGCACGCCGACGACCAAGGAGCGGACGGTGCCCGCGAACTTTCTGAGCGAGGAACAGTGCACGTCGCGGACATGGACGTACCGGAGCTCGAACCATCCCTCGCCACAGCGGTGTTCGAGCTGGAGGTGGGAGTCGGCTGCGCGAACGGGGTCCGGTAGCCGTCCCGGCGTTGGTCCGTGAGCTGGACGGGACCGCGAGTGTGTTCCTGACGGATCTTTCCCGGGACGCGGCCATGGCCGTCCGGGAGGGCGGGAACAAACGGTTCGGTGCGGTCGCGCCGATGACGCCGGTCAAGCCGTCCGACCCGCGCTCGTCCATTTCGGAGTCCGTGCCGGAGTCGGTGCCGGAGTCCGTCCTGGCTCTGTCCACCCTTACGGGAGACGGGCGGGCCATCGGCAGGGACGGCGTCCTCGCCGCCCTCACGATCCAGTTGTTCGGCGAAGTCAGGAGGCCGGTCCTCGCCGCTCCGACCGCCAGGCCGTTTCGAAAGTACCGCCTGTCGGGCGGTGCCCCGCATGCGCACCGATCAATGACAGCCCCACACGTCTTGTGCACGGGGCGCCTGTTGATCCGTTCCCACCCTTCAAATCGGTTGACGGTCAAGGGAGTCAAGGGTGGAACATCGGACGTTCAACTGTGACCCACCGATGCGCCACACGGACGGAGAGATGGCACGCAGATGGCCTTCAGAGGAGGAGACACGGAGCGAGAGTGCGGGAGGCGTCCGGCGGAGCCTGCGGCGACGGACGCAGGCTCGCGGCACGAGCTGAGGCAACTGCTCCCCGTGAAGAGCGTCTCGGAGCAGGTGCACACGGCGGGTCGGGTCAAGGATTTGGGGGAGACGCTGCAGTTCAGTTGGCCCGGGGTGTACTTCGAGGCCCGCTTCCGCGGGACAGGCCTCGGGGTGGTACTCGACTGCGCGGCCGCCGACTATGACGTCCAGGTCGACGGGGCCACCGTCGCCACCCTCGTCGCACCCGGCGACACCACGCACTGGATCGACGGCCTGCGGGAAGGCGAACACACGGTCCGGGTCGTCAAACGCAACGACACCCCGGGGGACACCAGCACGTTCGGAGGCTTCCTCGCCGCCCCCGGGGGTGCCGTACTGAGCAAGCCGGCGCCCCGGGACCGCCAGATCGAGTTCATCGGAGACTCCATCACGGTGGGCTACGGCAATGTCTCGGGCACTCTCGACTGCGATCCGGAGCAGCTCAAGCGGAACACCAACACCGACGTGAGCCACGGCGCCCTCACCGCTCAGCAGCTGGACGCCGATTACCAGATCAACGGCCTTTCCGGCCTCGGCATGGTGCGCAACGTCGCCGGCATCTGCCCGGACCTCACGTACCGGACCTACTACGACCGCGCCCTGCTGAACGTGGAGGGCGATGTCTGGCAGAACCCGGGGACGTGGCGCCCCCAGATCGTGGTGGTCAACCTCGGCTCCAACGACTTCACCGACCTCACCCCCGGTGAACCGTGGACGCCCGACAGCCTCGCGGCCGCCTACCGCACCGCCTACGGCGTGTTCCTGCGGAAACTGCGGACACGCTACGGTCCCGGCACCACCCTCGTGGCCGTCGGCTTCGACAGAAACGCCGAGCATGTGCGGCAGGTCGTCGAGACGTGCAACGACGCCGGCGACAGCGGGGTCCACTACTGGTTCCTCGATCAGACGGGCCTGGACTTCCTCGGATGCGACGGGCACACCTCCGCTCGCGACGACCGGGTGATCGCCGACCGACTTGCCTCGTTCCTCAGGAGCCTGCCGACGGGATGGTGAGCGGGGCTCGATCGCCCCCCGGCCGTCGAACCCGGTGAACCTGTGCGGGGGCGCCGGAAGCGACTGGGGGTTGGTTCGGACAGGTGACAGTTGAGCGGGGCTGAGGAGAGAGCGCTGCTGGACCTGGCCGACGGCGTGCGCGCCGCGCCGGGCGCACGCACTGCGTGCTTCGGTGAGTCGGAGCCGGGTCCACGCGCGAGGGAAGCCCTCATGCGTCTCAGTAATAGCCCTTGGTGCCGTCGAGGAGCTCCCGGACGATGTCCGCGTGCCCCGCGTGGCGCCCGGTCTCCTCGACGAGGTGGATCAGCATCCAGCGGAGGTTGGCGCCGCCGGAGTAGAAGCCGGAGTGCCGGCCGACGTCGTCCAGGGAGGCCGCGGCGACGATCTCGTTGCTGCGCGCGCACTGGGCCTCGTACTCCGCGAGGAGTTCAGCGAGGGAGCGGCCTTCGGTGGCCCAGTCGGCGGCCTCGACCGACTCGTCGAACGCCGGGTTCTGCTTCTCGTCCCCGCCGAGGAACAGCACCTCCAGCCACATGTGCTCGGTCCAGCGCATGTGGGAGACGAGACCGGCCATCGTCATGAGCGGTGAGGTCGGGACGACCGAACGGTGCGCGTCCTCCTCGCCGATCCCCTCGCACTTCCAGCGCAGAATCTGCCGCTGCAGGTCCAACCAGCCGACCAGCGAGGTTCGTTCGTCCGCTTGGAGCGGGGGGCGCTTCAGTTCCCGTGTCATGACGGCGCACGCTACCGGGGCGGCTGGGAAGCGCAATCGGATTTCCGGCTCCGGGGTGCGCGCACACGGTGACGCCTGCGCGGGTCGGCCCCGGGTCGTGGAACGCCCCGAGCCTCCCGGACAACCGCAGCCCCGAGCCGGTCCATGGCCCGGGGCCGCATGCGGAGAGACGAGTACGAGGCCATGTCCTGCGCCCCGGCGCCTCATCGTCGGGCAGCGAAGGCGACGAACTCGGTCCAGGCGGTGGCGCTGATGAGGAGCGCGGGCCCGGTGGGGTTCTTGCTGTCGCGGACGGGGACGAGGCCGGGGATGTCGTCGGCGACTTCGAGGCAGTTGTTGGCCCCGCCGTCGCTGTAGGTGGACTTGCGCCAGACAGCACGGCGGAGATCGACCGTGATCACCGGTCGCTCCGTCGGACGCTGTTGATGAAGGCGGCCCACGCAGGGGCGTTGATGACGAGCGCGGGCCCGGTGGGGTTCTTGCTGTCGCGGACGGGGACGAGGCCGGGGAAGTTGTCGGCGACTTCGAGGCAGTTATTGTCACCACCGTCGCTGTAGGTGGACTTGCGCCAGACAGCACGGCGGAGATCGACCGTGATCACCGGTCGCTCCGTCGGACGCTGTTGATGAAGGCGGCCCACG
>NZ_JBIBHR010000021.1:107627-137466 GCF_042957125.1 Streptomyces sp. NPDC008125
CACGCAGGGGCGTTGATGACGAGCGCGGGCCCGGTGGGGTTCTTGCTGTCGCGGACGGGGACGAGGCCGGGGAAGTTGTCGGCGACTTCGAGGCAGTTGTTCGGGCCGCCGTCGCTGAAACTGGACTTGCGCCAGCCGGCGTTGGTGAGGTCGATGGACGGGCTCATGCTCGGTTCTCCTTCAAGAAGCCAGTGATGAAGGCAATGGAGTCAGGCGGGGACAACGCCAGATCCCGGACGTGATCGTAAGACAGACGGAGGCGGGTAACGGATGCCGGATCTTCGATCAGCTCGCCGCAATTGTTGCCCTCGGTGAAGGCAACGCAGCCGCCGTCGTCCTGCCACAGCAGTGACAGGGCTCCGGTCATGAGAGCGTGTGCGCCGGCCGAGAGAGGCAGCACCTGCAGGGTGAGTGACGGAGTCTCCGCGATCTCGATGAGGTGGCACAGCTGCTTTTCCCAAGCCTTTGCGTCGGACACGGGGCGATGCAACGCGTACTCGTCCATGATGATTCGGACCGACGGCGCCGGGACGCGGTGGAGCAGTTGCTGCCGACCGAGGCGCGCTATGACCTGCTCCTCCACCAGCTCTGCCTCAGCCGTCGTTTCCTGAGCCCCGGACAACGACTCTCGGGCTACATCATCGGTCTGGAGCAGTCCAGGAATTCCCAGTGTGAACAGGTGCATGATCCGCGCCGTGGACTCCAGCCGAGCTACCTGTACCGGCTGGAGGTCAGCCAACGGCTCTCGAAGCTGGAGGTGATGGAGGACCTCGACCGCTACTACGGGAGCGGGGAGCTGCTCAAAGGATTGTGGGTGGTGGCGCGGAGGGAAGTCTTCAAGGACAAGTACAAGGAGTTCATGCGCGTCCTGATTCTTCGTCCACGTCGGCCGGTTCGGTCATCGCGGTCCTCCCGTTGTCCTGTGCGCGGGCAATCGTGTGCTGCTTCCGAGCGTAGGTCGCGGCGGTGATCATCGAGTCACGAACAGTGAGCGTCACCCGATGGAAGTCACTGCGAAGTCACCCCGAAGTCACCGCGTCTGTGAGGCACATGTCATGGCCGATTCCCAGTTCCGTCTGCTGCCCTGGAACTCACCCGAGGGCAGGCGTTGTTACCTCAGCACCGATGATCCCGACAGTCGGATGTCGCGGCTGGCCGACGAGGTGGAGGCGGATCTCGTCGCATGCGGGGAGGACGTGCTCGCCGGGGCGCGGGAGGTGCTGGCCGACGCGTCGGCCGGTGAGACGGCCCTACGGTTCGCGCTCAGGGCGACCGCCGATTCTTTGCGGGACGTGCTGCTGGTGGCGGAGTGCCGGGAGGGGAGGCCGCCGTTCGCCTGGATCGTCGGCGGGGTGAGTCCGGGGCCCCGGCGGGACGGCTCCCGGCGGGCGGAGGAGGGGGCGCGACCGATGGGAACCGAGGAGGGGCCCACGGAGGGCGGGTCCGGCGAGCCTGGCGGGACCCCCGCCGGATGACCCGTCCGTCCGGGAAAACCCTGATGAATGCCATTCAAAAGTGATCTCCAGAGCTACTCCGTACATTCCGTTCCGGCACTGAATCAGTCGTTCCCGTTCTATTACAGTGCTGGCGGAGCCGTACCGACGGTAGGGGGACTGGCCGGATGACCATCGGGACCACAGCTGTCTGGGGCCGTGTGGAACAGCAGGACTTCCGCAGCCGGGTACGGGGAGCGCTGCTGGGCACGGCGCTCGGGGACGCTCTCGGTGCCGGGGTCACTCCGCTCACGCTGGAGGAGATCCGGGAGGCGCACGGCGTGGGCGGGGTCGCCGACTTCGTGCCGGTGGACGGGCGGCGGGGCGGGGTCACGGCGGTCACCCAGCTGACCCTGTTCACCGTGGACGGGCTGATACGGGCGCAGGTCCGGCGCGACACGGGCGCCTGGCATCCGCCGACCGACGTGTACCGGGCCCATCTGCGGTGGGCGGCGACGCAGCGCGACTGGGGACCGGACGAGCGGCGCGAGGGCGACGGCTGGCTCGCGCGCGAGGAGTGGCTCTACGCCCGCCGCGGCCCTGCCCGGGCCTGCCTGCACGGCTTCGGCGACACCACGATGGGCACCCTGGAACAGCCGAGGAACCCGAAGGCGCGGGATTCCGCCGCCCTCACCCGGTCCGCGCCGTTCGGGCTGCTCGTGGGGTGGGAGCCGCAGCTGGTGTGCCAGCTCGCCGTGGAGTGCGCGGCGCAGAGTCACGGGCACTCGACCGCCCAACTGGCCGCCGGGGCCTTCGCGGTGGTGGTGCACGGGCTGGCCTGCCGGGACACCCTGGACGGTTCGGTGCAACGGGCGCTGGCGCTGCTCGCGGAACGCCCGGGCCACGAGCCCGTCACCGAGGCGTTGCGCAGGTCCCTCGGAGCCGTACGGCAGGGAATTCCGGGCCCCGCGCTGATCGAGTCGCTGGGCTCGGAGGACTCGGCGGAGGAGGTGCTCGCGGTGGGGCTGTACTGCGCGCTCGTCGGCGAGGACGTGCGCCACGGGCTCCGGCTGGCCGTGAACCACGGCGGGCCGTCCTCGCCCACCGCGGCGGTCTGCGGGGCGCTGCTGGGCGCCCTGCACGGGGAGACGGCCCTGCCGCCTTCCTGGCTCGCCGAGATCGAGGGCCGGGCCACCCTCCTCGAACTCGCCGACGACTTCGCGATGGAGATGACCCAGGGCCCGGCCCTGCACAACGCCACTGCTGCGGCGCCGGGTTGGCTCGCCCGGTATCCGAGGGCGTGACGCGAACCGGTGCGCCCCGCGACGGACGCCATGGGCGGGTCACGCCGGGGGCAGGGGGACGCCGTGGGGGCGGACCGGACCCCCGCCCCGCCCCGCGCTCGGCGAGTACGCGTTCAGACCACCACGGCGGCTGGGCAGCCCCAATGGAGTGGATCCAGGAATCGGCGGCTGCGTAGGGTCGGCCGCATGACCGCTTACGTGATCGCAGACGTGCAGTTGACCGGCAACCCCGACGAACTGGCCGAGTACCGTTCGCAGGTGGTCGCGACCCTCGCACCCCACGGCGGCCGCTATCTGGCCCGGGGCGGTGAGACGGATGTCGTCGAGGGCGACTGGGCCCCCGGGCAGATCGTTCTCGTGGAGTTCCCGGACCTGGCCTCCGCGCGAGCGTGGAACGACTCGGCGGAGTACCGGGCGATCGCACCGCTGCGCATCCGGAACACGGACAGCAGAAGGCTGATCGTCGAGGGCCTCTGACTCCGGGGAGCCTCCGGGCGCCCTGCCGGCCAGATGCGGCCGGCCAGATGCGGCCGGCCAGATGCGGCCGGCCAGATGCGGCCGGCCAGATGCGGCCGGTCAGGTGCGGTCGGTCAGGTGCGGTCGGCCAGATGCGGCCGGTCAGGTGCGGCCGGCCAGGTGCGGCCGGCCAGGGCCGGTCAGTCGCCCCGGGGTCGCCCGTGGGTGCGCCCCGGTCGCAGCAGCACCGGCCGCAGCCTGCTGTAGCCGCGTACCGATACGGGCCGCAGCGAGCGGAGTTCGTACGCGGGCATCCCCGAAAGCTCCCCGGCCAGCTCGGTGTTGACGAGTACGGTGTCGGGGCGGGCGACCGCGGTGAGGCGGGCGGCGACGTTCACCGCCGCCCCGTAGACGTCGCCGAAGCGGCTGAGTACGGCTCCGTGGGCGAGCCCGGTCCGTACCTGCGGCAGCCGGGCCTCCGACTCGGCGCGGGCGGTGAGCTCCAGGGCGATGTCCGCGGCCTCGGATGCCGACTCGCAGACGAAGAGCACCTCGTCGCCGATGGTCTTCACGACCCGGCCCCGGCCCTCGGCGACCACGTCACCGGTGAGGCTCTCGAACAGGTCGAGTACGCGCACGAGTTCGGCGTTCCCGAGGCCCCGGGTCATCCGGGTGTAGCCGACCATGTCGGTGAAGCCCACGGCCCGGTCGCGGACGTCGGCGCCCTCGTGGTCCGGCAACGGTTCGTCCTGTCCCGGCCCGGAGGGCACGGCCCGCGTCGCCTCCTGCGCCTCGGCGAGGACGCGTTCCGCGTACGCCGCGAGGTGCCGGCGCCACACATGCTGCTGCAACTGCTCCATCTCCGGCAACAACGCGGCCGCGTGCGCCATCAACGTCCCGCCGTCCAGGGCGAATTCCGACTCGCGGTTGATCCAGGACCAGAGGGTGTGCACCTCCCACTCCGCCAGCCGGGACAGGTGGTGGCCCAGGGCGCGGGCCATCATGATCTCGCTCTCCTCGGTGATGAGCCCGGCCGCGATGAGCCGTTCCCCCGCCCGGAGCGCCTCGACGTCGGCCTCGGTGAAGACCCTCGCGTCCTCCTCGACCATCGGGAAGCCGAGCGCGCGCCAGATCTGCGCGGTGCGCCCGGTCCCCACCCCGGACCGCTCGGCCATCTCCCGCCGCGTCCAGACGCGGCCGCCGCCGAGCAGCACCTCCTCGATGGCGGGGCCGAGTTCGGCGACGCCGAAGGGCCCGGGAGCCCCGCCCGCCGGGCTGTCGACGCCCGCCGGGCTGTCGTCGCCCGCAGGGGTGCCGATGTCCGCAGGGGTGCCGACGCCCGACGGGGCGGGCGCGTCGGCGATCCCGGGCCCTTCGGCCGCGCTCACGTGGTGTGCACGATCAGGACGTCCAGCGGCGCCTTGCGGGCGATGTCGGCCGGTACGGAGCCGAGGATGCGTCCGGCGAGCGAGCGCAGCCCCCGGTTGCCGACGACGAGCAGATCGGCCGAGACCTCCTGGGCCAGCCGGGTGAGCGCGGCGACCGGCTCGTCCTCCACCGCGACCGTCCGCACCTTGTCCGCGCCCTGCGCCCGTGCCCGGTCCCTCGCGATCCGCAGGGTCGACTCGGCGGGCGCGGAGCCCACCACCTGGTACGCCTCGGCGCCCAACTGGTCCTGAGCCGCAACGAGTTCATGCCCGCGCATCGGGGCATACGCGCAGGCCACGACGAGTTCGGCCTCGCTGTCGGCGGCCAGCCTGGCCGCCCTCTCGACCGCCGCCAACGACGACTCGGAGCCGTCCGTACCGACCATGACCGTGCGGTAGGCGCCCACGCCAAACCCCTTACTCCGCAGTAAACTTACTGAAAAGTAAGGTAGAGCGGGGCGGGTCGCACGGCAAGGGGCGGGAGGCGCGGGGGGTGGGTGACGTGCCGCACGTGGCGCTCGGTCGCCCGCGCCGCCCGGGTCCGCGCCGCCGGGGTCCGGGCTGCCGGGGTTCGCGCCGTCTGGGTTCGCGCCGCCGGGGTCCGGGCTGCCGGGGTCCGCGCCGTCTGGGTTCACGCCGCCAGGGTCCGGGCTGCCGGGGTCCGGACTGCCACGATCCGGGCCGTCCGGGTCCTGGCTGCCGGGTCCGGTCCGCCGCGCTCCCCTACGGTCGTGCCTGCGTGGGCAGGGTGAGGATTTCGGCTCCGTCGTCGGTGATGGCGATGGTGTGCTCGGTGTGCGCGGTCCGGCAGCCCGTCGCGCTGCGCAGCGTCCAGCCGTCGGCGTCGGTGACGAGGGTGGCGGTGTCGGCCATGATCCAGGGCTCCAGGGCGAGCAGCAGGCCGGGGCGCAGCTTGTATCCGCGGCCGGGCCGTCCGGTGTTCGCGACGTGGGGGTCCTGGTGCATGGTCGAGCCGATGCCGTGGCCTCCGAACTCGGTGTTGACCGGGTAGCCCGCCTCGCTGAGGACAGTGCCGATGGCGTGGGAGAGGTCGCCGATGCGCGCGCCGGGCTTGGCGGCGGCGATCCCGGCGGCGAGTGCGCGTTCGGTCGTCGCGATCATCGCGACGCTCTCCGCCGGCCTGGCCTGGCCCACCAGGAAGCTGATCGCGGCGTCCGCGGCGACCCCGCCGTTGCTCACGGCGAGGTCGAGGGTCAGCAGATCCCCGTCCGCCAGCGTGTAGTCGTGGGGCCGCCCGTGAAGCACCGCGTCGTTGACCGCCGTGCAGATGTAGTGCGCGAACGGGCCGCGTCCGAAGGAGGGCGCGTAGTCGACGTAGCAGGACTGCGCCCCCGCCTCGGTGATCATCTCCTTGGTCCACCGGTCGATGTCCAGCAGGTTCGTGCCGACCGTGCTGCGCTGCTTCAGTGCGTGCAGGATGTTTCCGACCAGGGCGCCGGACTCCTTCGCCCGCTCGAGCCGCGCGGAGTTCAGGATTTCGATCATGGGGGACCTCTCACAGGTGTCCAATAACTATACCGGTCTAACTGTACCGGTATAAGAATGGGGTCACGCGGGGTGGGTGTAGTTCTTCCCGCCGGAATACACCCACGAGGCGGACTTCCACGTCCCCAGCCGGAGCCGCAGGCTACTGCGCGGTGCGAGCGTGCCGGAGAGCGCGATGTCGTGGTAGCGCGAGCGGCCGTTGGAGCATTCGGTCTCCGGGGAGTTCCTCCACCCTTCGCCGGTCCCGGCGTACTGCAGCCGGGCGGTGAACCGGGTGGCGGTGTGACAGCGGGCCTGGAGGCGGCCCTTGAGCGTGTAGGTACGGTTTCCGGTGCCGCCCCAGGACAGTCGGCCGGTGAAGCTCAGGACTGCGGAGACGTCGCCCCGCTGGACCCGGAACGCGACCGGCTGGTCGGCGCGGGCGGCCCGGGGGCGAGAGGTGGCTGCGGCTGTCGCGGAGGTGGCCGCCGCCGCAGGGGCGAGCAGTGCGGCGGCGGTCACGATCACGGCAGCGGTCGCGGTCGCTGCGGCGGTACGGGCAGGGCGCACGGGGAGGAGTCCTCTCGAAGATCGCGAACAGATCGGGATCTTCCTATCGGCCCACCGTGCCATCGCTCGGGGTTGAACGGTTCGCCCTTCACCCGGATGGACGCCGCGTCACCCGAGCGGGGTGGGGCCGGGCCCCGCCCTGAGCCCGGCGGCCCCTCACCGGCGGGTGAAATCGTGGCGTGGGGCCTGCGGCAGTGTGAACCAGGCGCGGGCCAGAAGGCGGGCGCGGCCCGTCAGCACGGTGAAGGGAGCGGGGCGTCCGCCCGTGTCCCGTACGGCCCGGTCCAGGTAGTCGCGCAGTTGCCAGACCTCCGCCGGGCCGGCCCCGTCGGTGACGTCGAGTATCCGCCGCACCTGGTCCGGCGTGACGCCCAGATCCGCGGCGACCTCCTCGACGGTGAGGCCGGACAGGGTCAGGTTGGCCCTCAACTCCTCGCTCGTGCGGCGGCGTTCGGTTTCGTTGAGAGACATGGTCCGATCTCGTTCCTCGCGTGGGCGGGTAGGGGCCGGTCCGCTACCGGACGATGTCCCCCGAGCGCGTCGGGACCGCGTCCAGCGCGGCGAGGGCCGGTGTGTCGAGGGTGACCGCCCCGGCGGCCACGTTCGCCTCCAGGTGTCCCGCATCGGCCGTGCCGGGGATGAGCAGCACGTTCGCGGCGTGGTGCAGCAGCCAGGCCAGGCCCACCTGGGCCGGGGTGCGGTCCAGCGACTCGGCCGCCGCGAGGACGGCGGGCTCGTCGGTCACCTTCGGCATGCCGGGGAAGGCGCTGCCGAGCGGGAAGTACGGCACCCACGCGATGTCCTCGGCGACGCAGAGACGGAGCATCTCCTCGTCGTCGCGGGCGACCAGGCTGTACGCGTTCTGCACGCAGGCCA
Source organism: Streptomyces sp. NPDC008125 (assembly GCF_042957125.1). Classification (NCBI taxonomy): domain Bacteria; kingdom Bacillati; phylum Actinomycetota; class Actinomycetes; order Kitasatosporales; family Streptomycetaceae; genus Streptomyces; species Streptomyces sp. NPDC008125. Next base: position 115,179 of record NZ_JBIBHR010000021.1, read on the forward strand.
GGCCCACCGGGAGCGCGCGGCGCAGTTCGGCCATGCCGACGTGGCTGATGCCGATCTCCTCGATCTTGCCCTCGTCGCGCAGCGCCGTCATGGTGGCGAGCTGGTCGTCGATGTCGACGAGCTGCTCGCCCTCGGCGGTCAGCCCGGGGCCGCGTTCGGCCCGGCGCAGGTTGACCAGCGGGATCCGGTCGAGGCCGAGGCTCTTCAGGTTGTCCTCGACCGAGGCCCGCAACTCCTCGGGCCGCTGTGCGAGGCGCATCGGGTGCGGGCCGCCGGAGTGGGGCGTGGCCCCGACCTTGCTGACGACGAGGACCCCGTCCTCGGGCCGGAGGGCCTCGCGGATCACGTCGTTGGCGAAGCCGTCGCCGTAGAACTGGGCCGTGTCGATGTGGTCGACGCCGAGTTCGACCGCCCGCCGCACGAGGGCGAGGGCGGCGGCGCGGTCGTCCCGGAGGCGGGGGAGCTGCATGGCGCCGAAGCCGATGCGGGAGACGGTACGGGTGCCGATCCGGCCCGCCCCTCCCGCACGGGGGGCGCCGGTGGCCGTGGTGGGAGTGTCTGTGCTCGCCATGAGGTCATCCAGGTCTCGTGAGAGGATGAATAAACGGAGGAACCTCCGTTATCTCGACTGTAGCACTACCGGAGGGTCCTCCGTTTTGAAGACGCCCGAAGCACCCGACGCACCCGAAGCACCCGAAGCGCCGGACGCACCCGAAGCACCCGACGCACCCGAAGCGCCGGACGCGCCCGAAGTGCGGCTGTCCGCTTCCGGGGGCGCCCGCCCCGCCCGTGCCGACGCGCGGCGCAACCGCGAGAAGCTGGTGGACGCCGCCCGCTCGGCGTTCGCGGCGGCCGACGACACCGTCCCGCTGGAGGGCGTCGCCCGCGCGGCCGGTGTCGGCATCGGCACGCTCTACCGGCACTTCCCCACCCGGGAGGCGCTGGTGGAGGCCGTCTTCGCGGCGGAACTCGACGCCGTAGCCGACAGCGCCCCCGGCCTGCTCGACGCGTTCCCGCCCGAGGTCGCGCTGCGCGTCTGGATGGACCGCTACGCCGCGTTCGTCGCGGCCAAGCAGGGCATGCTGGGCACCCTCCGCGCGGGCTGGGCCTCCGGCAGCATCGCCACGCCGGCCACCCGGGAACGCCTGACCGCCGCGATCGCGGACCTCCTCGCGGCCGGTGTACGCGCGGGCACCCTCCGCGCGGACGTCGAGCCCGGCGACGTCACCACCATGGTCTTCGGCGTCTTCCACCCCGTGGCCGACGACGGCGCCCCCGACCGGACCGGCCGGGTCCTCGACCTCGTCATGGACGCGCTCCGCACCCGGGGCGGGAACTGACGGACACGGCCGCCGCGGGTAAGGGGTGTCCCGCACTTCCTGGCGGGTGTGCGACGGCAGCTGCGGCACCTCGCAGCGTTGCCGGAACGTCCGCATACATCCAGTATCCGGACGCCCCTCCGCCGTGCGATGCACCGCATCCGACGCCGCACACTGATCCACCACGCACTGCGGGACAGCCCTCGGCCTCCGCGTGGTGCGTGCCGTCGGAGCGCGACGCTGGACGGTGAGCGGGCCCCGGACGACGGGCGGGCCCTGCCGGGCCGGCGTCAGACCAGGTTGCGGCGGCGGCCCACCGGGACGGTGAGCAGGTAGAGCGGGGGCAGGATCGCGGCGGCGCACACCGTCCACAGGGCCGCGTGCGTCCCCGCGTACGTGGCGAGCAGGCCCGCGCCGAGGGCACCGAGCGGCTGGGCGCCCCAGGAGACGAAGCGGACGGTGGCCATGACGCGGGAGAGGAGCTCGGGCGGCGACTGGGTCTGGCGGTGGGTACGCGTGGTGATCGACCCGATGACGACGCCGAAGGCGAACCCGGCGTTGCCCAGGGCGAACCAGTACGCGTCGCCCGCCGACGTGGTCAGCGGGACCAGCAGGGCGGCCATGCCACCGGCCAGGGTGGCCGCGACGATCGCGCGGGCGGTGCCGAAGCGCCGGGTCAGCCGGACCGCGACCGCGGCGCCGACGAGCGAGCCGACCCCGTCCGCCGCGAGCACCAGGCCGAGCTGGACGGGCGTCAGCCCGGCGTCACGGACCAGGTAGAGGGGCGTGAGGGCGACCAGCGCCGCGCAGACGAAGTTGGTGGTGGTGGCCCAGAGCATGCAGGGCAGCATCACCGGGTGCCGCGTCACGTACGTCCAGCCCTCGCGCATCAGCTTGAACGCGCTGTCGGCGGTGCGGGCGCCCGGGCGGCGCTCGGGAAGGGTGCGCAGCAGCACGGCGGAGAGCAGGTAGCTGGCCGCGTCCACGAGGAGCGCGCCGACCGGGCCCGCGGCGTGCACCAGGAGGCCGCCCGCGGACGGTCCCGCGGTCTCGGTGACGGCGTGCGTGCCCGATATCAGGCTGTTGCGGTCGGCGAGCTGCCGGGCCGGGACGACGGCGGGCAGGAAGGTCGAGTTCCCGATGTCGAAGAGTACGGTCGCCGCGCCGGTGACCAGCGCGGCGAGCAGCAGGTGCGGGTAGCTGAGCCGGTCGAGCCACCAGGCGAGCGGGAGGGAGCCGACCGCCACGAACCGTACGACGTCGAGGACGACCTGAAGGCGGCGCAGCGGGACGCGCTGGGCGATCACTCCGGCCGGGAGGCTGAGGAGCAGCCAGGAGACCTGCCCGGCGGCGGCGAGCAGGGCGGCCTGGAGCGCGGTGGCGTCGAGGACCGTGAGGGCGATCAGCGGCAGGGCGAGGGCGGTGACGGCGGTGCCCGCGTCGCTGACGGTGGCGGCGGCCCAGTAGCGCCAGAAGACCGCGGGGGGCGGGGCCGCGTGGGGAGTGGTGCGACTGTCGGGCTTCCGGACCGTCGCTGTCTCGTTCGTTTCGCTCATGCTGCGCGCTCCGGTAAGTCTCTTATGGGAACTTAGCTGGTCAGAGTCAGTTTCTATCCGGAACTGACCGGATGGCGCAAGATTGATCCAGAAACTGGACCCCGTAGTCGCAGGACAGGAGAGCCATGGTCAGGGCGGTGCCCGAGCGGGACGCCGCCTGCGCGATCGCGCAGGCGGCGGCGGTGGTCGGCGACTGGTGGAGTCTGCTCCTGGTGCGGGAGACCGCGCGCGGTCACCACAGATTCGACGCGCTGCAAACGGAGTTGGGGATCTCCCGGAAGGTGCTGGCCGAGCGCCTCGCGCACCTGGTGGAGGCGGAGGTCCTGGAGAAGGTCCCGTACCAGAGTGGTCCGGTGCGGTACGAATACCGGCTGACGGAGAGCGGTCTGGGGCTGCTGCCCGTGCTGCTCTCGATGCAGGACTGGGCGGACCGCTGGCTGCACGGCGACGGGTCGCTGAGCGGCACGGCCGGGGAGGAGAGCGCGGAGGCGCTGCGGATGGCTGGCCTGCTGGGTGAGCGGCTGCCGCACCTCGAACTGCCCGGGCACCGGGACGGCGCGCCGGTGGACCCGGTCGCCGGCGCCGAGGCGACGGTCCTGTTCTGCTACCCGGCGACGGGCAGCCCCGTCCCGCTGCCGGACGGCTGGGCCGGCATCCCCGGAACCGTCGGCTGCACCCTGGAGAACCGGCTGTTCAGGAACGCGTACGACGACTTCCGCGCGGCAGGTGCCGAGGTGCACGGCGTGAGTACCCAACGCCCCGAGGAGCAGCGGGCGTTCGCCGTGGAGGAAGGCATTCCCTTCACCCTGCTCTCGGACACCGACCTGCGGCTCGCCGCCGCTCTGCGGCTTCCGGTGTTCCGTGCCGGGCAGATGCTGCGACTGAAGAGGGCGGTGCTGGTGCTGGACCGTGAGCGGGTGGTGCGCCACGCGCGTTTCCCGGTCACGGACATTCCGGGGGCGGTGCGCGAGGCGGCGGCCGTGGTCCGGGAGCTGGCCGGGGCGTGACTCCCCCGGACCCGCCGGCTTGCTACTCTCTCGGAGGCCGTGCGAGAGATCGAGGAGGTGGTACCCGTGAACGTATCGACGTGGGTGCTCTCCTCAGGGGTCACGGTCGGGCGATAGGTCGTCGTCCGGGAGCGCCGTTTCTGTGCTCTCCCGAAAGGCACGACCATGCGATTCACTTCCGAACGGCTCCTCGACGACGGTGTCGTCGAGCGGGAGTTCATCCTCGGCGAGATCCCCGGCATCCTGTGGACGCCCGCGTCCGCGTCCGCACCGGTGTCGCCGATCCTGCTCAGCCCTCCGCCCATCGGGCTGCGCAGGGCGTACCCCCGGCTGGTGGGCCGAGCCCGGAGCGCTGCGGCGCAGGGCTTCGCATCGGCCACCATCGAACTCCCCGGATACGGCGACCGGCCCCGCCTGCCCGGCGCCGAGCAGGCCGCCGCCGACCTGCGGCGGGCTTTGGAGGCCGGCGAGCCGGTCACCGACGAGATCATCGACGCTCTCGTCCTCCCCCTGGTCGAGAGGGCGGTCCCGGAGTGGCAGGCCGTCCTGGACGACCTGCTGCGACTGCCCGGGATCGGCGGCCCGGCCGGGTACTCGGGGGGAGTGATCTCCATCGGCACCCGGCTGGCCGCGGTCGAACCGCGCATCTCGGCCGCCGTTCTGTTCGCCGGGAGTTTCGTCCCCCGCGTCATCTTCGAGGAGGCCCGCCAGGTCACCGTCCCGCTGCACGTCCTGCTGCAGTGGGACGACGAAGGCAACGACCGGCAGGCGGCTCTGGACCTGTTCGACGCCTACGCCTCCGAGGAGAAGACGCTCCACGCCAACCTGGGCGGGCACAGGGGCGTCCCGCAGTTCGCGGGCGAGGAGGCGGAAAGGTTCTTCGTCCGGCATCTGCGCCGAAAGCTTCGCTGAAGCCTGTGCTGAAAGCTGCGGTGAAGCCGTGCTGAGACCGTGGTGAGCAACCGCTCCGATCGCGTCGGCACCGGCCTGTGCCGGTACCGGCGGTCGGGGCGGTACAGCCCCGCGTACGGGTTCAGGTGGCCGTGCCGCCCGAGGGCGGCAGCGACGCGATGCCCGCGAGCATGAGGTCGACCCCGGCGAGAAACTGCTCGCGGTCGTCGTGGCCCCGCATCTGGTCCGCGACGGCCCGGGTGAACGGGTAGTCGTCGGGGTCGAGGCGCTCCCAGGCCGTGGACACGGCGTCGAGGAACTCGGCGCGGTCCGTGTCCGGTCCGAGCGCGTGGGCCTTCTCGGTGTTCGTGGCGTTCTGTCCGGCGGCACCCAGGATGTAGTGCAGCAGCGCCGAAGTCGCCGTGAACCAGGCACCCTCCGGCGCCCCCAGCGCGCGGATCTGCCGGCCGAGGCTCTCGAAGAGCCGGGGCACCACCGTCCCCCACTGGCTGCGGGCGATCCGTCCGGCGAGCTGGGGCGCGAGCCAGGGGTGCGCGTCGGCGGCGTCGAACAGGCCGGTCGCGACGGCACGGATCGCGTCCTCGGGCGTGCCCTGCGCTCCGGGCGCCCCCACGGCCTCGATGACGACCGCCTCGACGGCGGCTCCCAGCAGCTCGTCCTTGTTCGCCACGTGGTGGTAGATCGCCCCGGGGCCCGTCGCCAGGCGCTCGGACAGGGCCCGGAAGGTCAGCCCGCCCTCGCCGGCCGCGTCGAGCAGCTCGACGGACGCCCCGACGATGCGCTCCCGGGAGAGCGCCTCCGTGCGCCGCGGTGACCGGCGCTGCCCCGTGGTGGTCATGAAGCCATTTTGACATGACTGGAACGCTGTTCCAACATGGTGATGGAACAGCGTTCCAAACTCTCGGTCGGAGCCCCGGACCGCACCCCCGTCGCCGCTCCCCGAAGGAGGAGTCACCATGAGCAGCACCCCCAGCACCCACGTGACGATCGTCGGCGCCGGACTCGGCGGCCTCACGCTCGCCCGCGTCCTGCACGTCCACGGCATCCCGTCCACGGTCTACGAGGCCGAGGCGTCCGCGACCGCCCGCACCCAGGGCGGGCTGCTCGACATCCACGACCACAACGGCCTCCCGGCGCTCCGCGAGGCGGGCCTGGAGGAGGAGTTCCGCGCCATCGTCCTGGAGGGCCACCAGGCGACCCGCGTCCTCGGCACGGACGGAGCCGTGCTCCTGGACGAGCCCGACGACGGTACGGGCGGTCGCCCCGAGGCGCTCCGCGGCGAGCTGCGCCGGATGCTGCTCGACTCGCTGCCCGCCGGGACCGTCCGGTGGGGCCACAGGGTCAGCGGCGTACGCACCCTCGCCGACGGCACCCACGAGGTCGCCTTCGCCGACGGCACCACCGTCACCACCGGTCTGCTGGTCGGCGCGGACGGCGCCTGGTCGCGGGTCCGCCCGCTGCTCTCCGGTGCCGTACCCGCGTACTCCGGCATGTCGTACGTCGAGACCTACCTCCACGACGCCGACGTCCGGCACCCCGCCGCCGCGAAGGCGGTCGGCGACGGGGCGATGTGCGCGCTCGTGCCCGGCAAGGGCATCCAGGCCCACCGGGAGACCAGCGGGACCCTGCACACCTACGTGGCCCTCAGCAGGCCGCAGGAGTGGTTCACGGCCGCCGGGTTCGCCGACCCCGCCGCGGCCACCGCACGGATCGCCGCGGAGTTCGACGGCTGGGCGCCGGAGCTCACCGCGCTGATCACCGACGGGGAGACCGCACCCGTGCTGCGGCCCCTCTTCACCCTGCCCGACGGACACCGGTGGGACCGCGTGCCGGGAGCGACCCTGCTGGGCGACGCCGCACACCTCATGATCCCGTCCGGCGAGGGCGCCAACCTGGCCATGCTGGACGGCGCCGAGCTCGGCAAGGCCATCGCCGCGCACCCCGGCGACGTCGAGGCCGCACTCGCCGCCTACGAGCGGGAGCTCTTCCCCCGCAGCGCGGCGGAGGCCGTCGACGCCACCGACCTCCACGAGGCGATGTACGGCGAGAACGCGCCCCACGGCCTGCTCCGCATGTTCGCCGGCCAGGCGTAGCCTCCGGAACGCCAACGGACCGGTACCAGCCCGGTGTCGCACCGGGAGGTACCGGCCCGTACGGGTGCGGGCGCCCCGGGGCACCGCCGTTGCTCAGTCCCGGATCGGGGCGGCGTCCGCGGCCGGGCCGCCCTGGGCGGGGAGGGAGGCGGCGGCGGAGTCGTCGTCGCCGTCCTCGTTGATGCGGGCGAGCACCGCGTCGCGCTCCGGGGTGTCCTCCGGCTTCACGAACCCGATCACGACGTACAGGACCAGGGAGACCGCGAGCGGCACCGAGACCTGGTACTGGAGCGGGACACCGCCGTCCACCGCCCAGTTGATCGGGTAGTTGACCAGCCAGAACGCCACCAGGCCCAGCGCCCAGCTGACCAGCGCCGCGGTCGGCCCGGACTTCCGGAACGGACGCAGCAGACCGAGCATGAACGGGATGGCGATCGGGCCCATCAGGCCGGCGACCCACTTGATGACGACGGTGATGATGTCCTTGAACGCGGGCGAGTTGACCTGCGTCGCGACCGCCATCGACAGCGCGAGGAAGGCGATCGTGGTCCAGCGGGCCGCGATCAGGCCGGCCCGCTCGTTCCAGCCGCGCGCGGCCTTGGCGAAGGTCGGCACGATGTCGCGGGTGAAGACGGCGGCGATGGCGTTGGCGTCCGAGGAGCACATGGCCATGGTGTGCGAGAAGAAGCCCACGATGACCAGGCCCAGCAGGCCGTGCGGCAGCAGCTGTTCGGTCATCAGGGCGTAGCTGTCCGAGGCGTCCGGCTTCTGCGCGTGGACGAGCAGCGGCGCGCACCACATCGGGAAGAACAGCACCAGCGGCCAGACGAACCAGAGGATGGCCGAGAGACGGGCCGAACGGGTCGCGGAGCGGGCGGAGTCGGTGGCCATGTACCGCTGGGCCTGGTTCCACATGCCGCCGTTGTACTCGAAGGTCTTGATGAAGAGGAACGCGAGCAGGAAGGTCACCGTGTACGGCCCGGCGGTCGGGTCCGCGTGGCCGTCGGGGAGCTTGTCCCAGACCGTCCACAGGGTGGAGAACCCGTCCAGCTTGCCCATCACCGCGATCAGCATCGCGAGCCCGGCGAAGAGCTGGATGATGAACTGCCCCAGCTCCGTGAGCGCGTCGGCCCACAGCCCGCCGACGGTGCAGTAGATGGCGGTGATGACGCCGGTGATGAGGATGCCCTGGGTGATGGTCAGCCCGGTGAACACCGACAACAGGGTGGCGATGGCAGCCCACTTGGCGCCGACGTCCACCACCTTCAGCAGCAGACCGGACCAGGCGAGTGCCTGCTGGGTCTCGACGTTGTAGCGGTTCTTCAGGTACTCCAGCGGCGACGCGACCCGCAGCCGCGAGCGCAGCCGGTTGAGCCGGGGTGCGAAGAGCTTCGCGCCGATGAAGATGCCGATGGCGATCGGGAGCGACCACGTGACGAAGGAAGTGACCCCGTACGTGTAGGCGATGCCGGCGTAGCCGGTGAACATCACCGCGCTGTACCCCGACATGTGGTGCGAGATGCCGGACAGCCACCACGGCATCTTCCCGCCGGCCGTGAAGAAGTCGCCGACGGTGTCCACGCGCTTGTGCGACCAGAGTCCGATCGCGACCATCACACCGAAGTATCCGATGAGTACGGTCCAGTCGAGACTGTTCATGTACCCCTCCAGGGGTCCGCCTTGTGAACGGGAACGCTCTTCGTCAGTACAGCCGTTCAGCGGTACCCCGCGCGGGTACGGGGACTTCGGGGATTGAACCGCTTCCGCGTGTACGCGGTCAAGGCATGAGTGTCCACGAGTGTGAACGGCAATCAGCAGCCCGAACGATTTTGCCTGTTCTTGACCAAGCGGAGCGTTGTGCGGGCGTGACGGCGGCCACACGATGGGCGGGCACTTCGTCAGGCTGTCCGAAGAATCGAATGCGCGCGGCGCACGCGATGCGCGCGACGCGGTGAACGGCCCGCGCGGAGACGGGAATCGGTGACTGTCGGGCGCTCAACGGCCCCGTGGTCAACGGGTTCGCGATCGCACCGCCGGGAGACGTCACCGCCGTCACGTCCTCGCGGGCCCGCCCGCGGTGGTGCGGGCCCGGGAAAGGGCCTGCCGAACCACGTGCGGCGCGCATACGGCAAGACCGCACGGGATGCGGGTCCCGTGCGGTCGAGGAGGGGGGAACTTGGTCGGTCGACATCCGGCGATGCCGGAGCAGAGCCGGTGCGGTCGCCGGTTCCCACCCGGGTGTGCCGACGGTTCGTGCCGTACGGCCTGCCCGGTACGCCGCCTGCGCGGTGCGCGGGGCGGGTGACCGCCCCGGCACCACCTCGCGGCGTACCGGTGATGCGCGCGTACCGCTCGGTCACCCCTGACGGAGCGGGTGCTGCCGAGCCCTCTCGGCCAGGACGGCGGGCCGGTCGAGAGGGCCGGGTGAGCGGCGCGGGAGCGGGCCGGTGGAACGCACCGGGCTCAGACGTCGAGCGTGCGCTCCGCGACGTCCCTGACGAACGCGTTCCAGGCGCCGGGCACGAAGGTGATCGAGGGGCCCTCGGTCACCTTCGAGTCGCGGACCGCGATGGAGAGCGCGACGGGGGACTTGACCTCGACGCAGGCACCGTTGCCGCCGGAGTACGAGGACTTGGTCCACATGTCCGTAGCACCCTGGATGATAGCCATGTTCACTCCGGTTTCGATGAGTTGATCGTGAGCCTCGCACCAGACTGCTTTCAGCTGGCGTGATCGACGCTACTCGCCAACTCCCCCGGCTGAAATTGCCGTTCACTCGACCGGATGGCAAATGCCAATGAACTCTTACCCGCTGAGGTGGCGACGGTGTATTGTGCCGTCGCCCCTCACGTCACATCGATGCATGTCGCACATGACCCGCTATGGCGGGACGGCCGGTCCGGCGGCGCCCGAGAGGCCCTGCGGACACGGGAGTTGGCCCGGTTTCGACCCCGTTCAGTCGGTGTACTTCTTCGCGATCCCGCCGATGAAGTGGCGGCTCTGCTCCACGTTGAGCGCCTGGGCACGGAGGTGCTCGTACATGACGCTGTACCGCTGCACGTCGTTCGCCTTCTCCAGGTACAGGTCGCTGGTGACGCCCTCGATGTAGACCACGCTGGAATCGGCCGTGTCCGGGAACTCCAGGATGGCGTACTGCCCGTTGATGCCCGGGTGCGCACCCATGTCGAACGGCAGGACCTGCACGGTCACGTGCGGCAGCTTCGAGCAGGCCACCAGGTGCTCCAGCTGCTCGATCATCACCTGCTTGCCGCCGACCGTCCGGTGCAGCGCGGACTCGTCTATGACGACCCACAGGCGCAACGGGCGTTCGGGATCGTTGATCCGGTCCTGGCGGCGGGCGCGGACGTTCACCCGCTTCTCGATGTCGGCCGACGGCGCCTCCGGGAGAGCGCCCGTGATCAGTGCCTCGGAGTACGCCCGCGTCTGGAGCAGCCCCGGGATGACCTGGGGCTCGTACCCGCGCAGCGACTCCGCGTCGGTCTCCAGACCGATGTAGACGCTGTACGGGATGTCGCCGAACGCGTGCCACCAGCCCTGCTGGCGCGAGTCCTTCGCCATCTGCATGAGGGAGTCGACGATGCGGTGGTCGTCCACCTCGTAGACCCCGCAGAGGTCGCGGACGTCACGCTGGCTGATGGAACGGCGGCCGTTCTCCAGCCGGCTGATCTTCGACTGGGAGACCAGCAGGCGGTCGGCGACCTCTTCGGCGGTCATGCCCTTGAGTTCGCGCAGGCGGCGCAATTCCTGGCCCAACCGACGTCGCCTGACGGTGGGATTGACGGTGGACGGCACGGAAACGGCACCTCCGGCTATGTAGCTGTGCGTATCTACTTCTCAGCAGATTGCCACCCTTGGCCCTCGCTTCGCTGGAAAACGGGGAACGCAAGCACGCGGGGCAGCCGGAAGACCGGCTGCCCCGCGTGTGGTGCGGCTCCCGAACCGGGTCTTCGCGGACGTCGGCACGGCGGTATGTGGTTCTCCGCGCGGTCTCCCGCGCGGTTTCCGTGCGGTCTCCCGCACGGCCCTGAAACGGTGCGCAGCGCGGATGTCCCGCGCGGCGCACCGCGGTTCAGCTCACTGCGTTCAGCTCGCCGCGGTCTGCGCCATGCTGCCGCGACGTGCTTGCGGCTGCAACGGCACTCCCGCTGCCTGCTGGTTGCGGCGGGGCTGTGCGCCCGCACCGCTCTGGACGTCCATCACGGCATGCGCCACGAGTCCGCCCATCGGGTCGTGCCTGATCAGGTCCCGGAGGCGGGAGCGTGATGAACGCCCCTCGTTCCCCGGGTACAGGTGCTTGCCGAGTCCGACCGCATGGGCCAGCGCGGCAAGCGCCGCGGTCCGCGGGTCCGGCGGTACGCCGGTGCGGATCGCACTGTCCAGCCGGGACCTGATGTCCCTGCTGACCGCCGTGTCCGTCGCCTGGTAGCGAGTCGTCGGCAGCACTCCGCACATCTGGCCCGCCACGGCATGCACCATGCCGCACCGCTCCAGATGAGCGAGATAGACCTGACGGAGCCCCAGTCGGGGTCCGCCGATCCAGTGGACCGCCCGTACCGGGCTGCCGCGTCTGCGCAGCAGTTCCAGTGCGGAGTCCAGTGTCGGATCTCCAGTCGGCCGTGGCATCACCACGGCGATACGATCCCCGTCAGGGGCTATCCGTCCTGCCAGAGCCAGCTCCACTAGCTGTGCTCCGGCGAGGCCGAGGTCGAGCGACTGCGGCTGCGCCGTGGTACCCGTGGTCGGGTCCAGAGCGAGCAGCAAAAGCTCTTCCGGAATTGTTCTGCGGCTCCTGCCCATCCATGCCTCCCCGCGTGGATGAGTGACAGGGTGACCCCTCTCACAACTGTCTGTCGAGAGCGCCTGCCAGCTTTGTACGGGAACCAGTAGGTATGTCGTTCTCGTCTAGCAGCTGAAGCAAGGGTTCACACAGGACACTGGTACACGGTTCGGACAGCGGGGGCAGTCCCCGCAGTGATGAGGAGGCATTGGTGGCGGGCGAGTCCCTCGGCAAATCGGAGCGGTCGAAGTCCTCGGGGACGGCTCCGGAGGAACGCGACCCCAGGCTCTCCGTGTTCCGTGAACCCGCCGGACCGAGTGACGACACCGTCGGTGACGCGGCGGACGACGCTCCTGGTTCCGGGACGGACGCGGACGCCGGGACGGATGCGGACGCCGAGCCGGGCACGGACGCGGCTTCCGGCACGCACGCGGACGCCGAGTCGGGTACGGACACCGAGCCGGGTACGGACGCCGACGCGCGGGAGGACGGTGCGCGGGAGGACGGTGCCACCGCTGTGTTCCGCTTCCGCGTTCCGGTTCCCCCGGCGGCTGACGCGGCTGACGCGGCTGACGCGACGGACGTGGCGGACACGGACGAGGAGGCCGACGAGGCGGCGGACACGGACGTCACCGAGCGGGCCGAGAGCGCCACGAGCACCGGCCCGGCCGAGGACGGGGCGGCAGAGGCCCCTGAAGGCCCCACGGAGCCCTCGGAGGCCGATTCCACGCCCTCGGGTGCCTCCGGCGCGCAGGAGCGGTCCACGAGCGCCCCCGCCGCCGACACGGACGCGGAGGACGCGGAGGATGCCGAGGAGGCGGAGGACGCGGAGGACGCCGAGGGCGAAACGGCCGTGGGCGAAACGGCCGAGGGTGACGGCGACAAGCGGCTGCGCCGCGCGGTCGCCGCCTGGGTCGCCGAGGGCGACAGTCCCGCCGCAGCCGAGAAGCCGACCGGGGTCACGGAGTCGGCAGAGGCCGCGGAGTCCACCGGGGCCACGGAGTCCACAGAGCCCTCGAAGGACGACAAGCCCTCGAAGGACGACAAGCCCGACGCGGACACGGCCGGCGCGCAGGTGCCCCGTACCCGCGAGGAGGCCACGCCCACCGAACCGGCGTCGGCAGCCAAGGGGCTCGGAGCTTCCGGCGAGGCCGCCAAGCCTGCCGACAAGCCGGCCGAGGCGACGGCCGACGCGGACGGCGACTCCGGCTCCGACGCCGACGAAGACGCCGGTGAAGACGGCGACGACAGCGAAGACGGCGAAGACGCGGACGACACCGGTATCGACCAGCCCACCGCCGTGTTCACGTCGGTCCGCCCCCGGATCGACCAGCCCACGACCGCGCTGAAGATCCCGAAGCGCGAGGCGTCGGCCGAGCAGAAGACCAAGCCGGACACCAAGCCGGACACCAAGCCGGACCCGGGCGGCGCGAGCGACCCGAAGGCCGCGAAGGCCGCGAAGGCCGCGAAGCCGGAGTCCGAGAACGACGCGGAGCGCACCAGCACTTTCGTACCGCTGCGCTCGGACGACGTACGGTCCGCGCCCGCGCCGCGCCGTCCCGCGCCGCAGGGGCCGGTCATCGGTCCCACGGTGACGCCGGCGCTCGACACGTCGGCCTCGTCGGCCACGTCGGCCACGGGTGAGCCCGACCGGACCCGTTCCCTGCCGCTGCCTCCCAGGCCGCCGCTGGACCTGCTCGCCGAGCTGACGAACACCCCGCCGCCGGTGGAGACCCCGGTGCGGACGGCGGTCCGGCGGGTCAAGATCTGGACGCCGCTCGTCCTGCTCGTGCTGATCATCTTTGCAGTCGTACAGATGGTCAGGCCGCTGCCGGACCCCACGCTCTCGGTGACGGCCAAGCCGACCTACACGTTCGACGGGGCCGCCCCCGACCTGTCGTGGCCGTCCCAGGGCCAGGGCTACATGGCGGCGACCGGCCTGGGCGAGGTCGGCTCGTTCGGGAAGCAGAAGCCGGTTCCGATCGCGAGTGTGGCGAAGGCCATGACTGCGTACATCGTGCTCAAGGACCACCCGATGAAGAAGGGTGAGGACGGAGCGTCGATCAAGGTCGACGCCAAGGGCGAGTCCGACGGCAAGCTCTCCTCCGAGGGCGAGTCCACGCTCGACACCGTCAAGGAAGGGGACGTGCTCACCCAGCGCGACGCCCTCTCCGCGATCATGATCCCTTCCGCCAACAACATCGCGCGGCTGCTCGCGCGGTGGGACGCGGGCTCCGAGAAGGCGTTCGTCGCGAAGATGAACGCCACCGCGAAGGAGCTCGGGATGACGAACACCACGTACACCGACCCCTCCGGCCTCAACGCCACCACCGTGAGCACCGCCGAGGACCTGGTGAAGCTCGGGGAGAAGCTGGTCGAGATCCCGGCGCTGATGGAGATCACCATCCTGCCGAGCTGGACCGACCCCACCGGCAAGCCCTGGCCCAACTACAACCGCCTGGTCCCCTTCAACGGGGCGCTCGGCATCAAGACCGGGTCGACCACCAAGGCGGGCGGCAACCTGCTCTTCGCGGCCCACAAGATGATCGACGGGACCGACCAGCTGATCGTCGGCGCGATCCTCGGGCAGTACGACAGCCAGTCGATCATCGACGAGGTCAACCGGGTCAGCAAGACGGTCATGCTGGCCACCGAGGACGCCCTCAAGGGCGCCACGATCGTGAAGAAGGGCCAGGTCGTCGGGGTCGTGGACGACGGGCTCGGCACCACCACCCCGGTCGTCGCCACCAAGGACGTCAAGGCGGTCGGCTGGGGCGGGCTCACGGTGAAGCTGGAGCTCACCGACGACGGGAAGACCGTCCCGCACGAGGCGGCGGCCGGTACCGAGGTCGGCACGCTGACGGTCGGCGAGGGCACCAGCCAGGTCAAGGTGCCGGTCGCCCTGGCCCAGGACCTGAGCGAGCCCGGATTCGGGGCCAAGCTGTCCCGGATCGGCTGACGACCGGGTCCTGATCGGCCGGCGACCCGGTCCGGACCGACCGGCGACCGGGTCCGGACCGACCGGCGGCCGGTCCGGCCTGCGGGAAGGCCGCGTACAGGCCCGGCGGGACGGCCGGGGGCGGCCTGGAGGTTCGCCGGGGAAAGCCTCGGGGAAGGAGGGCGGGGGGTACCGGTCGGGTGCCCCCCGTCCCCCGTCTGTCCGCTTGGTACGTGTTAGCGTCCCGGAACAGACCGAACAGACGAGCAGACGAACAGCAGCCGGAAAGCCGAACGGCGGTCGCCGGGGGGACACACCGGGCCGGCGGACGACGGGGAGAGCCGTAGTGACCACCGCGGAGCCGAGACCCGGCCGCGAGGCGGACAGCGAGAGAGACCGGACACCCGGGCAGCTCGACGACGCCGGCGGCTCGACGGGTCCCGTGGACGGCGGCGATCCGGCCGTCGCCGGTCTCGTGCCGACCCAGCGCACCCCGGAACCGGGACCGCAGGCCGACCGCGGCCACCCCGGCCCGTCCTCCGACGGCTCGCGCGAGCACCCGGGCGCCCCGTCCGCGACGCAGCCGCAGACGACGCCGACCGAGCCGCCGACGCCGACCGAGCCTTCGGCCCCGTCGCTGCTGCACCGGCTGACCCGTCACCCCGTGACGATCGTGACGGCCGCCGCGGCCGTCACGCACGTCCTCTGGTTCTTCTTCTTCGCCAACAGCGGCGGTGACATCGCGGCCCAGGACGCCTGGGCCGAGTTCGTGGGCCAGCACCCCGGCACCGCGTACAACCTCGCCTGGTACGGGGGCATGCACCCCGTCTCGTACAGCGTGGTCTCGCCGTATCTGATGTCCGTGATCGGCGTCCGGTCGACGATGATGCTCGCGGGCACCGTCTCCGCCGGGCTGACCGCGATGATCCTGGTACGGGTCAAGGCCGTGCGGAACCCGCTCGCCTGCTCGCTCGCCGGGGTCTTCGCGTACCTGTGCAACGCGCTGTCGGGCCGGGTGACGTTCGGGCTCGGCATGATGTTCGCGGTCGGGGCCGTCGCCGCCGTCTTCTGCTGGCCGTACCGCTGGCGGTACCGGCGCTGGGCGAAGGCGGGCGTCGCCGCGCCGCTCGCCGGGCTCGCGACCGCCTCCAGCCCGGTCGCCGGGCTCTTCCTGGGCGTGGTGGCCGCCGCGCTCTTCCTGCACAAGCGGCGCCCCGGCGCGTACGCCATCGGGCTGCCGCCGGTGGCGGTGGTCGGGCTGTCCTCGTGGCTGTTCCCGTTCTCCGGCACCCAGCCGATGTCGGTGGGCACGCTGTCGCTGCCGTTCGTCTTCTCGGTGTTCGTCTTCGTGCTCGTGCCCCGGGACTGGAAGACGGTCCGCACCGCGTCCGCCCTCTACGGCCTCGGCACGCTCGCCACCTACTTCGTGGACTCCCAGATCGGCTCCAACATCACGCGCATGGCGATGCTCTTCGCCGGTGTCGTGCTGCTGGCCGCGCTGCCGTTCACCGCGCCGCGCACCCGCCGCTGGTACGCCCTGGTGATCGCGATCGTCGGCCTCAACGTCTGGATCGGCTTCAAGAGCGTCGCCGACATCGTCCGTACCGCGCCGACCGCCTCCTGGGCGCGCGAGCTGGCGCCGCTGGTCAACCAGCTCCAGGTGGCCGACGCGACGAGGGGCCGGATCGAGGTCGTCCCCGCGAGCAGCCACCGCGAGGCCTCGGCCCTGGCGCCGTACGTCAACCTCGCCCGCGGCTGGAACCGCCAGGCCGACATGAAGCGCAACCCGCTCTTCTACGACGACACCCTCGACGGGACGAACTACCGCGAGTGGCTCGACCGCTGGGCCGTCCACTACGTCGTGCTGCCCAAGGGCAAACCGGACAGCGGGGCCACCCAGGAGGCGACCCTGGTCGGCGCGGGTCTGCCGTACCTGAAGCAGATCTGGGCCGACGCCAACTGGAAGCTGTACCGGGTCGAGGACCCGACGCCGCTCGCCGACCCGCCCGCCACCGTCCTGAACGCGGAGGCCGACGAGATCACCCTCCGGGTCGCTAAGGCCGGCCGCGTCCTCATCCGGGTGCCCTACACGCGCTGGCTCTCCCTCGTCGACGAGGAGGGCAAGGGCCTGGACCGTCCCCAGGAGACGGCGGAGTCCAAGGAGCGCACCAAGGACGACGACGCGGCTCCGAAGACCTTCGACAACGTCAACGGGTGCCTCCTGGAGGTCGACGAGGAGACCCACGGCGACCAGTGGACCGAACTCGTCGCCCCCAGGGCGGGCGTCTACCGGCTGGCCGCGCCGTACCGTTTCAGCCCCGGTACCCCGTGCCCGGAGGAGCTGCGCTGACGCGTGGTTCCTCCGGGGCCGCCGCCCCGGACCTCACGAAGACGCCGTCCCGTGCGGCGTCCAGCGCCGCCACCGGCCCGGCGGCCCGCAGTACGACGTCCAGCGCGCGTTCCGGGTCGGCGGCGTAGCAGCCGCTCGCCCAGGCGGCGTTCGCCTCGACCACGCTCCAGCCGCCGTCCGCGTCCTGCCCGACGTCCACGACGATCGCGGACGGCAGCGAGGCCGAGGCGGCGGCCAGCAGGTCCGCGCCGAAGGCGAGGGCATCCGGCGACGGCTCGCCGAGCCGGAGGCGGCCCCGCTCGGCGTACCGGCTCGCGGTGTGCACGGCCCCGTCGAGGACGTACAGCCGGTACTCGGACACGTAGGACAGCACCTCGCTGACCAGCACCGGCGTCGCCGGCTCGACCGCGTCCGGACCGGGCAGCCGGGAACCGTCCGAGTACACGAGGGCCGGGATGCTCTTGTCGTTGGGCGACTTCACGAACACCGGCCTGCGCAACCCGTACGCCTCCCGGATCGGCATCGCCCGGATCTCCCGTCGCGTGAACGTGATCGGAAGCCTGGCCATCCAGTCGGCCGGAGCCTCCAGCGGGGCGATCCCGAGCACCGACGCCACGATGTCGGCGAAGCCCGGCCCGGCGTGCAGATACGCGACGCCGTACGCCGACTCCCGCAGCACCTCCGATATCGGCGTCCCGCCCGGCTCCACGGTCCGCAGCCCGCGCCGCACCGCCGCCCCGGCGATCGCCCGCGCGGACGCGGTGAGGTGGGGCGGGAGTACGAGGACGGCGTCACGTCGGTCATCGGTCATGGCCATCAGGGTGCGGTACGGGGACGGGCGCGGCCCAGTGGTTTTCGGGGGCGCTGCCGGGCGTCCCCGCCGTCACGGTTTCCGCAGGTGGCGGCGGGTTCGGGCAGCCGTCGGGGTCTCGTGGGCACCCGGCGCGGAAAGCGGTTGCGGCGGCCCCGACCAGCCGATTCGATCGGCTCATGCTCTCCGACGAAGATCTTGTACGAACCCTGGTCGCCGCCCGGTTCCCGCAGTGGGCGGGGCTCCCCGTCAGCCGGACCGGCTCCCACGGCACGGTGAACGCCATCTACCGGCTCGGGGGAGCGATGGCGGTACGGCTCCCGCTCGCCGAGGGCGGCGCGCGGGACGTGGAGAAGGAGCACCACTGGCTGCCACGCCTGGCTGCCCACCTCCCGGTCCCGATCCCCGCCCCGCTCGCCCAGGGCGGGCCGGGGGATGGGTACCCCTGGGTCTGGTCGGTGTGCCGCTGGCTCGAAGGGGAACCGCTGACACGATGGTTGGGGACTGGCAGAGGTGAACAGACTTCCGGTGCCGATGGCTCGCCCCTGGACAGCAACGAACTGGCCACGGATCTGGCTCAGTTCATCACCGCCCTGCGCCGGGTCGACCCGGCCGGCGCGCCGCCCGCGTACCGCAGCGAACAGCTCGCGGCCCGGGACACCGACACCCGCCGGACGATCGAAGCCCTCCGCGAGGCTCTGGGCGAGGAGGGCAGGGAGGGGGCTCTCGCCGTGTGGCGGGCGGCGCTGTCGGCCCCCGCGCCGGACGGGCCGGGGGTCTGGTCCCACGGGGACCTCCAGCCCGGCAACATCCTCATCAAGGAAGGCCGGTTGGGCGCCGTCATCGACTTCGGCTGCGTGGGCCTCGCCGACCCGGCGCTCGACCTGATGGCCGCCTGGTACCTGCTCCCCGCCACCGCCCGCCCCCGGTTCCGTACCGCACTGGCCGCGGACGACGCGACCTGGCGGCGGGCTCGTGGCTGGGCCCTCTCCGTTGCCCTCCCCGAACTCGCCCACTACCGCACCACGAACCCGGTGATGGCGGACAACGCTCGCCGTGTGATCGGTGAGCTGCTGGCGGAGAGGGCGGACTTGCGCGGCGGGGTGATCCGGGCGGGGAGCGACCCGAACGCCGAGTCGGTTCGCGAGGAGTAGGCCGTCAGAGTCTCGGCGCTCTGGGTGTCGGCATCGCGTCGAGCTGGCGGTGGAGCATCGACGGAGATGCACGCCGCGCGGTGCACTCCGGGTCGCCCGGGGGGTGGGCGTACGCGTCCGGACGCGCCCCGGAAGCGGAGTGGCCCTCGGCAGCGACGATCGCGTTGCGGAGGGTCACCTTGTCGCAGTCGACGCAAATCTTCATCGTGCCGCCCGCCACAGCCGGCCCAGCTTCACCGCAGTGACGCAAGCGCGGTTGGCGCGGCACGTGGCGCACTTCTGGGTGTGGAGGATCCACACCCGGTACGCCCGATCCCCAGTATTGAGCGGCTTCTCAGTGGTCGCCATCGGTCCGTCCTTCCCGGCAATTGAGGCAGCAGCGGGGGAACCAGGTCACGGAGACGAACCCGAGGTCCGGGCGGGACCCGAGGTCGTGCGCGTCGCCTGGGGTCAGCGGCGCCGTGCACCAGAGGCAGTCTGCGCCACGCTGCTGTGCGTCAGAGAGGACCGAGGGGTCTGGAAGCGAGGGATGGCGCGTGGTGAGCGGTTCCCCGGAACGGCCCTGGCGGTTCGTCTCGTACACCCGGATAGTCGTCACCACGGCGTTGCCTTCCATTACGCTGAGTCGCCCGGCCTCACTGCGATTACGACGGTATTGAGCGCAGGTTGCCGCTTGAACTGACCGCCGGTACGGGTGAACGGCCACAGTCGGCGAGGACGCCATGGCCGTCCCCGGGCCGCGGGCGGCTGAGGTCGGCCCGCTGCGCGGGGAACAGCCCAAGGAGTCCCCGGCCAATGAGCGCGAGGGACAGCTGGCTGCCCGTTCCGGTGCCGGTGCCCGGCCGCAGGCCGTTCGTGGTGGAAAGACGCAGCAGCAGCGGGTGGACCTGCCGGAGGAGTCTGGTCTGCGGGTCGCGTTGGGGCCGGTCTCGTGGCTGTGGCAGGGGTTGTCCGGGTGGCAGCAGGCCCGGGTCGAGGAGGCTGCGGAGGCGGAGCTCGGCCGGCTGGAGGGCTGGGTCGGTCAGCAGGAGGCGGCTGCACGTCGGCTCGCGGCCCGCCTCACTGCCCGCCTGGCGGAGACCGGCGGCGAGGCCCTGGTCCAGCGCCCGTACGGGTGGCTGATCGGGCGGGGCCTGGTGCAGCGTCAGGCGTGCGCGGACCGGCGGTGCGACGACGGCACCCGGCTCGACACCGGTGCCGCGTGCGAGGGCTGCGCCAACGTGCTCCACGTCCGCCGGGCCGCCCGGATCCAGGTCACGGCCGAGGTCGACCAGGAGCTGCCCGGCCTCGATGACGCCGCCCGCCGCCAGGTCGTCGAGGAGCGGCTGCAAGCCCAGACTGCTGCTGACGCCGCGCGGTTCGTACGGCGCCGCGAGGAGGCCCGCGTCCGGGACGCCGAGCGCGAAGCGGCCCGCGCCGCCGCGCAGCAGCGGGCCGAAGCGGAGCGTCAGGCCGCGGCCGCCGCCGCCACGGTGCGCCGGGCGCTGGCGTGCGAGGACTGCGGGCAGAACGCGGCCGGCGGACTCTGCGAGACGTGCGGCCACCGCCGCGAGACCGAGACGCTCACCGCCCGGACCGTGCAGCTCGTCGCGGCGCGGACCCTCGACCCGTCGGCCAGCACGGTTGACGTCGCGGCTCTCGACGCCCGGGTCCGTACGGCCATCGACCGCAAGGTCGCCGCCGAGTGGGCGGAGTTCCTGGAGCTCTCCGACCCGGCCGACCTCGAGGACGACCAGGAGCGCGCCGACCTCGCGGCCGCGCTTACCGCCCACAGCACCGTCCAGCCGATCGCCGACCAGGCCGAGGCCAGCGCGCTGGCCGCGTTCGGCAGGACCGACGAAGCCGAAGCCGAGGCGGACCGGGCCTACCGGACCGAGCAAGGGCGCCGCTGGTTCCAGCACAACCCGACCGGCGAGGCCGCTGTCGCCGCCGCGACGAAGGCCGCCACCGTCGCCCGGGACCGTGTCGCCCAGCATCTGCTGACGGTGCGCCTGGAGCAGCTGCGGGAGCAGGCCGCCGCGGGGCACCGGGCCGCCCGGGCCGGTGCCGGGTCGTGGACGGACCGGCTGCCGGAGCTCGCCGCCCGCGCTCTCGATCGGGACACCGCCGGGGTGGTGATCGCGTGACGGCCGAGTCGGAGCTGAGCGGGGTCGACCTCGCGCGTCAGGCCCTGACCGCCGCCCGGGAAGCGGCGAAGAAGAACGGTGCCACCGCCAAGATGCCGAAGCGGCGCACCACCACCGTCGTACGGCGCGACGGCCGCGAGCCGCTCGGGCTGGGCAGTGCGATCAGCCGGATGCTGACCGAGCGCGGGATGACCGCCCCGGCCGTCGGCGGCAGCGTCCTCGCCCACTTCGACAGGATCCTCGCCGCGGTCGCGCCGGAACTCGTCGGCCGGGTCCGGGCCGTGGGATACGACGCGGACACCGGGCGCCTGGACGTCGTCCCCGGCACCCCGGCGGCCGCCACGAAACTCCGCTGGACCGCCCCGAAGCTGAGCGCGGCCGCCAACGCGCAGGTTCCCGGAGCGAACGTCCGCACCGTGAACGTCCTGGCGCCCGCGCCCGCGAAGGCCGGCCTCGCCGTGGCAGCCGAAATGGCCCCGCCGACGGTGCCCGCCGGACCTGCCGGGCGTCTGCCCGCACCGGCCGGCTACCACCAGGCGCTCGCCGCCACCGCGCCGCCCACCGCACCGCCCGCCCGGCGAAGGCGACTACCGACGCGAAGGTCCGGGCTGCTGTCGAGCGGCAGATCCGCGAGCAGGCCCGCGAACCCGAAGAGGACTTCGGCGACGGCCGCCAGGCCCTCGAGGAACTCGCCGCCAAGGGAGCCGTCCAGCAGTGGGTCGTGACCTCCAGCGACGCGGCCCGGGCCCGAGTGGCATGACTGCTCCTCACCTGGAGTCGATCGGATCTTCCGATGTGTCAGCCAAACCAGTCTTTGCGCATATTTCTCTGTTTCCAGCTTTTTGTCAGATAGAACCCAAGAGCCATCAAGGACAGCCCTGCTGCAACCACCCAGAATTCACTGCGGAAAGTCCCGAAAAGAAATGGAATCGCACCTATCGGCAAGAGCCAGCGAGACCAAAGGTCGGCAGGGAACCTGAGCGCATCCCACACGAAAAACGCCACAAGGATAACAGCTAGCAAAAATTCCCAGACGGAAATTCCCGCGAATGAACTGGATACGGCCATTGATGTAGCTAGCATCATAAAATACTCCGTTGCAGGGAGTCGTGGGGGGGGGGGGGGGGGGGCCCCCCCCCAGCGGAACAAAACCACCCCACCCCACCCAAAACACCAGGGCAACGGGGAAGAACCGGATGAACATGCAGAACAACCCACCAGAGC
>NZ_JBIBHR010000021.1:137476-149296 GCF_042957125.1 Streptomyces sp. NPDC008125
AATAACAAGCTGTAAATTCCCTCTATTTAAGTTGTTACGGATTTTTTTTTATCTTGAATATTAAAATTATCGTTTGCTGGGATTCGTGGGGCCTATACTTTCGGCCCCACGACGTTGATCTACCAGCCCAGCGTTCCCCATACCAGAGACGAGGTCTGCTGCAGTAGACGAGATTGACCTGCTCTAGTCGCGAGAGACGCCAGCAGAGGGTACGACTTGATGAACATACCCGGCGACCTCACGACGTTCACTCTCCACCCCACGGTGTCGAGCGCGACGCCGCTGCCAAAAGCTGCCAGGTCGCCCGCACTCTTGTCGCTTTGAGCGTAGTTCACTGACCGGTTGGCAACAGACAGGACGAAGGCGCCCGTGCCCACGACGCCACATACACCGGCAGTACCGACTGTACAAGCGACGAATGCAAGCCCTGCGGCTCCCTTGACGATATTTCCACGGTTTTCCCAAGTCCATTTACCGGCCGCACTTACCGCCTTTTTCGTGTTCGACTTGGCAGAGTTCCACGCTGCGCCAATATTTCCCTTCTTGAGACTCCCGAAGAAACTATCCTTCTTCTTGGGCTCGCTTTTCTTTCGAACCGCTGTAGAAGCCTTCTTCGTGGCGGATTTCGTGGTCTTTGCGGCAGACTTCGTAGGCTTTACGAAGTAGGCGGTTCTGGAAAACGTGTTCCACTTTTTCGAATAGGAGGCAAGTGCCTTCTTTGCCTTCTTGACGGTTTGGTGGACCAGCTTCTTCGCTGCCGTGGCCGCTTTGTTGGCGTAGGTCCAGAAGCCGTCCCAGAACATTTGGCCGTCCGGGTCGGATGCCGTGACGGGCCGACTGTTGGCGTAGGCGTAGGCGTTCATCTGCAGGGGGTCGTCGATGTCGATGATGGGGTCGACGGAGATGAAGCGTCCCAGTGCGGGGTCGTACTCACGGGCACCGAGGTGGGTGAGTCCGGTGGGGTCAGCGGTTCCTCCGACGAAGCTGCGGGTCCCGGGAAGGGTGCTGCTTCCGGTGGAGCGGTTTTCACCGAAGGGGAGTTGCTTGCGGCGGGTGAGGGCCTGGGTCGTCATGGAGACGGCCGTCATAGCGGTGCCCTGGTGGTCGGAGATCAGGTAGGAAAAGCCGTCGCTGGTACGTACGGCGACTGTCTCGTCCCCGTGGGTGTAGTAGCGGGTGCCTTCCTTGGTGCCGTCTGCCTTGATCTTCAGCTCGTTGTCGCCCGGGAGGGTGAGCGTTTGGGTCCCGTCGGCGTCCCGAGCGATCATGCGGTTGCCGTCGGCGTCGTACTGGTAGCTCGTGACCTTGCCGCCAGCAGTGACGGTGGCAAGGTTGCCCTCGTCGTCCCACGTGAGGTTCTGGGTCGTGGTGCCGATGGTCCGCTGGGTGGTGTTGCCGCTCTTGTCGTAGGCGAAGGAACTCTTCTGCCCGTTCAGGGCACCTCCGGCGACCGTCGCAGACTGGACTGCGTGGGGCAGGCCAGTGCCAGCTGCCTTGTGGGTGTACGTGGTGGTGGCGTCAGCGCCAGAGAGAGCGCCGGTGCCGTGGTCGACCAGCTTGGTGCGGTTGCCGATCGCGTCGTAGGTGAAGGTCTGCCAGTACGCGTCGGGGCCGCCCACCGTTGTGGTGGAGGGAGTGGTCGAGCACGTGGTGGTGGCAGCTGTCCATGCCTCCGTCAGTCGTCCCAGGGCGTCGTTGGTGAAGCACTGGGTGTCGGTGCTCTTGGTGGAGTCCTGGCCGCTGACGTCGGTGATGCCGGTGATGTTGCCGGCGTCGTCGAAGGAGTACGAGATGTCGTCGATGCGCTGGGGGGCGAGGTCGCGGTCGGTGGTCTGCCGGTCCACCCGGCCGGTGACCTCGTCGTAGACCTGGGTCTGGTAGACCTTCTTGCCCAGCGTCCCGTACTCGGTGCGGGTGGGGCGTCCGAAGACGTCGTGGGCGGTGGCGTTCACCAGGGTGACGGCGCCGGCGGTGGTTTTCTGCGGGAGGTTGCCTTCCCCGTATGCCGTGGTCTGGCGCTCACTGGGCAGGTTGCCGATCGCGGGGTGCTTGATCCACTCCTGCTGGCCGGTGTACGTGTTGTAGCCGTACGTCCATGTGTACGTTCCGGCCAGGGCCCCGGCCTCGGTCGGCACGGTCACGGTGGTGGCGGTGGGCTGGTAGGAGTCGTTGTACGAGGTGGTGGAGGAGGTGTAGGGCTTGCCGTCGATGTAGCGGGTGCTGCTGGTGAGCTGGCCCTTGGCCACCGTGTCGTAGAGCCACGAGGCCAGCTGAGTGGAGCCCTTTTCCAGGGCGGTCTGTCGTCCGAGCTTGTCGTACTGGTTGGTCAGGGTCACGCCCCGGGCGTCCGTGGTCGTCTCAGCGCGGCCGACCTTGTCGTACGTGATCTCGGCCAGACCATTGTCCGGGTCGTCGGACTTCACCTTCTGGCCGCGGGCGTCGAACGTATAGGTCCAGGTGTTGCCCGCCGGGTCGGTAACCTGGGAGGGCTCGTCCCACTTGCCGTAGGTGTAGCGGGTGGACTGCGAGGCGGTGCGGGCCGCGTTCGTGTACTCGATCCGCTCGATCGTGCGGTCCTGGGCGTCGGTGACCGTGGTGTAAGCCGTGCCGCCCTTGGGCGGGATCACCGTCGTGCGGTCGCCCGCGTAGACGTTCGTGGTGCGCCACTTCTCGTCCCCGTAGGAACGGGTGATCGCCGCGGTGACGCGGCCCGTGCCGTCGTACAGGTTCTCCACCATGGACGGCACGACGTTGTCGGCCGCTGTCGTCAGCACGCCCGAGGGCGCGCCCTCCGCGTAGTACGCGGCGTAGGTCTTGAAAGCAAGGCCCCGGGAGTCGTACTTGGTTTCCGTCACGATCCGGTTCGCGGTGCCGATGGCGGATGCTTGCGTTTCGCGTTCGCGCAGGAGGCCGTCGTACAGCTGGTAGCTAGTGGCGTACGTCCCGTCGTACTGGAGCGCCTTGGTGGAGACGGAGCTGTTCGCGGTCTTGGAGATCGAGTACGCGTACTCGGCGGACGGCTGGTCCGGGTGGTCGGTTTTCGACCAGCCGGGCTGCCACACCCGCAGGGTGCGTCCGAGGCCGTCATAGGTGGCGTCGGTCCGCTTGCCGTTCGGGTCCACTTCGCCGGTGGCGACGCCGCGTGCCGGGTCGTACTCGGTGGTGGTGGCGTGGCCCAGGGCGTTGGTCTCCGTCTGCGCCGTCGGCGCCTGGACGGTGGTGGGGGTGTAGGCCGTGGTTGTGGTGTTGCCTGCGGCGTCGGTGTCGGTGAGTTCGCGGCCGTGGATGTCGTAGGTGTTGGTGGCGGTCGTCAGGTAGCCGGTGCCTGCCGTGTCCTGCTCGTCGACCCGGGTCACGTCACCCTTGTTAGGCGCGGTGTCCAGGCTGGTGGCTCCGTCGTAGTAGTAGCGGGCCACGGATATCAGGTCGGCCGGCAGTGTCGGTGTCTTGTCGCACGCCACAGCTACGTTCCGCACCTCCTTCTGGAGGCTGAGGATGGTGCCCGTGGTGTAGGTGGTGGTGACGCACTCCTCGTCGCCGGTCTTGGAGGTGTCGCCGAGGTCCGACTCGGAGGTCTCCTGCCCGTGGGCGTCGAAGGTACGGACCGTCTGGGTGGTGCGCCAGCCGCTGCCCACCGCGGTGCGTGTCTTCTCGACGCGGGTGCCGGTGGCGTACGCGGTCAGCGCCGAGAGGCCGGTGCGCACCTGGGTGGCGGTGGCGGCCGAACGCCAGGGTTCGTAGGACGTGGTGGACTGGAGCGCTCCCGCTGCGCCGTCGAAGGTCGCCTCCTCGCGGGGCATGCCGGCGAACGCCGGTTGGTCAGCGACAGTGGTGCCCTCGTGGTCGGCTACCTGCGCGCCGTCGATGCCCCGGAAGTAGCGGCTCTCGGTGAGCGTCTGCGCGTCGGAGGCGGGGGCCCCGGTGCGGACCTGGACTCGGCCGAAGCCCTGCCGGTCGCTGTAGGTGAGGTACTTCGCCTTGGTGAACTCGTCCTCTTCCTTGCCCCAGGCCATGCCGTCCAGGTAGGAGTAGTCGGTCTCCTTGGCAGGGGCGCCGCCGGTGTTGTCGCTCTCCAGCACCTGGGTGACGACGTAGGTGTGGAACCAGTCGAGGTAGGGCGTGTAGTTCGCGGCCGGCGCGTCCGGCGGGGACCAGATCACCGGGTAGCAGCGACGGGTGTTCGACGCCGGGGTGGGGACGTCACCGGCCTTGCAGTCGGGCGCGGAGTAGGTGACGCCGATGGTGCCGCCCGTCTCGGTGTTGATGCCGTAGACGCGGTAGCGGATCAGCGGCGGGACCGGGTCGGGGTTGGTGCCGGTGGTGGCGCCCTCCACACGGTTCGGCAGCTGCTGGCCCGAGAAAGTGACCGGGGGCATGGTGACGTCGCCGGTTCCGGTGTGGCCGGTACGGGTGACGGAGGCCAGCCAGAGGGCGGGCGAACTGCCGTCTCCGGTGGACGGGAACTGGTGCGTCAGCGCCAGAGTGTCCACCTTGCGGTACGTGCTGCCGACCAGCACCGACGTGTCGACCTGGGTGAGGCGCTTGCGGGTCCAGAACGAGGGCGAGAACTGGGTCTTGCACTCCGCTCCGTCGGCGCAGTACTGGTCGAACGGTACGTCCGGCCAGTTCTTGGCGTGCGCGGAGTCGAAGGTGCCGCAGTCGGTCAGGCAGCGCTCGGCGACGGTGAAGTCGACCTTTGCGGCCGGCTGGGCGTAGTAGGCGTTGCTGCGCAGGCCGTACTCGATGCGCTTGGCGTAGCCGCCGCGGGTGTAGGGGGTCGCGGTGGAGGCGCCGGTGGTCTGGTTGACGTTGCGGCCGTAGTTGTTGGACTCCTTGTCCCAGTACTGGACGATCGCGTCGCCGTGCGGGTCGACGACTGCGTCCAGGTTCCAGCGCCAGGCCTGCTGGCACCAGGAGTCCGCGTAGGCGGTGGCGTGGCACGGTTCGCCGGCCTGGTTGCCGTAGACGGGTACGGTCCAGGTGGAGTTGGTGACCGCGTTGCCGGTGGCCCAGCCGCTCATCTTGTTGCGGCCGAAGAAGTAGTTGGTGCCGTCGGGGGTGGTGACGCGCCAGTACTCGCCGTCGTTGTCGCCGTTGGCCAGGCTGGTGTCGTTGAGTTTGACGACCTTGGTGCCGTCGTCGTCTTCCAGGTGCCACTCGCCGGTGGTGTCGTCCTTGACGAGTTCGCTGGACTGGCCGCCGAGGTTGAGGACGGCGTTGTCCTTCTTCCAGCACAGGTCGGCGCTCTTGTCGGTGCCGTTGCTGTTCGTGGTGTCGTCGTCGCAGGAGACGTAGCGGCGTTCGATGGATCCGAACTCCATGGACCAGCCGTCGCCCACCCAGTTCGCCTGGTTGTTCGTGGCAGCGGTACGGCCGTCCACGGCCTGCGAGCTGTAGGAGAGGCTCAGTTCCGGTTCCGTCTGGCTGGGCAGCTCGGGAACCGGGATGTCGTAGGACCAGGTGAACGCGCCGCTGGAACCGCCGGCCGACCATGATGCCGAGGGGGACAGCGGCGACGCCTTGAAGTCACCGGACGAGCCGGCCGCTTCGGCCGTGGCCGACAGCAGCACAATGCCCTGCGCGGCCTGCAGACCGGTGGCCGAGCTCGTGGTGGCGGCGCTCCGGGTGACCGGCGACGCATCTGCGGTCGCCGTGGAAGCGGCGTCCGGCAGGGTCACGGACGCGGAGAGCGTCGTGGAGTCGAGGTCGTTGGTGGAGTTCAGGTTCGTGCCGGTCGCCCGGCATCCTGCCTTCTCCGGTGTGGTGAGTGCGCAGAGGGGAAGCTGGTGCAGCGTCAGCCGTGATGCCCAGTCGCCGCCGTACGCGTCCTGGAATCCGGCGTAGTCGAGGGAGACGTCGGTCTTGCCCGCTTTGCCCTCCAGCGGACGGACCGCGACGACCACGCCGGTGACGCCCATGGCCTGGGACGCCTTCTGGTCCAGAATTTGGACGCGGGCCTTGCGGGGACCGGCGCCCTTGGCCGACTTGCGCGCGTGGCCCAGGCTCACGGGAAGCGTACCGGCCTTGGCTTTGTTGGTGCCCGTCTCAGGCAGGGCGGCGGTGCCGGTTCCGCTCTTCGGCCAGGTGGCCTTCGTGGTGTGCCTGCGGGCCGCGCCGGCTGTCTCGTCGGGCTTCGCCACGTCGTGCTTCTTCTGCGTGACGCTCCGGACCGGGTCCGGGGTGTCCAGCTTCTGAAGCGTCAGTTCGGTGGCGGCAGCGACGGGGCCGCCGATGAGGCTGACCAGGAGGTAGGTGATCAGTGAGAGGGCCACCCACCGAATCCGTCGGTCTCTTCGCTCTTGCTCGCGTCTGGTACGAAATGTCCTTTTAGTTCGATAACTGGACACATCTCCCCCATTCAATCAGGTCATTTAACTGTGAAGATCGATCGGAACTTAGCACTCCATTGAGGGGGGATGAAATAAGCGGACACCTAATTGCTGTCGAGTACGCGTCAGGCCATTGGTGTATTTGCGCGAAATGGACGTTCAGGGTAAATGGTGCATGAAGGTATCTTTATGGCGTGTCGATCCTCCTCGTGTTTGTGCACTTCAGAGGGTTGCTACCGAGGAATTTGGGCCACAAAGGAGCGCCTAGCCGTCGACACCTTTGTGATCATTTGGTCGATTTGACACGAATAAGTGTAGCATCAATGCTTTTAATTCAAAGTGAAAGTACTTGTTTTCCGAATCGGCTCGGAGGTCTGTATGGTTCGCGCGATGTTGTGTAGAAAAAGAAAAGGACTGCGATGAGATATCGTCACGGGAGCACGCGATTTGCGATCCCGATCGCGGTGGGACTGGTGCTGTCCCTCGGCGTGCCGCTGATCGCGGTCGCCGACGACCAGCCCGCCGCTACCGCTCCGCTCGAGGCGAGCCCGTCGCCGGAGACGCAGGCGCTGGCGCAGGCTGCTGAGGAGGGAGCGCCGGTCGAGGTCGTCTCCCACCGTTCCGAGACGGCGGAGCTCTACGCCAACCCTGACGGCACGTTCACCCAGGACACCTACGCGGTGCCCCAGCGCGTCCGTAAGAGTGGCCGGCTCGTGGACATCGACCCCACGCTCCAGGCCGACAAGAGCGGGACCTACTCGGCGCGTGCCGCCGAGGTGGGCATCACCTTCTCCGGGGGCGGAGACGGCCCTCTGGCCACCGTCACCCGTGACGGACGCAGCATGTCACTGAGCTGGCCTGGAACGCTGCCCGAGCCGGTGGTCGACGGGGATACGGCGCTGTACCCGAACGTCCTCGACGACGTGGACCTCAAACTCACGGCGGGGTCAGCCGGATTCGGTCAGCTGCTGGTCGTCAAGACGCCCGAGGCTGCCGCCAACCCCGCACTGACCACCCTCAACTTCCCCTTGTCCACGGACGGCTTGTCGGTGGACACCGACGAGGACGGCAACCTGCGTGCCGTCAACCCGGCGGGCCAGGAAGTCTTCACCGCGCCCACCCCGCTGATGTGGGACAGCAGCAACAGCGCTCCCGTCGCCGCCCGGGGCGCGGTCGTTCCCACGCCGCCGTCGGGGGAGTTCGAGCCTCCCTACGGCGCCCAGGACGCCGCCCTCAAGGCCGAGGTCAGTGACGGAAAGCTGAAGCTCACCCCGGACACCGAGCTGCTCACCGGCGCCGACACGCAGTACCCGGTCTACATCGACCCGTCGGTCTCGGGCTCCCGCGAGGCGTGGACCCTGGTCTCCGACGACTACCCCAACGGTGCCTTCTACAACGGCAACGGCTGGCAGGAGGGCGACGGCAACAGCGTCACCAGCTCCGCCCGCGTCGGCTGGCCGGGCGACACCCTCTCGCGGTCGTTCTTCCGGATGGACACCAACAACCTCTGGAACACCGCCAAGGTCATCACCTCCTCCGTCTTCCGCATCAAGAACAGCTACTCCTACAGCTGCACCGACAAGCCGGTGGAGGCGTGGCGGACCGGAAGCATCAGCTCCGCCACCACGTGGAGCAAGCAACCCGCCTGGTACGACAAGCTGTCCACGGTCAACCAGTCGCTCGGCTACAGCAGCTCCTGCCCGGCCGGCAACCTGGCCTTCGACGTGACCGGCGGCGCGAAGAACGCGATCAACGGCAAGTGGGACAACCTCACCCTCGGCCTGCGCGTACCCGTAGCCAACGAGAGCGACCCGTACGCCTACAAGCGCTTCGACGCAGCGTCCGCCGTGCTCTCCACCACGTACAACACCACCCCGGGTGTGCCCAGCGCGCTCGACACCACGCCCAGCACCAAGAACACCGCCGGCTGCGGCAACACTGCACCGTACGGCGTGGTCGGCAACACGGACGTCTACCTGACCGCCAAGGTCACCGACCCCGACGGCGGCACGGTCAAGGCCCACTTCAACCTCTGGGCGACCGGCCACCACCCGAACGACGACCCCAACGGCGTCATCATCGTGGACTCCACGGTGGCCGTCACCTCCGGCACCGTGGCCAAGGTCAAGATCCCCAAGGCGACGCTCAGCAAGTACCTGTCGCTCGCCGGCGGAAACTTCTCCTGGAAGGCGCAGGCAACGGACGGCACACTGTCCTCGACCTGGAACCCCGGAGCGGGACTGGCTGGATGCCGCTTCACCTTCGACCCCACCCGCCCCAGCACCCCGCCCGGCATCACCTCCACTCAATTCCCGGACGGCAGCGACGGCTGGCCCACCGGCTCCGCGCAGGTCCGCACCAAGGGCACCTTCACCCTCTCCAGCAACGGCGTCACCGACGTCAGCGCCTACGAGTACTGGACCGACCTCGACCCCACCGTCCACACCCTGACCACCACCACCGCGGGCGGCAGCGTCAGCCTCACCCTCACGCCGACCATCGCCGGTGCGAACCACCTGTACGCCCGCAGCATCGACAAGGTCGGCAACAAGTCGGACCCGGCCGACTACCTCTACTACGCCAACCGCAGCACGACCGCCGACGAGCCCGGCGACCTCAACGGAGACGGCAACCCCGACCTCCTTGGCACCGACGCAGCCGGAAACCTGCGACGCTTCTACGGAACCGGCAACGGGGCCGTCGTCGAAGCCTCCTCCACCGCCAGCAACGGCACATGGACCGGAGTCGACCACACCCACCGCGGTGACTGGACCGATGACGGCTACGAGGACGTGATCGCCCTGCGCCCCGACGCCACGCTCAGCGCCGACCGCCTGTGGCTCCACCCCAACAGCGGCTACGGCTTCGCCTGCACGGACTGCGCCGGAGACACCTCCGACGCCCGTGAACTCAACGTCTACGACCCCGCCAACAACCACTGGGCGGACGCCGACCAGATCCTCGCGATCGGCGACGTGGACGGCCCCCTCGACATCGACGGCGACGGAACCGCCGACGTCGCGGGCTTCCCCGACCTCCTGGTCAAGGAGGGCGATCTGCTCTGGCTGTACTTCGGATCCTCCAGCGGCTACCTCGACGAGACCCTCGAACCGGTGCTCGTCGGTGACAGCGGCTGGTCCCAGTTCGACCTGATCGCCCCGGGCGACGTCGACCACGACGGACACGTCGACCTGGCCGCCCGCCGAGGCAGCGACGGAGCCCTCTTCCTCTACCGGGGCACCGGCCCCAACGGCGAGGGCTTGGGCACGGGCACTGGTCGTGCCACGCTCGCGGCCAGTGGCTACTCCGCCGCCGCCCGCCCGCTGATCGCCTCCGGTGTCGACGCCGACAGCAACGGCACCACCGACTTCTGGACCACCAACGCCACCTCCACGGGGCTCTCCTTCAACTCCGTGCTCAGCGGCACCGGCGTGGGGACTCCTACAGTCACGGCAGGTACCACCAACTGGAACGGCTACCAGAAGATCAGCTAGTGCATGTCGCTTCATGAACGGGGTGGTGGCTCAGCTTGTCAACCGAGCCACCACCCACCGACACCATACGAGCCGTGCGCCTCACCCGCGCGACCGCGCGTGCAAGAGCGGCCGGTGCCGCAGCCCGGGAGCGGGCGGAACTCGCGCGTCAGGCTGCCGTCGTCGCCGCCACGGTGCGCCAGGTTCTGGTGCGCGAGGACTACCCGCGGGCCGGGTGCCGGCGGGCTGTGCGAGGCGTGTGGCTGCCGCCGTGAGACCGAGGCGTTCGCCGTAGGGACCGTGCAGCTCGTCGCGGCGCGGACGCTCGACCCGGCGGCCAGTGCCGCTGACATCGCGGCCCTCGACGTGAGGGTGCGTACGGCCCTCGACCGCAAGGTGGCCGCCGAGTGGGCGGAGTTCCTGGAGCTCTCCGACCCGGCTGAGCTGGAGGACGACCAGGCCCGCGCGGAGCTCGCGGCCGCGCTCACCGCCCACAGCACCGTCCAGCAGATCGCCGACCAGGCCGAGGCCAGCGCGCTGGCCGCGTTCGGCCGGACCGACGAAGCCGGCACGGAGGCCGACCGGGCCTACCGGACCGAGCAGGGCCGCCGCTGGTTCCAGCACAACCCCACCGGCGAAGCCGCCGTCGCTGCCGCGACGAAAGCCTCCACCGTCGCCCGGGACCGCGTCGCCCAACACCTGCTGACGGTGCGCCTGGAGCAGCTGCGCGAGCAGGCCATCGCGGGGCGCCGGGCCGGGCAGGCCGGGATGGCGTCGTGGACGGACCGGCTGCCGGAGCTCGCCGCCCGCGCTCTCGACGGCGACACCACCGGGGCGGTGATCGCCTGAGCACCATCCAGCCGGAGCCCAGCGGTGTCGACCTCGCGCGCCAGGCCCTGACCGCCGCCCGGGAAGCCGCGAAGAAGAACGGCGCCACAAGCCGGAAGCCGAAGCGGCGCCCGGCCGGCACCGTCGTACGGCGCGACGGCCGCGAGCCGGTCGGGCTGGGCAGTGCGATCAGCCGGATGCTGACCGAACGCGGGATGACCGCCCCGGCCGCCGGCGGCAGCGTCCTCGCGCACTTTGACACGATCCTCGCCGCGGTCGCGCCGGAACTCGTCGGCCGGGTCCGGGCCGTGGGATACGACGCGGACACCGGGCGCCTGGACGTCGTTCCCGGCACCCCGGCGGCCGCCACGAAACTCCGGTGGAGCGCCCCGAAGCTGAGCGCGGCCGCCAACGAGCAGGTTCCCGGAGCGAACGTCCGTACCGTGCACGTCCTGGCGCCCGCGACGGCCGGCCCCGCCGTGGCAGCCGAACCGGTCCCGCCGACGGTGGCCGCCGGACCTGCCGTGTGTCTGCCCGCACCGTAGGGCTACCACCAGGCGCTCTCTGCCCACCGCGCTGCCCGGCCGACGAGAACGACCACCGACTCGAAAATCCGGGCCGCCGCCGAGCGGCAGATCCGCGAGCAGGCCCGCGAACCGGAGGAGCTCTTCGGTGACGGACGCCAGGCCCTCGAGGAGCTCCGCGCCAAAGGCGCCGTCCAGCAGCGTGCGGAGACCTCCAGCGACGCCGCCCGCGCCCGGGCCCTGCAACGCCTCGCCGCCGAACGTGCCGGACTCACCACCCTCGTGCCACCGGACCCGGCGGCCGCGCCCCGGCGCCTCGACCAGACAGCCTGAACCCGTTCGACCGCCCACGCATGCCGCCGGACGGCGGTCGGCTGCGCACCAGGTCCCGTGGTCGGCGTGTTCTGTTCGGGCGACGCCCTCCCACGCAAACTTCGACACAGCCGCTTTGCGCCCTCATTTTCCGGCCACATATGCCAGAGCGTTTCGCACCGGAAAGCGAACTGTGGAGCCCGTTGGCCTCACCTCGCAGGCATGCGGGGGCGAAGAGGACGGGCTGATTCCGGGCCGCGTGCGTAAGGATTTCGGGGGAAGCGGCGCGCTGCTTGTGTGGGACCTGTGTGAGGTTGTGGGGGCTCGGTGACCGCTGGGGTTGCCGGGATCGTC
>NZ_JBIBHR010000022.1:0-128609 GCF_042957125.1 Streptomyces sp. NPDC008125
CGACCCGCTACAGAAATCATGCCCCTGACCTGCGATGTAGCGGCGTAGCGGATGTAGCGGACTCTCAGGAGGGGGAAGGGGAGGGTAGCGCGGTACCCGCTACCCGCTACCCCTGCCGCTACCTCGATCATGCCCCTGACCTGCGCGGTAGCGGAGGTAGCGGAAGTAGCGGACCTGGGAGAGAAGGGGGCAAGGCGAGCGAGCGTAACGGCAGACGCCCCCTGCCGATACTCAGGGCGGATAGCTACTCTGGTGTGCACCAGTCAACGAGCGGGGAGCGTGCTGCGGGATGGCAGAAACCAAGACGGCCCGGGTGGAACGCACAATCCGCGAGTGGATGGGGAACGGCCGGCTGGCCCCAGGGGACAAGATGCCTTCCGAGCGGGTTTTGGCAGAGGAGCTTGAGATCGGACGGACGGCGCTGCGTCAGGTGCTCGCGCGCCTCGTCGCCGAAGGTGTGCTGGAAGTCCGTAACCGCAGTTCGTATCGTGTCCCAGCTCCGGAAGGCGACGGGGTGCACGCGGGTGCAGCGACTCCGGGGGGCCTTGAGCCGTGGCTGATCCACGGGAGCCGCCCTGTCTACAACAACCAGTGGGTCAGACTTGAGTTGGTCGACGTCGAGCCCCCAAGCGTCCCGCGCTTTGAGCACCACGTGGTGCGACTCCAGCACGTCGCCGTTACGGCGGTGCTCGACAACCGGGAGCGGGTCCTGATGCTGTGGCGATACCGCTTCGTCCCCGACCAGTGGGGATGGGAGCTGCCGGGAGGCATCGTGGACGCGGGAGAGAACGCCAGCACCTGTGCGCGACGAGAGGTCGAGGAAGAGACCGGCTGGCGGCCCGCGAACCTGGAGCACATCGTCACGTATCAGCCCATGGTCGGCATGGTCGACTCGCCTCACGAGATCTTCGTAGGAACCGACGCCGAGCGCATTGGCGACCCGACCGACGTAGAGGAAGCCGGGCGGGTGGAATGGGTGCCCCTGGCGGACATCCCTGAACTGATGGCCCGGGGGCAGCTCATGGGTTCCGGCACACTCGTGGCCCTCCTGCACGTCCTGGCCACTCGCCAGGGAGCGGCTACAGCCTCTGCATGAGCTGATCAATCCGGCGGCGTTGCCGCACCGATCCGGTGCGGCTCGCCAGTCGTCTCGCGCTCCGCAGTTGCTCTTGGGCTTGGTCGTACTCCCCGCGCGCAAGGTGGGCCTGTGCCAGATCGCTGCGCAAGCCGGACTCAGCGCGAACGAACGTCGAATCGACATCGTCAAGAGCTGCATAGAGGCTGCTCACAGCATCGGCATCACCAAGTAGGGCCAGTGCGTTGCCACGCCACCGCGTCAGGTGTGCGCCGTTCAGGAAAATGCTGAGCATGTCCGGGTCTCGGACCTCTTCACCTGATGGCAGCACAGCCGCAGCCTTGGCTAGGGCTCGTCGGCAGTCGTCGGGGAGTCCAGCCTTCGCGCACAACTCAGCCTCCGCCGCGTACAGCCACGACTGGAGTCGCGGGGAGATGTGACCGCCCCCGGAGCGCCGAGCCTCCCGCACGAGGGCAACCGCCGTTTCCGGGCGGCCCGCGTCGCACAGTACGTATGCCTGTTCCGCCATGGCATGGGCGAGGTACATGGGTTCCTGTGCCTCCTGCGCGGCCCGCTTGGCCAGCTCATAGTTCCGCCAAGCTCGGTCGACAGCACCGGCATCGAGAGCCTGCCAGGCGGCGAGCGTGGCAGCGGCAGCGAGGGCCTGCGCAATTGGCCGGCGTGTCTCGGAGAGGACCGCGAACGTGAGTGCTTCTTCGAGCCGGGCCAAGTGGCCCGTCATCTGATCAACAAGACCGGCTGCACCCATTTGGCGATCCATCGTCCGCAACAGTTCGGTCTGATCCGTGAACGTCTTCACCATGCTTAGGCCGACGTCTCGGGCCGAGTCGATACGGCCGATCAGGTCGTCGTATCCGTCGACCAGAGACACCACGTCGGCCCCGCCGCCCCCCAGCAACTCAGCATCGGTAAGGCCCAAGAGAGGTCGCAGGATGGCCGCAAACCGCGCCGAGAGGTGGCGCCTGCCGTTCTCCCACTCCGAGACGTAGACGCGCAGGCTGGCCGTCGTCGGGACGTCCAGCATGTGCTCCCGGGAGTGGCGCTCGATTTCGCGCACCAGTCGCTCCTGCGACCAGCCGCGCGCGGTTCTCGCATCTTTCAGACCTGCGCTCATCCACAACACCCCAAGCCGATGTCCTGACGGCACTTCACCCTCAGCATGCACCAATCTCGCAGGTGGCAAGGGGTTAACCCCCTGATTGTTAAGCCCTGTTGGCTACCGGCGCCCACCCTGAGGGGCTTTCCTCGAAGCATGCAGAACGGCAAGGACCCCAAGAAGCCGGTCCAACCGTCTTGCATCTGGTGCGCACCAGTTGCAAACTGTTGGTGCGCACCAGATCGGAACGCGAAAGCGGGCCACGAGGGCTTACGCCGTCATGACCCGCATCAGCAGGGAGCGGCTCCCTACCGCCAAGCAGAACGCCGCTCCCCGACCCTCGAAGGGGCAATTCCATGATGCCTGAAACCGCCACCACCACGCGTATCGCTCCCCAGGGGATGGGTGTTACGAGCCTGGACCTCGTCAGGGACCTGACCGGCTCTGAGCGGGCCGTGGCTCTGTACGTGTCGGACATGCCGTCCGGACGCCGTCGCCACTCCGCTGAGCAGGTCCGCGACTGGATCGCACAGGGTGTCCAGCGGCTCGGCCGCGAGGAGATCGCCCGTTGGGGCGCCTTTCTGCGCGGGCACCGCCTGCTGGACCTCAATGGCCTGGTGAGCGTTCAGATTCAGCAGCGGCACGAGCAGCGGTTCCCGAAGGCGGGGCGCCTGGTTACGGCCGACCAGCAGGCGGCCAACACGGTCTTTGACGGCATGAGCGAGGAGACCCGCCGCCGTAACCACGTCGCCGAAGTCGACGGTGCCTGCCCGTGCAGGGGTACTCGCCGCATTCGGATGCACCTCGAAGAGGGCCGCGACTCGCTGGCCATGATGTGCCCGGTCCACGCGCAGGACGCGATTCGCCTGATGGCACGCGCATGAGCGCCGCGACGGAGCAGGTGCGCGCGCTGCTCGCTCAGGCGCCCACCACCCGCCCGCACGGTGCCCTGGTGGCGTGACCAGTCGAGGCCGGTCGACCCCTCTTGCCCGATCGATCGACCCCGTCGACCGGCCCGCCCGCACCCCGGGCCGGTCGACACCTGACCTGCGTGACGGCACCCGTCACACCCCCGTCACGCCCTGGAGAACGCTTCCGTGAGCCACCACCGATTAGCCGCTTCCCGGCGGCGCCACCGCCGGGAACAGCTCGCCCGCCGTCACGGCGCCCGCTGCACGTACTGCCTCCGGCCGTTCACGTCCACGCGGGACGCCACGCTCGACCACATCGCCCCGCACTCGCTCTTCCCGACGTGGTCGGTCGTGCACCTCACCCTCGCCTGCCGACCTTGCAACCAGGCGAAGGCGGACCGCCTCCCGCTGTCCCTCGCACTCCTCCTGCTGCGGTGGTACGGCCCGCCGCAGCCGACCGCCCCCGTGAACACGACGGCTGTTCACGGCCCCCGGCCCGTGTTCACGGCCCTCACCGCCCCGGCCCCCGTGCTCTCCGCCAGGCGGGGGAGCACGCAGGTCACGCCCGGTCGGGACACCGTGAACAGCCACCCGCACGCCGCCGCGTCCCCGGTCGCGACGTGGCTGCTGCTGGCCCGGATCGCTCACGCCCACCAGGTGGCCGCCGTCGCCCGTGAACAACCTCGTGAACACCGTGAACGCCCGGCCGGCCGCCGTGAACAGACCCGTGAACACCGTGAACACCCGGCCGGTTTCCCGGCCCGCGCCTCCCCCCGACCACCGGCCACCACCCCGGCCGGCCGACCCGACCGGCCGAAGCCCGCACCGCTCCCACGCACCGCCCGCCCGGAGACGAGGAGTCACCAACGCCCATGACCAGCAAGCCGATTGAGACCCTGCGCGGCGGGCTTCCCGACCGCTACCTCACCCCCGAGGACATCGCGGCTCTGCTCGCCGTGCCGATCGAGACCGTCTACCACTGGCGCAAGCAGCGCACCGGCCCGCCCGGATTCCGCGTCGGCCGACACGTCCGCTACGACCCCGCCGCCGTACAGGCATGGGTCCGCGAGCAGACCGCCCACGACGCCGCCTGACCCCGGCCGACCGCCCGGCACCACGGCCTCACCGGGCGGGGAGGCCGCCGTCACCCGGTTGGGGAGGCGGGCACATCTTGGGGAGTTCTCCCCAACCCCCTCCCCAACCCGCCCCACCCAGGCTGATCAGCGACAACACCCCAGTTGGGGAGGCGGGGAGGCTGGGGAGGCGTCGCCGGAACCCTCCGGAAAACCGCCTCCAGCGGCCGCACGGAGACCCCTCTCCCGCCTCCCCCTCGGCACCGAATCCGGCAGGGAGGCGCGGTGCCTCAGCTCAGGGAGGCAGGGAGAACTCCCTCAGCGCCTCCCTGCCCCTCATCCCTCGGCCCCACCTGCACAGACGGCTTTTCAGGGAGGCAGGGAGGCACCCCGGCGCCCCTCCTGAAAAGCCGCTCTGAGCGCCATCCCGAGAGGGGGCCCGCGCCTCCCTCTCCAGCACTCCACCACCACCACGAAGGGACACAGCCCACATGGCTGGCCACATCCAGGACCGCTGGTTCAAGACCGAGACCAACGACCAGGGCAAGACCGTCCGCACCAAGACCGACCGCCACGGAACCGGACTCCGCTACCGCGCCCGGTACATCGGCCCGGACGGCACCGAGAAGTCCAAGAGCTTCCCCGACGGCAAGAAGCGCGTTGCCGACGACTGGCTGTCCCAGATCGAGGCGGACATGACGCGCGGGCAGTACGTCGACCCGCGCGCCGGCCGCCTGACCTTCCGGCAGTACGCCGAGAAGTGGCTCAAGTCGTTGGGCTCCGAGCCGAGCACCGTGGACTCGATGACGTCTCAGCTCACGCTGCACGCGTTCCCGTACATCGGTGCCCGCCCCCTCGGTTCCTTCCAGCCGGAGCACATCCGCGAGTGGGTGGCGACGCTCGAACAGCGGGGCATCCCCGGGCCCTACGCCCGCGCGATCTACTCGAACGCCCGGGCCGTGCTGAGCGCCGCCGTCGATGACGGCTACCTGGCGCGCAACCCGTGCTCGGTCCGGTCGGTCCGACAGCCCGTGGTGGAGCCCAAGAGGGTCGTTCCGTGGTCCGCAGAGAGGGTGTTCGCCGTTCAGGACGCCCTGCCGGAGCGCTATCAGGCGATGGTCGACCTGGGGGCCGGGTGCGGCATGCGACAGGGGGAGATCCTGGGGATCGCGGCCGATGCGCTGGACTTCGAGGACGACACCTTGCACGTGGTGCAGCAGCTCAAGCTGAGCGGGAGCAAGCCCGTCTTTGCGTTGCCCAAGGGCGGGAAGGTGCGCACGGTGCCGCTCCCGGGGCCCGTGGCCGATGCGCTCAAGGCGCACATGAAGCGCTGGCCGCCGGTGGAGGTCACGTTGCCGTGGCGGAGGGCCGACGGTCCGAAGGTGACCCGGCGGCTCATCCTCTCGGCCCCCCGTGGCAACCACGTGTGGCGCACCTCGCTCAACGACGGCGCCTGGAAGCCCGCTCTCGTGGCCGCCGGGGTCATCCCGGAGCCGGAGACCGAGGAGGACTCCTACGCCGCCGCACGCGAGCACGGAATGCACGCCCTGCGGCACTTCTACGCCTCGGCCCTGCTCGACGGCGGGGAGAACATCAAGGCCGTCAGCGAGTACCTGGGGCACAGCGACCCGGCCATGACGCTGCGGGTCTACGCCCACCTCATGCCGAGCAGCAAGGAGCGCACCCGCAAGGCCATCGCGACGGCCTACCACCGGGGCCCGAAGCGGCCCTGACGGCCCACAGACGGCCCCGGGCACACAATGGGCCCCTGATCTGCCGAGAGTTGGCAGGTCAGGGGCCCATTGCCCTTTCAGGACTGCTTCTCCGAGCCGGAGAAGACGAACGCGTACCTGGCCTCGGTCGCGGGCGCCTGACCCCGCCCGGTCCTCTTCAGACGCCGGTCACCGACAACCCGTCGGTGACCGGCGCCTTTTGCGTACGCGGGGTCGGCGATACCTGTCCGCCATGGAGGGGAACGGTTGATGTTGAACGTGTTCAAATTCCCTGGCAGGATGAGTGGAGACGCGGTCGCCCGCCGGGCGTGCCGCGCGTTCCCGGTGCGCTGCCCGCCCTGCTGTCCGGCCTGCCGCCCGCCCGTCGTGAGAGGGGCTCTCCATGGGGCAAAAACGTTCGTTCGACGACATGCAGACGATGTCGCTGCTCGTGGCGACCCTGGAGGCGGTGGCGGTCCTCATCCTCTTCATGGTCCACGGTCGGGCGCAGGAGGCCCCGAGTGCCCAGTCCTTCGGCCTGGGCGTGTTCTTCATGCTGCCCTTCCTCGTGCTGGCGGGCCTTTTCGCCGGGGCCGTGCTGTCGCTGGCCCTCGTGATCCCCACCGTGCGGCTGAGCGAGGCGCTGGGACGCAGGTTCGGTGGCCGTGAGGCGTGGTGGTGGGTGCCGGTGGTGTCGGCGGCGGTGCTCGCGCCGCTGGGAGTGGTCGCGGCCCTGACCGGGTACCTCGGACCGATCCACGCGGCGACGGCATGGTGCGCGGCGACGGTCCTGCTCGCCGTGGCCGGCCTCGTCACCCGGGTCGCGCGCAAGGGACTCTTCGGCCCGACAGTGCTGTGGGGCACTCTGGGGGTGCTGAGTACCGGTGTGCTCGGGCTCATGGCCCTCGACTTCGGCCTCGTCGAGACGTACGCCCCACCGGTCGTCACCCGCGCCTCGATGGTGGGCGTCTGGACCGACGGGGAGGGCGGGACCCTGACGCTCGCGGAGGACGGCAGCGCCCGGTCCGTGGCGGTCGGAGACCCCGCCTCCGACGCCGGGACCGCGGAGGGGATGGAGCGCTGCACCGGCCGGGGCACCTGGGCCTACGACCGCGGCGAGGGTGACTGGGGGCAGACGGTCCTCGTCACCGTCCCGGAGTGCGGTGGGGGCGAAGAGAGTTCCTGGGAGGTGGGCGGCGACGAGAGCGGGGTCACCGTCCACCGGTACATCGGCGACCCCGACTCCTGGAACCTGTACACGTTGGCGAAAGCGCGGAACTGAGGCCGGCCCGTCTCGGCGCACGTCCGCCTGAGCAGCGGGTCCGGTGCCGGAGAGGCATGTCGACCCTCGCGCCCGGTCGCTCAGCCCGGCACGTCCATGCGCTGCGTACCGATCACCGCCAGCAGCCGCAACGCCTCCTCGGCCGGAGAGCCGGGTTCGGCCGTGTAGAGCACCACGTGCTGGTCCCGGTCGGCGAGGTCGAGGACGTCGCAGGCGAGGGCGATGGGACCGACCAGCGGATGGTGGACGGTCTTGCGCAGGGCGGGTTCGGCGTGCACGTCGTGGGCGGCCCACAGCCGGGCGAACTCCGGGCTTCCGGCGAGGAGATCGGCGACGAGTGTGGAGACCTCGGGGTCGCCGGGGTAGCGCGCGGCGGCGGCGCGCAGGCGCTGGGCCGCCGTACGGGCGAACGCCTCCGCGTCGGCC
Source organism: Streptomyces sp. NPDC008125 (assembly GCF_042957125.1). Taxonomy (NCBI): domain Bacteria; kingdom Bacillati; phylum Actinomycetota; class Actinomycetes; order Kitasatosporales; family Streptomycetaceae; genus Streptomyces; species Streptomyces sp. NPDC008125. The sequence continues at coordinate 7,597 of NZ_JBIBHR010000022.1, forward strand.
GGGTCGTGCAGCGGCCGGTCCGGCGAGGGCGGTGTGAGGAAGGCCTGGCGCACCAGGTTGCGCTCGCGCCGGGGCAGGGCGGAGTAGTCCCCCAGGAGGGCGACCGCCAGATCGTTCCAGGCGATCACCTCGAAGGTCGCGGAGAGCACGATCCCCGCCGTGTCCGGCAGCCGCCGCAGGAGGTCGAGGACGCTCTGCCGCACGTGCCGCGAGGGCCCGTCCGGCGGGCCGGGCGGGGTGCCGGCGAGGTGGTGCAGGTGGTGGCACTCGGCGTCCGACAGGCGCAGGGCGCGGGCCAGGCCGTCGATCACCTCGCGCGAGGGGTGCGGGCCGCGGGCCTGCTCCAGCCGGGTGTAGTACTCGGTCGAGATGAACGCCAGCTGCGCCACCTCCTCACGGCGCAGCCCCGGGGTCCGGCGACGCGGCCCGGCGGGCAGCCCCACGTCGGAAGGGGCGATGCGCTCACGTCTGCCGCGCAGGAAACCGGCCAGCTCTTCTCTGTCCACGCGCCCCAGTCTGCACGGGTGGCGGGAAGCTCATCCAGGTACCGCCGGTGCCTGGATGAGCTTCCCGTCCGGACCCAGACTCGGGGCCATGAACAACGCACCGCACACCGACCGTTCCACCGACACCACCTCCCCCCTCGCCACCGCCGCCGGCGGCCTGCTCGCCGGCAAGGTCGCCTTCGTCACCGGCGCCGGTCGCGGCATCGGCGCCGCCGCCGCCCGCCTGTTCGCCCGGGAAGGAGCCCGGGTGCTGCTCGCAGCCCGCACCGGGCACGAGCTCAAGGCGGTGACCGAGGAGATCCGGGCAGCCGGCGGTACCGCCGCGTACACGGTCTGCGACCTCGCCGACGGGGCCGGTGTCCGGGCCGCCGTCGACCGTGCGGTCGAGCTGTACGGGCGGCTCGACGTCGCCTTCAACAACGCCGCGACCAGCGTGCCCCCGGCCCCGATGGACCAGGTGTCCGAGGCGGACTTCGACCATGTCTACGCCGTGACCCTCAAGGGGCAGTGGCTGGCGATGTCCGCCCAGGTCGCCGCCATCCGCGCCACCGCCGGCACGGGGGCGATCGTCAACAACTCGTCCGTGGGCAGCCTCCGGGGCAACCCCCAGCTCGCCGCCTACGGTGCGATGAAGCGGGCGGTCAACAGCCTCACCGAATCGGCCGCCGCCACCTACGGCCCGGAGGGCATCCGCGTCAACGCCATCGCCCCCGGCACCACGCTGACCGAGATGATGCGCGCGTGGGACGACGCCTCACCCGGTGTCGTCGACCACCTCAACGCCCGCACCCCGCTGCGCCGCGCGGCCGACCCCGACGAGATCGCCCAGGCCGCCGCCTGGCTGCTGAGCGACCGCGCCTCCTACGTGACCGGAGCGGTCCTGCCGGTCGACGGCGGCATGCAGGCGATCTGACGCCGGCGATCCGATGTGCCGGCGATCCGATGCCGGCGATCCGACGCCGTGCGCGAACTCCCCGTCACTCCGGCTCGGTCGACCCGCCGTACCCCGTGTCGGACCCCTCCGACGCCCCCTCCGGCAACTCCGGCCGGGTGTACGTGCCGAGCGGTACGCCCTCCGGGTCGGGACGTACGGCGCCGAGCAGCGGGTTCGACGCCAGCGGCGACACCTTCACCCGCGCCCCCGGCCTCGGCGCCTGCACCACCAGGCCGTCGCCGATGTACAGCGCCACGTGGGTGGCCTCCGGGTAGTACACGACGAGGTCGCCGGGGCGCAGCGAGGAGACCGGGACGCGGGACAGTCCGGCCCACTGCTCCTGGGAGGTCCGGGGGAGGGGCAGCCCGGCGTGCTCCCAGGCCCGCATGGTGAGCCCGGAGCAGTCGAAACTGTCCGGCCCCTCGGCCCCCCACTCGTACGGCTTGCCGATCTGCTCGATCGCGTACGCCACCGCCTCGGCGCCCTCCCGCGTCGGCGGGCGTGTCGAGCTGAGGGCGCCGGAGGCGAGGAGGTCCTGTTGCGCCGCGTCCACGCGGTCGTCCTCCAGGGCGGAGACCGCACCGAGTTGGTTCGGCGTGAGCCCGGCCAGGCGCGCCTCCACGCGGTCCAGCGCCGCTCGTACGGAGTCGCGCTGCCGCCGCCGCTCCGCCGCGAGCGCCCGCTGTTCCGCGAGCGCCTTGCGGGCGGCGACCGCGAGGACACCGGCCCGCTTCTCGGCCTTCGTCAGGCGGGCCACGGTCGCCGCGCGCCCGGCCGCCGCACGGGCGATCACATGACTCCGGCCGAACGCGTCGGACCCCCGGTCCGCCAGCAGCAGGCGGAGGTACGCGGAGAAGTCGGACCGGCCCCGGTACTGCTCCCGGGCCAGCTGCCCGGCCGCCGCGCGCCCGGAGACGAGGGTGCGCCGGGCCCTCGTCAGGGCATCGTTCGCCTTCCGGGTGGCGGCCGTCTGCCGCGCCAGCTTCTCGTCGGTCGCGTTGTACGTCTCGGTGGCCTTCTCCAGCCGCCGGAAGAGCGTCTGGAGTTCGGTGAGCAGGGCGGGGGCGGCCTGGGGGGCGGAGGCCTCGGGGGTGGACGTGTCGGGGGTGGACGTGTCGGGGGTGGCGGACGCGGACGGAGTGCGGCCGGCCAGGGCCTCGGAGGCGTCCACGGTCACGCCGGGGGACGGTGCGGGGCTGGACGAGTGGGCGCGGTCGGGGGACGGGGCGGAGGCCGGGGACGGGGTGGGGAGTGGGGCGTCCGTCGCGCCGTCGGGCGCGTCGTCCTGGGTGGGCGCGGAGCCCTTCGCCTGGTTCCTCAAGGTCCCGGAGATCTCGGACGGCTCCGGCGCCGGTCGTGCGCCGGGGTCGGCGCCGGGTGGGGCGTGGGCGGCGACGGCGGCCAGGACCGCCGTCGCGCAGACCGCTCGCAGAAGTCTGCCTGACACGTCATCACCTCCGGTGATGGTGCGGGGCCCGTCGTCCGTACAACGGTCCGGACCAGGCCCCTGAAAAGTGTGCGAATCATATTTATCCGCTCACTCGGGGTCCGGTGGTGCAAGCACCGCACGGCGTGGCGCCCCGCCTCACCCCGTACGGCGGGGTGCGCCCGGGGCGTCGTCCGTCAGGTCACGGGGAACGCGTAGACGGCCCGGCCCCGCAGCACGATCGCGGTCCGGTCGGTCGTCAGGGTCCGGTACGGGCCGGTGACGGCGGCGCCCTCGGGCTCGGCCACTCCGATGTCCTGGAACTTCCACAGTCGCCGCCCGTCCCGCGCGTCGAACGCCGTCACCTGTGTGGTGTCCGAGGCGAGGACCGTGTCACCGGACGCGGTGACGGTGACGGCGGGCGCGGCGCCGCCGACCGGCACCTCGGTGGAGCGCAGCCAGAGGAGTTTGCCGGTCTCGCGTTCGACCATGCCGACCTCCTGGGTGCGGTTGGTGGTGACGATCAGATCGCCCGACTCCACCGGGGTGCCGAACTCCGACGTCGTGCCGGTTCCGTCGAGCCGCCACAGCGGTTTGCCGCTGTCCGTGTCCCAGGACTGCAGGGCGTCGCCGACCGCCCCGAAGAGCCGCCCCTCCTCGTCGCCGCCCGCCGCGCCGGAGGGGCCGACCCCACCGAACTGCTTCGTCCAGAGCAGCTTTCCGGTCGTCCGGTCGAAGCAGCGGAAGGAGCCCTTGCCCTTGGCCGCGCGCACATCGTCGGGGGTGAGGGTGGAGGCGTCCTGGCGCACCACGATGTCGTTCAAACGGGTCGCCGTCAGCCGGTACTCGGGGCCTGCCGCGTCCCGGCCCGCCGGTACCTGGACCCGCCACAGCTCCTCGCGGCTCACCAGGTCGTACGCGAAGAAGTACGCCTGGACGACCCGCTTGTCCTTGCCGGGCTTCTTGCCCTTGGCCGGTTTCGGGGCCTTCACGGTCACCGTCCGCGCGCCCGAGAACCAGACGACGGAGCCCGACTGCCCGGTGAGCGTGCCGACGCGGAGCCCGGGGAGGCCGGCGAAGCCGTCCGCGTACCGGACCCGGTGCTCCACCTCGCCCGTCTCCGGCGACAGCCACAGGAACGCGGTCGGGCCCGCGACGAAGACGAGGCTGTCCCCGGCGGCCAGCGCCGCCTGGCCCTCGGCGGCGTCCGCGCGCTGCCAGACCCGCTTGCCCGTGCGGAGGTCGACCGCCGACGCCTGGGCCTTGCTCGTCAGCACCAGCAGCCGGTCCTGCCAGAGCGCGGCGGTGAGCGGCTCCGCCTCGGACGCCGGGTGCGCGTACGTCCAGGTGAGGGCGGGCGGCTGCCCGGGCAGCGCGGGGCCCTTGCTCGGCTCGGGCTTGCCGTCGTCCACCGGGGCGGGTGCGTCGTCGGTCCCGAGGGCGCCGACCGCGACCCCGCCGACGAGGAGGCCCAGCGCCCCGGCGGCGACGGTGGCCAGCAGCGACCTGCGGGTGGGGAAGAGCGGGGCCCGGTCCGGACCGGAGGACTGCTGCACCCGCGGGGCCGCCGCCCCGGTGGGCAGGGTGCCGCCGCCCGGCAGGGAGGTGCCGGAGTACGGAACCGGGTAGGCCCCGGCAGCCGGCGCCTGGGCGGCGAGCGAGCCGCCGGCCGGCGACTCCAGGGGGCGGCGTGCGGGAAGCAGCGAGCCGGGGGAGGGGACGCCCGGCGGGACGGCCGGCGGGACGGCCGGCGCGGGCGGGGCGGCGCGCCGGGTCGCCAGGGCCCGGCCGGTCGCGGGAGCCCGGCCGGTCGCGGGAGCCCGGCCGGTCGCGGGGCCCTGCTCGGGGGAGGGCTCGCGGAGTGCGGCGAGCCGGGTGGTGGGGTGGTCCGGCTCCCCGTCGCGGGAACGGGTGTCGAGGAACCGGGTGGGCGCCCCGCCTCCGGCGGAGGCCGTGGCGTCGGGATTGTTCGTGGCGCCGGGGCCGTCCGTGGCGTCCGTGCCGCCGGGGCTGTCCGTGCCGTCCGTGCCGCCGGGGCCGTCCGGGGTGTCCAGCGCCCGTACCCGGGCCTCCTGGTCGGCCACCGCCGCCGAGAGCCGTTCCGGCAGCCAGCCGCTCCGGGCGAGCGCGGCGGCGCCCTCCAGCGCCAGCGACGCCGCCACGGACGCGGCGCTCGGGCGGGCGCCCGGGTCCTTCGCCAGGCATCCGGCGATCAGCTCCCGCAACTCGGCCGGTACGCCGTCCAGTCCGGGCTCCCCGTGGGCGATCCGGTCCGCCGTGCTCTCGGCGGGGCCCCCGGCGAACGGGGTGGCCCCGGTCGCCGCGTACGTCAGCAGCAGCCCGAGCACGAAGAGGTCGGAGGCGGGGCCCACCTCCTGGCCGGCGACCTGCTCCGGGGTGAGGTAGCCGAGCCGTACGGAGAGCTGCCCGCCCGGCAGCGCTTCGGCGGCGGCGGCCCCGCCCAGCGGGCCGAAGGCGGTCAGCCGGGGCCCGTCGGCGGCGAGCAGCACGGTGTCGGGGGAGAGCCCCTGGAGCGCGGAGCCGGTGGCGTGCACCCGGGCCAGCACCTCGGCGACACCCGCGCCCAGTATCCGCACCGCGCGCTCGGGCAGCGGTCCGCCGACGGCGACGGCCTCCGCGAGCGTCAGCGCGGGCAGGTAACGGGCGGCGGTCCAGAGCCGCTCAGGGCCGGAGAGCGAAACGCCACCGGTGCCGTCGCCGGGGACGTCGGCGACGTCAGTGACGTCGAGGGGTGGCTGCACCCAGCCCCCGGCCAGGCGTTCGGCGGTACGGACCTCGGCCTGGAAGCGGCGCCGGAAGGCGGGCACCTGGGCGAGGGCCGGCCGGGCGGCGGTGACCAGCACCAGGTCCTCGGCGTCCGCGCCGCGCGCCACGTAACTCACCGCGCTCGCCGTCTCGCGGTGACGGGCCAGCGCGGTGTACGGGCCGAAGCGGCGTGGATCGTCCTGACGAAGCGCCTCCATGGCGCACCCCCCTCGTGACCGTCCCTCGGCACCTGACCGCCGATCTTAGGGGGTTCGGGCCGGGACCGAGCGCTCCGCCCCGGGGCCTCAGCCGCCGCTGTTCGGCTTCGTCCAGGGCCACTTGGGGCGGAAACGCTCCCGGCCGCCGGGGGCGTACTCGTACAGCCAGCCGCGCTGGAGGTGCAGCCGGGGGGTGTACCCGGCGGGGACGCGGCGGTAGGCGTGGACGGTCGGCGGACCGCCGTCCTCGGCCGGTACCGGCACCACGTACCACTTGGGCGGGTGGCCGGTGAGGCCGGTGAGGACGGGCAGGACCCGGCCGTCCAGGGGACCGCCCTCGAAGGGGGTGTTCTCGCTTCTCACCCGGACAGTCTTGCTCACCGGGCACCGGCGGCCGGCCGGGGCGGCCACCCGGCGGGCCGCCGGGCGCACCCGGCCGTACGGCTCCGGCTCAGGCCAGCAGCCCCGACTTCCGCCAGAGCTTGCGGCTCACCCCGTTCATCACGCCGATGTCGTCGAAGAAGTCGGTGAGCCGCTTCGCGCCCGACTGCATGACCTCCTTGCGGTGCCCGCTCGCCTTGACCTGGGCGAGCGCCTCGCGACGGTCCAGGCCCACGTTCTCGTACACCTGCGGGTTGATGAAGCAGACGGAGAACACCCGGGCCGCCTCGCCCGAGGTCAGCCGGGTCAGCTCCCGCTCCCAGCGCGGGGCGGTCACCATCTGGCGGCGGAGCTCCTCGCGGGCGTACCGGACGTGCCGGGCCTCCTCGACGACGTGGATGCGGGTCACTCCGCGCACCAGCGTCTGGACCCGCTCGTCCGGGAAGGTCAGCCGCTGCATCCAGTCGAGGATCTCCTCGCCGAGCAGGGTCGCGGCGAACGAACCCGGCGTGGTGGACACGCTCTTCAGGACCCGGGCCACGTTGTGGTAGCCGCGCGGAACCGGGTACGTGGGGGCCCTGCCCCACTCGATCATCTTGCCGAACATCATCGAATGCCGGCACTCGTCGGCTATCTCGGTGAGCGCGTACCGCACGTGGTTGCTGGTCACCGGCTTGTCGTAGATGTGCCGGACCAGCAGCTGCATCAGGATGATCTCGAACCAGATGCCCAGCGAGGCGAGCGAGGCAGCCTCGTGCCGGGCGAGTTCCATCCGCTGCTCCTCGGACATCTTCCGCCAGAGCGGAGTGTCGTAGAGGGAGACCAGCTCGGGCGGCCAGAACCACTTGCCGTCCTCGATCGCCGAGCTCCAGTCGATCTCGGTCTCGGGGTCGAAGGAGTGCTTGGCCGAGGATTCGAGCAGGCGCTCGGCGATCTGCTCGCGGTCCCGGAGCGGGCCGAGCGCATCGCGGAGGACCTGGACGTCGTGTTCGCTCACTGTCGTCATGACTGGGGTACCTCGCACGTGGGTTACCTGGGGTCACCTCTTATTGGACTGCTTGTCAGCAAGGCCGTCAATCCCCCGCGTCCTACTTGCCGGCCGGATGTCCCATGGCGTGCGTCACGTCAACTTCCGTACGATGTGCGCGGTTTGACCGGACGGTCCACGCGCACGGGAAAACGGTGGGCAGGGGCGGTGCGGTTCGGGAGGATGACCGCATGACGAACTCCTCGCCCCACACCCCGGCGGACGTCTTCCGGGCCGGCGCCGAAGCGGCCCGCCGCAGCCTCGAAGGGCTCAGCCTCGGGGACGCGTTCGGCGAGCGGTGGTTCCCCCTCTTCCGCGAACCCCGCCAGGCAATCCGCGAGATCACCGAACGACTGACCCCCGCCGAGCCCCGCTGGCACTGGACCGACGACACCGCGCTGGCCCTCGCGCTCGACCAGGTCCTCGCCGGATACGGCGAAGTCGTCCAGGACCGGCTGGCCCTCGTCTTCGCCCTCACCTTCGACGCGGACCGGGGGCGCGGATACGGCCACGGCATGCACATGCTGCTGCCCCAACTGCTCGCCGGCCCCGCCGACTGGCGCACGCTGGCCCCCGGCCTCTTCGACGGCGGCAGCCTCGGCAACGGAGCGGCCATGCGGGTCGCCCCGCTCGGCGCCCGCTTCCACGAGGACCTGGACCACGTCTCCCGGCAGGCGCGCCTCCAGGCCGAGGTCACGCACGCCCACCCGGAGGGGATCGCGGGCGCGGTCGCCGTGGCGGTCGCGGCGGCCCTCTCGGTCCGGGGCGAACTCGCCCTCCCCGCCGTCGCCGAGCGGACCCCCGAGGGACTCGTACGGGACGGGCTGCGCCGGGCCGCCGAGCTGCCGTTCACCACCGAACCCTGGCGGGCCGCCGACATCCTGGGCAACGGGCAGCGCATCCGGGCGGACGACACCGTGCCCTTCGCGCTGTGGACGGCCGCCCGCCACCCGGACGACCTGGAAGCGGCGCTCTGGGCGACCGCCGAGGGCCTCGGAGACGTGGACACCACCTGCGCCATCACCGGCGGGGTGGTCGGCGCGGCCACCGGGACCGGCCGGGTGCCCGTCGAATGGCTGCGGAAGCGGGAGCCGTTGACCGGCTTTCCGGTGCAGGCCTGACATCGGGTCGCCCGGTGGCCGGCCGACGGGCCGCCCGCTCCCGGGTTATTGAACAGGGACCTGTCAGGCCGGTGCCGTAGCGTGGGCGCATGACCACGCCGCCCCCGCCGCCGGGCCCCTACGGCCCTCCGACGCCGCCGTCCCAGCCGCCCCAGCCGTCGCCGCAGTACCCGCCGTACCCCGGCACCCCCCAACAGCCGGGCGCGTTCCCGCAGCAGACGGGGCCCGGACATCCGAACGCCCCGCAGCAGTCGCAGCCCCAGCCGGGGTACGGCTACCCGAACGCCCCGCAGCAGCCGCAGCCCCAGCCGGGGTACGGCTACCCGAACCCGCAGCAGCCGCAGGCCCAGCCGGGGTACGGCTACCCGAACCCGCAGCAGCCGCAGCCCGCCTGGGGCCAGCCCGGTTGGGGTCAGCCCGGGATACCCGGGCAGCCGACGGCGCCGGGCTGGCCGGCCCAGCCCCCGCGCAAGAAGCCGGTCAAGCTGATCGTCGGCATCCTCGTCGGCGCGCTGGTGGTGGTCGGCGGTGTCGCGTACGGGGTCTCGCAACTCATCGACAAGGGCACCGACGCCGTCTACCCGGCGGCCGTGAACAAGCTGGTGGTCCAGAAGACCCTGCTGGACGGGGAGTTCACGCTCGACAGCGACACGTCCGACTCCGACGGCGCGGATATCGAGAACACTCCGGACCTCAGCATCCGCGACGCGCAGGCCGTCGTCGCCCAGTACGGTGCCGAGGACGGCGGAGTCCTCATCGTCTCCGGGATGTACGGCCGCATCGCCGACCCCGGGTTCACCCGCGACTCCATCATGAAGGGGGCTGCCGGGGCGGAGGGGAACACCGTGGTGGTGCCCGCCGAGGAGTTCACCCCCGACGGCTACGACATCACGATCGCGTGCCAGGTGCAGCAGACGGGGACCGGGGACGCGACCTCGGCCATCCCGATGTGCGCGTGGGGCGACGACAACACCGGTGCCATGGTCGCGTTGCTGAGGGTCGAGGACGCGCTGGTGGCCGCCGAGGACGTCGATCTGGAGAAGGCGGCGGCGGAGACCGCGAAGATCCGCGAGGAGATGCTGAAGCCGATCAAGTAGTGCCGTGCCGGCATGGGTTCCCCCTGAGGAGCGTCGTCCGGTGCGCGCGATCGCGAGACGGCCGGAAGCCTTCGCACCAGAAGTCCCGGTAACGGACCCGTCAGGGCTCAACGGCCGGCGCGGGCGGCGGTGTCCTCGGCGGGGCCGGGGACGGCGGTGCGGACCAGCACGACGGCGAGCGGTATCCAGACGCGCAGCACCACCTGCCGGGCGCCCGCCGTGTCCGGCGCGAGTCCGGCCAGGTGGGGGACCAGAGGCCTCCTGGCTCAGGGGAGCGCCGGCCCCACCCGGGGCAGCGCACCCTCCGCCGCACGGACCGCCGCGAGGAGCCACGCGTCCGCGCCCCGGTCGGCCACCCACTGGAGGCCGACCGGGCAGCCGTCCCCGGTGAACCCGGCGGGAGCGCTCGCCGCCGGATGCCCGCTCAGGTTGAACGCCCAGGTCAGCGCGGTCGAGTAGACCTCGCCCGGCCCCTCGTGCCCGTGCGGTCGGTTGGGCGTGGTGGGCGTCAGCAGCAGTGGCGTACGCGCGAACAGGCCGTCCAGTACGAGGTCGTTCGCGCGCCGGGTCTCCACCGCCACGGGGTCCCCCGGCGCCCCGCCCCGTACGGCCAGCCAGGCCGGCGCCGGGTCGCGCAGCGCGCAGCCGCCGGGCACCAGCCGCACCACGCCCGCCGCCACCAGCCGGTCCACGGCCGCCCGCACCACCTCGGCCACCTCCGGATCGACGTCCGCGAAGCCCAGGTCCAGGCTCAGCACGGCGGGCACCGGGAGCCGCACCGCCACCGGCTCGTACCCCTCCAGCACATGGCGCAGATACGGTTCCGCAGCCGCCGCCGACGCGGCCAGCACTCCGGCCGACGCGAGCCCCGTACGGTCCGGCGAGGGCAGCAGCCCGTTCGTCGTCTTCAGCCCGAACACCCCGCACCACGCGGCCGGCAGGCGCACCGACCCGGCGCCGTCGCTGCCCGTGGCGAGCGGGACCATTCCCGCCGCGACCGCCACCGCCGACCCGGCCGAGGAGCCGCCCGGGGTGCGGTCCGGCCGCCAGGGGTTGCGGGTCCTGCCGTACGCGCCCTGCCCCCAGGTCTGCCAGTACGTGCCCGGCCCCGGCACCGCCGTCGAGCCCACCGGAACCCCGCCCGCCGCGACCAGCCGCCGGGCCGCGTACGAATGGAGCCCGGCCGGTCCCTTCACCGCGAACGGCAGCGCGCCCAGCGGCAGCAGGGCCGCCCCGGGCTCCCGGGCGAGAGCCTCGCGACGCCACACCTCGATGAACGCGCCGAGCGACGGATCGAGTGCGTCGATCCGCTCCAGCGCCCGCCCCACCGCACCGGTCCCGTTCATCGCCCGCCCCACCGCACCGGTCCCGTTCATCGCCCGCCCCACCGCACCGGTCCCGTTCATCGCCCGCCCCACCGCACCGGTCCCGTCCCTCGCACCAGTGTCACCCGCACGGAACGCGGTGTCCCCCGAACGGCTGCCACCGCATCAGCCGGTCCGCCGAGCCCCCGGAATCACTCCTGCTCCAGCGCCGCTTCCATCACCGCCCGCGCGATGGGTGCCGCGCTGCCGCCGCCGCTGATGTCGGCGCGGTCCGCCGCCGCGTCCTCCACCACCACCGCGACCGCCACCTCCGGCCGGCCGGCACCCTCCGACTGCGCCCAGCAGATGAACCAGGCGTACGGCGCCCCCGAGTTGTCGACCCCGTTCTGGGCGGTGCCCGTCTTGCCGCCGACCGTGACGCCGTCGATCGCCGCGTTGGTGCCGGTGCCGTTCTCCACCACGTCGACCATCATCCGCCGCAGCTGCACGGCCGTCGACGGACTCATCGCCCGCCGGTAGGAGCGGGTGGAGGTCTGCGACACCGTGTCGCCGTCGTGCTTGGTCGTACGGTCCACCAGATGCGGTCGGGCGATCTCGCCGTCGTTCGCCACGGCGGCGGCGACCATCGCCATCTGGAGCGGGGTGGCCGTCGTGTCGAACTGCCCGATCGAGGACTGCGCCAGCTGGTCGTCGCTCATCTCCGTGTCGAAGTTGCTCTTCGCCACCCCCGACGGAATCCGCAGCCCGTCGTCGTTGAAGCCGAAGTCGCCCGCCGCCTCCACCATCCCGTCCAGGCCGACTTCCACCCCGAGATGTGCCATCACGGTGTTGCAGGAGACCCGGATCGCCTCCGCCAGCGACGCCTTCTCACAGCCGCTCGACTCGTTGGGCAGCACGGTGGACGTGCCCGGCAGGACGTACGGGGACGGGGTGTCGGTCTCCTCGTCCGGGTCGTCCACCACCCCGGCGTCCAGCGCCGCCGCCGCCGTCACGATCTTGAAGGCCGAACCGGGCGGATACGTCTGCCGGATGGCGCGGTTGAGCATCGGCCGGCTCTCCGAGGCGTTGAGCCGTGTCCACGCGTCGGTCACCGCCGATCCGGTGCCGGAGAGCCGCTCGGGGTCGTACGACGGGGAGGAGACCAGGGCCAGGACCTTCCCGGTCGACGGCTCCAGCGCGGCCACCGCGCCCTTGCGCCCGGCCAGCCCCTCGTACGCGGCCCGCTGCACCGCGTCCCGGACGGTGGTGACCACGTCGCCGCCGGGCTGCCGGCCCCGGGTGAGGTCGTTCCAGAGCGGCAGCGGGGCGAGCAGCGAGGAGGTCCCGGAGAGGATGTCGTCCTCGGCGTTCTCGATGAGGGTGGTGCCGTACGTCTGCGAGGCGTAGCCGGTGACGGGCGCGTACAGCGGGCCGTGGAGGTAGGTGCGTTCCCAGGCGAGCTGCTCGCCGGTGTCCGTGGAGCCGGTGACGGTGGCCGTCGCGTCGCCGCTGCCCGTGTGCACCAGGATGTCGCCCCGGGGCTGGTCGTAACGGGCGATCGTGTTGCGTCGGTTGGCAGGGTTGGCGGTCAGCTCGTCGGCCTCGAAGACCTGGACGCGGGCCGCGTTCGCCAGCAGCGCCAGCAACAGCAGCAGACAGAACGCGGCGGCCCGCCGGATGTACCGGATCACTGCTCGTCCTCCACGATCGGGGCGATGACGCCGGTCTCCGGCCGGCCCGGGCGCGGGGTACGGGCCTGGTCGCTGACCCGGATCAGCAGCGCCACGATGATCCAGTTGGTGACGACCGAGGAACCGCCCTGCGCCAGGAACGGCATCGCCATGCCCGTCAGCGGGATCAGCCCCATCACCCCGCCCGCGATCACGAACACCTGGAGCGCCAGGATCGAGGCGAGCCCGACGGCGAGCAGCTGCCCGAACGGGTCGCGCAGCGCGAGCCCCGCCCGGTAACCGCGCGCCACCATCAGCGCGTACAGCAGGAAGACGGCGGTCAGCCCGGCCAGGCCCAGCTCCTCGCCCGCCGTCGCCAGGATGAAGTCGGACTTCGCGGCGAAGCCGATCAGGACCGAGTGCCCGAGCCCGAGGCCCGTACCGAGCATCCCGCCCTCGGCGAACGCGAAGAGCGACTGGGCCAGCTGGCTCGGTCCCCGTCCCGCGTCGATGGTGGCGAAGGGGTCCAGCCAGTCCTGCACCCGGCTGTGCACATGGGGTTCGAACGAGCCGACGACGAAGGCCCCGACCGCCGCGAGCAGCAGTCCGACCGCGATCCAGCCGATGCGCCCGGTCGCCACGTACAGCAGGATCACGAACAGTCCGAAGAAGAGCAGCGAGGTCCCCAGGTCCCGTTCGAGGACGAGGACCCCGACGCTCAGCAGCCAGATCGCCACGATCGGACCGAGCACCCGGCCGGTGGGCAGCTGGAGCTTCCAGACCGTGCGGCCCGAGTACGCGAGGGCGTTGCGGTTGGCCGCGAGGTACGCGGCGAAGAACACCGCCAGCAGGATCTTCGCGAACTCGCCGGGCTGGAAGGAGAACCCGCCGACCCGGATCCAGATGCGGGCGCCGTTCACCGCCGGGAAGAAGATCGGCACGATCATCAGCACCAGCGCGGTCGCGACCGAGAGATAGGCGTACCGCTGGAGCACCCGGTGGTCGCGGAGCAGCACCACCACCACGATGAAGAGCGCCACCCCGAGCGTCGACCAGATCAGCTGGGTGGGCGCCGCCGTGTCCGAGGGCGTCTCCAGGTCGAGCCGGTAGATCAGCACCAGGCCCAGCCCGTTGAGGAGCACGGCGATCGGCAGCAGCAGCGGATCGGCGTACGGGGCGCGGAAGCGGACCGCCAGATGCGCGAGGAGCGCCAGCAGCCCGAGCCCCCCGCCGTAACCCGCGACGTCGGGCGGTACGGCGTCGTCGTGGGCGAGGCCGACCGCCGCGTAGCCGTAGACGCAGATGAGGACCGCCCCGACGAGGAGGGAGAGCTCCACGCCGCGCCGTTTGGGCAGCCGGAGCGGGGGCGGGGGAGAGTCCACCGTCGGTGCGGTCATGTCAGGAACGTAGCAAGCGCTGGGTGCTATTTCCCTTATGTGGCATTTTCGTGGTCCTGCTGATGTCCCGGTCCCTCGGCTCCGCCGACCCGGGACGCGCCGCCGCCCGGGTCCTCGCGAGGCGAGCGGCCCGGGCGGCGGCGGTGCGGTCGAGGGGGCATGCGGTGACGGCGCGTGCGGTGAAGGCGCGTCAGCACCAGTCGGGGGCCGCACCGATGTTCTCGATGTAGCGCGCGGAACCCCAGGCCCAGGTGCCGTTGGTCAGCAGGTACCAGCGGTCGTTGCCGTCCACGCTGTCGCCCCGGGTCTTGCAGAAGATGTCGACGATCGTGCCGTACGGCACCTCGCCCACGATCCGGCTGCTGCGGGTCGGGCGGTCGCGGAGCAGCAGGCTCGGCCGGGCGATGACCCGCCCCCGGTACGTCACCTTCGGCGCCGCGGGCGTCACCTGCGGGTCGGTCGCCGGCCTCCCGTGGTCACCCGGCTTCACCTGCGGCTCGACGGCCGGCTTCCCGTGGGTGGCGGGCCCCCAGTGCCCGGGCGCCGGGTCGTCGGAGGCGATGACGTGGTGGTGCGGGTGGTCCATCGGCTGCGGGAGAGGGCCGGCGGCGAACGTCGGCGCGGCGGCCGTCAGCGCGGCGAGCACGCCGGCGGCGACACCGAGGCCGATGCGGCGGAGGGACGAAGAGGACATGCTGCCTCCAGAAAACGTGGGGGGCGAGGTGCGGGGCCGCGGCCCGGGGGCCGCTCCCCGCACGCTAGGTTCGCCACGCCGCGCGCGCATAGAGTCGCTCCGGGTGATGTACGCGGACGGGGGACGGCCGATGGGCCGTCCGGGTGTATCCGCCACCCGCCCGCTCCGGCCCGTGCGCCCCGGCCGGCGGTCCGGGCGCCGCAAGGCCGCCGCGCACGGACCCCGCCGGAGTGCCGCGCCAGGAGCGCGGCGCCCCGGTGGCGTGCCCGCCTCAGCTGTTGTACGGGTTCTGGCCCGGGGCTCGACCCTGGTGCGGGGCCTGGCCCGGCTGGGCGGGGTGGCCGGCCTGGCCCGCCTGGCCGAAGGGGTTGGCGCCGTCCGGGCCCGCCGTGTACTGGGCCAGCAGGGCGTCCGCCTGTTCCTTGGCTATCTTCTGCTCCCCGCCGCAGAAGGTGCACTGCGTCGCGTACTTGACGGAGATCGGGAAGAGCGGGACGAAGAACAGCGTGAACTTGGTGACCCGCTTGCGGAGGGTGTGCGCGGCCGGGTTGCCGCACCAGCCGCACACCATCGTCAGGACGGCCAGCTGGTACAGGTAGCCCCGAGTGCCGAAAATGATCATGTCGTGTCTCTCCTTGTTGCCTTCGGTACGGTTCTGCCGCGGGCCCGTCGGCCCGCCTCCCCGCGATGCGGTGCACCGGTCGGTCCGGCACCCCTGTGGTCCGGCCGCCCGGACGCGCGCCGGCTCAGCCCCGGCCGTCCCCGTGGCGCAGCGCCTGCCGGCACAGCGTCAGCAGGCGTTCGTCCTCCTGGACGTCCGTGCCGGAGTACCCGCCGTCCCGGGCGTTGTGACGGCGTACGGAGGACAGCTCGGCGCGCAGGGCGTGCGCCGCCCCGGACCCTGCCGCAGCCGCCCCCGTCCGCGCCAGCGTGCCCGCCACCCGGACGCGGACGTACGCGTTCTGCGTCCACGCGGCCAGCAGCACCGGCCACGTTCCGGTGGACCGTCCCGAAACCTTGCACAGCGCGAGCGCCGCGTCCACCCGTACCCAGAGTTCGTCGTGCTCCAGCAGGGCCCGCAGCCGGGGTTCGGCCACCCCCGCCCTGCCACCGAGCCGGCCCAGCGCCTCGGCCGCCGCCCGCAGGTCGCGGCCCTCCTCCGCCGCCAGCCCGTCGAGCAGCACCGGGAGCACCGCGTCGACGTCGCCGGAGACCGAGTAGAGGGCGTTCGCCGCGTCGACCGCCCCGCGCGGATCCGGCCCGCGCATCAGCGTCTCCAGCTCCCCGACCGCGCCCCGCGCCCCCGGCCCGAACGCGCCGAGCGCCCGCAACGCCGACAGCCGCACGTGCCAGGCCGAGGGCCCCCGTACGCCCCGCAGGACGCGCAGCACCTCGGGCGTCGCCTCGTCCGCACGCAGCGAGGCGAGGGCGTCCATCAGCCCGGTCGCGCCGTCGTACTCGGACGGCGTCCGCCCGGCCTCCGCCAGTCTTTGGCGCAGCGCCCCGGCCAGCGGGGACGCGGCCGGACCGAGCGCCGCCACGGCGTGCCCGAGGTTGTTCGGCACGCCCGGCAGCTCCAGGACGGCGGCCAGCACCGGCAGCGCCCGGGGGTCGCCGACGTTGGCCAGCGCCCGTACCGCCGGGTCGAGGCTCGGCTGCCCGTGGTCCCACTGTCTGACCCAGCGCTCGGGTGTGAGCGCCACCCGTGCCGCCAGCGCGTCCGCCGCCGGGGCGGCGAGGGTGTGGATGTCGGCCAGCAGATGCGCCGCGGCCTCGCTGAGCCGGGGGTCGGGCTCGGCGAGCTGTTCCCCGACCAGCCGCACCACCTCGTCGTACGAGCCCCGCCACGCCCGGATCAGCCCGCCGCTCATCCGGACCGCGTCCAGCCGCTGTCCCTCGTCCGGGCTGCACAGCTGGTCGGCCAGGAGCGCCACCCGGTCCTCCACACGGTCGCCGAGCGCCCCGTGCAGGGTGCGCAGCAGATCGGCGGCCCAGGGGGCGCCCCGCCCGGCCGCCTCCGCCGCCTGGAGGGCGCGCAACTGGCCGATCAGGGTCGGCGACTGGGCGCCCTCCCGGGAGGCCGCCTCGGCTGCGGCCCGGGTGGCCGGGCCGGACGGCGGGTGCGCCGCGCGCAGGTCCCGCAGCAGGGCGGCGACCCTGGGCACGATGTCGACGGGGAGTGCGCCGGGCGCGCACCGCGCCAACTGCGCGAGGGCCGCCAGCCGCAGGCCCGGCGCGTACTCCTGCATGGCGAGCCGGCTCAGCCAGTGCGCCGCCGCGTCGGCCACCGTGTCGTGGCGCAGCGCGAGGCGGCCGGCCGCCTCCACGAGGGCGAGCCGCACCTCCTCGTCCTGCTCCACCGGCAGGCGCTTCCGCAGCAGCCCGAGACATCGCTCCGGTTCGGGGTGGAGCGTCGCGAGCGCCAGAGGAGCCGCGAGCCGCACGCCGCGATCGCGGTCGTCCAGCAGCTGGACGAAGACCTCCGCACCGGCGCAGACGGCCGCCGCGGCCATGGCGTAGTTGGCGGCGCCCTCGATCTCGTCCTCGTCGAGTTCGTCCTCGTCGTCCTCGTCCAGCTCGATGCCGCCGATGCTGGTCAGCAGCTCCACGACGCTGCCGCGCTCGGCCACCGAGGGGTCGGCGACCAGCTCGAAGAGGAACGGGATGCACGCGAGCGTGCAGGCGTACACGTCGCCCTGGTGGTGGACGGCGCCGTACATCCCGTCCAGGGCGCGTTCGCGTTGCGCCGGGTCCGCGGAGGCCAGCCCCGCCAGCAGCGCCGGAACATCGTCGGCCGGTCCGTAGGCATGCTGCATCGAGGCCCAGTCCACCTCGTCGATCCCCGAGAACACTCCGGCCATCCCCTCCCCGATCACGACGCTCAACCGCTGCGACGGCGCACGGCCGGAGTTGGTTCCCGGGACGACCCGTGCCCGCCTCGCACCGAGTCTGCCCCAGGTCCGCGGTGGTCCGCCCGGGGGACGGGGCTTTCCCGCCGCCGCGGAGCGGGGCTGTGGGAGAGCTGTGGTGCGGGAGGTCCCGGAGACGGCCCGTGGGGGCGGCCGGGCGGCACCCGTGCGCCCCGGGGCGCATCTTCACCGGGCCGTCTGCCGGGCGACGCCTGGCACGCACGCACGCGCGCCGCGTTGCCGGGGTCGCCCCGGTACATCCAGGATCGGGGTGAGACTCCGCCTCGCGCTCGCACGCCCCGGCCGCCGCCCCGGCCGCCGCCCCGGCCGCCGCCCCGGCCGCCGCCGCGGCCCGGCCTCCGGCCGAACAGTGACGGCTCGAAGACGCCCCACGGCAGGCGCCGTCACGCGCCGGGGCGGCGCCCCCGGCGGCCCACGGGCAGCGGGCGGGCCCGATTCGGGTTGATGAGCGGCCCGAGCAGGTCACCGTACGTCTCCAGGCGTGCGGCCATGTCGCCCGCGAGGAACACCAGCTCCTCCGGGGCGCCGCACGCCTCGATCTCCTCCCAGGTGAGGGGCGCGGAGACGGCCGGTTCGGGGCGCGCACGGAGGGTGTAGGGGGTGGCGGTGGTCTTCGCTGCCGCGTTCTGGCTGAAATCGACGAACACCTTCCCCGGGCGCAGATCGCGCTTCATCCGGTGGACGACCAGATCCGGCAGTGCGGCCTCCGCCTCGACCGCGAGCTTCTTCGCGTACGCCGTCACCCTGTCGGACGGGGTGGGCTCCAGGGGGACCAGCAGATGGAGCCCCTTGGAGCCGGAGGTCTTCCCGTACGCGAGCAGCCCGTCGGACGCCAGCCGCTCGCGCAGCCACCCGGCGACCGCGCAGCATTCGACCACGCTCGCCGGGGCGCCCGGGTCCAGGTCGAAGACCATCCGGTCGGCGACCGCCGGTGCGTCCGCCTGCCACTGCGGGGTGTGGAACTCGACCATCAGATTGGCCGCCCACATCAGCGAGGCCAGGTCCTGCACCAGGACCTGGGCGGCCTCCCGCTCCCCCCGGTGCGGAACGCGCGCCGTACGCACCCAGGCGGGCGTACCGGGCGGCGGGTTCTTGGAGAAGAAGTGCTGTCCCTCCGCACCGTCCGGATACCGCAGGAAGGAGACCGGCCGGTTGTACAGATGGGCGAGCAGCGCCCCCGCGACCGTGGCGGCGTAGTAGTGCAGCACCTCGCCCTTGGTCGTGCCGGTCGCCGGGTACACCACCTTGTCCAGGTTGCTGAGCGCCAGCCGCCGCCCCTCCACCTCCGTGATCGGCGTCATACGATAAGAATCACACGAATCGCCCGACATATGCGTCATGTGCCGGAGTGGCCGGGACCGCTGGGTGTGGTCGTGGGAATCGCCGGGCGTGGCCCCGGGACTCGCCGGGCGTGGTCGTCGGAAGGGGTCGAGAGTGAGCTCCATGAGGTCCATCTGGAACGGCGCCATCTCGTTCGGGCTGGTCAGCATCCCGGTCAAGCTGATGAACGCCACCGAGAACCACTCCGTCTCCTTCCGCCAGGTCCACCTGACCGACGGCGGCCGCATCCGCTACCGCAAGGTCTGCGAGGTCGACGAGGAGGAGGTGACCTCCGCCGAGACCGGCAAGGCGTACGAGGACGCGGACGGCACCCTCATCCCGATCACCGACGAGGACCTCGCCTCGCTCCCGCTCCCCACGAACAAGACGATCGAGATCCTCGGCTTCGTCCCGGCCACCCGGATCGACCCGCTCCAGATGGACACCGCCTACTACCTCTCCGCGAACGGCGTCCCGGCGGCGAAGCCGTACACCCTCCTGCGGGAGGCGCTGAAGCGCAGCGAGAAGGTGGCCGTCGCCAAGTTCGCCCTGCGGGGGCGGGAACGGCTCGGGATGCTGCGGGTGGCCGAGGACGTGATCGTGATGCACGGACTCCTGTGGCCGGACGAGCTGCGGTCGCCCGAGGACGTCGTACCGGACACCGCGGCCAAGGTGCGCGACGCCGAACTCGATCTGGCCGACGCCCTGATGGACACCCTCGGCGGGGTGGACCTGGACACGCTCCACGACGACTACCGCGAGGCGGTGGAGGAGCTGGTCGCCGCCAAGGCCGCGGGCGAGCCGCTGGCACCCGCCCGGGAGGAGGACACCGGCGGAAAGGTCATCGACCTGGTAGCCGCCCTGGAGAAGAGCGTCCGCGCGGCGAAGGAGTCACGGGACGGGGAAGGAGGCGGGGAGGACGGCGCGGACGGCAAGGTGGCCGACGTCCACCACATCGGGCGCACCACGCGCACCACGCCGGCCGGCAGGAGCGTCTCCCGCTCGGCCGGCCCGGACTCCGGCAGGCCGCGGCCCGAGGAGAGCGGGGCGAAGAAGTCCACCGCCAAGGGGACGGCCCGGAAGCCGGCGGCGAAGAAGGCTCCCGCGAAGAAGACGTCCGGGGGGAAGGCGGGGACGAGGACGACCGCGAAGGGGAAGACGGCGAAGAAGGCACCCGCGGCACCCGCGAAGAAGAGGACGTCCTCCGCCGAGCCGGCGACGAAGAAGACGGCGGCGGGCAGGAGCGCCTCGGGCGGGCGGAGCTCACGCTCCTCCGCCTGAACGCCCTGAACGCCCTGAACGTCCCTGGCCGTCCTCCCCAGCCGTCCGCCCCCGGCCGTCTACCCCCGGGCGTTCTTTCCCGGGCCGGTCAGGCGATGTCCGACGGATCGATCGACGGCAGGTCCAGCGAGGGCGGGTCCAGCCCGAAGGGGTCGTCCTGCTCGACGACGTACGTGCACGAGGTGTAGGTGTACCCGGGCTCGATCTTCGAACCGTCCGCATAGCTGTCCACGGCCGCGCTCGCCCCGGTCCCGTGCTTGTACAGGAAGTGGTAGTCACCGGCGGGCAACTGCAGACGCGCCTTCGGGTAGCTCTTCCCGCTCGCCTTGCAGGCCTGCCGGTTCCCGGCGGCCGTGCTGTCGTACCGCCCGCAACTCCCGCACGCCTTCAGGGTGACGGTGCCGGTGACCGGTCCGGTGTAGAGGACCTCCACCGTGTTGGGCGCGTCGTTGCTGATGACGAGCTCCATCGTGGGGCCGCCCGGCCGCTTCGCCCGGGGCAGCTTTTCCCCGGCGGCGGGGCGGTTCTCGGCGATCTCGGCGGCTATCGAGATGTTCCGCGCCTGCCCGCGCCGCCCGTCGTCCTTGTACGTGTCGGCGAAGTCGGTCAGCGTGGAGCGCGCCTCGCTGAACTTCTTCTCCGTGAACTGGTCCACCCCGCAGGCGTACACCCCGTCCCGGACGCCCCGGTCCGCGCGGGCGGCCGAGGCCTTGAGGTCGTCCCCGGTCAGGGCGCCGACGGTCGCGCTCATGCTGCGCAGGGTCTCCGTCACCGTGCACGGCTCCGCGCCGCCCAGCTTTCCGGTCTCCTCGGCGATCCGCGCGTCGACGGCCGGAGCCACCTTCGCGGCGGCGGCCGAGTCCGGGAACGTCCTCTGGAGCTCTGCCAGTTCGGCCCCCTTGGAGACGGAGGCGACGTCCGCGTCGTACGAGCCGAGCTCGGAGAGCCCGCACGCGTACAGGGACTCGGCCAGCGGCTCGTCGGGCGACTGCGCGAGGCTGCCCAGCAGTTCGGCGTCCGAGCCCTTCGGCAAGGTGCGCAGATAGCGCAGCGGCTCCAGCGCCGCGCAGAAGTCCTTCTCGGTGTACGGGACGGAGACCGCCGCGTAGTAGGACTTCAGCCGGTCCGGCACCAGCTTCCCGGCACGCGAGTCCGGGTGCTTCCGGCCGAGGTCGCGGTAGACGGCGAACGCCGAGGTGTACGCCGCCTTCGCCGTACTGAAGGACTGGCCGTCCGCCGCCGCGACCGCACGGTCGGCGGTCTCCAGCCGGCCGAGCAGCATCTCCTGCACCGCCTCGTCGCGCGCGGAGCCGTAGAGCGCCACCCCGCCCGCCGGGACGGCCAGCAGCACCAGTCCGAGCACGGCGGCCACCACCGGCCGCCAGGAGCCGGCGACCGCCGTGCGCCGCGCGACCCTCGCCGCGTCGGCGGCGGCCACCACGAGTACGACGAGGTAGGCGACGAGTACGCCGCCCGGCACTCCCTCGGGCTCGGCGGGCAGGACCGCGAGCAGCAGCAGGCCCGTCGCGGCGAGGCAGAGGGCGGCGCGGATCCAGCGGCCGGTGAGGAGATGGCCGAGACCGAGGCCGCTGAGGCCGAGCAGCCCGGCCGCGACGGCGCGCAGCCCGGCACCCGGCGGGGGAGGCCCGACCGGCCCGGCCGACGACGGCTGCCCGGCGAAAGGCGGCAGCGGCGGGGACGGCGGGGGCGGCGGGGGCGAGGGAGGCAGCGGCGGGGTGGGCGGTACGGGCGGCGGCCCCGGCGGAGGCGGCGGTGCGTCCACCGGCCCGCCCGGTCCGGAGCTCCACGCGGCCGTCGATGCCGGTCCGGAATCCTGCCCCGGTTCCCGTCCCGGGCTCGGATCAGGCCCCCGGCTCGGATCAGGCCCCCGGCTCGGAGCGGGCCCCGGGCCCGGATCAGGCCCCGGAGCGCCGTCGTACGGGTGTGCGCGTCCCTCGTCCGACTCCATACGGTCCCCCCACCGTCGAGCCCTTCCGGTCACCCTCTCTCTTCCCTTTTCTCCCTCATCCACGCACGAACCGGACGGTCCGTCACGGTCCGGGCGAACACCCCCAGCCCCACCGCACCCACCGATCACGCGGCAACGGCGCCGCATCACCGCTTCATCAGGGCGAACACCCCCCAGCCGAGGTACTCGCGCTCGTACCGGGCGTAGCGGACGGGGTCGGTGGTGAGCTCCGCACGTACCTGGGCGGCCAGTTCGTCGTCCGGGTTCCGGTCGAGCCAGCCGCGGAGGTTGAGCCACTGCGCCGCCCGGTACCTGTCCCAGCTGTCCTGGTCCGCCAGCACCATCTCCACGACGTCGTACCCGAGACCGCCGAACCGTCCGAGCAGCCCGGGCAGCGCCAGGAAGTCGGCCGGACCGCTCGCGTGGCAGCCCTCGACGGTCTCCTGGTCCGGGGGATCCCGGCGCCAGAACGGCTCACCGATCAGCATCAGGCCGCCCGGCCGCAGGCTGCGGGCCAGCAGCTCCACCGTCCCGTCCAGGCCCCCGCCGATCCAGGTCGCCCCGACGCAGGCGGCGAGGTCGACGGGCACGTCCGCGACATGCCCGGAGGCGTCGCCGTGCACGAACTCCACCCGGTCCGCCACCCCGAGTTCCGCCGCACGGGCGCGGGCCTCGGCGGTGAACACGGTGCTGATGTCGACACCCGTACCGGTGATCCCGTGGTCACGCGCCCAGGTGCACAGCAACTCGCCGGTGCCACTGGCGAGATCGAGTGCACGGGTCCCCGGTTCCAGGCGCAGGGCCCGGCCCAGGGCGGCCAGCTTGTCGGCCGTGAAAGGGTTGTGGATGCGGTGGCTGCTCTCGCGGATGGTGAAGATGCGGGGAAGGTCCACGGGCGGCTCCTCTCTTCTCGGGCGGAGTGGGCACGGAGGCGGCCTTGCCGGGCGGAGTGGGCACGGAGGCGGCCGAGCCGGGCGGAGAGGGTACGCGGACGCCGGCTCGTTCGGGCGGGACAGTCCTACGGGCCGCACGTGCCGCGTGTCCACCGGATTTCGGCCCCCGTGCCGGTCCGCGCGCCGGCCCCGTCACGCCGACGCGGTCCCCGCCGGCTCCGATCCGTCCGTGTTTTCCCGCGCGCGCTCCGGCCCGAGCCGGTAACGTCCTGGGTGCCGCGACTGGCGTGCGCCCCACGGGGGCGTTGCGTGGAAACGACCACGAGGGAGCGGCGCGCTCCGGCCCGTCCGGAGGACCACCGCCGGAGGCCGTCCGCCTGGGCATCCGGGTCCATGCCGCACGACGCGGCCGACCCGGGAGAGTCTCATGACCGTACCCGCACTCGCATCCCGAACCGCCCTGTCCGCACCGCCCTCCGCCGCCCGCCCGGCACTCGCCGCCACCGATCCCGTAGTCGCCGGGCTGATCGACGCGGAGGAGCGGCTCCAGGCCGACACCCTGCGGATGATCGCCAGCGAGAACTACGTCTCGGCAGCGGTGCTGGAGGCGTCCGGCACCGTCCTCCAGAACAAGTACTCCGAGGGCTACCCGGGCCGCCGTTACTACGAGGGCCAGCAGGTCATCGACCAGGTCGAGAGGCTGGCCGTCGAGCGCGCCAGGGCCCTGTTCGGCATGGAGCACGCCAATGTGCAGCCGTACTCGGGCTCGCCGGCCAACCTCGCCGTCTACCTCGCGTTCTGCGCCCCCGGTGACACCGTCCTCGGCATGGGTCTGCCGATGGGCGGACACCTCACCCACGGCTGGGGCGTCTCCGCCACCGGCACCTGGTTCCGGGGCGTGGGCTACGGCGTGCGCCGTGACACCGGGCGGGTCGACCTGGACGAGGTGCGCGACCTGGCCCTCGCCGAACGCCCCAAAGTGATCTTCTGCGGCGGTACGGCCGTGCCCCGCACCATCGACTTCGCGGGCTTCGCCGAGATCGCCCGTGAGACCGGTGCGGTGCTGGTCGCCGACATCGCCCACGTCGCCGGGCTGATCGCGGGCGGGGCGCACCCCTCGCCGGCCCCGTACGCCGACGTCGTCTCCACCACCACCCACAAGACGCTGCGCGGGCCGCGCGGCGCGATGCTGCTCAGCACGGCCGAGCACGCGCGCGCCCTCGACCGGGCCGTCTTCCCGGGGCTCCAGGGCGGTCCGCACAACCAGACCACCGCCGCCATCGCGGTCGCGCTCGGCGAGGCCGCGCGGCCGGACTTCTCCGGCTACGCCCACCAGGTGGTCGCCAACGCCCGGCTCCTCGGCGAAGAACTGGCCGCGCGGGGCTTCGACCTCGTCTCCGGCGGCACCGACAACCACCTGCTGCTGGTCGACCTCACCGGCAAGGACGTGCCCGGCAAGGTCGCGGCCAAGGCCCTGGACCGCGCGGGCATCGTGGTGAACCACAACTCCGTGCCGTACGACACCCGCAAGCCCTTCGACCCGTCCGGCCTGCGCATCGGCACCCCCGCGCTCACCTCGCGCGGCGTCCCGGCCTCCGCGATGGCGGACGTGGCGGCCTGGATCGACACCGTGGTCGACGCGGCACGCACCGGCGACGAGACGGTGGTCGCCCGGGTCCGCGGCGAGGTCAAGGAGTTGATGGACGCCCATCCGGCACCGGGCCTGCCGATCGTCTGAGCCGCCCGTGCGCGGAGGCGGTACGGGACTCGGGGCCTCGCGTCCCGGCCCTCGACGGGTCCCCGTACCGCCTCCGCCCCACCGGCCGGAGAAATCGGTTCGCCCCTCCGCTTGCCGAATCACCGTCTCTGCGGCCAATGTCCTCGCAGGCACGAGCCGTCCAGAGAAGAGACACAGCATGCACACGAACCCCCACGTCGCCACCGCTCCCTTCGAGCCCGCCGCCGGCACCGCCGCGCGCTGCCCGTTCCGGCTCGACCCCTCCGGTACGGACATCCAGGGCGAGGCCGCCCGTATCCGCGCGGGCGGATCGGCCACCCGGATCGAGCTGCCGGAAGGCGTTCCCGCCTGGGCCGTCGCCGACCCGGCCGTCATCACCCGGCTGCTCACCTCCCCGGACGTCTCGAAGGACGCGGCCCAGCACTGGCCCGCCTGGATCGACGGCGAGGTCGGGCCCGACTGGTCGCTGGCCCTGTGGGTCTCCATACGCAGCATGTTCACGGCGTACGGCCCCGCCCACACCCGCCTGCGCAAGCTCGTCTCCGGCGCCTTCACGGCCCACCGCACCAAGGCCCTGGCCCCCGTCGTCACCCGCATCACCGAGGAACTGCTCGACGAGATCGAGGCGTTGCCCGCGGGCGAACCGGTGGACCTGCGCGCCCGGTACGCCGGTCCGCTGCCCGCCCGTGTGATCTGCGAGCTGTTCGGCGTACCGCTGACCAGCCGCGACCGGCTCTGCACCCTCTTCGACGCCCTGTTCAGCACCGCGACCCCGGCCGAGGAAGTACGCGCCCATGCCGGGGAGCTGTACGGCATCCTCCACGAACTCGTCGCCCTCAAGCGGGAGACCCCCGGCGACGACCTCACGAGCGCGCTGGTCGCCATCCAGCGCGACGGACTCGCCTCCGGCGAACCGAATCCCCTGGACGACCAGGAACTGCTCGACACCCTCGTCCACTTCCTGTCGGCCGGGTACGAGACCACCATCAACCTGATCGACCACGCCGTGCACGCCCTGCTCACCCACCCCGACCAGCTCGAACTGATCCGCACCGGCAAGGCCGCGTGGGCGGACGCGGTCGAGGAGACACTGCGCTGGGAACCGGCCGCGGCCAACCTCATGCTCCGGTACGCCGTCGAGGACATCGACCTCGGCGACGTGGTCGTGCCCCAGGGCGACGCCCTCGTCATGGCCGTCGCCGGCGCGGGCCGCGACGAGGACCTGCACGGACCGGACGCCGACCGGTTCGACCTCACCCGGGCGACCCGCCGCGACCATCTCGCCTTCGGACACGGCGTCCACCACTGCCTCGGGGCGCCCCTCGCCAGGATGGAGGGCGTCACCGCCCTCTCCGCGCTCTTCGCCCGGTTCCCCGAACTGGCGCTCGCCGTCCCCTCGTCCTCGCTGCGCCCGGTGAAGTCCTTCATCTCCAACGGCCACCAGGAACTCCCCGTCCTGCGGGACGGGCGCCCGCAGGCCTGACGGGCACGGTCGGAAGCCGGTGGCGCACGGGCACGGAATCGGCCCGCCCGTCCGCCACCGGCCCCGGGACCTCACCCGTCCGTCACTCCGATACGGCGACGGGCGCGGCCAGCCCTTCCACCAGACTGCGGAACGCGACCCTCCCGCGCTGCGTCCCGGTCACCTCCACCGCGATCCTCCCCGGAGCACCGCCCGTGTCCGGACGGTCACCCCTGTCCGGGGCGCCGCCCGAAGACGTCTCCGGCAGCGGAACTTCGCGGGCGTCGATCCAGCACGGCGCGTCGAACTCGATGTACCGGGACGTACGCATGTCGGTGGCGAGCGGGCACCACGACCGGTCGCCCGTACCCGCGACGACGGCGTGCGCGGCCTGCTGGCTCGCCTCCATGACCACGAGCCCCGGCACATGGTCGACCGGGTGGTCCATCAGCGCCGGATTCCCGGTATCGGCGATCAACTCCCAGTGGTGCGCCCGGCCCGAAGCGCCGAGCACCACCTCGTCCGCCGCCCGCCGCCCGACCGGCGGCGCACCGACCGGCGCCGGCATGACCCCGGGCCGCCCGGTCAGGTGCGCGCCGCGCAGCCGCCGGTAGACCCGGTCGGACACCCAGGAGAACCCGGACTCGCTCCGGACGAAGACCGACCCGTGCTGCTCCAGGGCGATGGCTATGCGGATACCGTTGCGCCCGGTCCACGTGCAGACCGCCTCCGCGCGGATCGGCGACAGGTCCGTCGACCGGCGCGGATCGACGGAGTAGGACATTCCGCTCATCAGGAACTGGTGCGCGGAGCTGATCTCGAACTCGGTGTGTGCGAGGCTGAGTCCGATCTGTCTCAGGGTCTGCGCGATCAGCATGTGGTGGTGCACACTTCCGAGTGCGGGTTCGAAGAAGACGTGCCGCCCGGCCCAGTCGATGTCGAGCGCGTACGTGTTCTCGGCGAGCCGACGGTAGCCGCGGATCAGTACGTCGTCGGGCTGGACACGGTGGGCGTCCGCCGGGCGGACCGGGGGCGTGGTGCCCGGCAGGCCCCTTCCGGGCGCCGGGACCGAGGCGGTGCCGTCCGTCCTGAACTCGGGGACGGACGGGGTGTGGTGGTGCTTCACGGTGTGGTGCATGTGCTCCCCCCAGGGATGAATGCGCACGTGATCAGTGGTGGTCGAGCGCGAATACGGAGCAGTTCGGTACGTCCTCAAGGAGGCCGACCGGAAGGGCCGTTGAGGGCGGGGAGCGCGGCCGGGCACAAGGCCGCCGGCGCCGCCTCAACTGGAGGCCGCCGGGAACGGTGCCATAGAATACGGACCAGCCGGTTTCTTGAGGGGAACGTGCCGGAGACACTGAGCCCCGTCAGGCGCATCGTCAGGAGATCTCGAATGGCACGGCAGGAGCGCGCGATCAGGACGCGCAACGCAGTACTGACAGCCGCCGCAGCGGTCTTCGCGGAACGCGGCTACGAGGCTGCGACGATCCAGGAGATCCTGGAGCGGGCCGCGGTGACCAAGGGCGCGCTGTACTTCCACTTCCCCTCCAAGGAAGACTTGGCACGAGGCGTTCTGGATCATGCGGTCACCGAGCCGCCGCCCGAACAACCACTGAAGATGCAGTCCTTCGTGGACATGGGGCTGATCCTCGCGCACCGGCTGCCGAGAGAGCCACTGTTGCGGGGTGCCGCGCGCATTGCAGCCGATCAGAGCAACCAGCGCTTCTTCGGAAAACCCTGGCACGACTGGACGATGCTGACCAGCCAGCAGATCATCGCAGCTCAGGGGCAGGGTGAGGTGCTTCCGCACGTCGATCCCGAGCGGACCGCCCAGACGATGGTCGGCTCCTTCACCGGAATCCAGCTGATGTCGCAGGCGGCCACGGAGATGGCCGATTTCGAGGAGCGCATCTCGCTTCTGTACGACCTGGTGCTGCCCAGCATCGCGGTCCCCGGCGTCCTCGGACGGCTGGACACCTCGCCCCGGCGCGGCGCCCGCGCCTTCGCGGAGGCCCGCGCTTCTGCCGAGGGGCACGAGATCGCGGATTCCGGACAGCCGGACGTCTTCGGCGCGGACCGTCCGGCGGCGCGCACGGCCTGACCCCGGCGTCCCGTCGCCCGGGGGCGCCGCGCATCCGGCGGGCCCGGCGTACGCCGCTACCCGCCCTGGGGGGTCCGCCCGCTCTCCGCGTCGCGGTCGGAGCGCGGCCAGACGTACGGCAGGCCCTCCGGGACCCCCGGGAAGAGCGGCCGGTAGTGCTCGGGGTCCTTGCGGACGAGCGCGGAGCGGTGGCTCAGGTGAAAGGCCTCCTCGCCGAGCCAGGGCGGCAGCTCGCCCGCCTCCGCGAGTGCCTCCTCGCTGCGGACCCGCACCCGGGTGCGCCCTCGGGACGCGGCGAGGTCCACCAGCAGCGTCGCCGCGCAGGTGTCCGCCCGGCCCTCGTCCGCCCACACCTCGCAGACGTCGAGGCCGTACCGCACCAGCGCCTCCTCGTAACCGGTCCACATCCGGACGGCGGGATGGTGACGCCAGCCGTAGCCGGGCACCGTGAGTCCCCGCAGGACCTGCACCGCCTCGACCCGCTGCTTCCCCAGCCTGCGGACGTCGAGGACGCGCGCGCTGCGGCGGAAGTCCGGGTAGGGCAGGAAGGTCTGCATGGGGGCAGTCCTTCCCCCGGCGGGCGGCCCGGCGACCGGTCGCCGGCCGGAGTTCATCCGACCGGGGCGGCGGTGAGCCCCCCTGCCCGGAGGGATTCGGCGGGCACGCCCCGGGTACCCGGAGTGGCGGCACACCCGCGCCCCGGCAACCATGGGGCAGGTCGAACGGAGAACGCAGATGACCGACCGCAGGCCAGAGGGACCCGCCTACACCGGCGCCTCGGGCAGCCCGCCGCCCATACCCGCCGACATGCCCGACCAGCAGGTGCAGGAGGGCGAGGACGCCCTGGACGTCTCCCCGCCGCCCTGGGCGGACCAGCAGCAGGACGACACCGACGCCGACGGGACCGACCCGGACGAGGCCGGAGCAGGCGCGCGCTCCGCCCGCAACGCGGGCGTTCACCCGGACCACCCGACCCCGGACGAGTCGACGGGCTGAGTATGCAGCCGCAGTCCGGCTGGTCGCGGTGTACGCGCGGGATCTGCGGGCCGACGGCTTCGACGAGTCCGGTCCCGCATCGGCATGCGGGACGTCGAGGGCGACGAGACCTGCCCGGCCCCGGGCGGCCCGGGGCCGCGAGCGGGCGAGGGAAAACGGCGGGCCAACGAGAAAGGGCCCGATCGGCGTTTCCGCTGATCGGACCCTCTGTCCGGAAGTGCCCCCGGCAGGATTCGAACCTGCGCACCCGGCTCCGGAGGCCGATGCTCTATCCCCTGAGCTACGGGGGCGTATCGCTGTGTTGCTCGGCGACGGGTGAAACACTACCAGCTCCCGAGGGGTGTCCGTGAACGGGTATTTCCGCGGCGCTGGGCGATTCGCGTACGCGGGGAGAGCCGGGCCGGTGCGGCCCCCGGGGGCGGAAGTGGGCAAAACCCGGACGCAGCCCCTGGGGCGCACCTACTCTCGAAACGTGTCAGGGGCGTACGGCCGCGTGCTTGTTGTGGACGACAACAAGGTCATCCGGCATCTGATCAGGGTCAACCTGGAGCTTGAGGGCTTCGAGGTCGTGACCGCGTCCGACGGTGTCGAGTGCCTGGACGTCGTGCACCGCGTGCGGCCCGACGTGATCACCCTCGACGTCATGATGCCCCGCCTCGACGGTCCCCGGACCGCCGCCCGGCTCCGCGAGGACCCCCGTACCAGCGCCATTCCGGTCGCGATCATCAGCGCCTGCACCCCCGACGAGGCGGATCGTGGCGTCGCCGCAGGTGTGGAGGCGTTCCTGGCGAAGCCGTTCGAGCCCAGCGAGCTGGTGCGACTGGTGCGCCGCCTCGCGCTGCCGGACGGGCCCTCCGCGGTGGACGGCGGTTTCGGCGCCGGCCGGGCGGGCAGCGCCGCGCGCTGAGTACCTGCCCTCATCCCGTCCAGTGGGGCCCGGCGGCTGCCCGTATGGCGAAACGGGGTCGCGGAGCGCCCCCCTTCCTCCCCTAGGCTGGTCCCGTGACCCCCGCCGACCTCTCCAGGACCGTGCTGCACGCCGTGCGCCGCGCGGTGGTCGAGGACGCCCTGCGCGTGGCCGTGCCCGCACGTGTACGGGTGGAGAGGACCCGCCCCGGGGGCAGCGGGGACTACGCCTGCGCCGTCGCGCTCCAGCTCGCCCGTCCGGCGGCGCTGCCCGCGCACGAGGTCGCCCGCATCCTCAAGGACCGCATCGCGGCCGAGCCCGGGATCGGGCGGGTCGAGATCACCGGGCCCGGGTTCCTCAACCTCACGCTCGACGCCTCCGCCGACGGAGCCGCCCGGATCGCCCTCGTACGCGAGGTGGCGGCGCGCGGCGCGGAGTACGGCCACGGGACGGCGCTGGGCGGCGAGACGCCCCTGCTGCCGTACGCGGCCGAGGTCCGGGCCGCCGTCACCGCCGACGCCGTCGCCGCCCTGCTGCGGTCCCAGGGCGCCGCCCCGCGCACCCTCCCCGCCGGACCCGTCGACCCCGGCTGGCGCGGCCTCGGGGTCGCCGCAGGCAGGGGCTCAGGCGCCGAGGCCGGTACCGACGGAACGATTCGGCCCGTGCCCGCCGGGGTGCCCGCCGCCGACCTCCTGGTACGCCTCGGGTCCGACGCCGCCCGCTGGGGGCTGCTCCGGCCCGCCGGGCACGACCGGGCCGCGCTCGACGACGGACTGCTCGTCCAGACCGTCGCCAACCCGCTCTTCCTGGTCCGCTACGCCCGCTCCCGCGCCCACGCCGTCACCCGGGCCGCCCGCGCCCTCGGCCTCCGGGTCGCCCCGGACGCGGGCGACGAAGGCGCCCGGGACGACACCGCCCCGCAGGACACCGCCCCGCAGGACACCGCCCCGCAGGACACCGCCCCGCAGGACACCGCCCCGCAGGACACCGCCCCCTTCAAGGAGCCCGCCGCCCTCGCGCTGACCGCCCTCCTCGCCGACCACCCGGCGGTCCTCCTCGCCGCCGCCCGGCACCGCGCGCCCGACCGGCTCGCCCGCCACCTCGAAGCCGTCGCGCACGCCTTCTTCGACTTCCACGACGCCTGTCCCCCGCTCCCCGCCGGCGACGAGAAACCCTCGGCCGCCCACCGCTCCCGGCCGGCCCTCGCCGAAGCCACCGGGACGGTGCTGGCCGGCGGCCTGTCCCTGCTCGGTATCAGTGCGCCCGAACACCTTTGAGAGACCCGAGAGAGTCATACGATGAGCCGTTCCGCCCACCCCGCCGGACCCCGTCACGCCGATGTCGTCCCCGAGGGCCACTACGCGGCCCCGCCCGCCGACCTGAACCTCCTCGACGAGAAGGTCTGGTCGCGCACCGTCACCCGTGACGCGGCCGGCGCCCTCACCGTCGGCGGCATCGAAGTCGCCCGGCTCGCCGAGGAGTTCGGCACCCCGGCGTACTTCCTGGACGAGGCCGACTTCCGGGCCCGCTGCCGCGCCTGGTCCGACGCCTTCGGGCCCGACGCCGACGTCTACTACGCGGGCAAGGCGTTCCTCTCCCGCGCGATCGTGCGCTGGCTCCGCGAGGAGGGGCTCAACCTCGACGTCTGCTCCGGCGGCGAGCTGACCACCGCGCTCGACGCCGGGATGCCCGCCGAGCGCATCGCCTTCCACGGCAACAACAAGACGGCCGCCGAGATCGAGCGGGCCGTCGAGGCCGGTGTCGGCCGGATCGTCCTCGACTCCTTCCAGGAGATCGCCCGCGTCGCCCACGTCGCCCAGCGGCTCGGCAAGCGCCAGCAGGTGCAGATCCGGGTCACCGTGGGCGTGGAGGCGCACACCCACGAGTTCATCGCCACCGCGCACGAGGACCAGAAGTTCGGCATCGCGCTCGCCGGCGGCCTGGCCGCCGAAGCGGTCCGCCGCGCCCTCACCCTGGACGGCCTGGAGCTCACCGGCATCCACTCGCACATCGGCTCGCAGATCTTCGACATGGCCGGTTTCGAGGTCTCCGCCCGCCGCGTGGTCCAGCTCCTCGCCGAGGTGCGCGACGAGCACGGCGTCGAGCTCGCCGAGATCGACCTCGGCGGCGGTCTGGGTATCGCCTACACCTCCGACGACGACCCCCGCGAGCCGCACGAGATCGCCAAGGCGCTCGGCGACATCGTCACCCGCGAGTGCGAGGCGTCCGGCCTCGCCACCCCCCGGATCTCCGTCGAGCCGGGCCGCGCCATCGTCGGCCCCACCGCCTTCACCCTGTACGAGGTCGGCACCATCAAGCCGCTCGAAGGGCTCCGCACGTACGTCAGCGTCGACGGCGGGATGTCCGACAACATCCGCACCGCGCTCTACGACGCCGCGTACAGCGTCGCGCTCGTCTCGCGCAGCTCCGACGCCGAGCCGATGCTGGTCCGGGTCGTCGGCAAGCACTGCGAGAGCGGCGACATCGTGGTGAAGGACGCGTTCCTCCCCTCCGACCTCGCGCCGGGCGACCTGATCGCCGTACCGGCCACCGGGGCGTACTGCCGCTCGATGGCGAGCAACTACAACCACGCGCTCCGCCCGCCCGTCGTCGCCGTGCGCGACGGAGAGGCGCGCGTCATCGTCAGGCGCGAGACGGAGGAAGATCTCCTGCGTCTCGATGTCGGCTGATGAAATAGATGTCTCAGAATCCGGACGAGTGACAGAATCGCCCGTCCGGTGAGTGAGACTGTCCCACACATCGGATGTAGGAGAAACGAGGTCGGATGATGCGTACGCGTCCGCTGAAGGTGGCGCTGCTGGGCTGTGGTGTGGTCGGCTCAGAGGTGGCGCGCATCATGACGACGCACGCCGACGACCTCGCCGCGCGCATCGGCGCGCCGGTCGAGCTCGTCGGCGTCGCCGTCCGCCGCCCGTCGAAGGTCCGCGAGGGCATCGACCCCGCGCTCATCACCACCGACGCCACGGCCCTGGTCAAGCGCGGTGACATCGATGTGGTCATCGAGGTCATCGGCGGTATCGAGCCCGCCCGCACCCTCATCACCACCGCCTTCGAACACGGCGCGAGCATCGTCTCCGCCAACAAGGCGCTCCTCGCCGAGGACGGCACGGCCCTGCACGCCGCCGCCGAGGAGCACGGCCGCGACCTCTACTACGAGGCCGCCGTCGCCGGGGCCATCCCGCTGGTCCGCCCGCTGCGCGAGTCCCTCGCCGGCGACAAGGTCAACCGGGTGCTCGGCATCGTCAACGGCACGACCAACTTCATCCTCGACAAGATGGACACCAGCGGCGCCGGCTACTCCGAGGCGCTCGACGAAGCCACCGCCCTCGGGTACGCCGAGGCCGACCCGACCGCCGACGTCGAGGGCTTCGACGCCGCCGCGAAGGCCGCGATCCTCGCCGGGATCGCGTTCCACACCCGGGTGCGGATCGGCGAGGTGCACCGTGAGGGCATCACCGAGGTCACCGCCGCCGACATCGCCTCCGCCCGGCGCATGGGCTGCACCGTCAAGCTCCTCGCCATCTGCGAGCGGGCGGCCGACGGGCAGTCGGTCACCGCGCGTGTCCACCCCGCGATGATCCCGCTCAGCCACCCGCTGGCCTCCGTCCGCGAGGCCTACAACGCGGTCTTCGTCGAGGCCGAGGCGGCCGGGCAGCTGATGTTCTACGGCCCCGGCGCCGGCGGTTCGCCGACCGCGTCGGCGGTCCTCGGCGACCTCGTCGCCGTCTGCCGGAACAAGCTCAACGGGGCCACCGGCCCGGGCGAGTCCGCCTACACGCGCCTGCCCGTCAGCCCGATGGGCGAGGTCGTGACGCGCTACCACATCAGCCTCGACGTCGCCGACAAACCGGGTGTTCTCGCCCAGGTCGCCACGGTCTTCGCCGAGCAGGGTGTGTCGATCGATACCGTTCGTCAGCAGGGACGTCAGGACTCGAACGGCGAGGCTTCTCTCGTCGTCGTCACCCACCGCGCGCCCGACGCCGCTCTCTCGGCGACCGTCGAAGCGCTGCGCAAGCTCGACACCGTGCGCGGTGTCGCCAGCATCATGCGTGTTGAAGGGGAGTAAGGACCCATGACCAGCAAGGGCACCCACCAGTGGCGCGGCATCATCGAGGAGTACCGGGACCGGCTCCCGGTCACGAGCACGACGCCGGTCGTCTCGCTCCGTGAGGGCGGTACGCCCCTCGTTCCGGCGCAGGTCCTGTCCGAGCGCACGGGTTGCGAGGTGCACCTCAAGGTCGAGGGCGCCAACCCCACCGGTTCGTTCAAGGACCGCGGCATGACCATGGCCATCACCCGGGCCAAGGAGGAGGGTGCGCAGGCCGTCATCTGCGCCTCCACCGGCAACACCTCCGCCTCCGCCGCCGCGTACGCGGTGCGCGCCGGGATGGTCTGCGCCGTCCTCGTGCCGCGCGGCAAGATCGCGCTCGGCAAGATGGGGCAGGCGCTCGTGCACGGCGCCAAGATCCTCCAGGTCGACGGCAACTTCGACGACTGCCTGACGCTGGCCCGCTCGCTCTCGGACAACTACCCCGTGGCGCTGGTCAATTCGGTCAACCCGGTCCGCATCGAGGGCCAGAAGACCGCCGCGTTCGAGATCGTCGACGCGCTCGGCGACGCCCCGGACATCCACGTCCTGCCGGTCGGCAACGCGGGCAACATCACGGCCTACTGGAAGGGCTACACCGAGTACGCCGGTGACGCCGTGGCCACCCACCGGCCCCGCATGTGGGGCTTCCAGGCCTCCGGTTCCGCGCCCATCGTGCGCGGCGAGATCGTCAAGGACCCGGCGACGATCGCCACCGCGATCCGGATCGGCAACCCGGCCTCCTGGAACTACGCCCTGGCCGCCCGGGACGAGTCCGGCGGCTTCATCGACGAGGTGACGGACCGTCAAATCCTGTCCGCCTACCGCCTGTTGGCCGCACAGGAGGGTGTCTTCGTGGAGCCCGCCTCGGCCGCCTCCGTCGCCGGTCTGCTCAAGGCCGCCGAAGAGGGCAAGGTCGATCCCGGCCAGCGGATCGTCTGCACCGTCACCGGCAACGGCCTCAAGGACCCCGACTGGGCCGTCGCGGGCGCACCGCAGCCCGTCACCGTCCCGGTCGACGCCGCCGCCGCGGCGGAGAAGCTCGGCCTCGCCTGAGTCGTGGTTCGTCCCGGGGCGCGAGCCCCGGGCCCCGGCGTGTTGCCGGCCCCACCCGTACGACCACCGCACCGCCCGGCAGGCGAAACGCCTCCGGGCGGTGCGGTGCGGACCGGGCAGATCGGGCCCAACCCTCCTTTTCCGGGGCGGAGAGCGCAGGGGATGCGTGCGACACGCATCGTGCGCCTCCCATGCGCCCTATGTCGCCACAGAACCTTCCTTCGATAAGCTGTACGTGATCGGCAGCGTCGTCACACGGCCCTGTCCCGGTCGCCGTGCGGTGGCCGTGAGGTCCACCACCGGAGCACCGCCGCCCGGAAGTCGCGTTCCGGCCGACCGGACTCCCGTCACCACCCCGCCGCCGCAGAGTCACCCGCACGCACCGCATCCCCGCCCCGAGGAGTCCACCAGCCGATGGCCGGTCCCGCGTTCCGAGCCGCCGCCGTCAGGGTGCGCGTTCCCGCCACCAGCGCCAATCTGGGTCCGGGCTTCGACGCCCTCGGCCTGTCGCTGGGCCTCTACGACGACGTGGTCGTCCGGGTCGCCGACTCCGGCCTGCACATCGACATCGCCGGTGAGGGCGCCGACACCCTGCCCCGCGACGAGTCGCACCTGCTCGTCCGCGCCA
Source organism: Streptomyces sp. NPDC008125 (assembly GCF_042957125.1). NCBI lineage: Bacteria > Bacillati > Actinomycetota > Actinomycetes > Kitasatosporales > Streptomycetaceae > Streptomyces > Streptomyces sp. NPDC008125. Next base: position 43,527 of record NZ_JBIBHR010000022.1, read on the forward strand.
TGCGCACCGCCTTCGACCTGCTCGGCGGGCAGCCGCGCGGGCTGGAGATCGTCTGCGCCAACCGCATCCCGCACGGCCGCGGCCTCGGCTCCTCGTCCGCCGCCATCTGCGCCGGCATCGTCGCCGCCCGCGCCGTGACCACCGGCGGTGAGGCCCGCCTCGACGACGCCGCGCTGCTGGAGCTGGCCACCGAGATCGAGGGCCACCCGGACAACGTCGCGGCCTGCCTCCTCGGCGGATTCACCCTCGCCTGGATGGACGGCGGAGCGGCCCGCGCGATCCGGATGGAGCCCGCCGCCCAGGTCGTGCCGGTGGTCTTCGTACCGGGCAAGCCGGTGCTCACCGAGACCGCCCGGGGACTGCTGCCCCGCCAGGTCCCGCACGTCGACGCCGCCGCCAACGCCGGCCGCGCCGCACTGCTCGTCGAGGCGCTGACCCGGCGTCCCGAGCTGCTGCTGGCCGCCACCGAGGACCGGCTCCACCAGGAATACCGGGGTCCGGCGATGCCGGAGAGCCTCGAACTGGTGCACCGGCTGCGCGCCGACGGCGTCCCCGCCGTCATCTCCGGCGCCGGGCCCACGGTCCTCGCCCTCACGGAGGAAGGGGCCGCCGACAAGGTGGCCCGCCTCGCGGGTGAGGGATGGGCCGCGAACCGGCTCGCGCTCGACGGCCCCGGCGCGTGCGTGCTGCCGCTCGCGCCGTAAGCAGAGGGATTGCCGGTGACAGAGAGGGGGAATATTTGTTGGAGCCGGTAGTGTTAATCTCAAGTCGGCAATCGACGTCCCAGCGACGCGTTGCTTCGTGTCCCCTTCAGGGACCACCTTTCTTCCGGGAGCCTCCCCAACTGCCTGATCAGCCTGTCTGAGCAGTTTCGAGCACGCTCCGGAACCGGCACGACACCCCACGTTCGTCCATGAGTGGGCCGAGCAGGGGGAGCTCGCGTCGGACCCCGCACGTTCATCTCTCCGCCGTACCCGGCGGACCACCGCCCCGGCCCGGTCCGCGATCGATAAAGATCACATACCGAATGCCGGACAGCACAACCGGTCGCCGAGCCAGAAGGCCGACGTCCGCTCCAGGGAAGGACCCTTCGTGAGCGACACCACCGATCTGATGGGCGTGACTGCCGACAAGAGCGTCGACAGCGCCGCGCCCGCCGAAGGTGCTGCCACTGGCACCACCGCACGGCGCCGCCGCTCCGGCACCGGCCTTGACGGCATGGTCCTGGCCGAGCTGCAGCAGGTCGCGTCCGGCCTCGGCATCAGGGGCACCGCGCGCATGCGCAAGAGCCAGCTGATCGAGGTCATCAAGGAGGCGCAGGCCGGCAAGGCCCCCGCCGCCAAGGCCGCCGCCAAGGCGCCCGCCGCCGGGACGGACGCGGAGAGCAAGCCCAAGCGCCGCGCCACCTCCAAGGCGCGCACGGGCGACGAGGCCGCCGCCCCGGCCGAGAAGCCGGCCGCCCAGCAGCAGATCGACATCCCCGGCCAGCCCGCCAGCGACGACCAGCCCGCGGGCGAGCGCCGCCGGCGCCGCGCCACCGCGCAGGCCGGTGCCCCCGAGGTCAAGGCCGAGCCGAAGCAGGACGACCGCGCCGCCGAGGCCAAGCAGGACGACCGCGCCGAGGCGAAGAGCGACGCCCGCGCCGAGTCGGCGGCCGACACGGCCGAGGGCCGGCGCGGCGACCGCCAGGACCGTCAGCGCGGCGACCGCGGCGACCGCGGTGACCGCCGCGACCGCCAGCGCGACCGCCGGGGCAAGGGCGACGACCAGGGCCAGCAGCGTCAGGGCCAGGGCACGTCGCAGCGTCAGGGCCAGGGCCAGACCCAGGGACAGGGCCAGGGCGGCGGTCAGGGCGGCGGTCAGGGCCAGCAGCACCGCGACAACGGTCCGCAGGACGACTTCGACGACGAGGGCGGTCGCCGCGGCCGTCGTGGCCGCTACCGCGACCGCCGTGGCCGTCGTGGCCGCGACGAATTCCAGAGCGACGTGCAGGTGGCCGACGACGACGTCCTGATCCCCGTCGCGGGCATCCTGGACATCCTCGACAACTACGCGTTCATCCGGACCTCCGGCTACCTCCCGGGCCCGAACGACGTGTACGTCTCGCTCGCCCAGGTCCGCAAGAACGGCCTGCGCAAGGGTGACCACGTCACCGGCGCCGTGCGCCAGCCCAAGGACGGCGAGCGCCGCGAGAAGTTCAACGCCCTCGTGCGCCTCGACACCGTCAACGGCATGGCGCCCGAATCCGGCCGCGGACGCCCGGAGTTCCAGAAGCTGACGCCGTTGTACCCGCAGGACCGGCTCCGCCTGGAGACCGACTCCAACGTCCTGACGACGCGGATCATCGACCTGGTCGCCCCGATCGGCAAGGGCCAGCGCGGACTGATCGTGGCCCCGCCGAAGACCGGTAAGACCATGATCCTCCAGGCCATCGCCAACGCGATCACGGTCAACAGCCCCGAGTGCCACCTGATGGTCGTCCTCGTGGACGAGCGCCCGGAAGAGGTCACCGACATGCAGCGGTCGGTGAAGGGCGAGGTCATCTCCTCGACCTTCGACCGTCCCGCCGAGGACCACACCACCGTCGCCGAACTGGCCATCGAGCGGGCCAAGCGCCTGGTCGAGCTGGGTCACGACGTGGTCGTCCTGCTCGACTCGATCACCCGTCTGGGCCGCGCGTACAACCTCGCGGCGCCGGCCTCCGGCCGCATCCTGTCCGGTGGTGTCGACTCGACCGCGCTGTACCCGCCGAAGCGCTTCTTCGGTGCGGCGCGCAACATCGAGGACGGCGGCTCGCTGACCATCCTGGCCACCGCGCTCGTCGAGACCGGCTCGCGCATGGACGAGGTGATCTTCGAAGAGTTCAAGGGCACCGGCAACATGGAGCTCAAGCTCGACCGGAAGCTCTCGGACAAGCGCATCTTCCCCGCCGTCGACGTCGACGCGTCCAGCACCCGCAAGGAAGAGATCCTGCTGGGCAGCGACGAGCTGGCCATCACCTGGAAGCTGCGCCGCGTGCTCCACGCGCTCGACCAGCAGCAGGCGATCGAGCTCCTGCTGGACCGGATGAAGAAGACCCAGTCCAACGCGGAGTTCCTGCTCCAGATCCAGAAGACGACCCCGTCGCCGGGCAACGGCAACGACTGACGTCCGCACCGCAGTTGGACAAAACCGCCCCCGTCGCACCCGCGGCGGGGGCGGTTTTGCCGTGCACGGGACGGATCCGAGACCTTCGCCACACCCAGAGTGATCGTCCCCGAGGTGCCGCATCGCGTGACCGAGTAAGGAAACCGCAGGTGAGCGAGGTGTCACCGGCAGTTCTCCAGGTCCGCCTCCCACCCGTTCGGCCGTACGGTGGTCACAGGGCGTTGTGACACCCTTCTTGGTGCTTCGGCGTCCATCCGAGAGACGACCCGACCGTGCCGGGACCACACCGGCAGGGGGGAGCAGGGAGCAGCGGGGAACCTGGAACGAGGGAACACCATGAGCGAGCAGGGCAGAGGTACGGGCCGCATACGCGGCACCGGCAGCCGGCGCAGAAAGCCTTCGCGCCGGCGCCGGGTGAAGACGGTGGTGGCCTGGACGGCGGCGGGTGTCGTGGTCCTCGGCGGATCGGGCCTCGCCTACGCGTACTTCGCACTCGACGGGAACCTCAAGGGCGTCGACATCGACGCCGCCCTCGGCACGGACCGCCCCGACAACGTCGACAACGGCTCCGAGGACATCCTGGTGCTCGGCTCGGACTCCCGCTCCGGCGCGAACGCCGAGTACGGCAAGGACCAGGGCGGCGCCCGTTCGGACACCGCGATGGTCGTGCACGTCAACAAGGGCCACAGGTCGGCCAGTATCGTCTCGATCCCGCGCGACACGATCGTCGACCGGCCCGCCTGCACCGACCCCGACACCGGGCAGCAGGCTCCCGCGGCCACCGGCCAGATGTTCAACTCGGCCTACCAGGTGGGCGGTCCTGCCTGCACGGTGAAGACCGTCGAGGCGATGTCCGGCATCCGCATGGACCACTACGTCGAGGTCGACTTCACCGGCTTCAAGAAGCTCGTCGACCAGCTGGGCGGTGTCGAGATCACCACCAGCGAGGCGATCGACGACCCCGGCAGCCATCTCGATCTCGCCCCCGGCACGCACACCCTCGACGGCGAGCAGGCGCTCGGCCTCGTCCGTACCCGCAAGAGCGTCGGCGACGGCAGCGACCTCGGCCGCATCCAGCTCCAGCAGGCGTTCGTCAAGGCCCTGATGAAGCAGGTCAAGTCGGTGGGCGTGTTCACCAACCCCGCCAAGCTGTTCGGACTGGCGAACACCGCCACCAAGGCCATCACCACCGACTCCGACCTCGCCTCGGTCAGCAAGCTCACCGGGTTCGCGAACGGGCTCAAGGGCCTCGACGCCAACGACGTCGACATGGTCACCCTGCCCGTCCAGTACGACCCGGCGGACCCCAACCGGGTCCTCCCGCTGGAGAAGGACGCGCAGGAGGTCTGGAAGGCCCTGCGCGCGGACACCGCGATCCCCGCCTCCGCCACCGCGGACTCCGCCGGCGACAAGGGCTCCGCCAACGCCGTCGTCCGTTAGGGCGCGTCTGACGATTCCCGCCGGGCGGTCGGCGCCCGGCACGGCACCTCGCGGCGTTGTCGGACCGTCCGAGTACATCCCGTACTCGGGCGGTCCTCCGCCTTGCGAAGCACCGTACTGGACACCGCCCGCCGACCCGACGCGAATTGTCGGACACGCCCCAGGCCGGACCGGCCGGGAATAGACCGGCCCGTACCCCCGTTTTGGGAGATACGGCCGGTCCTGGCAGACTGGTACGTCGGCCCCGGTTCACGGACGCGCAATCCGCGCGGACGACCCGGAGCCCTCCCGAAACTAGGAGACACCTTGAAGCGCGACATTCACCCCACGTACGTCGAGACGCAGGTCAGCTGCACCTGTGGCGCGTCGTTCACCACCCGGAGCACCATCGACAACGGCACCATCCGTGCCGACGTCTGCTCCGAGTGCCACCCGTTCTACACGGGCAAGCAGAAGATCCTCGACACCGGCGGCCGTGTGGCCCGCTTCGAGGCCCGCTTCGGCAAGGGTGCAGGCTCCGCCGCCAAGTAGCGAGCCACAGCGCCGGTTCTCTGGCGCCCTCTCGGGGGCGGCGGGAACCGGCGTTTTTTCCGGTCGGGTCCTGGGGGCGACCCCTGGACCCGACCGGCACCTTCCTCCAGCAGGCCCGTAGAAGTCACCCCCACCCAGGAGCCCGAAGATGTTCGAGGCGGTCGAGGAACTGATCGGTGAACACGCCGATCTCGAGAAGAAGCTCGCCGACCCGTCGGTCCACGCGGATCAGGCCAACGCGCGCAAGCTCAACAAGCGCTACGCGGAGCTGACCCCGATCGTCTCCACGTACCGGTCCTGGAAGCGGACCGGTGACGACATCGTGACCGCACGCGAGTTCGCCGCCGACGACCCCGACTTCGCCGCCGAGGTCAAGGAACTGGAGAAGCAGCGCGAGGAGCTCACCGAGCACCTGCGCCTCCTTCTCGTTCCGCGCGACCCGAGCGACGACAAGGACGTCCTCCTGGAGATCAAGGCGGGTGCGGGCGGCGACGAGTCGGCCCTGTTCGCCGGCGACCTGCTCCGCATGTACCTCCGCTACGCCGAGCGCATCGGGTGGAAGACCGAGATCATCGACTCCACCGAGTCCGAGCTCGGCGGCTACAAGGACGTCCAGGTCGCCGTGAAGACCAAGGGCGGCAACGGCGCCACCGAACCCGGCCAGGGCGTCTGGGCCCGGATGAAGTACGAGGGCGGCGTGCACCGCGTGCAGCGCGTGCCCTCCACCGAGTCCCAGGGCCGCATCCACACCTCCGCCGCCGGCGTCCTCGTGACCCCCGAGGCCGAGGAGGTCGAGGTCGAGATCCACGCCAACGACCTCCGCATCGACGTGTACCGGTCCTCCGGCCCCGGCGGCCAGTCCGTCAACACGACCGACTCCGCCGTCCGCATCACGCACCTGCCGACCGGTGTCGTCGCCTCCTGCCAGAACGAGAAGAGCCAGCTCCAGAACAAGGAGCAGGCCATGCGCATCCTGCGGTCCCGGCTGCTCGCCGCCGCCCAGGAGGCCGCTGAGCAGGAAGCCTCCGACGTACGCCGCAGCCAGGTGCGCACCGTCGACCGGTCCGAGAAGATCCGTACGTACAACTTCCCGGAAAACCGGATCTCGGACCACCGTGTCGGCTTCAAGGCGTACAACTTGGACCAGGTCCTCGACGGTGACCTCGACGCGGTGATCCAGGCGTGCGTCGACGCCGACTCCGCCGCCAAGCTCGCCAACGCCTGATCCCGCCCGCCCCGCCCGTGAACCCGTACGGAGATCCGCGATGAACCTGCTGCTCGCCGAGGTGGCCCAGGCCACCCAGCGGCTGGCCGACGCCGGTGTCCCCTCCCCGCGATTCGATGCCGAGGAGCTCGCGGCCTTCGTCCACGGAGTCAAGCGGGGCGAGCTGCACCGGGTACCGGACGCGGACTTCGACGCGCGCTACTGGGAGACCATCGCGCGCCGCGAGAACCGCGAACCCCTCCAGCACATCACCGGCCGCGCCTTCTTCCGCTACCTGGAGCTCCAGGTGGGCCCCGGGGTGTTCGTACCGCGCCCGGAGACCGAGTCGGTCGTCGGCTGGGCCATAGACGCGGTCCGCGCGATGGACGTCGTCGAGCCGCTCATCGTCGACCTCTGCACCGGCTCCGGCGCCATCGCCCTCGCCATGGCCCAGGAGGTGCCGCGCTCGCGCGTGCACGCCGTCGAGCTGTCCGAGGACGCCCTGACGTGGACCAGGAAGAACGCCGAGGGGTCCAGGGTCACCGTGCACCGCGGAGACGCCCTGAGCGCCCTTCCCGAGCTCGACGGCCAGGTCGACCTGGTGATCTCCAACCCGCCGTACATCCCGCTCACCGAGTGGGAGTACGTCGCGCCCGAGGCCCGCGACCACGACCCGCAGATGGCGCTGTTCTCCGGCGAGGACGGCCTCGACACCATCCGCGGCATCGAGCGCACCGCGCACCGCCTGCTCCGCCCCGGCGGCCTCGTCGTCATCGAGCACGCCGACACCCAGGGCGGCCAGGTCCCCTGGATCTTCACCGAGGAACGCGGCTGGGCCGACGCGGCCGACCACCCGGACCTCAACAACCGGCCGCGGTTCGCCACGGCCCGCAAGGCCATGCCGTGACCGGCGCGGGGGCCCCGCGCACGCTCTGCCCGCATCACCTTTACCCGTACCCGCTTGAGGAGGCCGGCTGATGGCACGGCGATACGACTGCAACGACGCGACCGACCGTACGACCGGGCTGCGTGAAGCCGCCTCGGCGGTCCGTCGCGGCGAACTGGTCGTGCTGCCCACCGACACCGTGTACGGCATCGGTGCGGACGCCTTCTCCCGGGAGGCCGTCGCGGACCTGCTGGACGCCAAGGGCCGCGGGCGCAACATGCCCACCCCGGTCCTCATCGGCTCCCCGAACACGCTGCACGGCCTGGTCACCGACTTCTCCGAGCAGGCGTGGGAGCTCGTCGACGCCTTCTGGCCCGGCGCCCTCACCCTCGTCGCCAAGCACCAGCCGTCGCTCCAGTGGGACCTCGGCGACACCCGCGGCACCGTCGCCGTCCGGATGCCGCTGCACCCGGTCGCCATCGAACTCCTCACCGAGGTCGGCCCGATGGGCGTCTCCAGCGCCAACCTCACCGGCCACCCGTCCCCGGAGACCTGCGACGCCGCCCAGGAGATGCTCGGGGACTCCGTCTCCGTCTACCTCGACGGCGGCCCCACCCCGGGCAACGTCCCGTCCTCCATCGTCGACGTCACCGGCAAGGTCCCGGTCCTGCTGCGCGCCGGCGCCCTGTCCGTCGAGGAACTGCGCAAGGTGGTACCCGACCTCGAGGTGGCCAATTGACCGCCCCTGAGGGGCGTGGCATAGCGGGGCAGACCGACCACTTCCGCATTCTCCACGTCAGCACCGGCAACGTCTGCCGCTCGCCCATCACCGAGCGGCTGACCCGCCATGCCCTCGTGGACCGCCTCGGCGATCCGCTCCAGGGCGGCCTCATCGTGGAGAGTGCCGGCACCTGGGGGCACGAAGGCGCTCCCATGGAGGCGAACGCCGAGATCGTCCTCGCCGACTTCGGCGCGGACGCCACCGGCTTCGTCGGGCGCGAACTCCTCGACGAGCACGTGATCCGCGCCGACCTGGTGCTCACCGCGACCCGCGACCACCGCGCGCAGGTCATCTCGATGGGCCACTCCGCCGGCCTGCGCACTTTCACCCTCAAGGAGTTCACCCGGCTCGTGCGGGCCATAGACCCCGCCACCCTGCCGGACGCCCACGACGAAGGCGTGGTCGAGCGTGCCCGCGCACTGGTCCGCGCCGCCGCCGCGCTGCGCGGCTGGCTGCTCGCCCCGACCGCCGACGCCGACGAGGTGTACGACCCGTACGGCGCCCCGATCACCTTCTTCCGCTCGATCGGGGACGAGATCAACCAGGCGCTCGACCCGGTCGTCACCGCGCTCACCGGCGTGCCCGCGCACCACTGAGACGCACCTCCCGGCGTCCTCCGGCCGGGGGCGTCCGCCCTTGCGCCGACCGGCCCCACCGGAGCTCTCGCGCCGGGCGTACGGGCGCCCACCCGCCTGCACCGGATGCGAAGCCCCCCCCCACCGCACTCCTTCGGGCCCGGAGCCGTCGGATGCCGGTCAGTACCCCCACCGCACCGCTGCCGCACGCCGGATCCGCCGCCCTCACGGACGGTCGCGGCCGGGGCATCCGGCTGGGCGCGGCCGCGGTCACCGCCCGGGGCATGGACGAGGCGGACACGGCCCGGATTGGACGAGGCGGACACGGCCCGGACCGCCGTGCTGCCCGCCGGTGCGGTCCGGGACGGGGCCGACCATGATCGTATCCGGGCCGAGGTGCGAGGATTCACCGAGCGGTATCCCCCTTTCACGGGTGGACGGAACCTGTGGAACCGTCACCCGTTCCCTGATGTCCTTGCTCGTGGGGCTAGGGTGTGGGGCTGAGATGGCCGGCGAAATCTGTGGGGCAGCCCGTGCGTGATTACCTGCTGACGCTGTGTGTCGCGGCCGCAGTGACCTATCTGCTGACCGGACCGGTGCGGAAGTTCGCCATCGCGATCGGGGCCATGCCCGCGATCCGCGCGCGCGACGTGCACCGGGAACCGACACCGCGGCTCGGTGGCATCGCCATGTTCGGCGGACTGTGCGCGGGACTGATCGTCGCCTCGCACCTGTTCAACCTCGGCGGGGTCTTCGAACTCTCCAACGAGCCGAGGGCGCTGCTCTCGGGGGCGGCGCTGATCTGGCTGATCGGCGTCCTGGACGACAAGTTCGAGATCGACGCCCTGATCAAGCTCGGCGGCCAGATGATCGCCGCCGCCGTCATGGTCATCCAGGGCCTGACGATCCTCTGGCTGCCGATCCCCGGCGTCGGGACGGTGGCACTCACTCCCTGGCAGGGCACCCTGCTCACGGTCGCCCTGGTCGTCATCACGATCAACGCGGTGAACTTCGTCGACGGCCTGGACGGCCTCGCCGCCGGCATGGTCTGCATCGCCGCCGCCGCGTTCTTCCTGTACACCTACCGCCTCTGGTACGGCTACGGCATCGAGGCCGCCGCCCCCGCCACCCTCTTCGCCGCGATCCTCATGGGCATGTGCCTGGGCTTCCTGCCGCACAACATGCACCCCGCCCGGATCTTCATGGGCGACTCGGGGTCGATGCTGATCGGCCTCGTGCTCGCCGCCGGCGCCATCTCGGTGACCGGGCAGGTCGACCCGGACGCGATGAAGCTCTTCGAGGGGAGCGAGCGGCAGGCCACCCACGCGATGCTGCCGGTCTTCATCCCGCTTCTGCTGCCGCTGACGATCATCGCGATCCCCGCCGCCGACCTCGTGCTCGCGATCGTGCGGCGCACCTGGAACGGTCAGTCCCCGTTCGCCGCCGACCGCGGCCACCTGCACCACCGGCTGCTGGAGATCGGCCACTCGCACAGCCGGTCCGTGCTGATCATGTACTTCTGGTCGGCGCTGATCGCCTTCGGTGCCGTCGGCTACTCGGTGCACTCGGCGTCGATGTGGATCGTGCTGGTGATCGTCTTCCTCAGCGCCGTCGGGCTGGTCCTGCTCCTGCTGCCGCGCTTCACGCCGCGCGCCCCGCGCTGGGCCAACTCCCTGGTGCCGCCCCGCTACCGGCGCCGTCGTCGGGTCGTCCTTCCCGAGGGACCCCACGAGGAGCTGCCCGGGGAGGGCGCGGGCACCCCGGAAGCCCGTGGCTCGCACGTCGCGGACGAGGACTCCGAGGGCGCACGGGTCGCGGTGGGCGTCTCCGGCGTCAACGGAGCGACCGCGATCGGCACTCGTTCGCGGTTCTCCGATCGGCGCAAGGCAGATTCCTCGCGTTGACCTTTCGGAAGCCGTAGCCTTTACCAGACAAGTCGTCGGATTGTCGCGCGCCACGCAGGCAACTAGTCCTCACGTGTGACAGTTGGCACACTTTTGAGGTAAAGACCTCATCAAATAGTTTGTGATACCGTTCACGAGACCCGGTGACAGAGCCGAAGGACCCGAGTACGTCGGTCCATTGGCCTCAGGCATCGACTCGGACCGGGCCTACGCTCGTCCATGACGACACCATTTGCCCACCCCAAGCAAGCGGAGCTGCCGCCATGCCGACCAACGACGCCCGGACCCTCCTCCACACCGCCCTGCCCACCGCTGCCGCCGGCGTCATCGCCGTGGCCGTCAGCGCGGGTGTGGCCGGCGGCAAGGGGGCGCTCGGCGCGCTCGTGGGGGCGGTGGTCTCGCTCTTCTTCATGGGGCTCGGACTCGTCGTCCTGCAGCGGACCGCCCGGTCCCTCCCGCATCTGTTCCAGATGATGGGGCTGTTGCTGTACACCGCTCAGCTCCTGCTGATGGTGATCTTCGTAGCCCTGTTCAAGGACACGACCGCGTTCAATCCGAAGGCGTTCGCGATCTCACTGGTCGCGCTCACCCTCGTATGGATCGGTGCCCAGGCCCGTGCGCACATGACGGCCAAGATGCTCTACGTCGAACCCGAGTCCGGCAAGGCCGAAAAGCCCGAAAAGACCGGCTCCCCGACGTGAAGGGTAGGGGCGGAATAAACGCCCGATCCGGACCCTGCTATCGTCCGGTTCCAACTGCGGCACTGCGGGCGCGGGCATGTGAGCTGACGCCTGCCCGATCGCGAGGCTCACATGCCTGACTGCCGCTCTCACATCCGAAACACCAGTCCAGTGCCGAACCGCGGCTGCGCGCCGCGCCGACACAACGAGGTTGCCGTACCTATGCGCCACGCTGAAGGAGCCCGCGGTGAGTGCTGACCCGACACAGGTGCTCGCCTTCGAGACCGATTGCCACATCTTTGACGGTTGTGGTTTCCCGGCACCCGGCCTGCACTCGTTCCTGTTCGAACCCCTCTGGGGCGATGCGGACAGCAACCTGTACTTCAACAAGCCGATGCTGCTGGCCCTGCTGGGCTCGGTCATCATCGTCGGTTTCTTCTGGGCCGCGTTCGCCAAGCCCAAGATCGTCCCCGGCAAGCTGCAGTCCGTCGCCGAGATGGGTTACGACTTCATCCGCCGCGGTGTCGTGCACGAGACCATCGGCAAGCGCGAGGGCGAGAAGTACGTCCCGCTCGTCGTCTCGCTGTTCTTCTTCGTGTGGATGATGAACCTCTGGTCGATCATCCCGGTCGCCCAGTTCCCGGTGACGTCGATCATCTCGTACCCCGCCGTGCTCGCCGCGATCGTCTACGTGCTCTGGGTGAGCCTGACGTTCAAGAAGCACGGCTGGTCGGGCGGTTGGAAGAACATCACCGGCTTCGACAAGTCGCTCGGCCCGGTCGCCTGGCTCGCCGCGTTCATCGAGCTCTTCTCGAACCTCCTGGTCCGTCCGTTCACGCACGCGGTGCGACTGTTCGCGAACATGTTCGCGGGCCACACGCTGCTGCTGCTCTTCACGATCGCCAGCTGGTACCTGCTCAACGGCATCGGTATCGCCTACGCCGGCGTCTCGTTCGTGATGGTCATCGTGATGACCGCGTTCGAGCTCTTCATCCAGGCGCTGCAGGCGTACGTCTTCGTACTCCTGACCTGCACCTTCATCCAGGGCGCGCTCGCCAAGCACCACTGAGCCCCACGCACCCGACCCCTATTCGTCCGATGGCCAACCCCCATCGGTCCTTTGAAAGAAAAGGAAGACTGGCATGTCCCAGACCCTTGCTGCCGTCAGCGGCTCCCTCGGCTCCATCGGTTACGGCCTCGCCGCGATCGGCCCCGGCGTCGGCGTCGGCATCATCTTCGGTAACGGCACCCAGGCCCTCGCCCGTCAGCCCGAGGCTGCCGGCCTGATCCGCGCCAACCAGATCCTCGGCTTCGCCTTCTGTGAGGCGCTCGCCCTCATCGGTCTGGTCATGCCGTTCGTCTACGGCGTCTGATCTTCAGGCCTGACGACCAGCAACCGAGACGAAAGGCACTGATGTGAACCCCCTGGTTCAGCTCGCGGCCGAAGAGGCGGAAAACCCCCTCATCCCGCCGATTCCCGAGCTCGTCATCGGCCTCATCGCCTTCCTCATCGTCTTCGGTCTCCTCGCCAAGAAGCTCCTCCCGAACATCAACAAGGTTCTGGAAGAGCGTCGCGAGGCCATCGAAGGCGGTATCGAAAAGGCCGATGCGGCCCAGACCGAGGCGCAGAGCGTTCTTGAGCAGTACAAGGCTCAGCTCGCCGAGGCGCGTCACGAGGCCGCTCGACTGCGCCAGGAGGCGCAGGAGCAGGGCGCCGTCATCATCCAGGAGATGAAGGCGGAAGGCCAGCGGCAGCGTGAGGAGATCATCGCTGCCGGTCACGCCCAGATCGAGGCCGACCGCAAGTCCGCGGCCGCCGCGCTGCGTCAGGACGTGGGCAAGCTCGCCACCGACCTGGCCGGCAAGCTCGTCGGCGAGTCCCTGGAGGACCACGCCCGGCAGAGCGGCACCGTCGACCGGTTCCTCGACGAGCTCGAGGCGAAGGCCGAGGCCGTCCGATGAACCACGCGAGCCGCGAGGCACTGGCTGCCGCGCGCGAGCGGCTCGACGCGCTGACCGACAACACGTCGGTCGACGCCGAGAAGCTCGCCGAGGAGCTGGCATCCGTCACCGCGCTGCTCGACCGTGAGGTCTCGCTGCGTCGGGTCCTCACCGACCCGGCGCAGAGCGGCGAGGGCAAGGCCGAGCTCGCGGGCCGACTGTTCGGCGGTCAGGTGAGCGGCGAAGCCGTCGACCTGGTCTCGGGCATGGTCCGCTCGCGCTGGTCCTCCTCGCGCGACCTGGTGGACGCGATCGAGGAGCTGGCGGCCACCGCCGACCTCACCGCGGCCCAGCGTGCGGGTGCGCTCGACGACGTCGAGGACGAGGTGTTCCGGTTCGGCCGGATCGTCTCCTCCGACACGGCGCTGCGCTCCGCGCTCACCAGCCGTACGGCCACCCCCGCCGCGAAGGGCACGCTGCTGCGCAGCCTGCTCGGCGGGAAGAGCCGCCCGGCGACCGAGCGTCTCGTCACGCGCCTGGTCACGCACCCCCGTGGACGTAGCCTGGAGGCGGGACTCGACTCCCTGTCCAAGCTCGCCGCGGCCCGTCGGGAACGCACCGTCGCCGTGGTCACCTCCGCGGTGCCGCTGACCGACGTGCAGAAGCAGCGCCTCGGCGCGGCGCTGGCGAAGATCTACGGCCGGCAGATGCACCTGAACCTGGACGTGGACCCCGAGGTCCTCGGCGGAGTTTCGGTGCGCGTCGGTGACGAGGTCATCAACGGCACCATCGCGGACCGCCTCGACGAGGCGACCCGTCGCATGGCCGGCTGACGCCAGCCTTCGCCACACACTGAACGAGCAACACCTGCGGCCCGGTTGGGCCGTGCAGAAACTGCAGAAGATTCCTGGGGGTCGGCCCCCAGACCCCCTTAAGAAACTTCGGGCCCAACAAGGAGAGCAGGGAACCCAGATGGCGGAGCTCACGATCCGGCCGGAGGAGATCCGGGACGCACTGGAGAACTTTGTCCAGTCGTACCAGCCGGACGCGGCCTCGCGCGAGGAGGTCGGTACGGTCAGCGTTGCCGGCGACGGCATCGCGAAGGTGGAGGGCCTGCCCTCCGCCATGGCGAACGAGCTGCTGAAGTTCGAGGACGGCACCCTCGGTCTCGCCCTCAACCTCGAGGAGCGCGAGATCGGTGCGATCGTCCTCGGCGAGTTCAGCGGAATCGAGGAGGGCCAGCCGGTGCAGCGCACCGGTGAGGTGCTCTCCGTCGGCGTCGGCGAGGGCTACCTCGGCCGCGTCGTCGACCCGCTCGGCAACCCGATCGACGGTCTCGGTGAGATCGCGACCGACGGCCGACGCGCCCTCGAGCTGCAGGCCCCGGGCGTCATGGTCCGCAAGTCGGTCCACGAGCCCATGCAGACCGGCTACAAGGCCGTCGACGCGATGGTGCCGATCGGCCGCGGCCAGCGTCAGCTGATCATCGGCGACCGTCAGACGGGTAAGACCGCTCTGGCCGTCGACACGATCATCAACCAGCGCGACAACTGGCGCTCGGGCGACGTGAACAAGCAGGTGCGCTGCATCTACGTCGCCATCGGTCAGAAGGGCTCCACCATCGCCTCGGTGCGCGGTGCCCTCGAAGAGGCCGGCGCGCTGGAGTACACGACCATCGTCGCCGCCCCGGCGTCCGACCCGGCCGGCTTCAAGTACCTGGCGCCGTACACCGGTTCGGCCATCGGCCAGCACTGGATGTACCAGGGCAAGCACGTCCTGATCATCTTCGACGACCTTTCGAAGCAGGCCGACGCCTACCGCGCCGTGTCGCTTCTGCTGCGCCGTCCGCCGGGCCGCGAGGCCTACCCGGGCGACGTCTTCTACCTGCACTCGCGTCTGCTGGAGCGCTGCGCCAAGCTCTCCGACGAGATGGGTGCCGGTTCGATGACCGGTCTGCCGATCGTCGAGACCAAGGCGAACGACGTGTCGGCGTTCATCCCGACCAACGTCATCTCCATCACCGACGGCCAGTGCTTCCTGGAGTCCGACCTGTTCAACGCGGGTCAGCGTCCGGCCCTCAACGTCGGTATCTCGGTCTCCCGAGTCGGTGGCTCCGCCCAGCACAAGGCCATGAAGCAGGTCTCCGGCCGACTGCGCGTGGACCTCGCCCAGTACCGCGAGCTGGAGGCGTTCGCCGCCTTCGGTTCCGACCTGGACGCGGCCTCCAAGGCGTCGCTGGAGCGCGGTAAGCGCATGGTCGAGCTGCTGAAGCAGCCGCAGTACGCCCCGTACCCCGTCGAGGAGCAGGTCGTCTCCGTCTGGGCCGGCACCACCGGCAAGATGGACGACGTCCCGGTCGAGGACATCCGTCGCTTCGAGAGCGAGCTGCTGGACTACCTGCGCCGCGAGCGCAAGGACCTCCTGACCAGCATCGTCGAGGGCGGCAAGATGTCGGACGACACGCTGCAGTCGATCGCTGACGCCATTGCCGCGTTCAAGCAGCAGTTCGAGACCTCGGACGGCAAGCTTCTGGGCGAGGGCTGATCGATGGGCGCTCAGCTTCGCGTTTACAAGCGCCGCATCCAAGCCGTCACCGCGACCAAGAAGATCACCAAGGCGATGGAGATGATCGCCGCCTCGCGCATCGTCAAGGCGCAGCGCAAGGTGGCGGCGTCGCTGCCGTACGCCACCGAGCTCACCCGCGCGGTGACCGCGGTGGCGACCGGCTCCACCACCAAGCACCCGCTCACCACCGAGGTCGAGGCTCCGACCCGGGCCGCGGTCCTGCTCCTCACGAGCGACCGCGGTCTGGCCGGCGGCTACTCCTCCAACGCCATCAAGGCGGCGGAGCGCCTCCGGGAGCGTCTTGGCGCGGAGGGCAAGGAGGTCGACACCTACATCGTCGGCCGCAAGGGGCTCGCCTACTACGGCTTCCGTGAGCGGACGGTCGCGGAGTCCTGGACGGGCTTCACGGACAACCCGTCGTACGCGGACGCCAAGGCGATCGCCGCCCCCCTCATCGAGGCCATCTCCAAGGACTCGGCCGAGGGTGGTGTCGACGAACTGCACATCGTCTTCACGGAATTCGTGTCGATGATGACGCAGAACGCCATCGAGGACCGGATGCTGCCCCTCTCCCTCGACAAGGTCGTGGAAGAGAACGGTACGAAGGGGGAGATCCTTCCCCTGTTCGACTTCGAGCCGTCGGCTGAGGACGTCCTCGACGCCCTTCTGCCGCGCTACGTCGAGAGCCGCATCTACAACGCGCTGCTGCAGGCCGCTGCTTCCGAGCACGCCGCCCGCCGCCGCGCGATGAAGTCGGCCACCGACAACGCCGGGGATCTCATCAAGAGCCTCTCCCGGCTTGCCAACGCGGCCCGCCAGGCCGAAATCACCCAGGAAATCAGCGAGATCGTCGGTGGAGCCAGTGCGCTGGCCGACGCGACCGCGGGGAGTGACAAGTAATGACGACCACAGTTGAGACGGCCGTTGCCACGGGCCGCGTCGCCCGGGTCATCGGCCCGGTCGTCGACGTGGAGTTCCCCGTCGACGCGATGCCGGACATCTACAACGCGCTGCACGTCCAGGTCGACGACCCGGCCGAGGCCGGCGCCCGTAAGACGCTGACCCTCGAAGTCGCCCAGCACCTGGGTGACGGCGTGGTCCGCGCGATCTCGATGCAGCCGACCGACGGTCTGGTCCGCCAGGCCCCGGTGACCAACACGGGTGCGGGCATCACCGTCCCCGTCGGCGACATCACCAAGGGCAAGGTCTTCAACACCCTCGGTCAGATCCTGAACGAGCCGGAGGCCGAGGCGCAGATCACCGAGCGCTGGCCGATCCACCGCAAGGCCCCGGCCTTCGACCAGCTCGAGTCGAAGACCGAGATGTTCGAGACCGGCCTGAAGGTCGTCGACCTGCTGACCCCGTACGTCAAGGGCGGCAAGATCGGTCTGTTCGGTGGTGCGGGCGTCGGCAAGACGGTCCTCATCCAGGAAATGATCATGCGTGTGGCGAAGCTGCACGACGGTGTGTCGGTGTTCGCCGGTGTCGGCGAGCGCACCCGTGAGGGCAACGACCTCATCGACGAGATGACCGAGTCGGGCGTCCTGGAGAAGACCGCGCTGGTCTTCGGCCAGATGGACGAGCCGCCGGGCACCCGTCTGCGGGTCGCGCTGTCCGCCCTGACCATGGCGGAGTACTTCCGCGATGTGCAGAAGCAGGACGTGCTGCTCTTCATCGACAACATCTTCCGCTTCACGCAGGCCGGTTCCGAGGTCTCCACGCTGCTCGGCCGCATGCCGTCCGCGGTGGGTTACCAGCCGACCCTGGCCGACGAGATGGGTGTGCTCCAGGAGCGCATCACCTCGACGCGTGGTCACTCGATCACCTCGATGCAGGCGATCTACGTCCCCGCGGACGACCTGACCGACCCGGCCCCGGCCACCACGTTCGCCCACCTCGACGCGACGACGGTTCTCTCCCGTCCGATCTCCGAGAAGGGCATCTACCCGGCCGTGGACCCGCTGGACTCCACGTCCCGCATCCTGGACCCGCGTTACATCACGCAGGAGCACTACGACGCGGCCAGCCGCGTCAAGGGGATCCTGCAGAAGTACAAGGACCTCCAGGACATCATCGCGATCCTCGGTATCGACGAGCTGGGCGAAGAGGACAAGCTCGTCGTCCACCGTGCCCGTCGCGTCGAGCGCTTCCTGTCGCAGAACACCCACGCCGCCAAGCAGTTCACCGGCCTGGACGGTTCGGACGTTCCGCTCGACGAGTCGATCGCCGCGTTCAACTCCATCTGCGACGGGGAGTACGACCACTTCCCCGAGCAGGCGTTCTTCATGTGCGGTGGCCTGGACGACCTCAAGGCCAAGGCCAAGGAGCTCGGCGTCTCCTGAGCCTCCGGCTCACCGAGGGGGGTGGGTGTGTCCCACCCCCCTCACCACGCCCCGTAGAATTGACCCAACACCCGGCAACTACCGCCGGGTGGTGACCCGAGGAGCCACCCTTGGCTGCTGAGCTGCATGTCGAGCTGGTCGCCGCGGACCGCAGTGTCTGGTCCGGCGAGGCCACCCTGGTCGTCGCGCGCACCACGTCCGGCGACATCGGCGTCATGCCCGGTCACCAGCCGCTTCTGGGTGTGCTGGAATCGGGCCCGGTGACCATCCGTACGAGCGACGGCGGCACCGTCGTCGCCGCCGTGCACGGTGGATTCATCTCGTTCGCGGACGACAAGCTGTCGCTGCTGGCCGAGATCGCCGAGCTTGCCGACGAGATCGACGTCCAGCGCGCCGAGCGCGCGCTGGAGCGGGCGAAGTCGGACACGGACGCCGCCGCCGAGCGGCGCGCGGACGTACGACTGCGTGCGGTGTCGGCGCACTAGTGATGTGACCGGCAGTTTCCCGGGAGGGGCGTCAGCGCCTTCCGGGGAGAAAGTTTTTACTCAGCCGCGGCCCGAGCTGGAATCATCCAGACCGTGTCGCGGCTGAGGCGATGCGGGTGCGGTTCGTTTTCTGGTTACTCGACGATGCGAGGAGGTCGGTGGAGATGGTCCTCGCGTTGTGGGTGGGCGGAGTCGTCCTCGTACTGATCCTGGTGGGACTCTTCGTCTTCGGTCTGCGCCGGAGGCTGATCCAGCGCTCGGGCGGGACCTTCGACTGCAGCCTGCGCTGGGACGTGTCCACCGAACCCGATCCCACCGGCAAGGGCTGGGTCTACGGAGTCGCCCGCTACAGCGGCGACCGGGTCGACTGGTTCCGGGTGTTCTCCTACTCCCCGCGTCCGCGCCGCGCCCTGGAGCGCGGTGCCATCGAGGTGGTCGACCGCCGGCTCCCCGAGGGCGAGGAGGAGCTGGCGCTCCTCTCCGACTCCGTCGTGCTCGGCTGTCTCCTGCGGGGGATCCGCCTGGAGCTGGCGATGAGCGAGGACGCGCTGACGGGTTTCCTCGCGTGGCTGGAGGCGGCGCCGCCCGGCCAGCGGGTGAACGTGGCGTAGTCGGTACGCCCGTGGGTCGCGTCCCCGCGGTGAACGTCTCTCCGGGACCGGTTGTCCCGGGCAGGGCCGGGTGATTGCTCCCCGGCCTTCTCTAATGTCCGGGCGTCGTCGCGGAGCGCTGTGGTGCCCTGCGCCGTGGTGTCCGCTCCCGGCTCCTACGCGGTCGGGCCGCGTCGGCCTGTGGGACCCGGGCGTACTGCTCCGGCGTACCGCTCCCGCGTACTGCTCCGGCGTACCGCTCCCGCGTACTGCTTTCGCGTACCGCTCCCGGGAACGACGAAAGACCGGGGAGACAGGGGGCGGACCTGTCTCCCCGGCGCTTTCGGGGGTGGTGCTCTTCAGGGCAGAAGCCCTGGGGGAGGGCTACTTCAGGTTGGTGCCCATCGCCTTCACGAGCTCACCGTTGCTGGTGTCACCGCTGAACTCCCAGAAGAACGCGCCGCCCAGGCCCTGGTTCTTCGCCCACGCCATCTTCGAGGCGATGGTGGCCGGGGTGTCGTAGCTCCACCAGTTGGTGCCGCAGTGGGCGTAGGCCGTACCGGCGATGGTGCCGGTGGCCGGGCAACTGGTCTTCAGGACCTTGTAGTCCTCGATGCCCGCCTCGTAGGTGCCGGCCGCCGCACCGGTGGCGGTGCCGCCGGGCGCGTCCTGGGTGACGCCGGTCCAGCCGCGTCCGTAGAAGCCGATGCCGAGGAGCAGCTTGGCCGCCGGGACGCCCTGGGCCTTGAGCTTGGCGATGGCGTCGGCGCTGGTGAAGCCGGCCTGCGGGATGCCGGAGTACGAGGTCAGCGGCGAGTGCGGGGCAGTCGGGCCGGTGGTCGCCCAGGCGCCGAAGAAGTCGTACGTCATGACGTTGTACCAGTTGAGGTTCGCCGAGGCGCCCGCGTAGTCGGCCGCGTCGATCTTGCCGCCGGCGGAGCCGTCCGCCGTGATGGCGGCGGTGACCAGGGCGGAGGAGCCGAACTTGCTGCGCAGCGCCGAGGTGAGGTTCTTCAGGGCCGCCGGACCGCTGGTGTCACAGGTCAGACCGCAGGCGTTGGGGTACTCCCAGTCGATGTCGATGCCGTCGAAGACATCGGCCCAACGCGGGTCCTCGACCAGGTTGTAGCAGGACTGGGCGAACGCGGCCGGGTTCTGCGCCGCCTGGGCGAAGCCGCCGGACCAGGTCCAGCCGCCGAAGGACCAGAGGATCTTGATGTTCGGGTACTTGGCCTTCAGCTTGCGGAGCTGGTTGAAGTTGCCGCGCAGGGGCTGGTCCCAGGTGTCGGCGACCCCGTCGACGGCCTGGTCGGCGGTGTACGCCTTGTCGTAGTCGGCGTAGGAGTCACCGATGGCGCACTGGCCGTTGGTGACGTTGCCGAAGGCGTAGTTGATGTGCGTGATCTGCTCGGCGGAGCCCGAGGTGACCAGGTTCTTCACGTGGTAGTTGCGGCCGTAGACGCCCCACTCGGTGAAGTAGCCGAGGTTGACCTTGCTGCCGGGGGTGGGGGTGGTGCCGCCGCCGGTCGTGGTGACGCTCACCGCGCCGGAGACCGGGCCCGTCACGTCGGAGGTGTCCCGCGCCTGCACGGTGTACGAGTAGCTCGTGCCGGCGGTCAGGGCGCTGTCGGTGTACGTCGTGGTGGTGACGGTGGCGACCTTCGCCCCGTCGCGCAGCACGTCGTAGTTCTTGATGCCCGAGTCGTCGGTCGCGGCGGTCCAGGTGAGCTTCGCCGAGGTGTTGGTGATGGCGCTCGCCGTAGGGGTACCGGGAGCGGACGGGGCGCTGTTGCCCGGCACCGTGGTGCCGCCGTCACAGGAGGCGCCGTTCAGCTTGCAGCCCGTGGGGGAGCCGGCTCCCGCGCCGTTGAAGCCGAAGCTGATGCTCGCGCCGGCGGCGACTGAGCCGTTCCAGCCGAGGTTCTTGGCGGTCCAGTGGGTGCCGGAGCTGGTGACGGTCGCGTCCCAGGCCGAGCTGACCGAGGTGCCGGAGGGGAAGTCCCACTCGATGGTCCACGAGGAGAGCGCGGTGGTGCCGGTGTTCTTCACCGTCCACTGGCCCTCGAAGCCGGTGCCCCAGTCGGACTTCTTGACGTAGGTGGCGGTGGCCGAGGTGGCCGCCGACGCGGGAGTGGCGAGGCCGACCATCGCGGCGATCGGCAGCAACAGCGCGGAGAAGCCCGCTATCGCCTTGGTCCTGGCGCTTCTTCTGAGCGCCCAGCCGAATCTGGTCCGGCGTTCGGGGGTTGCGGTGCTCAACGGTGCTCCTCGGGTGAGGTCCGACAAACGGGGGGTGGTTCGTGGACTGCAGACCCTGCGCCGCCCTGAGCACGCGTTGTCATGTGCGCGCTCATCGCAGTGTGTTGCGGTGAGACTAGGAAGGTCTGGACCAATCGTCAAGAGGTCTGGACCAGAGGAAGTCATGGGCAGTGGTCCATCCCGTCACAGGCCCAACTCTCGTGCCAGTACCGCCGCCTGGGCGCGACTTCGCAGCTCCAGCTTGGCCAGCACCCGGCTGACGTGCGTCTTCGCCGTGGCCTCCGCCATCGAGAGCCGCCCCGCGATCTCCGCGTTGGAGAGGCCCGCCGCGAGGCATCCGAGCACTTCGCGTTCCCGCCGGGTGAGCGCCTCGACGGCGGCCCGGCCGGCCTCGTCGCCGCGCGCCGCGGAGGCCGTCGCCCCCGCGAACTCCGCGATCAGCCGGCGCGTCACCGCAGGGGCGATCAGGCCCTCGCCCCGGGCGACCGCGCGGACCGCCTCCAGCAGGTCGCGGGCCTCGGTGTTCTTGAGCAGGAAGCCCGACGCCCCGGCCCGCAGCGCCCCGAAGACGTAACCGTCCAGGTCGAACGTGGTCAGCACCAGCACGTCGGCGGTTCCCTCGGACACCACCCGCTCCGTCGCCGCCACGCCGTCCAGGCGCGGCATCTGAAGATCCATCAGGACGACGTCGGGGCGCAGCTCCCGGGCGAGCCGTACCGCCTCCTCGCCGTCCTCCGCCTCGCCCGCCACCTCGATGTCGGGCGCGCTCCGCAGGATCAGCACCAGTCCCGCGCGAACGGCCGACTGGTCCTCGGCCACCAGTACTCGGATCGTCATCGGCTCATCGTCCCTTCTCCGCCCCCTCGATGAGCGGGAGTTCGGCCCGTACCCGCCAGACCGTGGTGCCCTCCCTCTCCTGCTCCGCGCCCGCCCGGACGGTCCCGCCGAGCAGCTCGACCCGCTCCCGCATGCCGATCAGCCCCGCACCCGAGCCGGGCGCCCGGGGGCCCGGCCGTTCCCCGTACACGCTGGTCACCTCCACCGTCAGGATCCGGCCAGGCCGGGCCAGCCGGACCCGCACGATGCCCGGAGCGGCGTGCTTGAGCGCGTTCGTCAGGGCCTCCTGGACGATGCGGTAGGCGGCCAGTTCGACCGGTGCGGGCAGCGTCCCGCCGTCGTCGCGCGCGTCCTCCAGCACGCACGTCAGACCGCTGGAGGCCGCATGGGTACGGGACTGCTCGATCAGTGCGTCCAGGGCCGAGAGCCGTGGCGCGGCGCCCGGCACGTCCGGATCGCCGCCCCGGCGCAGGAGGCCGATCAGGCGGCGCATCTCGGCGAGTCCGTCGACGGAGTTCTCCCGGATGACCTCCAGCGCCTCGCGGGAGGTCTTCGGCTCGTCGATGGAGAGCGCGGCCGTGGAGTGGATGGCGATGGCCGAGAGATGACCGGCGACCATGTCGTGCAGCTCCCGTGCCATCCGGGAACGCTCCGCGGCCACCGCCAGCTTCCGGTCCGTCTCGGCCAGCAGCGCGGTCTGTTCGGCCCGCAGCCTGGCCGCGTCGGCGGCGTCGCGATGGCCGCGCACACTGACACCGGTGATCGCCGGCACGAAGGAGACCAGCCCCGCCAGGACCCCCACCAGCACGGCTTCCGCCGGGTGCAGCCGCGTGAGCAGGCCGAGCGTGAGAGCCACCGTGCACAGCAACGACACCACCGGGACGCGCCGGGCCGCCGCCGGGGAGCCGTACACCACGGCCGCGTAGACCACGTCGGTGTACATCAGGACCGTGGCCACGTTCCCCGGGGTGAGCTGATCCGCGATCAGCAGCGGCGTCGCGAGGGCGAGCGCCGTCCCCGGCCGGGTGCGGCGCAGCAATTCCGCCCCCGCCATCGGTACCAGCGGTACGAGGGCGGTCCGGAGTCCGTCGAAGAGGCGGCCGCTCTGCATGTGCAGCCCCAGCAGTCCCAGCAGCAGTCCGCCCGACAGCCCGAGGACCGCGATCAGTACGTCATGGGGGTGCGGGCGCGCGGCGGGTTCCACCCCGCCATCCAACACGGACGGGAGGCCGCCGGGGAGCGATCCGGACGAGCCGCCCGGATCGCTCCCCGCGTCCTTCTTCCCGTTCCCGTTCCTCGTGCCGCATCAGGCAACGTTCGCGGTGGTCGCAGGCCCGTACTCTCGTGGGATGCACGCTCATCTGCGCTTCGAGAATCCGCCCGCGCTGTCTCACGAGGTGGTGGTCGAGACGTTGGAGCGGGCGCTTCGCGACCGCTCACACGAAGGTGAGGCGGCAAGTGTCTTGGTCGGGAGTGCGTTGAACGACGAGGATCGGGAGTTCGTCGAGCACTGGTGCGTCCAGGTCGGGACGCGGGCTGTGTCGGGGAGCCCTTTGCTCGGCCTGGCTGGTCTGTGCCTTGGGCATACCGCCCGGCGCTTCGGATATCTCAGTGCTGAGGCCCTTGCGCTCGTGGAGTCGCTGTCGGCGCGTGCCGAGGCGGATCCGAAGGATGTGGACGGTCGGGCTCTTGATGGCTTTGACGACGCCCGGAGCTTCCTGCATCTGTGGTGAGGAGAGCTGTCACAGCCGGAGTCAGGCGGCGTTCGCCCTGGTCACGACGTCGTTGAGGCGCTTGTCGGTGGCATGCTTGTTCCGCCAGATGATGTAGCGGCGGATCATGCTGCCCTGGGCCTTGTGGTGGGGTGGTCGGCGCCGTCCAGGGCGAAGTAGCGAAGGGCCGTGAACTGGGCCTCGATCCGATTCAGCCAGGAGCTGTGGGGTGTAGGCGATCTCGACGTTGTTCGGCTCGGCCCGATCCGCGACCCGCCGACACCGCTTGGTGGTCAGGTGCGGCGAGTAGTTGTCACACACGATCGCGATGCGCTTCTCGGCCGGGTGCGGGGACCGCAGGTAGCGGCAGAATCCAGGACCTTGCTGCGGGTCTTGGTCTCCTTGATGTGGCCGTAAAGCTGGTCTTTGCGCAGGTCGTAGGTCGCGAAGAGGTGCCGGACTCCGTGCGGGCGGGTGTAGGCCGCCCGTCGGCGTGGCCTGGGCGCGCGCTCGGGTCCTTACCCTTGCCGCTGCGTTCGGCCCACTGGTGTCCGGGGTGGGGCTGGAGGTTGAGCGGGCCGAACTCGTCCATGCAGAAGATGACTTCGGGTTCGCCAGGCTCGGGTATGACCTCGCCGTCGGCGAGGGCGTAGAGGTGCTCGACCCGGGCCTTCTTGGCCTCCTCGTAGTCCGGGTCCTTGGAGGTCTTCCAGGTCTTCACGCGTTGAAGGTGACGCCTTCCTCGCGGAGCAGGAGGCGCAGTCCCTCGTGGCTGATGTCGTCGACCACCCTCTCGGCGACCAGGAAGTCGGCCAACTTGACCAGGCTCCAGGTCGAGAACGGCAGGCCGTGCTCGGCCGGCTCGGACTTGGCGATCTTCTTGATCTCCCGGCGTTCCGGGAGGCTGAAGGTTCTCGGCCGGCCACCCTTGTACTTCGGGTAGAGCGAGTCGAAGCCGCCGGCATTGACATTGTGGAGCACGTCCCGGACCCGGTCCGGGCTGGTAAACGTCACCTCGGCGATCTTCGGCATGAGCATGCCCTGCGCGGATAACAGCACCATCCGGGCCCGCCGCCAGGTCACCACTGAACCCGTGCCCCGGCGGATGATCCGCAGCAACCGCCTGCCCTCGTCGTCATCGATTTCCCGGACCTGCACACGCTCAGCCACGTGATCATTCTGGCTGTCCCGCACCACCCGGCACAGCAACCCCGCGAAGTCTCATCACAGGGCGAACGTTGCTTAATGCGGCACTCGTTCTCCGTCCTCGTTCCCCGTCCTCGCTCCCCCGGGAGGCGGCGGGTCGACTACATCGAAGGATGCAGTCGTGGTTCCTCACCGGTGACGACGATCCGGACCCGTTCGGGCGGGACCCTGGAAGGGACGTGGGAGGAGCGGACCGTGATCGTCACGCTGATCGTCATCTGCGAGATCGCCTTCTGGGTGCTGCTGGCCGCCGGACTCGCCCTGCGCTACGCGGCCCGCCGGCCCCGCCTCGGCGCGGCCGTCCTGCTGTGCGAACCACTGCTCGAAGTGGTCCTGCTCGTGGTGACCGCGACCGACCTGAAGAACGGCGCCGAACCCGACTGGAAGCACGGACTGGCCGCCGTCTACATCGGCTTCACCCTGGGGCTCGGCCGGTCCACCATCGGATGGGTCGACGCGCGCGTCGCCCACCGGTACGCCGGCGGACCCAAGCCGGTGAAGCCGCCGAAGTACGGGCGGGCCCGCGCCGCCCACGAGTGGCGCGTCGCCGCCCGCTGGACCCTGGCGGCGGGAACCGCCATCGCTCTGCTCCAGGCGGCCGTCCGGTACGTCGGCGGCGACGGGAACGTCGACTCGCTGAGGGCGTGGCAGCTGCGGATGGTCTGGGTGATCGGGATCAACCTGGTCATCGCCGGGTCCTACACGGTGTTCCCCAAGCGGGCACCGGAAGGACGTGCCCCAGAGGCGGTACGGGGAGGCACACCGGAGAGGGAGTCGAAGGGCGGGGGCTGAGGGGCTGTCCGGTCAACCCTGGTGGGTGCGACGACATGCCCGGTGGGTGCGACGACGGCCACGGCACCACCTGGAGCGTGTCGTCGAACTGCCGTCCGCCGGGCGGACGACGGCAGTTCGACGTCGTACCCCGGGCCGGGTCTTCGAAGTGCCGTCCGTCGGACGACGCCTGGCACGCACGCCCGCCGCGCTGTCGGAGTCGTCCTCGTCCGCCCCGTACGAGGACGACCCTCCGCCTTGCGATGCACCGCACCGAACACCGCCCGCCGACCCGACGCGCAGTGTCAGACGCCCTAGCGGTCCCCGCCCGGCACCCAGAGCACGTCCCCGACCTCCTTGTTCGCCGTCCTCGCCAGGATGAACAGCAGGTCGGAGAGGCGGTTGAGGTACGTGGCCGTCAGCGGGTTCATCACCTCGCCGTGCACCTCCAGCGCCGCCCACGTGGAGCGCTCCGCGCGCCGGACCACCGTGCACGCCTGGTGGAGCAGCGCCGCACCCGGCGTGCCACCCGGAAGGATGAAGCTCCTCAGCTTCTCCAGGTCCTCCAGGAAGTGGTCGCAGTCGGCCTCCAGCTTGTCGACGTAACTCTGCTCCACCCGCAGCGGCGGGTACTTCGGGCTCTCCACCACCGGCGTCGACAGGTCGGCGCCCACGTCGAAGAGGTCGTTCTGCACCCGGACGAGGACCTTCACCACGTCCTCGGAGAGCTGCCCGAGCGCCACCGCCGTCCCGATGACCGCGTTGGCCTCGTTGGCGTCCGCGTACGCAGAGATCCGCAGATCGGTCTTGGCGGTACGGCTCATGTCGCCGAGGGCGGTGGTGCCCGTGTCGCCGGTACGGGTGTAGATGCGCGTCAGATTGACCATGCGACCAGGCTATGCGGAGCGCGGGGGCGCTTCCGCGCCTTCCTCGCGTGGCCGTGGTCACGCGCAACTGCCCCCGGAGCGCCACCGTCTGACGTCGGTCGGTGTGATGTCCGTCATGTGAGACGTGACGCGCATCTCTAAGCGGTCACACCGCCCCTCACGGGTACTAATCTCCGCCGAGGAGCACATGAAGGACAGTCGGAGAGAGTGCGTCAGAAACTGCCGCACGGGTGACAAGACCAAAGGGGTGTGACGTGGCCGGGAAGCTCGCCGTCATCGGGGCCGGACTCATGGGGTCCGGTATCGCACAGGTCTCCGCCCAGGCCGGCTGGGACGTCGTGCTGAGGGACGTCACCGATCAGGCCCTGAGCCGTGGGCTCGACTCGGTGAAGGCGTCGTACGAGAAGTTCGTCGCCAAGGGCAGGCTGACGGCGGACGACGCCGAGGCCGCGCTCGCCCGCATCACCACGACCACCGACCTGAACGCCGTCAGCGACGTCGACGTCGTGGTCGAGGCCGTGTTCGAGAAGCTGGAGGTCAAGCACGAGATCTTCCGCACCCTCGACAAGGTCGTGCGGGAGGACACCGTCCTCGCCTCCAACACCTCCGCCATCCCGATCACCAAGATCGCGGCCGTGACGGAGCGCCCGGAGCGGGTGGTCGGGGTGCACTTCTTCTCGCCGGTGCCGATGATGCAGCTCTGCGAACTCGTCCGGGGCTACAAGACGAGCGACGAAACCCTGGCCACGGCGCGGCAGTTCGCCGAGTCGGTGGGCAAGACCTGCATCGTCGTCAACCGGGACGTGGCGGGGTTCGTCACCACCCGCCTCATCTCCGCGCTCGTGGTCGAGGCCGCGAAGCTCTACGAGTCGGGCGTCGCCACGGCCGAGGACATCGACACCGCCTGCAAGCTCGGCTTCGGCCACGCCATGGGCCCTCTCGCGACCGCCGACCTGACCGGCGTCGACATCCTCCTGCACGCGACGTCCAACATCTACACGGAGTCGCAGGACGAGAAGTTCGCCGCCCCGGAGCTGATGCGCCGGATGGTCGACGCGGGTGACATCGGCCGCAAGAGCGGGCAGGGCTTCTACACCTACTGAGCACCACCCCGGTCCCCCCGGGGGTCCTCGCGCCGCGCGCCGCGCCGTCGCCCGGGCCCCGGGGCGCCCGGGCCCCGCGGGGCCGGACCTGTCCGGCCCAGGGGAAGCCGCACCGGAAACGGTGCGGGACCAGCGGACCGACATCACCCCACAGGGTGAATTCGGTATCGGTTCGCTCACAGGTGGCAACCTCCCCGCTCCAGCCGCAGTCAGTTGTGGCAGAAGCGGGGCGGCCACACGGACTCTTGTACGAAGCGATACCGGGGAGCGCATATGCACATCAGGGGCGACCACGCCGAGCTGGTCGTCGGGGGCCGCCTCGACGTCCGAAGCGCGGCGGACGCCCGTACGGCTCTGCACGCCGCCGTCGACGACGGCGTCGGCGACCTCGTGCTCGACCTGACCGAGCTGGACTCCTGGGACGCCACGGGACTCGGCGTCATCATGGGAGTGCACCGCAGGGCGGGCCGTGCCGGACGCCGCCTGGTGCTGCGCGGCGTACCCCCGCAGATGCAGCGCCTGCTGGTGGCGACCCGGCTGCATCGCATCCTGGCCATCGAGGGCGGGATCGTGGCGGAATCGCTGCCCCGGGTCTGAGGATGCACGGAAACACCACGTGCGGACGCGTGACGCGCTCCGTGTGATGCCAAGTTCCTTGGCCGGCAGGCTGGTCTCCGTGAGCTCTCCGCCCGGAGCCAGGTTTCCCCCCGTGAGCAGCCGGTACGTACCGCGGGCCCACGGGCCGGAGCGCTGTGAGCGGCGCCCGGGCCTGCGGCCGTGCTCGGCGGAAGGCCGGGCCGCACGGCTCCGGGGGGAGCGCCTCCCCGGTCACGGCGTCGGTCCTCGGCTCGGCCGCGACCACCGTCGGCGTCCGCCCGGCACTGGGTACGCCGATGGGCAGACGGCCCTGTGCGCCTTCCCCGGCGGGTATGGCCAGGGGTTCCCGGCCGCGCCGCGTCCCGCAGGGCCGCGTCTCCTTCAGGGAAGGTTCCGTCGGTCCAGGTTCGTGTCCGGGGGTTCGTCCGCGCCGGGGCGTGCGCCCCGGGAGGAGCTGCGGCCGGCAGCATTCCTGTCGCCGCCGGCACGGCCGGTGCGATGCGCCACTGCGTCGATGCCATTGCTCTGCCTCCGTCGTCCGCGGATGTCCGAAGCGTGTCCCGCCGCATCCGTCTGTTACCGACTACTGAGGCGGGAGACGCGCGAAAGGTTGAAGCGACGAACAAGAAAGACGTGAATGTCCCGCCCAGGGGTACGAGCGGCCGCCGAGGCCGCCCGCCGCCGGTGGTGTCCGGCATGACCGGGTGCCGAACCGGGCAATACACATGAGACCGTGACGTCCCGGGCCGCGTCCACCCCCGCCGACGCGACGGAGCGGTGGACGGATTAAGGTTCGGCCGTCCGCCGATCGACCGAACCCACGGGCGGACACCACGAGCAACAGCGGCACGTGCGCGCCGGACGGGCAGCAGCGCGACGCGTCTGGGGGACTTGGACGATGCATCCGACACCACGGGACCCGGAGCAGTACGGCGGTCGCGACACCGAGGGGAACGGCGAGGCGCCTGCCCGGCGCAGGCCGTCCCGTGACGTCCTGCCGACCGAACTCGTGCCCCAGACCGGGGCCAAGGCCCGCGTCGTGCGGCTCATATCCGGCGACCTCCTGATCACGGTCAACCCCGTGGACGGCAGCGAGGCCGAACCCTGCCCGCCCGGCGTACGGCCGGCCGCACCGCTGAAGCGCACCCCCGAGGACCGCGCCGCCCGCGAGCGGGCCGCGGAACCCCCCGTACCGCCGGGCCCGCCCGCCCCGCAGCTGCCGCTGCTGGAGCGTCAGGAAGAGCGCGGACGGCTCGTACGGCTCCTCACCCGGGGCCGCTCGGTCCGCCTCAGCGGCCCCTCCGGCTCCGGCCGCACGGCCCTGCTGGACGCCGTCGCCGCCGACTGCGCGGAGCTCGCTCCCGACGGCGTCGTCCGGCTCTCCGGCCACCGGCGCACCGCACCCGACCTGCTCCAGGCGCTCTACGAGACCGTGTACGACGCCCCGCTGTACCGGCCGGGACACGAGGAGCTGCTGACCGCCCTCTCCGGGATCGGCGCGGTCGTCGTCGTGGACGACCTGGAGATCGAAGGCGCGGCCCTGGACGAACTCCTCGACGCCACACCCGAGTGCGCCTTCCTCCTCGGCACGACCCCCGACGTCGCCCTCGACACCGAACTCGACGAGGTCTCCCTCGCCGGACTGAGCCGCGCCGCCGCGACCGACCTGCTCGGCCGGGTGGCCGGACGGCCGCTCACCGACGAGGAGGCGAACTGGTCGGGCGACCTCTGGTTCGAGTCCGAGGGGCTGCCGCTCCGGTTCGTCCAGGCGGGCGCCCTGCTGCGCCAGCGCGACCAGCTCCGGGAGATCCCGGAGGACTTCGACGAGTACGGCGCCTTCTCGGAGCGCCCCGCCGGGGCCCTGCCCGTCCCTCTCGTCCCGGCACTCGACGACGTGCCGCTGCCCAGCATCGGTGAGGCCGCCGCACCCGCCCTGCTGCTCGCCTCCCGCCTCAGTGAGGCCGCCCGCGAAGCCCTGCGGTTCGCCGTGGCGCTCGGCGGCGAAGTGCCGCACCAGGCGCACCTTCCGGCGCTGGTCGGGCACACCCACGCCGATGCCGCGCTTGGCGAGCTCGCCGGCTGCGGGCTCCTCTCGCCGGCCGGCTCCCGCTACCGGCTGGCCGCCGGGGTGCAGACCCAGCTGGAGCTGGGCGGCTACGCCGAGGACGCCGAGGGCCGCGCCCGTACCGCGGCAGACCACTACGCCTGGTGGACCAAGCACCCCTCGGTCACCCCGGCCCGCGCGGTCGCCGAGGCCGACGCCGTCCTCGCAGCGATGGCCGCCCTGCTGCCCGGACGCGGCCCGGACGCGGCCCCGACCGTCGTCCGGCTCGCCCGGAGTGCCGGACCCGCTTTCGCCGCCGCCCTGCAGTGGGGTGCCTGGGAGAAGGTCCTGAGAGTCGGCCAGGAAGCGTCCCGGCTGGCCGGCGAGGTCGCCGAAGAGGCTTACTTCCACCACGAGTTGGGCGTGCTCGCGCTCTGCGCCGGGCACCTGGACCGGGCACGGGCCGAGCTGGAGGCGTCGATCGGGCTGCGCGGCGCGCTCGCCGACCGTTCCGGCGCCGTCGCCGGCCGCCGCGCGCTCGCCCTCGTCACGGACCTGTCCGGCGCCCTGCCGTTCGGCGCCCTGCCGTCCAAGCCCGTACCGGCCGCACTCCTCCCCGGGACGGGCGGGGACACCGCCGCGGGCGGGCGGGGCGATCACGCCGTGACGGAGATCCTGCCGGTCCTGCCCCCGCTGCCCGCCCTGCCCCGGCAGACGCTGGTGGTGGACGAGCCGCAGACGGTGGTCACGCACGCGGCACCGGCCCCGGGCAAGGGCGGACGCCCGACCGGAGTGAAGGCCGTGGGCCGGACGGTCGTCGCGGGGGCCCGGCGCAACCTGGTGGCCGTGGGCGCGGGAGCGCTGCTGGTCGCGGTGCTCGGTACCGTCGTGACGCTCGGTGCCACCGCGGGCAGTGAGGACACGGGCAACCGGAGCGTCACCCCCGGGCACTCGGCCGAGGACGGCGACCAGGAGAGCACGGTTCCTGACGAGGACACCCCGGCCCAGGACGACGGCACGGGCGGCTCCGCACCGAGCGGCAGCGCCTCCGCCCCGCCCGGCGCTTCCGGTACGCCCACTCCGGACGGCACCGGCACACCCACGCCCGGCAGCAGCGGTACGGTGCAGAGCCCGTCCCCCGGCGCGACCTCGCCCACCGCGGGCGACTCCGACAGCGCGGTGCCGACCCCGCCGGCCGGCGGATCCGCGTCCACCACGCCCTCGGGTCCGGGATCGGGCTCGACGAGCTCCAGCCCGACCGCCCCGGCCACCGGGGACGGCAGCGAGTCACCCTCCACGACGCCCTCGGACACGCCGACCGGCGACCCGACTCCCGGGGGCGACGACAGTGGGGGCGGGACCGGAGAAGGTGACGGCGCCACGGCAACCGCGTCCGGTACCGCCGGGGCGAGCCCGTGGGGAACCCCCGGCACCGCGACGGCCACACCGGCCGGAGCCTGAGCGGGGACCTGGGCCGGGCGCTGGGCCGAGGCCTGAGCGGGGACCTGAGACGGAGCGTGTGCCGGGACCTGAGGCCGAGTCATGCCGTCGTACCGGCTGCCGGGGCCCGGCCGTTCCGGCAGTCGGCGCCCGAAACGTCCCGTCCGGAACCTGAGACGTCGATTTCCAGACGAACTGGCATTTTCCGGACGGGTAACACCGCCCGAAACATCGATAACCGGACGGCTTGTCGATCAAGCCGTCCGGTCGTCCGCGCCCGGCACGGGGCGGCTGAAAATCAGAACAGTCGCAGTTTGTCGTCCTCGATGCCGCGCATCGCGTCGTAGTCCAGGACCACGCAGCCGATCTTGCGGTCGGTGGCGAGAACCCGCGCCTGCGGCTTGATCTCCTGCGCCGCGAAGACACCGCGCACCGGCGCCAAGTGGGGATCGCGGTTGAGCAGTTCCAGATAACGGGTGAGCTGTTCCACGCCGTCGATGTCACCGCGCCGCTTGAGCTCCACGGCCACGGTCGCGCCCTCGGCGTCCCGGCAGAGGATGTCCACGGGGCCGATGGCGGTGGGGTATTCGCGGCGGATCAGGGTGTAGCCCTCGCCCAGGATCTCGATCCGGTCGGCGAGCAGCTCCTGGAGGTGTGCCTCCACACCGTCCTTGATCAGGCCCGGATCGACACCGAGCTCGTGCGAGGAGTCGTGAAGGATCTCCTCCATCGTGATGATCAGCTTTTCGCCTGCCTTGTTCACCACGGTCCAGACGCCCTGGTCGTCGCCGGAGCCCTCCTTCAGGGTGCACGGCGGGGACATCCAGTTGAGCGGTTTGTACGCCCGGTCGTCGGCGTGGATCGAGACGCTGCCGTCCGCCTTCACCAGGATCAGACGGGGGGCGGAGGGCAGGTGGGCGGTGAGCCGGCCCGCGTAGTCGACGGAGCAACGGGCGATGACGAGACGCATGGTCGGCAACGCTACTCGACAACGGGCGGTCGGCGCGATTCGCACCTCCTGAGCCACTCCAGCCCCTGCCGGAGCGCACAGGGTCTTGCCCCTCTTTGCTCGGGTTCGTTGTTGGCCGGTTGTGTTCCCAATCTCCTGGTGCGACCAGGACCGCACCCTTACCGTGGAAGCAGGAGGTCGCCGGGTGTGCACGCTGCGTCGCCGTCCTTCTGCCGTGCCCGTAAGGCCCCGGCCACCCGCCGGGGTCGCGAGAGGAGAACCCATGTCGCTCGACGTCTCACCGGCCCTCTTGGAACAGGCCGAGCGAGGCGAGGTCGACGAAGCCGACTTCGTCGACTGCGTCCGGACCTCCCTGCCCTACGCATGGGAGATGATCAGCTCACTGGTGGCCCAGCTGAAGGTGGACGGCGGACAGTTCGCCGACAACCAGACGCCGCCGCCCAACGAGCAGGCACGTGGTCAGCTGCTGCGCGCGCTCGCGAGTGACGCGATACGCGGAGCCCTGCAGCGGCACTTCGGAGTGCGACTGGCATTCCAGAACTGCCACCGTGTCGCGGTCTTCCCGCTCGACCCGTCGGTCGACGAGCGGCTGGCCAAGTTCACCTCGGTGAGGGGCCAGTTGCTCAACCAGTCGCCCGAACTCCGGGACTGCTGACCATCTCCGCCGCCGCTCCGGGCCGGGGCAGGCGCCCCCGGGAGAAGGTCCCGCCCCGGAGCGGTGGCGTCCGGTACCGCCGCACCGACAGGTCCTCGCCGCGCCCCTCACGCCAGCAGCGGCAGCACCTCGGTGCCCAGCCGGCGCAGGTTCTCCTCCGTCGCCGTGAGGTCGCCGGACCCCTCGGAGAGGAGCGCGAAGCGGGTGATGCCGGTGCGTTCGGCCGTGGCCGCGAGCCGGTCGGCGGCGAGCCGGGGCGGCCCCACCGGGTGCAGCCCGCAGAGCAGTTCGGTGTACTCCACGGGGTCGCGCATCGCGCGGTACCGGCCGTCGACGGTCACATGCTTGCCCAGGCCGTCCCGCAGCCACTCCGGCATCGCCTTCACCAGCGTCTGCACGGCGTCCTCCTGGCAGTCCCCGATCTGGGCCACGCCCGCCGAGACGTGTCCGGCCGCCGCGACGACCTCCGGCGGATGACCGGCCTCCCGGGCGCTGCGCCGCCACAGCGCGACCATCTCCGCCTTCTCCTCGTCGCCGCAGTGCATCCCGAGCAGCATCGGCAGGGCCTTGCGCGCGGCGAGGCGCACCGTCTTCGCCGAGGTGCACGCCACGATCACCTCCGGGCCGGGTACCGGTGCCCCGTCCGCGTCGAGCAGTTCATCGGCGCGCGGCACCACCGCGACCTCGCGGAACGGGTAGCGGCTGCCTCGCCCGGCGACCCTCGGCTCGCGCAGCCAGTCGAGCAGCAGGTCCAGGGATTCGGGGAAGCCGCTGTCGTACGCCTCCAGGCCGGCGCCGAAGACCTCCAGGTCCACCCACGGCCCGCCCCGGCCCACGCCCAGGCTGAACCGGCCGCCGGTCGTCAGGTGGAGCAGCGCCGCCTGCTCGCCGAGCGCGACGGGATGCTGGGTCGGCAGCACGCTCACCGCCGTGCCGACCCGGATTCTGCGGGTGCGGCCGAGCAGCAGCGCGGCCAGCGTCACGGCCGAGGGGCAGACCCCGTACGGCACGAAATGGTGCTCCGCCAGCCACACGGAGTCGAGCCCCGACTCCTCCGCCACCTCGGCGGACCGGATCGCCCGGTGCAGGGCCTCGCCCTGCCCCTGACCCGGGAACTGTGCTGCCAGTACGAACGTTCCCACGCGCATCGCCTTCTGCCTCCTTGCGGCCGACGCGGTCTTCCCCTATTGGCATCAACGCCTGACACGTGCCAAAGGCACGGGCCGGGGGAGAAATTGTTGCGATTTTCCGGTAACCACCTCCGGTGCCCGCGTCCGGGCCGGTCATGCACGGGTACTCGTCCGCCCCGTACGGGTGCTCGTGGCCCACGCGGCCCCGACCGGTCCGCGCGGGGTCCGCGCGCGACCCCCGCACACCGCGCGCGACCCCTCGGCCCGCTGGCTCTAGGCTTGACGGAAGTCTTCGTCCCCGCACACCCCCGTGAGGTGTCCCGTGTCCCCGCGCCGCAACCGCCCCAAGGGCGGCGAGAGCCCGTCCACCGACGCGAGCGTGACGGGGGACCGGTACGGCGGCGGCTCGGCCACCGAGGAGTGGCAGGGCGAGGAGTGGTCGGTGCGCCCGGTGGCCGGTGCGAGCGCGCGGGGCAAGCGCTACCGCTGCCCCGGCTGCGACCAGGAGATCCCCTCCGGCGTACCGCATCTGGTGGCGTGGCCGGAGTACGGCGGCATCGACGACCGGCGTCACTGGCACAAGGCGTGCTGGAACGCGAAGGACCGCCGCACCACGCGGGTGCAGCGGTCCCGGAACGCCCCGCGCCACTGACTCCCCGGGAGTGCGGGGCGGCGGTGCGTCAGACGTCGCGGCGGTTCAGCGCCAGGTGGGCGACGCCGAACACGACGGCGGTCAGCAGGAACATGATCGCCACCGAGTCCCAGCCGGACGGTCCCGAGTCGGAGACCGAGGAATCGTAGAGCGCGGCGATCTGGCTGGGGAGCGAGTACTCGAAGAGGAACTCCCGGAGCCGGTTCAGCTGCTCCACGGCCATGAACAGGGCCAGCACCAGCGGCAGCAGCACGACCCCGATCATGATGGTGATCGCCCCCGCCGAGTGCCGGACGATCGTGCCGACCCCGAGCGAGAGCAGTCCCAGCAGTCCGGTGTAGAGCCCGACCCCCACCGTGGCCCGCAGCCAGTCGGCACCCGAGGCGGCGGAGCCCCCGCCGAGGACGGCCGTCTGGAGCATGGCGACGACGGTCGTCGTCACCGTGGTGAGGACGAAGACCAGCAGGAAGAAGACGACCGCCTTCGCCGTGAGCACCCGGCTCCGGCTCGGGCACGCCGTCAGCGTCGTACGGATCATGCCGGTGCCGAACTCCGACGCGATGGTCAGCACGCCGAGCGTGATCACGCAGATCGAGCCGAGCAGCACCCCGAAGAAGCCGAGGCTCAGCACGTCCGAGTCGCCCTCGTCGAAGCCGGAGTCGCTCGCCGAGCTCACTCCGAAGGCGACGAGCATGCCGATACCCATCAGCAGCGCGACCATGACGCCGAGCGTCCACGTCGTGGAGCGCACCGAGCGGATCTTCGTCCACTCGGAGGCCAGCGCGTCGCCGAAGGTGGCCGGGCGGACCGGAATCGGCGAGACGTAGTAGCTGAGCTGCGGAACCCCGCCGGGGGCGGGCGCCCCGTGGACGGCCGGACCCGGCTCGGGCTGCGGGTGGGCCTGGGGAAGCGGCGGTGTGGCCGGCGTCGTCATCGGGGGTCCTCGCTGGTCTTCTGCTCGGCGGAGGCGGGCGCCGCCGACGCGGGCTCGGCCCGCACGGATGCGGGGGGTACGGGCGCGGCGGGTACGGGCGCGGCGGGTACGGGCGCGGCGGCGGCCGGGGCGGGAGGGGCCGGGGCGGGAGAGGCCGGCGCGGGCACGGCCTGTACGGGTACGGGTGCGGCGGGTGTGGCTGCCGGACCGGAGGCGTACGGGTTCTGGCCGGGCGGCGCCGGCGCGTACCACTGCTGCGCCCACCCCTGCGGCTGCTGTCCGTACGCGGCGGCGCCCTGGTCGGGCTGCGGGACCGTGTAGGGGGACGTGGGCGGCCGGAGCCCCGCCTTCGCGTCATCCGTCGAACGGTAGTCCACGACGTGCTGCGTCATCCGCATGTACGCCTCCTCCAGGGACGCCTGGTGCGGCGACAGCTCCCACAGCCGCACCTGAGCCCCGTGCGCGAGGTCGCTGATCCTCGGCAGCGGCAGCCCGGTCACCCGCAGCGCTCCGTCCGGCTCGGAGAGCACCCGCCCGCCCGCCTCCGCCAACGCGGCGGACAGCTTCTCGCGAGATGCCAGGGCGTCCTCGGCCACCCTGATCCGCGCGAAGTCCGCGGAGTTGACGGAGATGAACTCCTTGACGCTCATGTCGGAAAGGAGCCTGCCCCGCCCGATGACGATCAGATGGTCGGCCGTCAGCGCCATCTCGCTCATCAGGTGGCTGGAGACGAAGACCGTACGGCCCTCGGCCGCCAACGCCCTCATCAGATTGCGGACCCAGAGGATGCCCTCCGGGTCGAGACCGTTGACCGGCTCGTCGAAGAGCAGGACCTGCGGATCGCCCAGCAGCGCCGCGGCGATGCCGAGCCGCTGCCCCATCCCCAGCGAGTAGCCCCCGGAACGCCGGCCGGCCACCTCCCGCAGACCGACCACGCCGAGCACCTCGTCGACCCGCGCGGCCGGGATGCCCGCGAGCTGGGCCAGCGACAGCAGGTGGTTGCGGGCGCTGCGGCCCCCGTGCACCGCCTTCGCGTCCAGCAGCGCGCCCACCTGGCGCGGCGCGTTCGGCAGGCTCGGGTAGGGGTGGCCGCCGATCGTCACATGGCCGGCGGTCGGCCGGTCGAGTCCGAGCATCATCCGCATGGTCGTGGACTTGCCCGACCCGTTCGGGCCGAGGAAGCCCGTGACCATCCCCGGCCTGATCCGGAAGGAGAGGTCCTCCACGGCCGTCTGTGCGCCGTAACGCTTGGTCAGGCCGACTGCCTCGATCATTCCCAGCCCCATCGACTCATCCGTCGTCGGGGCCCGGCCCGCTCGGCCGCACGCCCCCGTATGAGTGAGGAGGATAACCAGGCCCGGACGGTTCCGGCGAAGGCGCCGTCGATGCACGCCGCCTCGGGACCGGTGCGGACACGACGCCCTACGCGTCCCGCTCCCGGAGCACGAGGTAGCCGCCCACCAGCGCCGCGACCACCCAGATCGCCATGATGCCGAGCCCGGCCCAGGGCCCGTACGGCGCCTTGTCGCCGCCCATCGCGTCCGGCACCACCTGCATGATCTTGGAGCCCGCCTGGTCCGGGAAGTAACGGGCCACCGACTTGGCGCCCGGGACCGAGGAGAGGATCTGCGAGACGAGGAAGAAGAACGGCATCAGGATGCCCAGCGAGAGCATCGAGCTCCGCAGCATCGCGGCCACGCCCATCGAGAAGACAGCGATGAGGCCCATGTAGAGGCCGCCGCCGACCACCGCGCGCAGCACGTTGTCCGCGCCTAGGCCGGTGCCGTGGTCGCCGAGGAGCGCCTGCCCGAGGAGGAAGGTGACGAAGCTGGTGATCAGCCCGACGACCAGGGCCAGCACCCCGGCCACGGCGATCTTGCTGAAGAGGAGCGTGCCGCGCCGGGGCACGGCCGCCAGCGAGGTGCGGATCATCCCCGAGCTGTACTCCGTACCGACCACCAGCACGCCGAAGACGACCATCGCGAGCTGACCGAGGATCATTCCGGAGAAGCTGACGAAGGTCGGGTCGAAGGTGGCGCGCTCGGCGGGGTCGAGGTCGTCGAACCGCGACTTGAACAGCGCGCTCAGGGCGGCCCCCATGGCCACCGTGACGACGAACGCCGAGATGAGCGTCCAGGTGGTGGAGGAGACCGTACGGATCTTCGTCCACTCGGAGGTCAGGACCGCGGGAACCGATGCCATCGGTCACACCCCCTTGCCGTC
The DNA here is from genome assembly GCF_042957125.1 of Streptomyces sp. NPDC008125. Classification (NCBI taxonomy): domain Bacteria; kingdom Bacillati; phylum Actinomycetota; class Actinomycetes; order Kitasatosporales; family Streptomycetaceae; genus Streptomyces; species Streptomyces sp. NPDC008125. Next base: position 82,018 of record NZ_JBIBHR010000022.1, read on the forward strand.
GGTGCGGGTACCGGCGCCGCCGGCGGGATCGTTCCAGCCGGCGCCCCAGCCCCCGGCGGCCTGCCCGGGCCCGCCGGCCGCCGCTGCGGGAACCGTGCCCCCGCCGAGCGCGCGGTCGGCGTCGCCGTGCGCGTGGTACTCCACCGAGCCCGCCGTCATCTGCATGAACGCCTCCTCCAGCGACGCCCTTTGCGGGCTCAGTTCGTGGAGGACGAGCTGGTGGCGGGCGGCCAGCTCACCGAGCTGCTCGCTGGTCGCGCCGTCGACCTCCAGGGTGCCGTTCCCCGCCTCCACGGGCGTGAAGCCCCCGGCGGCGAGCGCGTCGCGCAGCCGTTCCTGATCCGGGGAGCGCAGGCGGACGAAACTCCGTGAGTTCTGGTGAATGAAGTCCGCCATCGACGTGTCGGCGAGCAACCGCCCCTGGCCGATCACGATCAGATGGTCAGCCGTCAGCGCCATCTCGCTCATCAGGTGCGAGGAGACGAAGATCGTCCGGCCCTCGGCGGCGAGCGAGCGCATCAGGTTCCGGATCCAGTGGATGCCCTCGGGGTCGAGACCGTTCACCGGCTCGTCGAACATCAGGATCTGCGGATCGCCCAGCAGTGCCGAGGCGATCCCGAGCCGCTGGCCCATGCCGAGGGAGAAGCCCTTCGACTTCTTCTTCGCCACCGCGCTCAGCCCGACCGTGTCCAGCACCTCCGCCACCCGCGACGAGGGGATGCGGTTGCTCTGGGCCAGACAGAGCAGGTTGTTGTACGCGCTCCGGCCCCCGTGCATCGACTTCGCGTCGAGCAGCGCCCCGATGTACTTCAGCGGCTCGTCCAGCTCCCGGTACCGCTTGCCGTCGATGCGCACCGAACCGGAGGTCGGGTTGTCCAGATCGAGCATCATCCGCATCGTGGTGGACTTGCCCGCACCGTTCGGGCCGAGGAACCCGGTGACCATCCCCGGTCTGATCCGGCAGGACAAGGCGTCGACGGCGACCTTCTGGCCGTAGCGCTTGGTCAGTCCTTCGAGCTCGATCATGCGGCTCACGCTAGAACGGCCGCGCGCCCGGCGCCACCACAAGGCGGAACCGGGCGCACGGAGGTGGGCCGGAGGCGTGAGAGGACGTCAGCGGGTCTGCTGGGCCGGGACACCACGAGTGGCGGGCTCGTCGTCCACCGGGGACGAGGCGGCGGCCACGGCCGCGCCGGTCAGCGTCGCCAGCATCTCGCGGACGTTGGTCAGCTGGGCGTTGATCGAGTCGCGGCGGTTGGTGAGCGCCGCCAGCTCGCGCTCCGACTCGCTGCGGATGCGGTCGGCCTTGGCGTTCGCGTCGGCCACGATGTCCTCGGACTGGCGCTGCGCGGTCTCCACCGTCTGACGGGCCCGGCGCTCGGCGTCCGTACGGAGCTTCTCGGCCTCCAGGCGGAGCTGCTCCGCGCGGTGCTCGATCTCCGCCAGACGCTTCTCGGCCTTGGCCTGACGGGACGCGAGGTCGCGCTCCGACTGGTCGCGGCGCTTCGCCAGGTTGGTCTCGAAGTCCGCGGCGGCCTGGGCGGCCTTGGCGCGGGTCTCCTCGAAGAGAGCGTCCGCCTCCTCGCGCTTCTGCTGCGCGTCCTTCTGTGCCTCGGTGCGCAGCGTGGTCGCCTCGCCCTTGGCCTTGTCGACGATGCGGACCCCGTCGTCCTCCGCCTTCGCCTTCCGCTCGGCGGCGAAGTTCTCCGCGTCGTTGCGCACCTGCTGGGCGGCCGACTCGGCCAGCTCGCGGTGCTGCTCGGCCGCGCGGCGGGCCTCTTCACGCAGGTCCTTGGCCTCCTCCTCGGCGAGGCGGAGGATCTTCTCGACGCGGGCACCGAGGCCGGCGTACGAGGGCTCGGCGTCGCTCACCTGGGCCTGGGCGTTCTGCGTCTCGAGGTGGAGCTCCTCGATGCGCTTCTCCAGGGAGGTGATGCGCGCCAGCGCACTGTCACGGTCGGCGACGAGCTTGGTGATGCGGTCGTCCACCTGACCGCGGTCGTAACCACGTCGCACGAGCTCGAAGCCGAAGGGGGAAGAGGGGTCGCTCATGGGTTTCCTGTCGAATGAGACCGGTGAGGTGATAGAGGGAATCCTAGGGGCCAAAGCGGCGTGTCAGCGTGGAGATACCAGTTTGATCTGGAGAATGACACCTCTTTCGGGTGGCCGGTCCGTGGAGCGGTGATCGCTTCCCGGTACGGCGGAATCACTGCCCGGGCGAGAGCGCCCGGCCCGACTCCCTCCTCCCGCGACCGCCCCGTCACCCCCTGCGTGCGCCGCCGGGGGACGCCCCTCAGCTCTCCGTCTGCTTGCCGCCCGCCCGGGCGCCCGCGCCCGCGGCGGCCTTGAGGCCGGCCCCGAGGGTGCCTCCGCCGGAGGTCTTTCCGCCCCCCGTCGGAACCTCGAAAGACTCCAACGCCTCCAGTACGTCCTGGACACGGGAGATCTCCGTATTGATGTCCGCGCGCCTGCGCACGAGGACGTCGAGTTCGCGCTGTCCCTCCTCCACCGTACGCTTCGCCTCGGCCTCCGCGTCGGCCCGCAGCTTCTCGGCCTCGCGGATGAGCTCGGCCTTCTTGGCCTCCGCCTCCTTGAGCAGGGACTCCGCGCGCTTGACCGCCGCGATACGGACCTTTCCGGCCTCCGAATTCGCGTCCGACAGCAGCTCCTTGGCCTTCTTCTCGGCCTCGTCGCGCTGCTCGGTCGCCGCCTTCATCAGATGGTCGACCCGCTCGCCGGCCGTCTTCATCTGCTCGGAGGTCTCCCGGCGGGCCCGCTCGTGCAGCTCCTCGACCTCGGCCTCCGTCCGGGTGCGGTGCTCCTCCGCCCGCTCCCGGGTGGCGGTGGCGTCGCGCCGCGCGCCGACCAGCAGCTCGTCGGCGTCCGTACGCGCCCGCTCCACCAGGGTGTTGCCCTCCACGGTGGCCTCCGAGGTGATCCGGACGGCCTCCTTGCGGGCGGCGTCGACCATGGTGTCGGCCTGCGCCTCCGACTCGGTGGCCGTCCGCAGTGCCTCCTCGCGCGCCTTGTTGATCAGCTGATCGGCCTGCTCGGCCGCGTCGGCCCGGCGCTTGGCCGCGGCCTGGCGCGCCTCGTCCAGCACACGCTCGGACTCCTCGCGGGCCTCGTTCCGCAGCTTCTCGGACGCCTCCTCCGCGGCGGTCCGCACCTTCGCGGCCTCCTCGCGGGTGCGGTCCGCGTGCTCCTGCGCCGAGGCGAGGGTCTTCGCCGCCTCCGTGCGCCGCCGCTCGGCCTCCTTCGTGGCCTCGCCGACGAGCTGGTTCGACGAGTCGGTCGCCTCCTGGCGGATGCGCTCGCCCTCGGACGTCGCCTCCGCGACCAGCCGGTCGGCCTGCGTGGCCGCGTCCGACCGCATGCGGTTGGCGTCCTCGCGGGCCTCCGCCCGCGACCGCGCGGCGTCGCGCTCGGCGGCGGCGAGGGCGTCGGACGCCTCGGTACGCACCCGCTGGCTGTACTCCGCGGCCTCCGCGCGCAGCCGCTCGGCCTCCGCGATGGCGTCGGTGACGGTCCGTTCGGCGAGCGCCTTCGCCGCGTCCGACTCCTCGGACGCGACCCGGCGGATGCGGTTGGCGTCCTCGCCGGCCCGCTCCCGCTCGGCGGCGGCGTCGGCGCGCAGCCGGTCCGCCTCCTCGCTCGCCTCGGTCCGTGTGCGCGTGGCCTCCTGCTCGGCGGCCGTGCGCTGTGCGGCGATCTCCGTCTCGGCCTGCTCGTGCAGCCCGGCGACCGCGTCACGCACCTGCTGGGCGGTCTGCTCGGCGACGGCGACCATCTCCGCCGACCGGCTCTCCGCCTCCCCGACGAGCCGCTGCGCCTCGGTCTGCGCCTCCTCGACCCGCGTACGGGCGGACGCGAGGAGCTCCTCGCTCTGCTCCCGGGCCCGCTCGCGCTCCTGCCCGGCCTCGGACCGCGCGGCCTCCAGGGTCTCCTCGGCCGTGCGGCGGCGCCGGCCGGCCTCCTCCTGGGCCGCCTCCAGCGCTTCCGCCGCCTCGGCCGCGACGCGCTCGGCGGCGGCAGCCGCCTCGGCCCGCACCCGGTCGGCCGTCTCCTGCGCCTCGGACTTGAGGCGCTCCGCCTCGGTGGCCGCCTCGCTGCGCAGCCGTACGGCGACGGTCTCGCCCTCCGCACGCGACTGCGCCGCGTCGGCCGCGGCCTCGTCGCGCAGCCGCTGGGCCTCCGACTCGGCCTGTTCCTGGAGGGTGCGCAGCCGCTCGGCGGCCTCGCCGCGCAGCCGCTCGGACTCCTCGGCCGTCTCGCGACGGATCCGCTCCGCCTCCGTACGGGCCGTGCCGAGGACCTCCTCGGCGTTGGCGACGCGGGTCTCGGCGTCGGCGCGCAGCCGGTCCAGCTCTGCCGCCGCTTCCTCGGCGCGTGCCGCGACCTGGCGCTCGGTCTCGGCGCGGAGCCCGGCGGCGGCCTCCTCGGCCGCCGTCTTCGTGGACTCCGCCTGCTCCTCGGCCTCGTTCCGCACGCTCTCGGCCTCGGCGCGTGCGCTCTCCAGCGACTCCTCGGCCTGCTTGCGCAGGGCCGTCGCGCGCTCGCCGGCCTCGGTACGGACCCGCTCGCTCTCGGCGGAGGCGGAGGCGCGCTGCTCCTCGGCGTCCGTCCTCGCCTTGGTCAGCAGCTCCTCGGCGGTGCGGGCACCCTCCTCGATCTGCTGGACTGCCTCCCGGCGGGCCTCGCCCCGGATGCGCTCGCCCTCGGCGACCGCCTCGGAGCGCAGCTGCTCGGCCTCGCCGCGCAGCCGCCGGGCCTCCTCCTGGAGCTCGACCGTCTTGGCCCGGTACTCCTTGGTGCCCTCCTCGGCGGCGCCCTTGAGCTGGTCGGCCTGCTCGGCGGCCTCGCCGCGCAGCCGGTCCGCCTCCGCCTCCGCCTCGCGGCGGATGCGCTCGGCCTCCTCGGCCGCGGCGCGGGTGGTGGACGACGCGTCCTCGGACGCCTTGGTCAGCACCTCCTCGGCGCTGCGGGCGGCCTTGGCGAGCTGGGCGGCGGTGTCCTCGGCCGCCGCCGTGCGTGCCTTCTCGGCCGCTTCCGCGAGGAGCCGCTCGGCCTCGGCGCGGGCGTCGACGAGGGCCTGCTCGGCCTCTTCCTTCAGCGTCTCGGCGTTCTTGGTGGCCTCGCCGACGAGGCGGGCGATCTCCGACTTGGCGGTGCGGGTGCGCTGTTCGTTCTGCGACTCGGCGCCGGCCAGCGTCTTCGACGCGGAGTCCTTGGCCTCCGAGAGCAGCTTCTCCGCCTCCAGCCGCGCCTCGCGCAGCCGGGTCTCGGTCTCCTGGGCGTGCTGCTCGGCGGCGCGCTGGAGTTCGGTGGCCTGCCGACGGGCCCGGTCGGCCTCGGCGGTAGTGGTGGACCGCAGGTTCTCGGCGTGCTGGGTGGCCTCCTGCGCCTGGCCGGCGGCGGTGCTCAGCATCCGCTCGGCGTCCCGGCGGGCGCGCAGCAGGATCGCCTCGGCCTCGGCGCGGGAGGTCTCGGCCTCGGCGACGAGCCGCTGGCGGGTCTCCTCGGCGACCCGGGCGGCCTCGCTGCGGGCGGCGTTCACGGACTGCTCGGCCTCGGCGCGCGACTCCTCCATGAGCCGGCGGGCCTGGGACTCCGTACGGGCGCGCAACTGCTCGGCCCAGGCGACGTTCTCGTTGACGTGGGCCTCGACGGTCTGCCGGCGCTCGGCCAGCTCCTGGTCGAGGCGCTGGCGGCGCTGGACCGCCTCGTTGTGGAGTTCGGCCTGGAGCCGGGCCTGGTGCTCCGCGTGCTCCTGGAGGATGCGCTGGGTCTGGGCCCGCGCGTCGCGGAGCTCGCGCTCGGCGTCGGCGCGCAGCTGCTCGGCCTGGGCCTGGGCGTCGCGGAGCACCTGCTCGGCCTGGTATCCGAGGTCCGCGCCGCCGTAGGCGGGACGCGTCGCGAGACTGCGCCGCGCCTCGTGCAGCTTGGCGCGCAAGACCTCGACCTGGTAACCGAGGTCCTCGGCGTGCTGGACGGCCTTCTCCCGGTCGGTCTTCAGCCGGTCCATCTCGGCTTCGAACCGCGAGAGGTGGTCGTCTTCAGCTCGGTGGCTCTCCTGGCGTTCGTAGCCCCGCACTGCGCGGTCCCATCCGTCCCCTGGTCGCAACTCTCCATACAGGACCGCCCGCCGGCGAGCGGTCCCCCGGGGAATGGTGACAGACAAACGACAGGGACGTGATGACGGCCCCGACCCGGCCCCGGCCCGGAACGGCCCACTCTACCGGGCCGGGTATCCGGCGGTCAGTGCTCCGTGCGGGACGTGACCAGTTCGGTGAGCACCCCGTGACAGTCCTTCGGGTGGAGGAAGGTGATCCGGGAGCCCATGGAGCCGGTGCGGGGCTCGTCGTAGAGGACCCGCACCCCCTTCTCGCGGATGTCCGAGGAGTCCTGGTCGACGTCCGCGGTGCCGAAGGCGATGTGGTGGACGCCCTCGCCGTTCTTCTCCAGCCACTTGCCGACGGCCGAGTCGGGCCGGGTCGGCTCCAGCAGCTGGAGGTAGGAGGCCCCGCCGTCGGAGGTGCCGTTGATCCTCAGCATGGCCTCGCGTACGCCCTGCTCTTCGTTGACCTCGGAGTGGTGGACCTCGAAGCCGTAGGTGGAGCGGTAGAACTCCACGGTCCTGTCGAGGTCGAAGCAGGCGATCCCGATGTGGTCGATTCGCGTCAGCATGGGACCAGTGCAACGTCCGGGCGGAGGATTGGCAAGGTGCGCGCGATCACACACGCTGCCGGATGACGGGGCGTGGGGTGCTCAGTACATTCGGGTTAACCCTCGTAAACAACACCCTCACCTCTTAGGGGCCGTGCCCATGTCAGGAACGACAGGTACCACCACCTCAGTGATCGTCGCGGGCGCCCGTACGCCCATGGGCCGGCTGCTCGGCTCCCTGAAGAGCTTCTCCGGCGCGGACCTCGGCGGCTTCGCCATCAAGGCGGCGCTGGACCGGGCCGGTATCGGCGGCGACCAGGTCGAGTACGTGATCATGGGCCAGGTGCTCCAGGCCGGCGCGGGCCAGATCCCGGCCCGGCAGGCGGCCGTCAAGGCGGGCATCCCGATGAACGTCCCCGCGCTCACCGTCAACAAGGTGTGCCTTTCCGGGCTCGACGCCATCGCGCTGGCGGACCAGCTGATCCGCGCCGGCGAGTTCGACGTGGTGGTGGCCGGCGGCCAGGAGTCGATGACCAACGCCCCGCACCTGCTGCCGAAGTCCCGCGAGGGGTACAAGTACGGCGCGATCGAGATGCTCGACGCGATGGCGTACGACGGTCTGACCGACGCCTTCGAGAACATCGCGATGGGGGAGTCGACCGAGAAGCACAACACCCGTCTGGGCCTGGAGCGCGCCGCGCAGGACGCGGTCGCCGCCCTCTCCCACCAGCGGGCCGCCGCCGCCCGGAAGAACGGTCTCTTCGAGGCCGAGATCACCCCGGTCGAGATCCCGCAGCGCAAGGGTGACCCGGTGCTCTTCTCCGAGGACGAGGGCATCCGGCCCGAGACGACCGCCGAGTCGCTCGGCAAGCTCCGCCCCGCGTTCACCAAGGACGGCACGATCACCGCCGGTTCCTCCTCGCAGATCTCGGACGGCGCCGCAGCGGTCGTGGTGATGAGCAAGGCGAAGGCCCAGGAGCTGGGGCTCGACTGGCTCGCCGAGATCGGCGCCCACGGCAATGTGGCCGGCCCGGACAACTCGCTCCAGTCCCAGCCGTCCAACGCCATCCGGCACGCCCTGAAGAAGGACGGGCTCACCGTCGACGACCTGGACCTGGTGGAGATCAACGAGGCGTTCGCGGCGGTCGCCGTGCAGTCCATGAAGGACCTCGGCATTACCTCGGAGAAGGTCAACGTCAATGGCGGGGCCATCGCGCTCGGTCACCCCATCGGGATGTCCGGCGCCCGCGTGGTGCTGCACCTGGCGCTGGAGCTGAAGCGGCGGGGCGGCGGTACCGGTGCGGCGGCGCTCTGCGGCGGCGGTGGTCAGGGCGACGCGCTGATCATCCGTGTCCCGGGCAAGTAGGGCGTGTTCCGAAAGGCGCCCCGGCACGGGTTGCCCGAGGCGGCACGGTACGCGCGGTGAGAAGGAACGGAACGGAGCGGAGCGGTGATGGTGGACGTCCCCACCCTGGTCGAACAGGCACGGCAGGGCAGGCCCCGCGCCGTCGCCCGGCTCATCTCGCTGGTGGAGGGGGCCTCGCCGCAGCTGCGCGAGGTGATGGCGGCACTCGCCCCGCTGGCGGGGCACGCGTACGTCGTCGGGCTGACCGGTTCGCCGGGGGTCGGCAAGTCCACCTCGACCTCGGCGCTGGTCGCCGCGTACCGCAAGGCCGGGAAGCGGGTCGGTGTGCTCGCGGTCGACCCGTCGTCGCCGTTCTCCGGCGGGGCGCTGCTCGGTGACCGGGTGCGGATGTCGGACCACGCCTCCGACCCCGGCGTCTACATCCGGTCCATGGCGACCCGGGGTCACCTGGGCGGCCTCGCCCGCTCGGCGCCGCAGGCCGTCCGGGTGCTGGACGCGGCCGGGTGCGACGTGGTGCTGGTGGAGACGGTAGGGGTGGGCCAGTCCGAGGTGGAGATCGCCTCGCAGGCCGACACCTCGGTGGTGATGCTCGCACCGGGCATGGGCGACGGCATCCAGGCGGCGAAGGCCGGAATCCTGGAGATCGGCGACGTGTACGTGGTCAACAAGGCGGACCGGGACGGCGCGGACGCCACCGCCCGGGAGCTGAACCACATGCTCGGACTCGGGGAATCCCGGGGGCCCGACGACTGGCGGCCCCCGATCGTGAAGACCGTGGCAGCCCGGGGGCAGGGCGTCGACGAGCTCGTCGAGGCGCTGGAGAAGCACCGGGCGTGGATGGAGGAGCACGGGGTGCTGGCGGCCCGGCGCACCGCGCGGGCGGCCCGGGAGGTGGAGACGATCGCGGTGACGGCCCTGCGCGAGCGGATCGCCGACCTGCACGGCGACCGCCGGCTCGAAGCGCTGGCCGAGCGCATCGTGGCGGGCCGGCTCGACCCGTACGGCGCGGCCGACGAACTGGTCGCGGGGGTCACCTCGGCAGCGCCCTGAGGGGCGTGCCGCGGCGGGAGGGACCGGGGCCGGCGTGCGGGCCGCCCCGGTACGCACCCGCACGGTCGGCGTTTACGGCCTGCCGCGCCGGCCGCGCAGGTGCTCCGCGATCGGGGCGAGGGCCGCGTGCAGTTCGGCCAGCGCCTCGGGGGACAGCAGGTCCATGAAGTGCTTGCGGACGGAGGCGACGTGGTACGGCGCCACCTTCCGCATCGTCTCCCCGCCGAGGTCGGTGAGGACCGCGAAGAGCCCGCGCCGGTCCGACTCGCAGTTCTCGCGCTTGACCAGCCCGGCGTTCTCCATGCGGGTGATCTGGTGCGAGAGCCGGCTCTTGGACTGGAGGGTGAGCGAGGCGAGGTCGCTCATCCGCAGGCGCTGCTCCTCGGCCTCGGAGAGGTTGACGAGGATCTCGTAGTCGTTCATGGTCAGGCCGAACGGCTGGAGGTCTCTCTCCAGCTGGTGCGTCAGCAGTCTGCTGACGTCCAGGTGGGTGCGCCAGGCGCACTGCTCCGCATCGCTCAGCCAGCGGGTGGCCGTCTCGGTCTCCATATATGGATTCTACCTAAGAAGTTGAAAGCCGGACGAAGTGGGGGCTGTGACCCCCGGCACCCGCCCGGCGCTCACCTCGGCATCCGCCGTCGGTCACCGGGCCGCGCGCGGCACGCGCGGCGCTCCGGGCACGCGAAGGGGCCGGGCCCGGGGCGTACCCCTGGGAATCACGCTCCGCAGAGTACCGCTCACAGGCCGAACCGACGCTGGAGATCCCCCAGCTGGCCGGGGAGGCGGGGTGCGGACCCAGGTTGACCCCCGCCGTGGACGCCGGGACCGCCCCCGCCCGGCACCCCCGCCTCCACCGGAACCGCGCCCACCGACTGCTCGGCCATCAGTACCTCGGTCGACTGCAGCAGCACCGTCCCCGCACCGACGAACTCGAACTGGTGCTCCTCGCCGGACGTCCCGCCGATCCCCGTCAGCGACCGTAGTCCGCCCATCACGCCCCGCATGTACCCGTGGTCGTAGTGGTGGCACGGGGACGGGCAGTCGGCCCAGCCGACCAGGGCCTGCGGGTCCACCCGAAGCGGTGGCTCCATGAAGACCACCGGCCCGTTCGAGGCCGCCACGAACTTCCCCGTACCGATCAGCGTGAGGAACCCCGGCACGATCGACTGCTTCAGCGCCAGCGACGGCTGGAAGGCCAGCAGGTTGCCGGAGCGGATCGTCAGGTTGCCGTTGTCGAGGTCGTAGGAGTTGACGTCGAAGGCCCGGTCCGCGAGGAGCATCTTGCCGCTGCCCTCGGCCACCACCCAGTCGCTCGCGTGCATCGGCGAGTGGAAGCTCGTCCGCAACAGCCGGTCGAAGCGGCCGTTGCCCACCCCGTCGAAGTCGATGCGCCCGTAGTAGGCGATCATCTTCCCCTTCTGGAGGAACCACTGACTGCCCTTCAGCTCCACGCAGAAGGTGTAGGCGTTGACGTTGTCGTCCGACGGCAGGGTCGTCGGATCGAAGATCACGGGCGTGCTCACAGCTTCTCCTCCGACGCCTGGACGTACACCGCACCACTGCCGCTCAGCTCCAGCTGGAACGCCTCGCCCGAGCCGCGCCCCACCATGTCGCGCCAGCCGAGCGCCGTGGAGAGCTTGTTCCGCACGTCCCCGTGGTGCGCGACGTACGCCTGCGGGTCTACGTGCACCTCGCGGCCGGGCGTGATCGGCAGCTCGATCACCCCGCCGTGGGCCATCACCGCGACCGCGCCGTGGCCCTTGAGGGTCGTGGTGAACAGGCCCTGTCCGGTGACCTGACCGCGCACCATCCCCATGACACCGCCCTGCGAGCCCATGAACATCGTGCCCTGCTGGAGCGTCCCGTCGAACGCCAGCAGCCGGTCGGCCTCGACGTGGAGGGTGTCGCCCGCGAGGTTGATGACGGCGATGTGGTGGCCACCGTGGCCGAACATCACCGTCCCGCTGCCCTCCACCGTCATCAAGGGGGCCGCCTCGTTCGCCACCCGCCGGCCGATCATCGACATCAGCCCGCCCTGGCCGCCCTGGATGTTCGGGGTGAAGGAGACCTCGCCCCGGTAGGCGAGCATCGCGCCGCGCTGGCTGTACATCTTCTGGCCGGGGACGACCGTCGCCTCGACCATCTTCGAGTTGATCTCGCGGAACGGCATCAGACGTCGCCCCCGATCGTGTTCCGCTCGCTGGGCTGCACGTACACGAGTCCCTCGCCCTCGAAGCGGATCTGGAACGACTCCCCGGAACCCTCGCCCATGAAGGTGCGGAAGCCCACCCCGGACTGGAAGTGCTGCTGGAGGCTGCCCTGGTGGGCGATGTACGCGCCGGGATCGACGTTGAGCGGGTACTGCGGGGTCACCCGGAGGACCACCGCCGAACCGTCCGACATGATCGCGGCCTGCCCGGTGCCCTCCACGGTGGTCGTGAACAGGCCGTTGCCGCTCGCCCCGCCGCGCAGCCCGGTGAAGCTGGTGCCGGTGCGCAGGGCGGCGTCCGCGCAGAGCAGGTTGCTCGCCTCCACCCAGAGCTTCTCGCCCCGCAGCGAGACGAGGTTGATCTCGCTCGCGCGGTCGGCGAAGTAGCAGGTGCCCTGGCCCTGCACTTCCATCACCGTCATCTGCTCGCCGGTCAGCCGGCGGGTCACCATGCCGCGCAGACCCTCACCGCCACCGGAGAGTTTCTTGAACGCCATCCGGCCGTCGTACGCGACCATCGAGCCGTTCTTCGCCTTGACGGCATCACCCGTCAGATCGACGGCGAGCGTCTTGCTGCCTTGGAGTCGGAACATCGCCACGGACCGACGGTAGCCGCCCGCGAGCCGCCCGGGCCAGTGTCCGGGGAAGGATCACAGAGCGCCGCCGCGGCTCGCGACTACCCTCGCGTCCCACCCGCCCCGTGCGCCCCGGGGCAGAAGGGCCGGGCGGGCGGTGCCACAATGGGGGCGGCTTGTGCTCGCGTTCACAAGCCGTGACGACCCTCCCACCGAAGGTGCCCTCGTGGACATCAAGACCGCTACCGCCCTGCACCGGCTGCGCCTCATCTCGATTCCCGAGGCGCTCTCCTTCCCGGCCCTGATCATCTTCGGATCGATCCTCAGCCGGGTCTCCGACATCGACTTCCTGATGATGCCGCTGGGTGCCCTGCACGGCCTCCTCTTCGTGATCTACGTCCTCTTCCTGCTGGACGTGTGGATCAAGGCGAAGTGGCCCGTCAAGCGGGTCGCCCTCTTCTTCGTGCTCTGCCTCCTGCCGTTCGGCGGGCTCTACGGCGACAAGCTCCTCAAGCGGTACGAGACGGACGGCGTCATCGCCGCCCGCGCCCGCAGGGAAGGCACGGTGAACGCGTGATCGTCGCCTTCTCGGTCTCCCCGCTGGGCGTCGGCGAGGACGTCGGCAGTCACGTCGCCGACGCCGTCCGCGTCGTCCGCGAGTCCGGACTGCCCAACCGCACCGACGCCATGTTCACCTCGGTCGAAGGTGAATGGGACGAGGTGATGGACGTCGTCAAGCGCGCCGTCGCCGCCGTCGAGGCCCGCGCCGGACGCGTCTCCCTGGTACTGAAGGCCGACATCCGACCCGGCGTCACCGACGGACTCACCTCCAAGGTCGAGACCGTGGAACGGTACTTGGCCACCTGACGCCCCGTCCGCGTCCGGTGACACTCCGTCACCCCGAGGAGCCCCCCGCCACAACACGGCGGGGGGCTCCTCGCGTTCCGGCCCCCGGTGCCCCGCGACACGCCCGCGTCCCGGTCCGGGACCGCTCACTCGGCCCTGCCGAGTCGCCCCGGTCCGGAAGATCCATTTATGTGGGGAGACACACCGGTTCGACATAGGAGGCAGGGTGCGGTCGGAGGTCTACGACTACGACTCCCACAGCCGGCTCGCGGGTCCGCTCACGGAACCGGGGGGACCGGAGTACCGCGTGCGGTACCGGGGCCTCCTCGCGGCGGAGAAGCGGCGCACCCGGGCCGTCCTCCTGATGACCCTCGCCCCGGTGCTCACCGGGGCGCTGCTGCTCTACCTCGTCTGGCCGACGCACTGGACCCGGCGCGAGAACGGCGAGCCGTGGCTCGTCGCCGCCGACACCGCGATGCTCGTCTCCATCGCGCTGATCGAACTCTTCATGCTCGTCAACGTCGTCTCCGTCGCGCACGCCACGATGGTCGCCAGGGACCCGGTGCCCGTCGTCCCCGAACCCGGCACCCGGGTCGCCTTCGTCACCACGTACGTACCGGGCAAGGAACCCCTCTCCATGGTCCGCGCCACCCTCCGGGGTGCCGTACGCGTCCGCCACGACGGACCGCTGGACGTCTGGCTGCTCGACGAGGGCGACGACCCGGCGGCCCGCGCGCTCTGCGCGGAACTCGGGGTCCGCCACTTCACCCGGCGCGGCGTCCCCGCGTGGAACCGCCCCGAGGGGACCCACCGGGCGAAGACCAAGCACGGCAACTACAACGCCTGGCTCGACCGGCACGGCGACGCCTACGACTTCTTCGCCTCCGTCGACACCGACCACGTGCCGCTGCCCGGTTTCCTGGAGCGGATGCTGGGCTGGTTCCGCGACCCCGACACCGCCTTCGTCGTCGGCCCGCAGGTCTACGGGAACTACGACGCGGCCGTCACCAAGGCCGCCGAATCGCAGCAGTTCCTCTTCCACGCCCTGATCCAGCGCGCCGGGAACCGCTACGGGGCGCCCATGTTCGTCGGCACCAACAACGTCGTCCGCGTCGCCGCGCTGCGGCAGGCCGGCGGACTGTACGACTCGATCACCGAGGACATGGCGACCGGCTTCGAGATCCACCGCCGCCGCAACCCCCTCACCGGACGTCACTGGCGGTCCGTCTACACCCCCGACGTGCTGGCCGTCGGCGAGGGCCCGTCCTCCTGGACCGACTTCTTCACCCAGCAGCTGCGCTGGTCGCGCGGGACGTACGAGACGCTGCTGCGGCAGTACCCCAAGGGGCTGTTCCGGCTCCCCCCGGGCCGGCTCCTCAGCTACACCCTGATGCTCGTCTACTACCCGATGACCGCCGTCAACTGGCTGCTCGGGATCTTCAGCTGCGTGCTCTTCCTCTGGCTCGGCGCCTCCGGCACCGAGGTCTCCGCCTCCCTCTGGCTGATGCTCCACAGCGACGCGGCGGCCCTCCAGATCGGCCTCTACCTCTGGAACCGGCGGCACAACGTCTCCCCGCACGAACCCGAAGGCTCCGGCGGCATCGCCGGCATGGCCATGTCCGCCCTCTGCGCACCGATCTACCTGAAGTCGCTCGGCGCCGCGGTGCTGCGGACCGACGGGCGTTTCGTCGTCACGCCCAAGGGAGGCGCCACCAGCCCCGACCGGCTCCTCACCTTCCGCGTCCACCTCTTCTGGGCCGCGTTGCTGCTGGTCTCGCTCGCCGCGTCCGTACCCCTGCACCACACGCACGCGGCGATGCGCACCTGGGCCGCGCTGGCGCTGGCCATCGCGCTCTCCCCGGTCGTGGTGTGGTCGTACACCCGACGACACCCCGCGCTGCCCGGGCGGACCGGCCGGCGCCCGGTCCGACGCCACGCCCCGCACCCGCTGCCCGACGGGACGACCTTCATCACCACGACCAGTACCGAGGTCCCGGCCGCCACCCCGGCCGGACCCGTCCACAGCGCCGCCGGGACGACGGCGCGCAGCACCGCAGGAGGGAACTGACCCATGGCCCACCGGCCCACCGGACGGATCAGGAAGGCGGTCCTCGGCAGCGGGGCCGTCGTGGTGCTCGCGGGGCTCAACGCCCCCGCGGCGCTCTCGTTCGCCCAGGACCACTACCACGCGTACAAGATCGCCCAGCCCGGCTACCAGGCGCGGTACGGCTCCTGGCAGCGGGTGGACATCCCCGAGGAGTACCGGACCAACGCCATCCACGCGGCGCTGCTCCACACCGGCAAGGTGCTGATCATCGCGGGCTCCGGCAACAACCAGCGGCACTTCGACGCGGGCACCTTCGACACGGTCCTGTGGGACCCGGTGGCCGACACCTTCAAGAAGGTCGCCACCCCGGTGGACTTCTTCTGCGGCGGCCACGCCCAGCTCCCCGACGGCCGTCTGCTGGTGGCCGGCGGCACGGCCCGCTACGAGGTGCTCGACGGCGAGGTGAGGCGGGCCGGCGGCGGGATGCGGGTGAAGAACGAGAACCCGGACAAGGCGCTGGTCCTGAAGAAGGGCACGGTCTTCCGCTCTCCCTCGGGCGTCGAGTACCGCTCCCTCTTCGACGTGACCGTGCCCCGGGCCGCCAAACGCGGCTTCGCCGTCACGTACTGGCCGGACGGCGGGGTGAAGCCGTGGAGGAGCAGAGTCACCGCGGGCGAGGAGCGGGTCTTCGTGGAGGCGGTGGAGACGGGCCCCGACTCGGTGACCGCCGAGTCCGCCCAGTACGAGATCGAGGGGCTCACCGGCAAGGACGCCGACAACTCCTACGGCCTCGCCGAGAAGATCACCACGCGGAAGCAGGACTTCCAGGGCATCCGGTCGGCGTACGAGTTCGACGCGGTGGCCGAGAAGTACATCAGGGTCGACCCGATGAAGCAGGCCCGCTGGTATCCGACGCTCGTCGGGCTCGGCGACGGGCGGGTGCTCGCCGTCTCGGGGCTCGACGACGTCGGCGAGATCATCTCTGGCGACACCGAGATCTACGACCAGGGGGCCAAGAGGTGGTCCAAGGGTCCGTTCCGCTACTTCCCGACCTATCCCGCCCTCTTCCTCACCCAGGGCGGCAGGCTCTTCTACCCGGGCGCCAACGCCGGTTACGGCCCCGCCGACAAGGGCCGCGCCGCCGGGCTCTGGGACCTGCGGAAGAACACCTTCAAGGCGGTCGGCGGGCTGAAGGACTTCGACGCGACGGAGACCGCCTCCTCGCTGATGCTGCCCCCGGTCCAGGACCAGAAGGTGATGATCCTCGGCGGCGGCGGGGTGGGGGAGTCCGAGGTGTCGACCGCCCGCACCGCGGTCGTGGACCTCAAGGCGAAGAGCCCGGTCTTCGAGCCTGGCCCCGACCTGCCGCAGGGCACCCGCTACCTCAACAGCGTGATCATGCCGGACGACACCGTCTTCACCACCGGCGGATCGAGCGACTACCGGGGGCGCGGCGACAGCAACATCCTCAAGGCGCAGACCTACCACCCGAAGACCGGCGAGTTCACCGAGGCGGCGGCGCCCACCATCGGCCGGAACTACCACTCGGAGGCGCTGCTGCTGCCCGACGGGCGGGTGGCGACCTTCGGATCCGACTCGCTCTACGGCGACAAGGCCAACACCAAGCTGGGCACCTTCGAGCAGCGGATGGAGGTCTTCACCCCGGCGGTCCTGCACCGCGCGGGCGGCGACCGGCCGGTGATCGGTGCCGGGCCCGGGAAGGTGGAGCGCGGTGGCACCGCCACGTACGCGCTGACCGGCGGCGGCCGTCCGGCGACCGCCCGGCTGATGCGGCCGAGCGCCGTCACCCACACCACCGACGTCGAGCAGCGGTCGATCGCGCTGGAAATGCGCGAAAAGGAGGGCAGGATCACCGTGACGGTGCCCGGGGACAGCACCCTGGTACCACCGGGCTGGTACATGCTCTTCGTCACGGACACCGACGGCGTCTCGTCGGTGGCGAAGTGGGTCGAGGTCGGCTGAGAGCTCTGCCGGCGCCCGCGCCTCCCGTACGACCAGGGCCTCCTGGCCGTACGGGAGGCGCGGGCGCGAGCAGGACCGGGTCAGGACCCGGCGGCGCGGGCCAGGCCGAGGGCGTAACCCGGCCACCAGGTGCCGGCCGCCGGGCCGCCCCGGCAGGGGCCGTCGGAGTCGCCCGGCCGCTTGATCCAGAGGTACGCGTCCAGCCGTTCGTCCCCGGTCTCGGTGGTCGGGGGAGTGCCCAGGGCCCGGCCCGGCGGGTTGCACCACGCCTCCGACCGGCCGCCGGAGAGGGGCCCGCGGCCGTTGCGGCTGCTGTCGATCACGTAGTGCGCGCCGCCGAGGAGGGCGGAGAGCCGGGCCCCGTACGCCTTCACCGTCTCGTCGGTCTGGAAGTTGGAGACGTTGAGCGAGAAGCCGTCGGCCCGGTCGACGCCCGCCCGGTGGAGCGGTTCGACCAGCTTGGCGGGGTCGGCGAGCCAGTCCGGGTTCCCCGCGTCCAGGTAGACCTTGGTCCCCGGCCGGGCCTTGAAGGTGTCCACCGCCCCGGCCAGCAGGTCGAGCCGCTCGGCGTGCTTCTCCGGCGGGGTGCAGCCGTCCACGACGTGCGCGACGGCGTCGGGCTCCAGGACCACCGTGGCCGGGGCGTCGCCGATCGCCCCGGCGAACCGCTCCGTCCACGCCCGGTACGCGTCCGCGTCGGACGCCCCGCCCGCCGAATAGGCGCCGCAGTCGCGGTGCGGGATGTTGTACGCCACGAACAGGACGCTCCGGTGGGAGGCCGAGGCACCCTCGACGGCGGTGCGGACGTCCGGTTCCGGATCGTCGCCCGCGGGCCAGTCGGCCACCGGGCGGGTGGAGATCCGCTCCAGCAGTCGCGCGTCCGCCGCCCGCCCCGCCTCCTTCCAGGCGCGGACCTGACGGGCGGCGTCGCTCTCCGGATCCACCCAGTACGGCGACGTGCCGCGCGCCGGTCCGCCCCGGACGGCGTCCACCGCGCTCGCGGTGGGTTCCTCGCCGCCCCCGGACGGCGTCCCCGGGGACGAACAGCCCACCGCGAGGGCGGCCGACGCGGCCACGGCGGCGGAGACGACGGGCAAGATCCTGCGGCCGGACATCCAGCCCCCTCGGACGGTGGCTCAACGGAAACGGGCACGAAGCGCGGGACACACGTGCGGGGCACGCCCGTGCGGCGGCCTCACGAGGTACAGAGATGCGGTCGATCCTGGCATATCGGTCACGGAGCGTGGCGCTGCGACACCGGCCGCCGCGGAGCGTCAACCACTCGCCCCGCGGACCGCCCCCGTTCGGCTGTTCGCAGGCAGGCGGATCCTCCCGCACGCGTATGCGGTACCGAACTCCGAGACGGCGCCCGCCGCGATGTGACCAGTGGGTAAGGTCGGGGCTGTGCCGAAGCCGCTCAGCCTTCCCTTCGACCCCATCGCCCGCGCCGACGAGCTCTGGCAGCAGCGCTGGGGACCCGTGCCCTCCATGCAGGCGATCACCTCGGTCATGAGGGCGCAACAGATCCTCCTCGCGGAGGTCGACGCGGTGGTGAAACCGTACGGGCTGACGTTCGCCCGGTACGAGGCGCTGGTGCTGCTCACCTTCTCCAAGGAGGGCGAGCTGCCGATGTCGAAGATCGGCGAGCGCCTGATGGTGCACCCGACGTCGGTCACCAACACCGTGGACCGGCTGGTGAAGTCGGGCCTGGTCGACAAGCGCCCCAACCCCAACGACGGCCGCGGCACGCTCGCCTCCATCACCGCCAAGGGCCGCGAGGTGGTCGAGGCGGCCACCGAGGAGCTGATGGCGATGGACTTCGGGCTGGGCGTGTACGACGCGGAGGAGTGTGCCGAGATCTTCGCGATGCTCCGGCCGCTGCGGGTCGCCGCGCGGGACTTCGAGGACGCCTGAGCGGTGCCCGGGCCGTGTGCGCGTGGCCCGCGCGGTCCGCTCGGTGAGTGGGGTGCCCGCCGCAAGATCGCCCCCGGCCTCCGGCTAACCTCGATGTCATGAAACGCAGCGTGCTGACCCGCTATCGGGTGATGGCCTACGTCACCGCCGTCATGTTGTTGATCCTCTGCCTCTGCATGGTCTTCAAGTACGGATTCGACAAGGGCGAGGGCCTGACGCTCGTCGTCTCCCAGATCCACGGCGTGCTCTACATCATCTATCTGCTCTTCGCCTTCGACCTGGGCTCCAAGGCGAAGTGGCCGATCGGCAAGCTCCTCTGGGTGCTGATCGCCGGCACCATCCCGACCGCCGCGTTCTTCGTGGAGCGCAGGGTCGTCCGGGAGGTCGAGCCGCTGATCGCGGGCGCCGCGCCGGCCGCCGCGAACGCCTCCGCGCAGGGCAGCCCCGTCAAGAACGGCTGACGCCCGGCCGTACGCCCCGCGGGACCGGGGGCGCAGGGCCGTACTCCCGCAGGACCCGCGAACCGCCCGCACCGGACTCCGTCCAAGTGCCGGGCGGTTTGTCATCGACAGGTAGTAGGACGTCCTAGTAAATTCGACACCATGGACGCTGACGCGATCGAGGAGGGCCGCCGACGCTGGCAGGCCCGTTACGACAAGGCCCGCACGCGTGACGCGGACTTCACCACCCTGTCCGGCGACCCGGTGGACCCGGTGTACGGTCCCCGGCCCGGCGACACGTACGACGGGTTCGAGCGGATCGGCTGGCCCGGCGAGTACCCGTTCACCCGGGGCCTGCACCCGACGGGCTACCGGGGCCGTACCTGGACCATCCGCCAGTTCGCCGGCTTCGGCAACGCCGAGCAGACCAACGAGCGGTACAAGATGATCCTCGCCGCGGGCGGCGGCGGGCTCAGCGTGGCCTTCGACATGCCGACCCTGATGGGCCGGGACTCCGACGAGCCCCGTTCGCTCGGCGAGGTCGGGCACTGCGGCGTCGCCATCGACTCCGCCGCCGACATGGAGGTCCTCTTCCGGGACATCCCGCTCGGCGAGGTCACCACCTCCATGACGATCAGCGGACCCGCCGTCCCCGTCTTCTGCATGTACCTCGTCGCCGCCGAACGCCAGGGCGTCGACCCCGCCGTACTCAACGGCACCCTGCAGACCGACATCTTCAAGGAGTACATCGCCCAGAAGGAGTGGCTCTTCCAGCCCGAACCGCATCTGCGGCTCATCGGCGACCTGATGGAGCACTGCGCCCGCGCCATCCCCGCGTACAAACCGCTCTCCGTCTCCGGCTACCACATCCGCGAGGCCGGGGCCACGGCCGCGCAGGAGCTCGCCTACACCCTCGCCGACGGCTTCGGATACGTGGAGCTGGGCCTCTCCCGGGGGCTCGACGTGGACACCTTCGCGCCCGGCCTCTCCTTCTTCTTCGACGCCCACCTCGATTTCTTCGAGGAGATCGCCAAGTTCCGCGCCGCCCGCCGCATCTGGGCCCGCTGGATGAAGGAGACGTACGGCGCGAAGACCGACAAGGCCCAGTGGCTCCGCTTCCACACCCAGACCGCCGGGGTCTCCCTCACCGCTCAGCAGCCGTACAACAACGTCGTACGCACCGCGGTCGAGGCGCTCTCCGCCGTTCTCGGCGGCACCAGCTCGCTGCACACCAACGCCCTCGACGAGACCCTGGCCCTCCCCTCCGAACAGGCCGCCGAAATCGCGCTCCGCACCCAGCAGGTGCTGATGGAGGAGACCGGCGTCGCCAACGTGGCCGACCCGCTGGGCGGCTCCTGGTACGTCGAACAGCTCACCGACCGGATCGAGGCCGACGCCGAGAAGATCTTCGAGCAGATCCGCGAGCGCGGCACCCGCGCCCACCCCGACGGGCGTCACCCCATCGGCCCCCTCACCTCGGGCATCCTGCGCGGCATCGAGGACGGCTGGTTCACCGGGGAGATCGCCGACTCCGCGTTCCAGTACCAGCGCTCCCTGGAGAAGGGAGACAAGCGGGTCGTCGGCGTCAACGTCCACCACGGCTCGGTCACCGGCGACCTGGAGATCCTGCGGGTCAGCCACGAGGTCGAGCGCGAGCAGGTCCGTGCCCTCGGCGCCCGCCGGGCGGCCCGCGACGAGGCGAAGGTGCGCGGCTCGCTGGACGCGATGCTCGCCGCAGCCCGGGACGGCTCGAACATGATCGCCCCGATGCTGGAGGCGGTCCGCGCCGAGGCGACCCTCGGCGAGATCTGCGGGGTGCTGCGCGAGGAGTGGGGGGTCTACACGGAGCCGCCGGGGTTCTGAGCAGGCCTCTCCCGGGGGCGGCGGCGGGCGCTACGCCACCGCGCCGAGCCCGGAGAGCAGCAGTGCGGTGAAGCGCCGGGCCCAGTCGGCATCGACGGGCTCGGCGCTGACCAGCGCCCGGTGCACCACCGCGCCCGCGATGACGTCGAAGATCAGGTCCGCCGTCGGCCCGGCTGCCCGGCCGTCCGGCTCGGGCGGCAGCTCCCCGCGCTCCTGCGCCCGTCGGCGGCCCAGGACCACCAGCCGCTTCTGGCGGTTGACGATCGAGTCCTGGATGCGTGTGCGCAGCGCCGCGTCGCGCGTCGACTCGGCGACCACCGCCATCAGCGCCGTCCGGGTCTCCGGCCGCTCCAGCAGCTCCGCGAACTGGAGGACCACGCCCTGCACGTCGGCGGCAAGGCTGCCGAGGTCGGGGAGTTCGAGCTCGTCGAAGAGGACGGCGACGGCGTCCACGACCAGCTCGTTCTTGCCGGCCCACCGCCGGTAGAGGGTCGTCTTGGCGACCCCGGCGCGCGTCGCCACGTCCCCCATCGTCAGCTTCGACCAGCCGAGTTCGACCAGGGACGCCCGGGTCGCCTCCAGGATCGCGGCATCGGCGTCGACGCTGCGGGGGCGGCCGGGGCGGGCGGACGGGGGGTCGTTGCGGCTCGGCATGGAGCGACCCTACCCGCGAGTAGGTAGGCGGGGCCGCTCCGGGTCCGGGTGAGACAGATCACCGGGGCGTCCTGTTCAGGAGGACTGCTCGCCAGTTACGCTACGGGTCGTAGCGTAAGGACCCTCGGGCAGTGGCCCGACGGCCCGCGCCACGAACGAGCGACAGCCACGTGGGGGCGCCGGATGGGGATCCGGTGCCGACCGAGCGGCGCGGGACGGGGATCCGGTGCCGCGACCGGGGGGTTCAGGCCCTCCGAACCGTGTCCGTCCGCCCGCCCCGCACGCCGGCCGGGGCCGCGGCAGGACCCGGTTGACCGATCGCTTTCCGGAACGGCGGGCACAGGGGGGAGGATGTACGTATGCAGCCTAGGAACATGTCCATGAGCGGCGTCGTCGACCTCGCCGCTGTCAAGGCGGCCGGAGAGGCGAAGGCCAAGGCGGAGCAGGCCCGTGCCGAGGCCGCCCGCAAGGGGGGCACCGGCGCCGTCGCGCCGTCCGCCCTGGTGATCGACGTCGACGAAGCCGGATTCGAACGCGATGTCCTCCAGCGCTCCGCCGAAGTACCCGTCGTCATCGACTTCTGGGCCGAGTGGTGCGAGCCCTGCAAGCAGCTCAGCCCCCTTCTGGAGCGGCTGGCCGTCGCGTACAACGGCCGCTTCCTGCTCGCCAAGGTCGATGTCGACGCCAACCAGATGCTGATGCAGCAGTTCGGCATCCAGGGCATCCCGGCGGTCTTCGCCGTCGTCGCGGGCCAGGCCCTCCCGCTCTTCCAGGGTGCCGCACCCGAGGCCCAGATCCGCGAGACCCTGGACCAGCTGATCCAGGTAGGCGAGGAGCGCTTCGGCCTCACCGGGATCGTCGTGGACCCGGACGCGGAGGGTGCCGACGCGGCCCCCGCCGAGATCCCGGCCGGCCCGTACGACGCGCTGCTGGAAGCCGCCTCCGTCGCCCTGGACGCCAGCGATTTCCCGGGCGCGGTGCAGGCGTACCGCAACGTCCTCTCCGACGACCCGGCGAACCCGGAGGCCAAGTTGGGCCTCGCGCAGGCCGAACTCCTGGGCCGGGTGCAGAAGATGAACCCGCAGGAGGTCCGGGAGAAGGCCGCCGCCGGTCCGGCCGACGTCGCCGCCCAGATCGACGCCGCCGACCTCGACCTCGTCGGGGGCCATGTGGAGGACGCCTTCGGGCGGCTCGTGGAGACGGTCCGCCGCACGTTCGGCGACGACCGCGACGCGGTGCGGGTGCGGCTGCTCGAACTCTTCGAGGTCATCGGCCCGGAGGACCCGCGGGTCGCCTCGGCCCGTACGGCGCTCGCGCGCGTGCTGTTCTGATGAGAGCCGATCCGATGCGACGTGTTCCGACGGGACTTGTTCCGATGTGACAAGACGGCCGTGGCGCCCACCGGGTGGCACGGCCGTTTTCACGTCCGGGCGACAACTCGGGGCGCCCAGTGGCTCCACTTTGCCAAATCTTGACCTGACAGACTGCTGTTACTCGCAGTAAAGCGACTCGGGTTCTCTGCCCGGTTGCGCTGCGTTTTCCTCCGGTTTGGCCGTCCCTTTCGTGCCACCCTGCGTGGCCGGTTCATGCCATGGCGTCGCGGGGTGGTTATCGGCCCGTTACTAGCGAGTAACGACACCCCTTGTGCACCGGCCCCGAATGCACCACGATCGGCCACGCTCGGTCCAATAACCGACGGCCCGACCGCCAGTCGGTGCCGCGGGCAGTTGGTCCCCACCGGGCGGGCCGGCGGAACACCCGCCGACCCAGGACAGGGGGGTTCCTGCCCGAGGGCGGGGCCTGTCCGACCGGCTGCGCGGACCGCGCGGTCAGTGGTTTGTCGCTCGGGGGTGAACGCCGGTGCATCGGATGCGGTACAGCCTCCGGGACGGGCGCTCTCCTTCCCGAGGACGTAGCACTTCTCCCATCCCGGGACGGGCAACGGCCCGGCCGGAGATGTACGTCCGAGAAGGAGGAAATATATGAGTTCCCAGATCCGCGGTGGAACCAGATGGAAGCGCTTCGCCCTGGTCATGGTGCCGAGCGTCGTCGCCACGGCGGCGGTGGGCGTGGGGCTGGCGCAGGGTGCGCTGGCTGCGTCGTTCAGCATCTCGGGGCAGGACTTCAAGGTCACTGCCGACCAGCTCAAGGGCGATGACTTCGTCCAGTACGGCAACGTCGCCACGGGTGGCGCGGGCAGCCACCCGGTCGCGGTCTCCGGCTTCAGCTACGCGGAAATCACGAACATGTGCCAGTCGGTCGTCACGCCGATCCCGGGCCTCGGCACGTGGACGCTGAAGCTGACGGCCGGCACCGCCGAGAAGAAGCCGGTCGTGGCGACGGACCTGTACCTGGACGTCTCCCAGCTCGACGCCGACGCCTACTTCGAGAACATCGACATCGGTGTCGCGGCGGGGCACCTCGGCGACGGCACGAAGTCCGGTACAGGCATCCAGCCGAAGACCACCGGGGCGAACGAGTACGGCTTCGGCCAGCGCGCCAGGACGGCGACGCTGACCAACGTCTCGCAGAGGGCCTGGGCCACCACGGCCGGCACTTTCAAGCTGAGCAACCTCAGCCTGCGCCTGAACCACGACGCGAACGAGTGCGAGTAGGCATTCAGTTCGGGTGGCCGGGGTCATGCACGCGGGCTCCGGCCGCCCACCCTCCCTTTCTCACAGCAGTACCGGTTCCAGGGAGCTGTTTTCCATGAGCCCCGAGTCCACAGGGCAGAACGAGCACCACCTCACCGCCCACCGACAGGGATTCCGCGCCTGGCGGGGGAGCAGGCCGTTCTGGGCAGGCCTGCTCACCATGGCGGGCGGTATACCCATCGCCTACTTCCCGTACGCCAACATGCACCTCGGCAACGTCACCCTGGCGATGTCCACCACCGCCGGTGCCGGTTCACTGATCATCGGGGTCCTGCTCGTCACGCTGGGGCTGACCATGTGGTTCCACCACATCGTCCGCGTGTTCGCAGGAGTGGCGGCGATTCTGCTCGGGCTGATCTCCATACCCGTGGCCAACTTCGGCGGGTTCGTGATGGGCTTCGTTCTCGCGCTGGTCGGCGGCGCGCTCTCCGTGTCCTGGGCCCCGGGACAGCCGGAGGACGATGCCGCGAGCACGGCGGGCGTCGCACGGTCCGAGAACGCGCAGGCTGCTTCCGTCGCATTCGGCGCGGACAAGCCGGCGCTCGCGTACGGGCCGCACTCGGACGAGCCGCACGGCATCACCACTTTCCCCGCGCAGCAGCCCGCCGACTTCGACGCGGCGGTGGACGCCGACGCGGACGGCGGGAGGCACCGTGCGTGAGGACGGGTACTCCGACGTCTTCGCGGGCGAAGCAGCCCGCGAGCGGAGAGGCCCGCGCCACGCGGCTCCCCGCAAGTCGCTGTTGACGAAGCTGAACCTGCCGTCCGGAAAGAAGGCGTTCGCGCTCGCCGCGATGCCGACGGCGGTCTTCGTGGGCATGGGCCTCACGCCCAAGCTCGCCATGGCCGACGACGCCTCGGACATCCCGTTCGCGCCCGGCCCGTGCGTCACCCGGTCCGACGAGCCGAGCGAGTCGCCGGAGCCGTCGACGTCCGCCTCACCGTCCCCCTCGGCCTCGGCCTCCGGCTCCGCTTCGGCGGGCAAGGACGAGGAAGCGGGGACGGACAAGGGCGAGGACTCCGGGCCCACGCCGACCACGACCCCGTCCCCCTCGGCGACCTCGGACACCCCCGCCGCCGACGACACCGCGTCGGACACCGCGGGCGCCGCTGCCGGAGCGAAGTCCGCCGCCGGGCCCACGCCGACCCCGACGAAGAGCACCAACCCGCTCGACCCGCTCGGTGTGGGCGACGCGATCAAGGGCTTCTTCGACAGCCTCGACCCGAACAAGGCGACCCCGTCCCCGAGCGCCACCACCGAGGCGCCGAAGGCCGAGGAGACCACCGGCTCCGGTACGGAGGAGTCGGCAGCGCCCTTGGCCGACGACGCCTCCGGCTCCGGCGCCTCCGCGACCGACGCCGCGAAGGACGCCGACGCCGCGAAGGACGAAGCAGCCGCCGACGCCGAGAAGACCGAGGCCGAGAAGACCGAGGCCGGGATCCGTGCGGCGGCGGCCGAGGCGGGCCGGACGGTCGAGGAGCTGGACGAGGACGCCAAGGGCCTCGACGCGAAGAAGGACGAGGACATCCCGGACGGCGCCAAGCAGCCGTTCCCGTGTCCGACCGAAGACCCGGAGGCCCTCGCGGCGGCCGAGCTGGAGCCCGGGATCCCTCTGCTCCCGACCGACCCGTGGATCCTGGAGTCCTCGCTGCTCACCCTCACGGGGCTGGACTACGCGGGCATCGTGGAGGTGAAGACGGCGGACGGCACGGTGAAGAAGGTGCTGAAGTTCACCGCCGACTCCATAGACATCAAGGACCTCCACCAGACGGCGGTCGGCCCGGACGGCACCACCATGCACGTCCAGGCCCGGGACGGCTCCACGTCCACCATCCGCAACGGCAAGGTGACGATGTACACGGAGGAGCTGAAGGGCAACCTCTTCGGCATCATCCCGATCACCTTCAGCCCCACCTCGCCGCCCCCGATCAACGTGCCCTTCGCGTTCTTCACGAACGTCAAGGTCACCCAGGCGGGCCAGTTCGGCGGCTCGCTCAAGGTGCCGGGTCTGCACAACTACCTGACGAAGAACGGCGGCTGACCGCTCCGCCGCACCCCAGACCAGTCCGGGAGCCGCACAACACCTGTGGCCCGCAGCCCTGTTCATCAGGGAGGCGGGCCACAGGCGTGTCCGGGTCCGCCGCCGTACGCAGGAACGGCCGTGGGCCGCGCACCCGGCTGTCGCCGGAGTGCGCGGCCCACGGCCGTCGTTCCGCTGGTGGTGTGCGCGTCAGGCGCGCTCGCCGCCGCCCACGAGGTGGACGCGGACCATGTTGGTGGTGCCGGGGATGCCGGGGGGCGAACCGGCGGTGATGATCATCGTGTCGCCCTCGTTGTAGCGGCCGAGCTTCAGCAGTTCGGCGTCGACCATGTCGACCATCGCGTCGGTGGTCTCCACGTGCGGCACGACGTGGGCCTCGACGCCCCAGCTCAGCGTGAGCTGGTTGCGGGTGGCCTCGTCCGTGGTGAACGCGAGCACCGGCTGCGCGGCGCGGTAGCGGGACAGGCGGCGGGCGGTGTCACCGGACTTGGTGAACGCGACCAGCGCCTTGCCGTCCAGGAAGTCCGCGATCTCCGTGGCGGCGCGGGCGACCGCACCACCCTGGGTGCGCGGCTTCTTGCCCGGGACCAGCGGCTGGAGGCCCTTGGAGAGGAGCTCCTCCTCGGCGGCGACGACGATCTTCGCCATCGTCTTGACCGTCTCGATCGGGTACGCGCCGACCGAGGACTCGGCGGACAGCATGACCGCGTCCGCACCGTCCAGGATCGCGTTGGCGACGTCGGACGCCTCGGCACGGGTCGGACGGGAGTTGGTGATCATCGACTCCATCATCTGGGTCGCCACGATCACCGGCTTGGCGTTGCGCCGGCAGAGCTCCACCAGGCGCTTCTGCACCATCGGGACCTTCTCCAGCGGGTACTCCACGGCGAGGTCACCACGGGCCACCATCACACCGTCGAACGCCAGGACGACGCCCTCCATGTGCTCGACCGCCTGCGGCTTCTCTACCTTGGCGATGACGGGGACCCGGCGGCCCTCCTCGTCCATCACCTTGTGGACGTCCTTGACGTCCTCGGCGTCACGGACGAAGGAGAGGGCGACCATGTCGCAGCCCATCCGCAGGGCGAACCGGAGGTCCTCCACGTCCTTCTCGGACAGGGCCGGGACGTTGACCGCCGCGCCGGGCAGGTTGATGCCCTTGTGGTCGGAGATGACACCGCCCTCGATGACGATGGTCTTGACCCGGGGGCCCTCGACCTCGACGACCTTCAGCTCGACGTTGCCGTCGTTGATGAGGATCGGGTCGCCCTTGGTGACGTCGCCCGGCAGACCCTTGTAGGTCGTACCGCAGATCGACTTGTCGCCGGGGACGTCCTCGGCGGTGATGGTGAACTCGTCACCGCGGACCAGCTCGACGGGGCCCTCGGCGAACTTCGCGAGGCGGATCTTCGGGCCCTGGAGGTCGGCGAGCACGCCCACC
Organism: Streptomyces sp. NPDC008125; assembly: GCF_042957125.1. Lineage (NCBI taxonomy): Bacteria > Bacillati > Actinomycetota > Actinomycetes > Kitasatosporales > Streptomycetaceae > Streptomyces > Streptomyces sp. NPDC008125. The sequence goes on from NZ_JBIBHR010000022.1 coordinate 109,768, forward strand.
GCCCGCCCGGTCTCGGCAGCAGCCTTGCGGACACGGTCGTACCGGCCCTGGTGCTCTTCGTGGGTGCCGTGGCTGAAGTTGAATCGGGCCACGCTCATGCCGGCCTCGATCAGAGCGACCAGCTTCTCGTGGGAGTCGACGGCGGGACCGAGGGTGCAGACGATTTTGGAACGGCGCATGGGGCGGATCCTATCGGTTTGTTTCACTGCGGAATATTCCGTCTGGTGGAAAGTACAAAGGGGCGTGGGGGTGCTCAGTTGTGGGCCTCTACGGCTGCGTCGCCCCGGCCTCCTCCGGCCCGGTGCCGCTGCCGTCGCCGCCGTCCCCGGCGGCCCGTCCGACCAGCGCGAACGTCTGTCCGGCGATCTCCAGCTCCTCGTCCGTCGGCACCACGGCGACCGCGACCCGGGCGTTCTCGGGGGAGATCAGCCGGGGCTGGGGCGACCGTACGGCGTTCAGATCGCCGTCCACCGTCATGCCCAGCGCCTCCAGACCGGCGATGGCAGCCTCCCGCACCGGGGCCGAGTTCTCGCCGACCCCCGCCGTGAAGGCCACCGCGTCCACCCGGCCGAGGACGGCCGTGTAGGCGCCGATGTACTTCTTCAGGCGGTGGATGTAGATGTCGAAGGCGAGGGCGGCACGCTCGTCGCCCTCGTCCACGCGGCGGCGGATCTCCCGCATGTCGTTGTCGCCGCAGAGGCCGACCAGGCCGCTCTTCTTGTTGAGCAGCTCGTCGATCTCGTCCGCGGACATCCCCGCCACCCGCTTCAGGTGGAAGGTGACCGCCGGGTCGATGTCCCCGGAGCGGGTCCCCATGACGAGGCCCTCCAGCGGAGTCAGGCCCATCGAGGTGTCCACGCACCGCCCGCCCGCCACGGCCGACGCCGAGGCGCCGTTGCCGAGGTGCAGCACGATGATGTTGAGGTCCTCGACCGGCCGGCCCAGCAGCTTCGCCGTGCGGCGTGAGACGTACGCGTGCGAGGTCCCGTGAAAGCCGTACCGGCGGACCCGGTGGGCGTCGGCGGTCTCCACGTCGATCGCGTACCGGGCCGCGTGCTCGGGCATCGTCGTGTGGAACGCGGTGTCGAAGACCGCGACCTGTGGAAGATCCGGCCGCAGCTCCTGAGCCGTACGGATGCCGGTGATGTTCGCCGGGTTGTGCAGCGGGGCGACCGGCACCAGGCGCTCGATCTCCTTGAGCACGTCGTCGGTGACCACGGTCGGCTCGGTGAACCGGAGCCCGCCGTGCACCACCCGGTGCCCGATCGCCGCCAGCTCGGGGGAGTCGAGCCCGAGCCCGTCGGCCGCCAGCTCCTCGGCGGCGGCCTTCAGGGCCGCCGCGTGGTCGGCGATCCGGCCGGTGCGCTCACGGGCCTCGCCGCCGTCGCCCGGACGCGGGGTGTGCACCAGGCGGGACGTTTCCTCACCGATGCGCTCCACCAGTCCGGAAGCGAGCCGGGAGTGGTCGCGCATGTCCAGCAGCTGGTACTTCACCGACGAGGAGCCGGAGTTGAGCACGAGCACCCGGTGCGCGCCGGAGGGCGCCGCACCCGCGCCGTCCCGGTCGGTCGTCGCGTCGGTCGTCGTGTGGGTCATGCGGGTCACTCCTCGCCCTGCGCCTGGATGGCTGTAATGGCCACGGTGTTCACGATGTCCTGGACCAGGGCGCCGCGCGAGAGGTCGTTGACCGGCTTGCGCAGCCCCTGGAGCACCGGGCCCACCGCGACCGCGCCCGCCGAGCGCTGTACCGCCTTGTAGGTGTTGTTGCCGGTGTTGAGGTCCGGGAAGATCAGCACGGTGGCCTGGCCCGCCACCGGGGACTCGGGCATCTTCGTCGCCGCGACGGTCGGCTCGACCGCCGCGTCGTACTGGATCGGGCCCTCGATGAGCAGGTCGGGCCGCGCCGAGCGGACCCGCTCCGTCGCCTCCCGCACCTTCTCGACGTCCGCACCGGACCCCGAGGTCCCGGTGGAGTACGACAGCATCGCGATCCGCGGGTCCACCCCGAAGCGTGCCGCGGTCGCCGCCGACTGGACCGCGATGTCCGAGAGCTGCTCGGCGTCCGGGTCCGGGTTGACCGCGCAGTCGCCGTACACCAGCACCTTGTCGGCGAGGCACATGAAGAACACCGAGGAGACGATCCGTGCGTCCGGCTTCGTCTTGATGATCTCGAACGCCGGCCGGATGGTCGCCGCCGTGGAGTGCACCGAACCGGAGACCATGCCGTGCGCCAGGCCCTCCTGGACCATCAGGGTGCCGAAGTAGTTCACGTCGGAGACCACGTCGTACGCCAGCTCCACCGTCACCCCGCGGTGCGCGCGCAGCTGGGCGTACCGCTCCGCGAAGGCCTGCCGCAGCTCGGAGGTGGCCGGGTCGATGAGCTGGGTGTCCGCGAGGTCGATGCCGAGGTCGGCCGCCTTCTTGCGGATCAGGTCCACGTCGCCGAGGAGCGTCAGCTCGCACACGTCGCGGCGGAGCAGCACGTCGGCGGCGCGCAGCACGCGCTCCTCGGAGCCCTCCGGCAGCACCACCCGGCGCCGGTCGGCCCGCGCCTGCTCCAGCAGGTCGTGCTCGAACATCATCGGCGTGACGCGTCCGGTACGGGCCACCGAGACCCGCTCCAGGAGCGCGGTGGTGTCCACGTGGCGCTCGAACAGGCCGAGCGCGGTCTCCGCCTTGCGGGGCGTGGCCGCGTTCAGTTTGCCTTCGAGGGCGAAGAGTTCACCGGCGGTCGGGAAGGAACCCCCGGGCACCGAGATCACCGGGGTGCCGGGCGCGAGCCGGGCCGCCAGCTGGAGGATCTCCTCGCCGGGACGCTCGTCCAGCGTCAGCAGCACCCCCGCGATGGGCGGGGTACCGGCGCTGTGCGCGGCGAGCGAGCCCACCACCAGGTCGGCCCGGTCGCCCGGGGTGACGACCATGCAGCCGGGCGTCAGCGCCTGCAGGAACCTCGGCAGCATCGCCCCGCCGAACACGAAGTCCAGCGCGTCCCGCGCGAGGCCCGCGTCGTCGCCGAGCAGCACCGTGCCGCCCAGCGCGGCGGTGACCTGTGCGACCGTGGGCGCCGAGAGAGCGGGCTCGTCGGGCAGTACGTACACCGGGACGGTCAGCCGCTCCACGATGCGCCCGGCGAGGGTGTCCCGGTCCTCGGGCGCGACCCGGTTGACGACCATCGCCAGCACGTCGCAGCCGAGTCCGGCGTAGGCCCGGTACGCGTTGTGCGTCTCGGCCCGCACCGACTCGGCGGGCTGGTCCTTCCCGCCGACCACCGCGATGACGGAGGCCCCGAACTCGTTGGCGAGGCGGGCGTTGAGCGCCAGCTCGTCGGGGAGCTGGGTGTCCGCGTAGTCGGTGCCGAGCACCAGCACCACTTCGTACGCGCGCGAGACCTGGTGGAAGCGCTCGACGAGCCGGGAGACGAGTTCGTCGGTACCCTGCTCCGCCTGGATCGCCGACGCCTCGTGGTAGTCGAGGCCGTGGACGGTCTCCGCGCTCTGGGAGAGCCGGTAGCGGGCGCGCAGCAGCTCGAACAGCCGGTCGGGACCGTCGTGGACCAGCGGCCGGAAGACGCCGACGCGGTCCACCTGCCGTGTCAGTAGCTCCATGACCCCGAGTTCGACGACCTGGCGGCCGTCCCCCCGGTCGATCCCGGTCACGTACACGCTGCGCGTCACGCGTGGTCTCCCGTCCTGATGCGACTGTTCGCCCGGTACGGGCGGTGATATCCCGGTAGGGGTGGCATTGGCTTGCATTATTTCCGACGATACCTGCGGGGGCCGCAGGGCCGCCCGCCGGAGACCCCTTCCCACTTTCCCGGGGCGGGCCGCACCGTTGGCGGTGCGTGCGTGTGTGCACGCGTACACCCGGGGGCATTGCTTCCCGCCCCGGCTCCCCGCCGCCCATGAGGCCCCACGTAACGTTGTGCCGGAGGCAGTTTCCGGACCTGTTACCCGGATTTTCGCCCCCTGTTCGTGCGCCGGAGCAGCCGAAAGCGCGGGGTGTACCCCTGCCGTGGGACAATCGGGACGGCTCACGGCGCGGGGGCCGCTCACCAAGGCCCCGAACAGTCCGGTACTAGCGAGCAGGAGACAACGCACGATGCGCATCGGAATTCTCACCGCAGGCGGCGACTGCCCCGGCCTGAACGCAGTGATCCGTTCGGTCGTGCACCGCGCAGTCGTGGGTCACGGCGACGAGGTCATCGGCTTCGAGGACGGCTTCAAGGGCCTCCTGGACGGCCACTTCCGCCCGCTGGACCTGAACGCCGTCAGCGGCATCCTGGCGCGCGGCGGCACCATCCTCGGCTCCGCCCGCCTGGAACGCGACCGGCTCCGCGAGGCCGCGGAGAACTGCGAGGAGCTCTCCCGCCGTTACGGCATAGACGCCCTCATCCCCATCGGCGGCGAGGGCACCCTCACGGCGGCCCGGATGCTCTCCGAGGCCGGAATGCCCGTCGTCGGCGTCCCGAAGACCATCGACAACGACATCTCCGCCACCGACCGCACCTTCGGCTTCGACACCGCGGTGGGCGTCGCGACGGAGGCCATAGACCGCCTCAAGACCACCGCCGAATCCCACCAGCGCGTCATGGTCGTCGAGGTGATGGGCCGTCACGCCGGCTGGATCGCCCTGGAGTCCGGCATGGGCGGCGGCGCGCACGGCATCTGCCTGCCCGAGCGCCCCTTCCAGGTCGACGACCTGGTCAAGATGGTCGAGGAACGCTTCGCCCGCGGCAAGAAGTTCGCGGTCATCTGCGTCGCCGAAGGCGCGCACCCCGCCGAGGGCTCCATGGCGTACGCCAAGGGCGAGATCGACCAGTTCGGCCACGAGCGCTTCCAGGGCATCGGAAACCGCCTCGCCGTCGAGCTGGAGCGCCGCCTCGGCAAGGAGGCCCGCCCGGTCATCCTCGGCCACGTACAGCGCGGCGGCACCCCGACCGCGTACGACCGCGTCCTCGCGACCCGCTTCGGCTGGCACGCCGTGGAGGCCGTGCACCGCGGCGAGTTCGGCAACATGACCGCCCTGCGCGGGACCACCATCGAGATGGTGCCGCTCGCCGACGCGGTGACCCGGCTGAAGACCGTACCGGCGGACCGGATGTTCGAAGCGGAGTCGGTGTTCTGAAGGCTGTGCCCCGTCCCTCCCGGGAGGGACGGGGCACAGCCACCCGCCGTTTCCGCAACCGTACGCACGCCGGCCCGGCCGCCTCGGGAGCGCGGGGGCTTCAGCGCATCGGCCCGGCGCTCCGACCGATCCAGCACACGGATCGGTTCCCTCCCACGGGCCTCGGTGGGCGCGAACGCCGGGTACTCGGCGAAGTCGTCCGTGAGGGCCGGCGCGAGCTGCGCCCGCACGGTGGCGATCTGCGGTCCGGCCGCGACGTGCCGCAGACGCTCCGCCGCGCACCCCGCCCGCGAACCCGAGGCTGACGGAACCGGCGGCCTCGTCGTCCCACTCGTCGCGGTGCGTCCGCACTCCCGACCGGACAGCAGCCCCGCGGAAGGTGACACGCGGCTGTGGTGAACCCGCTCGGGGACGCCGGTCAGCGCGCCTCCGGCACCCATCGGTAGTGCAGCTCCGGCCGCCCGACCTGGCCGTAGTGCGGTCGGCGGGCGGCCCGGCCGAGGCCGACGAGGTGTTCGAGGTAACGGCGCGCGGTGATGCGGGAGATGCCCAGCGCCTCGCCGGTGGTCGCCGCCGTCACCCCGTCCGGCGCCCCGCGCAGCTCACGGGTGACCGCCTCCAGCGTCGGGGCGCTCAGCCCCTTCGGCAGTGCGGCCGGGTGCGGGGCGCGCAGCACCCCGAGCGCCCGGTCCACCTCCTCCTGCCCGCTCGCCTCCCCGGCCGCGGCCCGGAACTCCGCGTACCGCACCAGCCGGTCCCGCAGCGTCGGGTAGGTGAACGGCTTCAGCACGTACTGCACCACCCCCAGCGAGACACCCTCCCGCACCACCGCGAGGTCCCTCGCCGAGGTCACCGCGATCACGTCCGCGCCGTGTCCGGCCGCCCGCAGCGCGCGCAGCAGCTGGAGCCCGTGGCCGTCGGGGAGGTAGAGGTCGAGCAGCAGCAGATCGACGGGCTCCCGGTCCAGCGCCCGTACGGCCTCCGCCCGCGTGTGCGCCACGGCCGCCACCTCGAAGCCCTCCACCCGTGCGACGTACATCCGGTGGGCGTCGGCGGCCACCGGGTCGTCCTCCACCACCAGGACCCGGATCACGCGCGCTCTCCCGCCGTGCCGACGGTGCTCGTGGCGCCGCTTCCGTGGCCCGTACGGTCGCGGATCGGCAGGCGTACGGAGAACTCCGCGCCGCCGTCCGGACCCCGCCCCAGTACCACCGTCCCGCCGTTGCGCCGCACGGTCTGGCGGACCAGCGCGAGGCCGAGCCCCCGCCCGCTGCCGTGCGTCGACCAGCCGGTACGGAACACCGCCTCGGCGTCGTCCCGGCCGATGCCGGGGCCGTTGTCCGCCACCTTCAGCAGCAGCTCCCGGGCGTCGGCCTCGGCGACGGCCGTCACCGTGACCCGGGGGCGGGCGGGTACCTGCGCGGCCGTCGGGTCCTCGGGGCGGGGGCCGGGGACGACGGCCCCCGCGGCGCCCGGACCCCCGGCCGCCGCGTCCAGCGCGTTGTCGATCAGATTGCCCAGCACGGTCACCAGGTCCCGCTGCGCCAGGGTGTCGGGCAGCACCCCGTCGTCGATCCGGCTGTCCTCGGCCAGCACCAGCTCCACCCCGCGCTCGTTGGCCTGGGCCGCCTTGCCCAGCAGCAGGGCCGCGAGCACCGGTTCGGCGACCGCGCCCACCACCCGGTCCGTGAGTACCTGGGCCAGCTCCAGCTCGGCGGTCGCGAACCCCACCGCCTCCTCGGCGCGGCCGAGTTCGATCAGCGACACCACCGTGTGCAACCGGTTCGCCGCCTCGTGCGCCTGCGCGCGGAGCGCCTGCGTGAAACCGCGCTCCGAGTCCAACTCGCCCGACAGCGCCTGCAGTTCGGTGTGGTCCCGCAGCGTCACCACGGTGCCCCGCTGCTCGCCGCCCACCACCGGACGGGAGTTCAGCACGATCACCCGGTCCGCCGTCAGATGGAGTTCGTCCCCCCGCGGCTCGGACGCCAGCAACGCCCCGGTCAGCGAAGGCGGCAGTTCCAGCGCGTCCACCCTCCGGCCGACCGCGCCGGGCCCCAGCCCCAGCAGTTCCCGGCCCGCATCGTTGATCAGCGCGATCCTCCGCTGCCCGTCCAGCATCAGCAGCCCCTCGCGCACCGCGTGCAGGGCCGCCTCGTGGTAGTCGTGCATCCGGCTCAGCTCCGTCGCGTTCATCCCGTGCGTGTGGCGGCGCAGCCGGGCGTTGATCACGTACGTACCGATCCCGCCGAGCGCCAGCGCGCCCGCCGCCGCGAGGCTCAGGGCCCGCAACTGCGCCCGCACCTGCGTGGAGACCCGCTCCACGGTGATGCCCGCGCTGACCAGCCCGGTGATCCGGCCGCCGTCGCGGACCGGGGTGACCACGCGGATCGACGGGCCGAGCGTGCCCGTGTACGTCTCCTCGAACGTCTCGCCCCTCAGCGCCCGCGCGGTGTGCCCGAGGAAGGTCTCGCCGATGCGCGAGCTGTCCGGATGCGTCCAGCGGACGCCCTGCGGGTTCATGATCGTCACGAACGTGATCCCGGTGTCCGCGCGGACCTGTTCCGCGTACGGCTGGAGCGTGGAGGACGGTTCCGGGGTACGGATCGCCTCCCGCACGGAGGGCGACCCGGCGATCGCCACCGCCACCGCCCGCACCTGCCGCCGCGCGGTCTCCTCGGCCCGCGCGGAGCCGGAGGCGTACGCGAAGAACGCGCCTCCGGCCACCACGGCGGCGATCAGGACGACCTGCATGGCGAAGAGCTGGCCGGCCAGGCTGCGGGGACGGGGACGGAAGGAACGCATGGCGGACAGTCTGCCCCGGGTGCGGTGGGCGGGGTGCGGTGAGGGGAGCGGTCGGGGGAGCGGTGAGGGGAGTGGCAACGGGTTGGCTCGGTCCGCGGCGACGCCTTGGTTCGGCCTGCGGCGAAAGGAGTTTTGGCGGTGCGGGCGCCCGGACACATCCTCGGTATGACCGATCACCGCACCGTCGACGTCGGCGGCGTCCGGCTCGCCTACCAGGTTTCGGGGCCGCCGGACGCCCCGCCGCTCGTCCTGCTGCACGCGCTGGGCGAGGACGCCTCGGACTGGAGCGCCGTGGCCCCCGTCCTCGCCCGCCGCTGCCGCGTCCACGCCCTCGACCTGCGCGGCCACGGCCGGAGCGACTGGCCCGGCACCTACTCCTTGGAGCTCATGCGGGACGACGTGCTCGGCTTCCTCGATGCACTGGCACTCGACCGGGTGGACCTGGTGGGGCACTCGCTGGGCGGGATCGTCGCCTACCTCCTCGCCGAGGAGCACCCGCAGCGGGTGCACCGCCTGGTCCTGGAGGACGTTCCCGCCCCCCGCCCCCGGGAGCGGACCGTACCGACCAGACCGGAGGGGGAGCTGACGTTCGACTGGGAGACGGTCCTGGCCGTCAAACCGCAGCTCGACACCCCGGAAGCGGGATGGCTGGAGCGCCTCGACCGGATCACCGCCGAGACCCTCGTCGTGGCCGGCGGGCCGGACAGCCACGTCCCTCGGGACGGCACAGCCGAACTGGTCCGTCGCGTCCGGCACGGGCGGCTCGTCACCATCCCGGCCGGGCATCTGATCCACCGGGCGGAACCGGAGGAGTTCACGAAGACCGTCGCGGAGTTCCTGTGGCCGGAGGGGGGAGCGGACCCGGGACCGAGAGCCTGACCCGTGCCGCGGTGTGGGGAGGCGTCTTCCCGACCGGGGCGGTCAGTCGGTGTCGGCCGGCAGGTCCCAGGACCGGGGCCGGTCGAGGGCCTCCCACTCGTCACGAAGCAGCGCGTGCATCCCGAGGTCGTACCGACGGCCCCGGTGCAGGCAGGTGGAGCGGCGTACTCCCTCCTGGACGAAACCGGCACCGGCCAAGGCGCCCCGTGCCGCGGAGTTCGTGGTGTGGGTCTCGGCTTCGATGCGGTGCAGCGGCAGTTCACCGAAGCCGAGGTCGACCAGGGCGTCCACGGCAGCAGTGCCGTGCCCCTGGCCACGGTGGCCGGGGTCCAGCATCAGCGTGATCGCGGCCGAACCGTCGATGAGGTTCTGTTCGGTCAGGGCGATGTGGCCGACGGGAGTGCCGTCGGGGAGCAGGACGAGGAAGTCGTCGCGGTCGCCGTCCTCATGGTCGCTCTCGACGCGCCCGCGTACCGCGGACAGCGAGCGCGGCCACGTACCGACCTCGCGGGCGATGACGGGGTCGGAGAGCCAGCCGTGGATCAGTTCGGCGTCGTCGGGGTCGAGCGGCGTGAAGGCGATGCCCCGCCCCCGCCAGCAGACGGTCCGGAGTGGCTCGGTGCCCCCGTCCTCCGACTCCGACCCGGCCACCGCCTCTTCCGCCGCTGTTCCGATTTCGATCATGGGCGGAGGCTAACGGTGCCGCGCACCGGTGGCGAGGCGTTTTCGGCCCTGCCGCTCGGGCCCGCGCCACGCGTCAGGTCCGGCGCGAGCGCCACGGGGATGTGAACGTTATGAACGCAAGGGTGACCCGCGTCACGGCTCGGTGGATAGTCACCGGGGCCCCCAGGGACGGGTGGCCGGTACGCGCCCCGACGACGGGACCCGTACGTGCCCCGGACACCACCTGGGTGACTCGTACGCGCCCGGGTCCCGGGACCCGTACGCGACCGAGCCGAGACCGAACCCAGGAGGCACCCGTGGCAGGCACAGCCGGACAGCGGGACCGCACCCAGTACCTGTACATCGCCGTCATCGGTGCCGTGGTGCTCGGCATCGTCGTGGGGTTCGCCGCCCCCGGGGTCGCCGTCGAGCTGAAGCCCATCGGGACCGGCTTCGTCAATCTCATCAAGATGATGATCTCGCCGATCATCTTCTGCACGATCGTGCTGGGCGTCGGCTCGGTGCGCAAGGCCGCCAAGGTCGGCGCGGTGGGCGGGCTGGCCCTCGGCTACTTCCTGGTCATGTCGACCGTCGCCCTCGCCATCGGCCTGATCGTCGGCAACATCCTGGAGCCCGGCTCAGGCCTGCACCTCACCGAGACCGTCCGCGCGGCCGGCGAGAAGCAGGCCGAGGGGGCGAGTGAATCCACCGCCGACTTCCTGCTCGGCATCATTCCGAAGACCATGGTCTCGGCCTTCACCGAGGGCGAGGTCCTCCAGACCCTGCTGATCGCGCTGCTCGCGGGCTTCGCCATCCAGGCCCTGGGCGCGACCGGCGAACCGATCCTGCGCGGCATCGGCCACATCCAGAAGCTCGTCTTCCGCATCCTCGCCATGATCATGTGGGCGGCCCCGGTCGGCGCGTTCGGCGCGATGGCGGCGGTGGTCGGCGAGACCGGCATGGACGCGCTGAAGTCGCTCGCCATCATCATGGTCGGCTTCTACCTCACCTGCGCCATCTTCGTCGTCGTCGTCCTGGGCAGCATCCTGCGCCTGGTCGCCGGCGTGAACCTCTTCCTGCTGCTGAAGTACCTCGGCCGAGAATTCCTGCTGATCCTCTCCACCTCGTCCTCCGAGTCCGCCCTGCCGCGCCTCATCGCGAAGATGGAGCACCTCGGCGTCAGCAAGCCCGTCGTCGGCATCACCGTGCCGACCGGCTACTCCTTCAACCTCGACGGCACCGCCATCTACCTCACGATGTCGTCCCTCTTCATCGCCAACGCCATGGGCGACCCGCTGAGCGCGGGCGAGCAGATTTCCCTGCTCGTCTTCATGGTCATCGCCTCCAAGGGCGCCGCCGGAGTCACCGGCGCCGGACTCGCCACCCTCGCGGGCGGCCTCCAGTCGCACCGCCCCGGACTCGTGGACGGCGTCGGCCTGATCGTCGGCATCGACCGCTTCATGAGCGAGGCCCGCGCCTTGACCAACTTCGCCGGGAACGCCGTCGCCACCATCCTCGTCGGGACCTGGACGAAGGAGATCGACCGGGCCCGCGTGGACGAGGTCCTGGCCGGCAACCTGCCCTTCGACGAGCGGATGCTGGAGGACGGCGCGCATTCGGCCCCGGCCACGGGGGCCGGCTCTCCGACCGGCGAAGAGGTGCCCGACCAGCGCGACGGGGGCGTGGTCCCGGCGAAGGTCTGACCCGCGCCCACGCCGACCGGCTCCGGGTGGTGCGCTCGCGCGCCGATCCGCACGGAGCCCCCACAGACCCGAGACCCTCGCCGAGGCCCCCACCTCTGCCTCGGCCGTCTCGCCGGGAACGCCCGCACCGGGAGGTGCGGGCGTTCCCGGTTCCGGCTCAGCTGCCGTCGGCGGGACCGCGCCGGTGCCACGGCACGTGAGGCGGAACCCGGGCTTCTTCGTTCTCCCTGCCCAGCGCTGCGCGAACGGCCGTCAAACCGGCCTGTGGCGCTCACCGGGAAACGAGACCGGCCGTTCCGCACCCGCCCCGCACGGGCCTCTCCGCGCGCCCCCTCACCCGCGCGCCCCCTCACCCGCGCGCCCCCTCACCCGTGCAGCACCGCTCCCGCCTCGTCGTGGAACACCTCCGGCCAGTAGCGGTAGTCGTCCTCCACCGGAGGCAGGCAGGCCACCGGATCGACCGAGGCCAGTACCGCGACCATGGCGTCGGCCAGCTGGTGGTAGAAGTCGGCGGTGAAGTCGTTCTCGGCGTCGAGCCGTTGCTCCCGGCCGAACATCCACAGGGTGAAGGCCAGCGTGGAGACATCGGCGTTGATCGGCACCAACGCGTCCTCGCCGTAGGGGCGGTACGAGAGGAGACCGGTCACGCCGTCGACCACGACCTCCATGTCCTCGACCAGGCTGCCGAGGCAGAACAGCCGGTCCGCGTCGGCCGGGAGCACGACCGGGTCCGCGTCCCGCGCATTCTCGACCTCCACGAGCGGACGCAGCAACGTCTCCTCGCTCCACAGGCCGAACATCAGCTGCGTACGCGGCAGTCCCACCTCCGCGAGGAACCGGCGGGTCGGCTCGTGGACCAGCCCCGCCGGGAGTGCGGACGGCTCGGTCCGCACCAGGTCCTCCGGGCCGAACTCCGCCTCCAGCAGTCCCTTCGGCAGGTCGAGACGCAGCCCCTCGCCCGGACCGGCCACGAGGGCGAGCGGCCGGATGGTGGCAGAGATCCGCCACAGCGCCGGCACGGGGTGCTCCCAGGTGTCCGGAGCGCCCGCGCTTCCCCAGCCGCCGCCGCCCCAGTCCTCCTCGGCGAAGACCGCCGCCAGCAGCTCGCACGCCCGTGCCACCGCCTCCGTGCCGCGTGGACCGGCAGCGACGACCGCGAACCTGCCGCGCGACGCACGCAGGTCGTCCACCTCTCCGAGGAACCGCGCCAGGGCGTCGAGGGAGGGCGCCAGCGGGACCACGTCGATCAGGCCGGGCGCGTCCTCGAAGAGGTCCATGGAGAAGACCCGGCCCGTGGCCCCGTCGAGCACGACCTCCTGGGCCTCGGCGCCCTCGCACAGCAGGTGTCCCACCCTCAGCAGGTCCCTGACGTGCGGGTGGAGTTCAGCCGGGTCCGCGTCCTCGGTGAGCAGCTCGGCGACCCGCGCCACCCGGGGCTGCGCGAGTGGGGCGAACCTGATCAGCTCGTGGGTGAGCGGCAGCCCGGGGCCGGTGAGCCGCATCCGCGTCGGCTCGTGCGTGAGGAGCGGATGGAGTGCGTGCGCGGGCACGGTGACGCTGTCGGAACTGCCGGACATGGTTCCCCCGTAGTACTCGTGCGAAGATTCGGATTCCTCGGTCCCCGACGCGGACATCTCCACCGGGAAGCCCCGGCCACGGACGCCGCCCCAGGGCGTGTTCCGAAGGCCACGCCCGTCCGACGGCACCCGGCCCGCACGCTCGCCGCGTTGTCGGGGGCACACCCCGGACATCCGGGATCGGGACGACCCTCCGCCCCGCGATCGCACGCCTCGGACCCCGCCGGGCCCGCCCTCCGGACGGACGGCGCCACCTTCGCGGCAAACCATAGGCACACCCACCGACAGTGCCGGCGCCGCCGATTCCTCCACGTCGCAGGACACTCCGGGCCCGACGCGGCAACTGGCCAGTGTGAAGCGGGTGTTGCAACTTCCTGGCGGCTGCGGCACAAGCCTTACGGCAGGCCCCGCCCGGGGGCTAGCGTGCGCACGCGCCGGGCTCCCGCCGGCGCGTCCCCCGGAGCCGTACGGCCCCCGAAACCCCGGATCGAGAGCCTCCGTTGAATCCTGCCAAGCGCCTCCTGGGGCGCGCGCGCCGGGCCAGACCCCGCGCCGCCGCCATCGCCCTCCTCGCCGCCGGAGCGCTGCTCGGCGGCGCCCTGGTCGCCGCCCCTACGGCGGCCGCGACATCCGACCCGTTGCCCGCCACCGGTGACCCCTGCCAGGGCCAGTGCCTGGACATCCTCACCGCGGGTGAGAACGGGCACGCCACCCTGGCGGGCATCCTGCTGCACCAGACGATCGGCACCCGGCCGGCGCACTCCGCCGACCAGATCGAGAAGTACGACAACCTGCTGCACGACTACTCCGGGCTCACCCCCGACCAGTTGGCGAACTACTTCAACGACGCCTCCTTCGGCGTACCGTCCGGGCAGACCGAGTCCACCCTCACGCCGCGTGGCGGCGTCACCATCACCCGGGACAAGGCCACCGGCACCCCGCACATCAAGGGCACCACCCGCTCCGACACCGAGTTCGGCGCCGGTTACGCGGCGGGCCAGGACCGGTTGTGGCTGATGGACATCCTGCGCCACGTCGGGCGCGGGCAGCTGTCCTCGTTCGCGGGCGGCGCGGCGGGCAACCGGGCGCTGGAGGAGAGCCTCTGGGCCGTCGCCCCGTACACCGAGGCCGACCTCCGCGCCCAGCTCGACCGGGTCGCGGCCTCCGGGGCGCGCGGCGCCCAGGCCGTGCAGGACATCAACGACTACGTGGCGGGCGTCAACGCCTTCATCGACGCCGACCTGGACGCCAACAACTACCCGGGCGAATACGAGCTCACCGGCCACGGCAGGAACATCGCCGACTTCACCGCCACCGACACGGTCGCCATCGCCTCGGTGGTCGGCGCCATCTTCGGCAGCGGGGGCGGCGGCGAGGTCGAGAACGCCCTCGCCGAACTCGCCCTCCAGCAGCAGTACGGCGACACCGCCGGCTCCGCCGCGTACCGGGCCTGGCGCGCCCAGAACGACACCGAGGCCACCACCACCCTGCACACCGGCGACTTCCCGTACGCCACCACGCCCGCCGCACCCGTCGGCACGGCGACGCCCGACACCGGCACGGTGACCGCCTACCGGCACGCGGTCAACGGCACGGGCACCGGCGCCACGACCGCCACCGCGGCGAAGGCGACATCGGCCACCACCGGCGAGGGCGTCCTGCCCGCCGACCTGATCACCGGCGAACACGGCATGTCCAACGCCCTGGTGGTCTCCGGCGACCACACCGCCTCCGGCCACCCGATCGCCGTCTTCGGCCCGCAGACCGGCTACTACGCGCCCCAGCTCCTCATGGTCCAGGAACTGGACGGCCCGGGCCTCCGTTCGCGCGGCGCCTCCTTCCCTGGCATCAGCTTCTACGTGGAGATCGGCCGGGGCCTCGACTACTCCTGGAGCGCCACCTCGGCCAACCAGGACATCACCGACACCTTCGCCGCCGAGCTCTGCGAGCCCTCCGGCGCCACGCCCACCACCGCCTCCCGCTCCTACCTGCTGCGCGGGGTCTGCACCCCCTTCGAGAAGCTGACCGCCCACAACTCCTGGGCACCCACCACCGCCGACTCCACCGCGGCCGGCTCCTACGACCTGGAGACGCTCCGCTCCGCGTACGGGCTGGTCACGCACTTCGGGAAGAGCGACGGCAAGCCGGTGGCGTACACCGCACTGCGCTCCACCTACCAGCACGAGCTGGACTCCGTGATCGGCTTCCAGCAGTTCAACGACCCCTCCGTCATCACCTCGGCCACCGCCTTCCAGACGGCCGCCCAGGACGTCGGGTACACCTTCAACTGGTTCTACGCGGACGCCCACCACACCGCGTACTACAACTCCGGCGTCAACCCGGTACGCGCCGCCGGCACCGACCCCGACAAACCGATCCGGGCCCTCCCCGCCTACGAGTGGCAGGGCTGGAACCCGACGGTCAACACCTCGGCGGTCACCCCGCCCGCCCAGCACCCCCACTCCGCAGACCAGGACTACTACGTCAGCTGGAACAACAAGCAGGCGGCCGGGTTCACCTCCGGCTGGGGCAACGGCGCCGTCCACCGGGTCGACCTGCTGGACAGCCGGGTCTCCGCCCTCGTGAACGCCGGCGGGGTGACCCGCGCCCAGCTGGTCAAGGCGATGGAGGACGCCGCCGCCACCGATCTGCGGGCCGAGGAGGTGCTGCCCGAGATCCTGCGGGTCATCGACAGCGCTGCCGTGACGGACCCCGCCCTCTCCACCACCGTCGAACAGCTGCGCGCCTGGGCCGCCTCGGGCTCCGAGCGGCGCGAGCCGTCCAAGGGTGCGGGAACGTACGACCGGGCCACCGCGATCCGGGTGCTGGACGCCTGGTGGCCGCTGCTGGTGGAAGGGGTGTTCCAGCCGAAGCTGGGCACCGCCGCCTACCAGGCGCTCACCGCCGTCGCGCCCATCAACGAGTCGCCGTCCGGCGGCCAGAACGGCTCCGGCGCGGTCGGCACCGGCATCGCCGCGGCCCAGGCCCACAAGGGCTCCTCCTTCCAGCACGGCTGGTGGAGCTACCTCGACAAGGACCTGCGCGCGGTGCTCGGCTACGCCGTCGCCTCACCCCTGGACCGTACGTACTGCGGGACCGGCACCGTCGCGTCCTGCCGGAACGTCCTGCTCACCACCCTGGCGACTGCCGCGGCCGTCCCGGCGGCCACCGTCTACCCGGCGGACGCGTCCTGCTCCGCCGGTGACCAGGTCTGCGCGGACTCCATCGTGCACCGGGCGATGGGCGGCATCACCGTGCCCAGGATCGCCTGGCAGAACCGCCCCACCTATCAGCAGGTGGTGGAGTTCCCGGCCACCCGGTCGGACAGCCTCACCAACCTCGCAACCGGCGCCAAGGCCACCGCGTCCGACTACCAGAACGCCGTCGTGGTCGCCTACCCGCCCAAGCAGGCCGTCGACGGCGACCGGTCCACCCGCTGGGCCAGCAAGACCGTCGACACCGCGTGGATCACCGTCGACCTCGGCGCGGTACGGCGGGTCGGCCGGACCGCGCTCGACTGGTCCGACCAGTACGCGCTGAAGTACACCGTCGAGGTCTCGTCGGACAACACCACCTGGAAGACCGTGCACACCACCACCGCCGGCTCCGGCGGCACCGAGAACCGCTCCTTCGTACCGGTCGACGCCCGGTACGTACGCGTCACCGGGCTGGCCAAGGGCACCGACAACCGGTACTCCCTGAACGAGATCGGGATCTACGCCCAGTGACCGGGCCCGCCGGCACACGATGATCCCCGTCGGGGCCCGGGGCGTGTCCCACCACGGGACGCCCCGGGCCTTCGACCGGTCGTCGACGGGTCATGTCAGTGCGCCGCGCTACGGTGCCCCGATGACGAACTACGTATTGGTGGCGGGAGCTTGGCTCGGCGGCTGGGCGTGGGACGAGGTGGCCGAGGAGCTGCGCCGGGGCGGGCACACCGTCCTCCCGCTCACCCTCTCCGGGCTCGCCGAGAAGCGTGACGTACCGGCGGGGCAGCAGACGCACGTACGGGACGTCGTGGACGCGGTCGAACACGCCGGACTGACCGACGTGGTGCTCGTCGGCCACAGCTACTCCGGCATCCCGGTGGGCCAGGCCGCCGAACGCATCGGCGACCGGCTCGCACACGTGGTGTTCGTGGACTCCGACGTTCCCTCCGACGGGAAGGCGTTCGCCTCCGCTCCGTGGGCCGGGCAGCTGGGAGCCACGATCACCGAGCACGGCGGCTTCTGGCCCCCGCTGACCGCCCCGGAGTGCGGGGGCCAGGGGCTCACCGAGACACAGATCCAGCGTTTCGTCGACGGCGCGACACCCCACCCCGGCGCGACCCTCACCGAGCCCGCCGAGCTCACCCGCCCGCTCGGCGAACTGCCGGCCACCTACGTGAAGTGCCTGCTCGACGGCGCGGAGCCCAACGACGACGTGGTCGAGCTGCTCAAGAGCGACCGCTGGCGGCTGGTCGAGATGGAGACAGGCCACTGGCCGATGTTTTCGCAGCCGGGCGAACTGGCACGCGTCCTCGCGGAGGTCCCCGCCCGCCCCTGAACGCCTCCTTGCCTTGACGCCCGCGTCAAGGAATACGGTCGGGTCATGCGAATCGGTGAGCTGGCCCAACGGGCCGGGACGACGACGCGGGCGCTGCGCTACTACGAGTCGCGCGGGCTGCTGCGGGCGCGACGGTCCGAGAACGGCTACCGCACGTACGACGAGAACGACCTCAGACAGCTCCGCCAGATCCGGACCCTCCAGGACTTCGGGTTCGGCCTGGAGGAGACCCGGCCGTTCGTGGAGTGCCTCCGGGCCGGGCATCCGGCGGGGGACGCCTGTCCCGCGTCGCTCGCCGTCTACCGGCGGAAGCTGGACGAGCTGGACGCGCTGATCGCACAGCTGGGGACCGTACGGGCCGAAGTCGGGGCGCAGCTCGCTCGCGCCGAGGTCGAGGTGGCCGCCGGACTTCCCGGCGGGCCACAACCCCGATGTGAACTGGGAGGATGACAGATGATCCACGTGGAAGGCGTCACCGAGGTGACCGACGAGACCTTCGACGGCGAGGTGCTCGGCGCGAAACTGCCGGTCCTGGTCGAGTTCACCGCCGACTGGTGCGGTCCCTGCCGCCAACTCGCCCCGGTGCTCGGCGAGATCGCCCGCGAAGAGGCCGGCCGGATCAAGATCGTGCAGATCGACGTCGACCACAACGCCGGTGCCGCCGCCCGCTACGGCGTGCTCGCGATGCCCACCCTGATCGTCTTCCGCGACGGCGAACCCGTGAAGTCGATGGTGGGCGCCCGCCCGAAGCGCCGCCTCCTCCAGGAGCTGGAGGAGGTACACGCCTCGGTGTGAGTCGCGCGAGAACGGGTAGTGTCAGGGCCGGCGCGGGCCGCGAGCGGGCAGGGTCCGGCTGTGGACCACGCTCGTGGTCGTGCTCCCGAAACCGGCCGACTCGTCGACGAGCGACTCCAGATGCTCCATCGAGGTCGCGACGGGCTTGAGTGTGCAGCAGTCGTCGCCGGCCGTCCGCAGACACTCCGGGATCTTGTGCCGCTCGGCCGGCAGCCGGTGCGGCGGCCCACCCGGCCGGCTTCCGGCTGCCCGCCCGTCACCGGGTCGGGCAGCGGGGCGAGCTCCAAGTCCCCGGGGCCGCCGGAACGGGGGACGACTGCCGCGCGCACGACGGGGCCCTTTTCGACGGGAGCGGGTGCGGGGGCGCCGGGTCGTGGCAGAGAGCCAAGGAGGAGCCCCTCCTGGAGCTCGCCGAACGTGGCGGAAAGGAGTGGTCCGACGCACTCACCGCGCACATCGCTCACCCCCCTCCTCCAGGCCACGGTCGTCGGCCTAGCCGCCGAGTGACGCGAGCGGGCGCGGCCCGGTCCTCCCGTGACGGATGACGGTGCCGCACCGGGGTTGACAGGTTGCCCGTGCGTGAGTAACGTCCTCCGAGCTGTCCGATGTGAGCGCCGACTCCGGTCGGTCCCCGGACAGCCATTCCGCACCACCACTCCACAAGGCCCGGCTTTCCGTCGCGTGCCTTTGCGTGTGCTTGTGTGAAATGAGGATTGCCCGTTCGAGAGAACAGCCCCGATTAGCGTCGGGGCCC